>NZ_AJLE01000006.1 GCF_000296775.1 Sulfurovum sp. AR | reverse complement strand
TAAAATTTTTAAGACCAGTTATTGAATTGGTACTAAATTTATTTTCAGGAGTTAATCATGAACAACATGAGACGCGGATTCACAATGATCGAATTGATCTTTGTTATCGTAATTATAGGAATTTTGGCAGCGGTAGCGATACCTAAATTGGCAGCAACTAGAGATGATGCACAGGATGCTAAAGTGAAAGCAAATGTAGTGACATGTCTGACAGATGTAGTTGCAGCGTATACAGCAGCAGGAACAACACCTTCTTCAAGTGTAAGTCCAGCATGTGCTGACCTAACAGTATCTGCACCTGCTACTTCTGATACTGTAACTGTAACAGGTAAATTATCGGATAGTACTGATTATAACAAGTCTGCTATCTATAAAGGTAGTCAAGTTAGTATCTAACTTCAAAAAAGCCGGGAGCTCTTCCTGGCTTTCGACCATTATTTTTTATTCAACCTCTTCTCAAAATTTTAATCTCTCATCTCATGATAAGTTGTTAAAATCAATGTATATTAAGGTATTTCATATGAAACGAGCGGGTTTTACCATGATCGAGTTGATCTTTGTCATTGTTATTATAGGGATCTTGGCGGCGGTTGCCATTCCAAAGCTTGCTGCAACACGTGATGATGCAAAAAAATCTGTCACTTGCAAGAATCTTGCAATCTGTATTGAAGATATGGCTTCGGCCTATACGGCAGTGGGGACAGTAAATCTAGCAGATTCTCCAGCATGCAGTTACTCTGCCGTATCGGCGATAGTTTCGTTATCTTCTGAGGGAGAGTCTATTATTGTTAATAGTTCTTCAGAGACATCTTTTTGCACGCATTTAGAAGGTAATACTAGCTTTGGCGGAAGTAAAATTGCTATTTAAAAGTTGCCTATTTGGGCAACTGTTTTTGAAGACTTTTGCAGGATTATTTCATATTAATCTGATAAAGATAGATATCCAAACTATTTCTCTTCAAGATATTTCTTTACAAAAGTAAGCTTGTGCGGCATGTCTTTTTTGCTGCAAAAAGTATCATCCATTATTGGATTAACTAGCTCTTATATTTAAAAAACTACGTATCTCTTTGAATGTATGATTGGCTAAGTTTTTGAAGGCGTTATCCACAAAGCAAAACAAAAGATCAGGTATACAGATGTTTGCGGGAAAAAATAGATTCCTCCAAATAGTCCTGTGATTGAGAGTGCAATAATAGCAATACCAGCGGCAAGATGGTAACTTTCTTGGTTGGATATATGATTATGTATATGCAAAGCAGTACCGTATTTTACAGCATGATATAACAGTGTTAAAAAGAGTAAAGTACCCATGATACCCCATTCTCCAAGAAATTGCAGTATAAAGTTGTGTGCATGGATAACATCTGCATTTCTGTCCAGATAGAAAAAGTAACTTTGTGGTCCTGTACCTATGATCCATTGATTTTGAAGGTTTTGTAACACCAAAGACCATACATCTATGCGTCTGGTTGTTATACTATTGAGTGAAGCTGCTTGTATAGTTCTATTTATATCAGAGGTGAAATGGTTAACATCTATGGCATTGAAATATAAAACTATAGATAGTAATAATCCCATAAGAATCACAGAGCGAATCAGCATTTTGAGTGATATATATTTTTTAAGATAAAAAAATATATCATGAAAGCCAGTAGGGTACCAAGTAGAGCAGCTCTCCCTCCTATCGTAAGTAAAGCCAAAAACAAGAGAGCTATTGTCATAGTGGCAGCAAATCGATATTTTTTCAAGAATAGACAAGAAAAAGTAAAGATAATCGTCACTTCCAGGAGGTAGCCTATTCTGCGAAATTGCGTATTTAACACATACTGTTCAGACGGTAGATGCATAGAGTAAGTAGTCATTTGGAGATCTGGATATGTATAATAAAGGTAGATGAGATAGGTAAGTACTATGAGTGATGAGAGTATCAGTGAAGTAAATAAGATAGAATAATTTACTTTCTGCCTGTTAAAAAAATCCCATAAGAATATAAAAAAAACAAAATGTGATAGTGTTTCTATCAATCTGATTAAAGCCAATTCATTTGTCCAAGTATAGAAAGGTGAGAGAAAATAAGATAAAGAGATACATAGTAACCAAAGTGTAGAAATAATTACAATCAATCGGTGTTTTTTCCAAATTGATGGTAATGATGGTAAGGTCTTAAAAAAAGTTATATATAAAAGTATAAAAAACCATTCGAATAAAACTGTTGATTTGCTTGTTTGTACCCAGAAGAACATATCTGATATGTTCTTATTGATCCCAAGTCCTAACCAGAATAAAAAAATACTGAGATAAGTTGTTAGGAAAAGAGATTTTTTATTTTGCATCATGTTATCATTTATTTTTAATGGTATGGTAGCATATTTTTAATTTTATGGCAGTATCAAGAGTAAGTTCATAATATTAGGTATATATTTTTATAATCTGTATAGTAAGATGATTTTATCTGGTGTAAGATTTGGAATTATGTTATACTAATCAATTCAATAAGTAAAATATAATTAAAAACTTCAAAATGAAGTTGAGAGGGAGTATTATTATGAAAAGAGCATTTACAATGGTTGAGTTAATTTTTGTGATAGTAGTGATAGGAATACTTGCTGCAATCGCAGTACCAAAACTTGCAGTGACAAGGGACGACGCTTACATCTCTAAGGCGAGAGCAACCGTAGGGGCTTTGCGTTCTGCTATCAGTATGGAGAGACAGAAAAGGATTTTAAAAGGTAATTTTGATGATGTGACTGCATCCGATGCGGTGGTTTGATAGATTATGGATTAGGCTCAAACTGGTCACAAAGTGGGAGTAATATTACTTTTAAAGAGCCAAGTACGGGTAAGACATGTATATTTAGTGTAAGTGGTAATAAATTGACCAAGGGAACATGTGGGGTTTCTGGATTGAGTGATCTATAGGTTTAGGATTTTTGCCTGAATCAAGTATATTGGTCGACGGTTAAATATTAGAGTCAAGGCATAGAAGTATAATTTGAAATATTATATAGTAGCATTTTACCGTTCGAGTGCCCCAAGCTTGACCTACGCATGCAAAGATCATTTATCTATAGGTAGAGTGGTTTCTGTCCCTTTAAAAAATACATTCAAAGAAGCTATTGTAGTAGAAGAGGTGTCAAAACCTGAATTTGAAACTGCAGAGATAGCTTCTGTTTCAGATAATTTTTATACCCATGAACAGATAGAAATAGCAAAGTTTATCTCTGAGTATTATTTTTCTTCTTTGAGTGAAGCACTTTCTCTCTTTATCCCCTTTAAACTTTCTTCGGTCACAGAATTTCCATCGAAGAGTATAGAAGAGAAGGGTCTTCCTAAGCTCAGTGAAATGCAACAAAAAGCCTATGATCAGCTCCTCAACAAAGAGAAGGCCCTACTTTTTGGCGTCACCGGTTCGGGGAAAACAGAGATCTTCATTTCGATTATGGCTCAAATGCTGGTAGAGGGGAAAACCTCTATCTTTCTCATGCCTGAGATCTCACTGACACCTCAAATGGAAAAACGTCTTAAGGTCTATTTTGGAGAGAGTGTGGCGATGTGGCACTCCAAATTGACCAAGAAGAAAAAAGCGTCTATTCTTGAAGGTATAGAGTCAGGGGAGATACGCATTGTGGCGGGGGCACGCTCTGCACTTTTTGTGCCGTTGTCCAATCTTGGGCTCATTATTGTCGATGAAGAGCATGATGACAGCTATAAGGCGATGACCAGACCCCGTTACCATGCACGCGATGTGGCTGTATTGATGGGAAGTAAATTGGGTGCAAAAGTGGTATTGGCTTCTGCAACACCTTCGATGAGTTCGTACTATAAATATGATGTAATCAAGCTTGATAAACCCTATATAGAGACAGAAAAAAAGTACACATTCATCTCTGGAGACAGGATCAACAATACGATGTTGGATGCTATAGATACACACTATAAGGCAGGTGACCAGTCACTGTTATTCCTCCCTACACGTGGAAATTTCAAGTATCTTTATTGTGAGAGTTGTGGAAAGACACATCTTTGCCCTTTCTGTTCAGTGGGGATGGCACTGCATAGAAAACACAGACACTTGAAATGCCACTACTGTAACTATACGGAACCTATACGGGATACCTGTACCCATTGTGGTCATTCGCCGCTTAAAAGTGAACGGATGGGAACAGTAGAAGCCATAGAGGTCATTTCTGAAGCGGTTGAGGGAATACAGATAGAACAGTTCGATAAAGACAGTATCACCACGGCTAAAAAACTTAAAGAGGCATTACAGCGTTTTGAGAGTGGAGAGAGTCAACTGCTTTTGGGTACACAGATGCTCAGTAAAGGACATGACTATGCCAATATAACCCTGAGTATTATTATGGGGCTTGATTACATCCTGGGACTGGCAGATTACAGGGCACGTGAGAGAGCCATGTCTTTACTTTTTCAGATCGCCGGTCGGAGTGGACGGGCAAAAGCTGCCCAGATCATCGTACAGACGGGTGATCCGGAATTTTTTCAAACATATTTGGCCGATTATGAACTTTTTATCAAAGATGAACTGGCATTTTTGGAGATGGCTGAGTATCCTCCTTTTGCCTCATTGGCACGAATACTTATCGCACATAAAGATGAAACCAAAGCAAGCAAGATCACACTGGATACCGTGACCAAACTCAAAGCATTTGAAGAGGTAGAGATAGTGGGACACGGCAAAGCACCCGTAGAGAAAATAGCCAATAAATTCAGGTTTCATATCTTATTGAGAGCCAAGCAAAGAGTCCCTCTACTCAAGGCTTTACACAGGGTAGATCGTAGAGAGATCGAGATAGATTTTGACCCTGTGGATTTCGCTTAATATCCGTTGTAGGTTGTTTAGGTAAAATTAGAGAATTATTCAAAAGGCAAAGCGTGAAAGAAAGAGTCAAAACAAAAAAAATTTATGTAGGTGATGTTGCTGTAGGTGGGGATGCACCTATCTCTGTGCAGTCTATGACATATAGTGATACACATAACGTTGCAGCTACTGTAGAGCAAATAAACCGTCTGCATTTTGCTGGGGCTGATATGGTACGTGTGGCGGTACCTGAAATGCAGGATGCACTTGCACTTAAAGCCATTAAGGAACAGATCTCTTTACCCCTTATCGCGGATATTCATTTTAACTATAAACTTGCACTAGAGGCAGCAAAATGGGTTGACTGTATACGTCTGAACCCTGGGAATATTGGTGAAAAATCACGTATCAAAGAGATCGTCAAAGCCTGTCAGGATAGAAATCTACCTATACGCATAGGGGTGAATGCAGGTTCTTTGGAAAAAGAGTTTGACCTAAAGTATGGCGCAACAGCTGAAGGTATGGTCGCTTCTGCAGAGTACAACATTAAATTTTTGGAAGATCTTGGATTTACAGACATTAAAGTCTCACTGAAAGCTTCGGATGTAGATAGAACGGTAGATGCCTACAGAATGTTACGCCCTAGAAATGAATACCCTTTTCACTTGGGTGTGACAGAAGCAGGAACGGTATTTCATGCGACTATCAAGTCTGCTATAGGTTTAGGTGCCCTATTGCTTGATGGGATAGGGGATACGATGCGTGTTTCCATTACCGGTGAGCTTGAAGAGGAGATCAGAGTCGGTAAAGCTATACTCAAAGACAGCGGAAGGATGAAAGAGGGACTGAACATCATCTCCTGTCCGACCTGTGGTCGTATAGAGGCAGATTTGGTGAGTGCAGTAGCCGAAGTAGAAAGACGCACGGCACACATCAAAACACCTATGGATGTCTCGGTGATGGGTTGTGTGGTTAATGCCATTGGCGAAGCCAAACATGCGGATGTAGCAATAGCCTATGGTAAAGGTTCAGGTCTGGTGATGCTTAAAGGGGAAGTGGTGGCAAGACTCCCTGAAGGTGAGTTGGTTGAGAGATTTGTGCAAGAGGTAGAGAAATTCGCAGAGGATAACAAATAATGGAAAATATGTACAACCTAAATATCGAAAGGGCAGTACTCTCTGCTATTATTTTTGATCCTGAAACGTATGAGGAGATCGCAGCGAAGCTGAAACCACAGGATTTCTACCTGCCTTTTCACCAGCATGTGTTTGCTGCGATGGAAGAGCTTAGTGCAGAAGAAAAACCCTTGGATGATGAGTTCTTGCGTTCAAAACTCAATGCCATGGGTAAATTTGATGAAGTTGCGATGCTGGACCTGCTTTCAGCCAATCCTATTACCAATACAGCGGCGTATCTCAAAGAGATCAAAGCAAAATCAAGCAAAAGGGCATTGGCTACTCTTGCTACGGAGATTAAAAAGGTCACGATAGAAGATGACCTGCCTGCTGAAGATGTCATGAATCTGGTGGAGAAAAAGCTTTATGAGATCACACAGAATTCCACCTCTGATGACTTTAGAGAATCTAAAGAGATCACATTGTCCATGATGGGGGAGATAGAACGTCTCAAAGCACTGGGTAACTCTAAACTCATCGGTACAGATACAGGGTTTAGAAACTTGAATGACAGAACATCCGGATTTGGTAAAGGGGACCTGGTGATCATCGCTGCACGTCCTGCGATGGGTAAAACAGCCTTTGTACTCAACATGGCACTCAAAGCGATAGAGCGTAATGAAGGGGTGGCTTTTTTCTCACTGGAGATGCCAGCAGAACAGCTCATGCTCAGAATGCTTTCAGCCAAAACATCCATACCGCTTCAGGCACTGAGAGTAGGTGACCTTAAAGATGAGCAATGGAGTGATCTTGCTGCTGCAACACAGGATATCGCCTCGAAAAAACTGTTTGTCGATGACGGGGGATATGCAACCATCCACCATGTGCGTAGTAAACTGCGTAAACTCAAAGCACAACATCCTGAAATCTCTGTAGCGATCATAGACTACCTGCAGCTGATGAGTGGTGAAGGTAGAGAGGGAAGGCAACAGGAAGTCTCTGAGATATCAAGAGGGCTGAAGCAGTTGGCAAGAGAGCTCCAGATACCTATTTTGGCTCTCTCCCAGCTTAACCGGGGCGTAGAGAGCAGGGACAACAAACGTCCGATGCTCTCTGACCTGCGTGAGTCGGGAGCGATAGAACAGGATGCTGATATCATCCTTTTTGTCTACCGAGATGATGTCTACCGTGAGGCACAAGAGAAAGAAAAAGAGATGAAAGCCAAAGCAGAAGGTAAAGAGTACACCTCTGAGTTTAGAAAAAAACCTGAGGAAGATGCCGAGATCATTATCGGGAAACAGAGAAATGGACCCACGGGTACCGTCAACCTCATTTTCCAAAAGAACTTTACACGTTTTGTGGATGCACCAACAGGGCCGGCCTTTGAAATAGAGTATGAAGATGCTGATATCCCTATGAACACAGGAAATATAGAGTTGCCTGCAATATAGGGTGCACTAGAATCTATCTACTCTCAAGAGAGTTCACTTTGAAGGAGTTTCGGTGCAATTAGAAAAACCAAAACTATTTCCAGAAACAAAAACATTTATCTGGGTGATACTCTTTTTTCTACTTGTCATACTGATACGGCTCTTTTTTGAATACCAAGCCTATCGAGATTTTATTTCAAAACCTTTTTACTATACCCATGCAAAGGTATTGAATCTGTATAAAAAGTCCAAAGGAGATCAAGAGTATCAGGTTCTTAAGCTCCGAAGTGATGAGGGGTTGACTTTTTATACAACGAATTACAGTCAAGACAATTTCGATCACAAACGTCTACGTCTACAGATATTCCCTAGTAGGAAGATATCTTTTAGTGATTATCTAGGTACCTTTTATGTGAAAAGTCGCATGAAAGCCCAAGAACCTCTTCCTGTGACTTTTAAAGATACACTATTGGAAAAAGTGGCTTCACAACATGAACATAGCTCTTTAGGATCATTTTACAATGCGATCTTTTTTGCGACTTTTCTGGAGAAAGAGTTAAGAGAAAAGATCAGTATGCTCGGTGTCAGCCATCTTGTTGCCTTGAGCGGGTTCCATCTGGGGATATTGTGGGGATTGGTCTATGGTTTGCTTTTGTTACTCTATAGACCACTGCAGCAACACTTTTTTCCTTACCGCCATGCATTGTTTGATGTAGGGATCGTAGCTATGCTACTTTTAGGTGTTTACTTATGGTTTGTCGATTTTCCACCTTCTCTTCTGCGGTCTTATGCCATGGTACTGGTCGGATGGATGGTACTTTTGTTGGGTATGGAACTACTGAGTTTTACTTTTTTAACGACGATCATTCTGATACTTGTGGCACTCTTCCCTTCTCTGCTGGTTTCTCTTAGTTTCGGACTCTCTGTAGCAGGAGTATTTTATATCTTTTTATTGCTACAGTATAGTAAAGGGTTGCATACATGGATGATCACTTTAGTGTTAATACCTTTAGGTATCTTTGTTTTGATGATACCTATTGTACATACTGTTTTCCCTGTGACGAGTGGATATCAACTTTTATCACCTTGGCTTTCACTGCTGTTCATTCCTTTCTATCCTTTTGTGATGCTCTTACATCTACTGGGTTTTGGTAGTCTTTTGGATACGGGCTTGTTAGCATTGTTTGCACTGCCAAAAATCAGTACAGAGTCACTTTTACCTCTCTGGGTACTATTTGGGTATATAAGCATATCTATTGGGGCTATATGGAGTAAAAAACTTTTTTGGTCAGTGGCCGGGATGGCAGTACTCTATGCCCATTATATTTTTTTAGTATGAATATTGTGGTGTCCTACAGGAGAGGTTGCATTGCTCCACCATTTCGGTTCCGAACCTATAAATGACAATCGTTTGTCATTGATTGAGGGGGGCTCATATATGTTCTATCTCTTCATTTTTGTTCAGTAGTGCGCAAAATTTAAGCCCATGGATAAAGATAGCCCATGAGATGTAGATCCATAAAAAGAAAAAAAGTACGATACTGATACTCCCATAGATACTTGCATAGGTCTTATTGTGTACCACATAGAAGACGAAAGCACTTTTGGAAAGATACCAAACAAGAGAGGCGATAAAAGAACTTGTAAGAGCAGCGGAGATCTCTATTCTGGTATGGGGAGAGAGTTGGTAGGCGATGTAGAACATCATCCATACGATGAAATAGGGAATAATTTCATAGAGGTGTATGATGCGGGTGATGCTGCTTTTATCAAGATATACTTGTATCTCAGCGGAGAGGTAAAAAGAGGCAGCCATCATCGTTGGTATGGTGATGATCAGCAAAAGATAGGTTTTTAGTGCCTGCCAGATCGTTCGTTTAGGTGTTGAAAAGATGTCATTCACGATATAATCATAGTCCTTGAAGAACATGATTGCCGCAAATATCACATAAAATGCCCCTATATAGCCCAATTTGTCTGAGTTTTCTACAAAGGTATTAAGGTATTCCATAATGACTTTGGAATCCGTAGGCAGAAGGTTGGCGAAAATAAGTTTTTCTACTTTCACGTACATCGTATGAAACAGAGGCATGGTAGTAAAAATAGCCAGTATGATCACAAGGAAAGGAATGATAGAGAAAAGAGTACTCCAACTCAAACTGGAGGCATAGTGTCCCAATCTGCTATCAAAAAGATCACCGAGGAAATCACGTAAAAAGATGTAATAGGTTTTGAGGATTTTTTTGAATTGAGGATGGATTTGCATATTCATTGATTCCTCCATAACTCCCGTGGAAAACACGGGAATATATATATATTCAATCTAAAGTGACATACCTGGAGAGGTTATGTCAAAAAGGGTGAATTATCAGTTAGGTAATCCCATTTTCCCGGGATTGAGTATGTTATTCGGGTCAAACGCCTGTTTAATACTTTTGAAAAGATCAAGCTCTACCTCATTAAATGCTATGTTCATGAACGGTGCTTTACTTGTCCCTATACCATGTTCCCCACTCAGAGTTCCTCCCATCTCTACGACGAGTTCAAAGATCTCTTCTATGGCCTGGTGTCCATCATGAAGCTGTTGCTCATCCGAACCATCTACCATCACGTTGACGTGGATATTACCATCCCCTGCGTGTCCAAAACATGGCACTTTAAATCCATATTTGTTCCCTACGGCGTAGATACGTTCCAGTGCTTCAGGCAGCATACTTCTTGGTACAGAGATATCTTCATTGAGTTTTTTGCTTCCAAAGATCGTGATGGATGGGGAAGCATTACGTCTCGCATACCAAAGTTCATCCCTCTTTTGGGCGTCATGTGCAATGATGAACTCCTGGGCACCATTCTCTTTAAATGATTTTTCCAAGGTCTCTAACTGAAACTCTACCTCTTCGATCACATTTCCATCTACATCACCGATGAGCAGTGCACCTGCATCTTCTGGCAGGTTGATGCCCAGTTTTTCTTTGAGTGCCTGGACCACCAGGTCATCCATAAACTCCATAGCTACAGGGTTCGCACCTGCTGCAAGTGATTTGAACACTGCATTCATCGCATCATCCACCGAAGGGAAGATACCCATATAGGCTTTGGTGAATTTAGGTTTAGGGATGAGCTTCAGTGTGATCTCTGTAATCACAGCCAATGTGCCTTCACTCGCGATAAGAATACCCGCGATGTTATAACCGGCCACATCTTTGATGGTACGTTTCCCTGCACGGATGATGTCACCGTTCGGACGTACGGCACGAAGGGCCATCACATAGTCTTTGGTAAGACCGTATTTTGCTGCACGCATCCCCCCTGCATTTTCACTGACGTTCCCTCCGAGCGTAGAGTACTGTTCACTGGCAGGATCAGGCGGATAAAAAAGTCCTACTTCTTCAACTGCTTTTTGCAGGTCCATATTGATGACCCCCGGCTGTACGACGGCTACCATGTTTTCCATATCGATCTCTAGGATCTTGTTCATATGCTTTTCCATGCCCAAAGTGATACCACCTTGAGATGGAAGTGCACCACCCGTAAATCCTGAACCCGCACCTCTTGGCGTAATGACGATCTGGTGTTCGTTACAGTATTTGAGAATGGCACTTACATCCGCTTCATCTCTTGGAAAGATAACGGCTTCAGGTTCATAGCGTGTACGTGTAGCATCATAAGAATATGCGATAAGGTGTGCTTTGTCGCTGTAGACATTCTCTTTCCCGACAAGTGTTTCAAAATATTTGATGTGTTTTTTATCTAACATGATTGACTTCCATTATAAAGATTTCATTGTATTGTAATAGTTGCCCTCGACGTCACTGCCGAACCATCCTGAATTAAGTGATTTCAAACGCATATAAAAGGGAAATGACCCTTTAGCAGGAAGATCTGTCATGGACTGTTCAGAGACGATTTTTGCAGAGATAGGGTCTAAAAGTACAGCAGAGTTCTTACGTACGATATAGACCAGACCTACTTGATATTTTTTTGCAAAACGCGCAAGGTTTTCTCTTGTTGGTTGCTCTTCCCCTTCAGCAGAAAGATACATGGCAAAAAGATCCGGATGTATCCATTTTTTATGATGTGCAGAGGTGATTTTTGCATAGGTATCTGCATCCGGTGCTAAAAGAAGCACATTATCATAAAGGTATCCGCCGATGACCTTGTCTTTCACTGAAATAGGTGTTTTGATAGTAGGAAGCTCATCATGATGGAGGATATCTTTACTGACCAATGCTACGGATTCACCCGATGAAGTTTGGGCAATACGACTTGTGATTGCTGTCAGGTCATTGCCGTAA
The DNA here is from genome assembly GCF_000296775.1 of Sulfurovum sp. AR. GTDB lineage: Bacteria > Campylobacterota > Campylobacteria > Campylobacterales > Sulfurovaceae > Sulfurovum > Sulfurovum xiamenensis. The sequence continues at coordinate 432,216 of NZ_AJLE01000006.1, read as the reverse complement.
TTATGTATTACAACACCACTCATACCATCGACAGGAAATTTTTTATTGAGTGTAATGGTATCTCCTTTGACAGATTTGACAGAAGTGTACACTGTTTGAGGAAAAAAACCTGCAAAAAGTGGTAAAGAGAGTAGAGTGATAAGAGCTATTTTGCGCATAGCGGTCCTTTAAGTGTTAAATAATCGTATTGATTATACAAACAATATAGTAAAAGTTTATTGATGTTTGTAGTGTAGCAGGTAGATTAACCTACTTAAGTTATAATAATATCCAACTAAGCAGTAGGGATAACGGTAGCGAATGGGAAGTCTTAAAAAAATAGTGGTATGGATCTTGATATCAAGTTCCTTATTTGGTGCGAAAGTGACACTTGGACATTGGGAAAAAGGGAAAACATTTTCAGAATATTTAGACTCTAAAGAGATCTCTAAAGAGATACTTAGTGATATTTCAAAAGCAGATATCCAGTTTCTCTCTGAAATAGAGGGGGATCAACTTTTTTATGAATTGAAAGATCATAATGGTACACTTGAACAGGCATTGATCCCGATAGGAGAGGAGATGCAGATAAGGTTGGCTAAAGAGCACAACAGTGATGTATATAGCTTCGACATTATCCCAATAGAGTATAAAGAAAAAGAATACGGTGCTACGGTTACCATAGAAACAAATCTGTATACAGATGTTACGAATGCCTTGTATCATCCTTCATTGGCAGATAAAATAGGACAACTTTTTAAAGGTACGGTCAACACAAAAAAATTTCAAAAGGGTGATAAAGTTTCATTTATCTATTCACAAAAAACGAGAATGGGCCAACCACACACTATGCCTTATGTTAAAATCGCTCTGCTTGAATCTAGAAAGAAACGGCAGTTTATCTATGCAGATGAAGATGGCTACGGCTATAAAAGTACTAAAAAGTCTCAAGCCTATACCGTAACAGGTAAAGAAAAAGTAACCTATACCCGTAGAGTCCCTGTAAAAAGTACCTCTTCCCGTTTTGGTATGCCTTTACGTCATGTTCGTATCACTTCTTCCTTCAGTCATAGAAGATATCACCCTATATTAAAACGATATCGCCCACATCATGGTACAGATTTTGGTGCAAGAAGAGGTACACCGCTTCTTGCAGTAAATTCAGGAAAGGTTAGTTTTTCCGGCCGTATGAGAGGATATGGTAAAGTGGTGAAGATCAAGCATTCTGGAGGATATGAATCACTCTATGCGCATCAGAGTCGGATACGTGTCAAAAGAGGAGAGCACGTGAAGAAAGGTCAGATCATAGGGTATGTTGGTAGTACAGGACGAAGTACGGGCCCTCATTTACATTTTGGGCTAAAGAAAAACGGAAGATGGATAGACCCGATGCGAGTACTGCGTAAGACGTCGATCAAAGATACCGTTTTAAAGAAAATTACTGAATATAAAGATGTGACTAAAACAAAATACAAAAAAGTCGTGATCAAGAATGCAAAAGAGAATGAAGAAAAGCTTTTGGCATATCTTAAAGAAAAAAGTACCCCTTTTATTTGGGAGGGATATGAACAAATGAGCATAGGTGTGGAAGATGGGAAAACGGATCAAGCACTTTAAACTTCAGCCTTTGGTCAATGCCCAATTCATAACAACATCCTTTGCCACTTATGAACAAGAGGGTATTCAAAAATCATGGGAGATCGTTGAAGCACATGATAGTGTTGCCATTCTTCTATATCATAAAGAAAAGCGATCATTTGTTTTGGTCAAACAGTTTCGTCCAGCCGTGTACTTGAATAATGAAAATGGTATGACTGTAGAACTGTGTGCAGGTATCGTAGATAAAGAACTTTCTTTAGTAGAAATTGTAAAAGAGGAAGTCGAAGAGGAGTGCGGCTATGATGTTCCCCTTTCAAACATCGAAAAGATCACTTCTTTTCATACTTCGGTTGGCTTTGCAGGGAGTAAACAGACACTTTATTTTGCCGAAGTCGAAGAGCGTATGAAAGTGAGTGAAGGCGGTGGTGTGGATCATGAACAGATAGAGGTTGTCTACCTGCCTGTAGATGATGCAAAGAAACTGATCTATGATGAAAACATCGCCAAAACACCAGGCCTCATGTTTGCATTTATGTGGTGGTTTGAGCGAAATTAAAGTTCTGTTGACTCATATGCCACAACAGCAAAAATGTTAGTCGCAATACCTTTTGAGTAAACAACTATACTCCTCTATACGTCTGTCACGTAAAAATGGCCAGATATCACGTACCTCTTTGGTGCGTGAATGTTCGATCTCTGAATAGAGTATGGTTTCACTCTTGTCATCCGCTTGTACCAGCATCTCTCCTTGTGCACCACATACAAAAGAGTTGCCCCAAAAACGCGTACCGGCCATCACACCGGCACTGTCCGCTTCAAAGCCTACACGGTTGCAGCTTATTACCGGCAATCCATTCGCGATGGCATGAGAACGCTGTATGGTGATCCAGCTGTCTAGTTGCCTTGCTTTTTCTTCTTCACTGTCTGCTTCAAACCAGCCAATAGCAGTAGGATAGATAAGTATTTCTGCCCCTTTGAGTGTCATGGCTCGCGCAGCTTCCGGGTACCATTGGTCCCAGCAGACCAGTACACCTAATTTCCCTACTGAAGTTTGTATCGGTTCAAACCCAAGATCTCCCGGGGTAAAGTAAAACTTTTCATAAAAGCCGGGGTCATCAGGGATGTGCATTTTGCGGTATTTCCCTGCAACAGAACCATCTTTTTCGAAGATGACGGCTGTGTTATGGTAGAGGCCTGCTGCACGTTTTTCAAAAAGTGAAGTGACCAGAACGACATGGTTCTCTTTTGCAACAGTGCCCCAAAATGCTACATCAGATTCAAAATGAGCGGCATAATCAAAAAATTTGGTATCTTCACTTTGACAGAAATACTCTGTCTGGTGAAGCTCCTGTAAGACAACAAGCTCTGCACCTTTTTGTGCAGCTTCTTTTATCTTCTCTAAAGTGACTTGGAGGGTTTGTTCTTTACTGCCATGGTAAGCTTGTTGGATCAGTGCTGTTTTCATAAAAATCCTTTTTAATATACTATCTGCATCGTAGAGCAGTGCAGACTTCCGCCTTGTTCTATCAGTTTTAAACAATTCACAGGGATGATTTCCCTGTCAGGAAATACTTCTTTAAATATCTCTCCCACCTTAGTGTCATTTTTATCATCGTAGGTAGGGTAGATCAGTGCATCGTTGGTAATGAGAAAGTTGGCATAGGTTGCAGGCAGTCTTTCATTTTCATTATTATATTTTGCTTCACACATGGGGAGTGGGATCAATGTATAGGGTTTCCCCTCTGCTGTGGTAAAGTTTTTCAGTTGTGCTTCCATTTTTTGTAGTGCTTCATAGTGTTCATCTTTTGTATCTTCACACTTGACATACATGATGGTCGTTTTGTTGACAAACCTTGCCAAGGTATCTATATGACTGTCTGTATCATCACCTGAAAGATACCCATGGTCCAGCCATAGAACTCTTTGTGCACCCAGGTAGGTACGAAGTTTCTCTTCTATCTCTTTTTTGCTTATCCCACCGTTTCTATTCGGGTTACAAAGGCATGTAGAGGTAGTGAGAATGGTTCCTTCACCATCGCTTTCTATCGATCCTCCCTCAAGGACAAAGTCAATCTGTTCGAGAGGTGTGGTCCCAAGGTATCCTTTTTGATGTAAAGCAGTGTTGACAGCATTGTCAAGAGAGGCTTCAAATTTCCCTCCCCAGCCATCAAAGGTGAAGTCAAGTAGCTTCACTTCATCATTTTCTTTTATACTGATGTATCCGTAGTCACGTATCCATGTATCGTTCGTTGGTATCTCTATGAAAGTCATGTTACGTGTGGAACAGAACATATTTGAAATTTTTTCTTTCTCTTTACAGATGATGTAAACCGCTTCTCCATAAGCGATAGCCTGAGCGATACGTATAAACGGCGAAAGACTTGCTTCCAATTCTGCTGCATTATCGGGATTATGCCAATCTGTCTCTTCATGAGGGAAAGACAAGAGTACGGCACGCTGTTTTTCCCATTCTGCTGGCATAGTAATCATTTGGACCTCTTTTTATTATCTATTTTGGTATAATCTCGTCATGGCATTTATTAAAATAAATAAACAAAATTTCTATCATAATCTTAACCAAATTGCACTAAAAACTGGCTCAGTTGAGAAGATCGCAATTGTCCTTAAAGACAATGCATATGGTCACGGACTGGAACTGATGGGAAAACTGGCATCAGAGTTCGGTATCAGACATGCAGTGGTACGAAAAACATCAGAAGCGGCAGTGATCAGATCCTTATTTGAAACAGTATTGATACTTGGTGACAGTATTATTAAAGATGAGGTCTATTCTTTTACGATCAATACGTTAGAAGATATCAGAAAAGCCCAAAAAGGTGCAAAGGTTGAACTCAAAGTAGATACAGGAATGCACCGAAACGGGATAGCTCTGGATGAGCTGGATGAAGCATTTAATTTGATCAAAGAACAAGGGTTGGATCTTACAGGTGTGATGACGCATTACCGCAGCGCTGATGAACTGAGTTCTGAATTCTTTTGGCAGCAAAAACAGTTTGAGAGAGTGAAAGCAAGAGTAAAAGAAGCTGGTTTTACGAATGTAAGAGTACATTCACATAATACAGCAGCCATTCTTCGAACTAAAAGTTTCGATGAAGATCTAGTACGCGTAGGTATAGGTGTGTACGGATACAATGAACTGCCAGACCTTTTTGATGAAGTAGTACTGCGTCCTGTAATGTCACTGCATGCCAAAAAGATATCACGCAAAGTATTAAAGGCAGGAGAACGCATAGGATACGGAGGTGATTTCATCGCTTCACATGATATGATGGTCTCTACCTATGATCTAGGCTATGGGGATGGATGGTCTAGAGGAAATAGTGCTCAACCTTATATAACAAGTGAAGGCTTACCTGTACTAGGGCGTGTTTCTATGGACTCTATTTCTCTTGAGTCAGAAAAAGAAGAAGTGTGTGTGATGAATGATGCACAAACGGCTGCAAAACGGTTTGGGACGATTTCTTATGAAGTGACAACGGCATTATCTGCTGGTATACCAAAAGAAGTGATTTAAATTTTGTGAATTGGTGGAGATGAGGGGAATTGAACCCCTGTCCTAAAATAGATAGAACCATGACTCTACATGCTTAGTCAGTGTTGTTAATTTTAATCCTGCTTTGTACTACACTCAAAACTTTACAAGACGAGCTAAAATTCTCACACCCTGGCATAGCTTCCAGGGAGCATAGTCATCAGATGTGATACTTCAAAATCCGGTTAAGATGACACTCACCGGCGAAGCAGTCCTCCGCGTTAGCGGGGTTAATGACTTACGCTACTGCGTAAGCTGGACGATAATCTGTATTGTTTGCGTTTATTCGCGTGTGGGCCGCGTAACGGAATTGCCCAGTCCGACATGCACATAGCCCCGACTACTCCAGTCGAAACCAAGTCATCCCCATATCTGTAAAGATGGCGGAGTGTAACACTTTTAAGTTAATTTGTCAATAGGGTGAGAAAATAACGTTTTTTGTTATAATGCAGCAATCCTGATCGACTCCATTACACGTAGGTTTTTCGGATAGACAAACAAATAAAATATGGTTTAAAGATAGATAAATAGGTATCTAGGATCTGGGTAATATAAGGGAAGAGGAACAACATATATGACACTCACACAAAAAGTATTATGGGCGATGCTCTTGGGGATCATTGTAGGGCTGGTGATCAATGTTGGTGGCTGGAACACTGAAGGCAGCTTTGTGCAGGAGTATGTTGTAGGAGGAGTTTTTTACATCATAGGAAAGATGTTCATTACCGCGCTGAAGATGCTTGTGGTCCCTTTGGTCTTCTTTTCACTTATCTCGGGTGTACTGGGTATAGGAGATGTGCGAAAGTTGGGAAGTGTAGGGGTAAAGTCATTTGGACTTTATATGTTCACGACGGCTATCGCGATCGCTACTGCCATAGGCTTGGCGATGATCGTGGCCCCTGGTTCTGGTGCGAATGGTACAACTGCAACGACTTTTACAGCCAAGGATGCCCCACCTCTTTCAGAAGTACTGATCAACATTATCCCTGACAATATCATTCATGCATTTTCTTCTGGAAATATGTTGCAGATCATATTTTTTTCTATTTTGTTTGCTATCTCACTTTTAATGGTAGGGAAAAAAGCACAAAACATTGCAGAGGGGGTAGAAGTACTTAATGAAGCGATGATGCATATGGTCAATATCATTATGTCTGTAGCACCTGTCGCTGTGTTTGCATTGCTTGCCAAAGCGATTTCTGAACTCGGTTTGGATCTTCTTATCAGCTTGGCCGGGTATGTACTGGTGCTTGTGGCTGCATTGCTCCTGCATCTTTTTGGCACGCTGATGATCCTGCTCAAACTTTTTTCCGGGCTGAGTCCCAAAATGTTTTTACAAAAGATACGCGATGCTCAGGTATTTGCTTTTTCTACGGCAAGTTCCAATGCGACGATACCGGTCACACTAAGATCTGTGACAAAGCGTATGGGGGTGGATAACTCAGTGGCTTCATTCACGGTACCTTTTGGGGCCACGATCAATATGGACGGTACGGCCATTATGCAGGGAGTGGCTACGGTCTTTATAGCAAATATGTATGGCGTTGAACTGGGATTAAGCGGTTATCTGACAGTGATACTCATGTCTGTACTGGCTTCCATAGGAACAGCAGGTGTACCCGGTGTAGGGCTAATCATGCTCTCTATGGTCTTTGTGCAGGTAGGACTTCCTGTAGAAGGCATAGGACTCATCTTGGGTGTTGACAGACTGCTTGACATGATACGTACTTCTGTCAATGTAACAGGGGATGCTGTCGTGACCTGTGTCGTGGCTAAGAGTGAAAAAGAGCTGGAGATGTCAGTGTTTACTGATACAAAGGCAGGAGAAGTTGAAGAACTGGATATTGATGAAGAGCAAGAAGAAGAACTGGCTGAAATTATCCATAAGACAGAAGAGAGTTAAAGCCTTCTCTCTTCTAGACTTGCGACTAATTGTGAAGCAGTACCTGCTTTTTCACTTTTAGGCTGATAGAGATAGTTATGTATTCTATCCGGTATCTCCTCTGGCAGTGTTAAATTTTCAAACTCCTCTTTTGCCGATTGTTTTGCTTTGAACAGAGCCATCTGTACACGTGAGTAAAAGTTCGCTGCGCCTTCTCCTGATGTTTCGATGGCAAGGAAATTGGCTTCAGGGAAACGGCTTGTGACCAGTGACTGCACCCCGTCAGAGACTGAGGAAGAGGGCATACATCCAAAAGGTTTGACGGAGATGACAAGGTGTGAAATGTTCTCTTTGACACTTTCGATGAGGTGTGCTACTTCCAAATGTCCTTCACCCCCGTCACAGTCAAGTGTATAGTACTCTTGTCCCAAACGGGCAAGTTTATCCATGTCAGGTATCTCATAATCATGGAGACCTATGGCTTTTGCATAGAGGGAGAAATGGGTTTTGATCGCTGCCTTGCCCAGCTTGATAAGCACCCGTGTTTTCACAGAAGAGAAGTCTATTTTGTTGCCATCTTCAACCTGTAGATTTTCCCTTTTGTGTACAGCACGTTCTGCTTCCCAAAGATTTAAAAGCAAACGGTTGATGATAGGCTGAGGTATACACTCTGCACCCTCGGATTCTAAAAATCGATGCAGGTTGTAGTTTCCATCACCTTCCGTCATAGCCGCCCAAAATTCACCCATGACCATGACCTTGGCTTTGGGCTGCAATCGGTCGAGTTTTACCTCTTCCAAGACCCTTCGGCATTTCCATAATGTTTTTACCAAACTCTTTTTTTCTAAGAATGCTTCAGAGACAAGATCTTCACACTGTTTCATGGCTGCATCGACACTGCCAACTTCTACTTCATAAGGACGCATCTTGTAGCCAAGTATATTCATGATATCACCGATGATCACCGCCTTGGTGAGGGTGATAAAAAAGTGAGGGGTGAAGTTCAAAATTCCATCATCGATCTCATCTCCCTGAAAAATGCCTTTGTCGTGGTCAAAAGATGTGATCCTGAGACCATCAAAACCTGCATCCCTCAAGGCTTTTTTGTATTCGGTAATATACATGCCAAAACGGCAAGGCCCACAACCACCTGCAGTGATGTAGACATATTTTCGTACAATCTCTTCACTGCTCAGACCCTTCTCATCACGAAGTTTTTGTAAGTATTTGACAAGGTTCCCGACAGTGAAATAGGTAGGGTTGCACTGGCCTCTGTTTCCAAAAGCTTTCCCTTTTTGAAAAGATTCAAAATCGGGGTTGGGGATAGAGATATAATTCTCCCCCAGTGACTGCAGGGCAGACTGTATGAGCTTATCCTGCAAAATGGTCAATCCACCCGAAAGCAGAATAGTTTCCTTTTTGGGTGCATACTTGATAGTTTCTTGTGGTACATCTCTCCATTGTGTCTGGGTTGTATTGATGAACGACAGATCACCATTACTTTGGGGAGGTCTCATGTTACTGCATACTTCACTCATACTCTTATCTCCTCTTGTGTTGGATTGTGCGTTGTCTGTTGTGGATGGGTAAGTCGTTTTTGATATTGTTCCAGTGTATAGGCAAAGGTCTTCACACGTATTTTTATGGATCCGCCGGGTTTGTTGGCATCGATATCATGTAGGGTCAAGTGTGGTGTACGGCTTGCCCCTAATATTTTATCAATGATCGCGTAGGTCGGTGCATCATGACCGCATTTGAAACTGGAAAGGTCAAGTACGGCAACATTAGGATGCCGTGCTGCAAATTTGGCTGCCCAGACCTTTTGTGCAGAATTGGTTGAAAAGTTCTCTGCCCATACATCGCGTATGTCATAAGGGGATTCAACATAACCAAAGTCGACATCCTCTTGGAAGTACTGCATCAGATAATCTTCATCTTTGGGAATGGCACGCATGGAGAGTGTTTTAAACCCTAAGGATTGGAATTCGTCCAAGACTTCATGGTTCAGTCCCGGGTCTGAATGGTAAGGACGTCCTAGCAGTAAGATCACGATCTCGTCATTAGCAACAGCTTCATCTAAGATACTGCGTCCCTCCTGCATGATCTTCGCATCATTTTGATCCAACGCTTTCCATGCCTGCTCTACTGCCCAGTTATTCTCATCTTCAGTGATACGGAGTTTATCTCCCCAGGTATGAAAAAGCTGTTTTTTCAGTAAGTCATGGTTGTCAAAATTGAGTGCATCTTCTACGTAATCAATGCCTTTTTCTTCAAAGAGGTTTTTCTCTTTGGTGAAGGCAGAGTAGACTACTTTTGGTGTACCTGAGATGATAGGACAGGATGTTTGGCCCATCGTATGTTTGAGATAGCCGGGAAGATGGGTGACCGCAGGGAACCAGAGATGATCAAAGTGTTTTTTGGAAAACTTTTTAGAGTACATCAGTGAATAGACATGAGATTGGGCCACTTTTGCCGGGTAGCAAGAATCTACGGAGCCGTATTTTGCCCCTTCCAGGAACATGTCTTCATTGGAAAAACCTGAAAACTGTATGTTCATAGGACTAAGGTCAAGTGCTTCGAGATAGGTACGTAAAAAAGGGGCCAAAGAGTAAACGTTCAGCACTTTGGGTATGGCTATCTGCAGATTCTTTCTGTAAGTTTTACTCTCTTGGCTACTTTCCAAAAAGTTTCTGGTGACCTCTTTTCTTAATGTCGGTCCCCAGCCACCCAGTGTCACTTTGACCTGTTGCTCTTTGACTTGAGTTGCAGTTGTAGGTTTTGTCTCCAGGTCATAGGTAGGTGCAAAGAGTGACATGGACTCTTTTTTGACAAGGTTAGGGGTGTTTTTCTGTAATGCTTTTCTCCCCTCTTTGAGTAGTTTGAGTGCTTCATGGGACTCCACGGTACCCTCTTCACATGAGAATCCTGCGATGTAACGTACAGTGTCAGATGAAGGGGTTTGTGTGTCTATAAAGGTACGTGAACAGTTGATACTGCAAAAGTGACAACGTGTGCTCTCATCGGTTCTGGAGGTGTAGGTCATCTGTAATGCTTCTTCCATACCGACAAAGGTCGCATACCCTCGTTGCTCGACCATATCTTTGGCTTCTAGTGCTGCACCATAGGCACCGGCTTCTCCGGGATGAGGGTGTACATCTACTCTGGCATGCGGTACTTTCTCTTTGATATAGTCTACTTGGGCTTTAAGGGCAGCTTGATTGTACTGGGTACCACCTTGCAGCACAAAATGGTCTCCAAAAGCAGCGAGGTTGGGTGCCTGTACGACATACTGCCAGACATTTTTAGGCAAGACTTTGGCAATGCCTGCAAAGAGTTCTTCTTTGCTGTAGCCCTCTTTTTGAAAGTTGACCCTGTCAGTGTCCAGGAACACCGCACAACCATAGTTAAAGAGTGGCGCTTTTTTGGCTGTAAAGGCGGTGTCTGCGTAGTTTTCTACAGGGACACCAAACTGTTTTGCCATACTTTGAAGCAGGGTACCATTACCTGCAGAACATTGGTTGGAAAGACGGAAATTTTTCATCATGCCGTTTTCCATGAAAAGCACTTTGATATCCTGCCCTCCGATATCACAGATGACATTGATATCTTCTCCGAAGGCTTTTTGTGCACTTTTCATATGTGCGATGGTTTCGATGATATTCGCGTCTGCATTGAGTGCACCGCCGAGTACATCCGCGGCGTAACCTGTTACACCTAAGCCCTGGATGTCATAGAAGTGATGTGGGTCTTGTACCTGTATTTTCTGTAGTAACTCCAGGGTATCTTCTATGGGGTTCCCTTTGGAGAGTTGATAGACCTTCAATAGCAGTTCTCCTTGTGCATCACACAAGACTGCTTTGGAAGAGGTGGAACCTCCGTCTATACCCAAGAAACAGGTGGTTTTTTCTGTGAGTAGAGGAGGGGTGAACGTTTTGATCGTGTACTCTTCTTGAAAGGCTTGTAACTCTTCAGGGCTGGAAACCAGAGGGGTATCATCATTCTCATTTTGTGTCACTCCTCCTGTGTCGACCAGGGTTTTAAGCTGTATAAGACCTGTAAAAGGTTTGTCATGGTTCGCTTCGCCTTCACCAAAGATCACGGCCCCTAACGCAGCATAATACTGGGCATTGTCAGGTACGATGATGAGTTCATTGATCTTCTCTTTGTCATACTGTACACCACGCTCATCCCATAGTTCACTGATACGCATACGCCAACACTCCTGTAAAAATGGCAGGTAAGTGTTGGGACCTCCAAGAAGCAGGACTTTAGGCATCAGGGTATTCCCACGTGTCAGGACAGTGAGATTTTGCATCACGATGGCATCAGCAAGTGAGTTCATGATCTCATGCGAAGGAACAGAGGTTTTGACAAGGTTTACGATGTCTGTTTCGGCAAAGACCCCGCACTTGGCTGCAACATGGTGAAGTTTGTCTGTTTCAAAAGAAAGTTTCTGAACCTCATCGCTTTCCATGCCTACTTTCATCGTACATTTCTCGATCGTTGCACCCGTACCTGAGGCACATTTGTCATTCATAGAGCTAAGTACGGACTTCTTACCATCCTCACTGACTTTAAAATGCATGATCTTCGCATCCTGTCCGCCTAGTTCGACAACAGCCCTTACATCAGGATGGAGATGTTCAACGGCCAGGACAACAGCATTCACCTCTTGTACAAAACGTGCATTGATCGTGGGTGCTATACGGGTGGCTCCCGAACCGGTGATGTAGACTTTGTCTATGTGGTTATAGATATCAGGGTGTGCAAGGGAGAGTTCTTGAAGGAGTCTTAAAAGTGTCGGGGCTTGTTTGGTATCGTGGGGGGTATAGGCTTTTTGGAGTATATTAAAATGTTCATCGCACACGACGTATTTTACGGTTGTTGAACCGATGTCAATACCGAGTGCATATTTAGCTATGAGAGGCTTTGTCATATTTTTGATCCTTCGATACACTTTTAAATGCCCATATCATCCATAAGATACCCAATATTATATAAGGTATACTTAACATCTGACCTGTTGTAAAAGGAAGATCTGTCGTATAGGCTGCCTGCCTGGTTTTGGTATATTCCAAAAAGAAACGCGCAGTAAAGACGGTAATTAAAAAGACAGCAGGAAGTATCTTGGTTGCAAAAGCAGGCGTCACTTTACGATAGATGACAATCAATAGGAGGAAAATAATAATATAGGAAAATGCTTCATAGAGTTGCACGGGGTGTCTAGGGACCATATCGACACGTGCAAAGATGATAGCCCAGGGTTTGTCACTCGGGAGTCCCAGTATCTCTGAATTGAAAAGATTACCAAAACGCACAAAGGCCGCAGTCAGTGCACCAGGTATGGAAACACGTGAAAGTAGCCACATATAGGATGTGTGATAGCGTTTTGCAAACAGATAAAGTGCGATCAGTACACCTGCAAGTCCACCATGGCTCGCAAGCCCGCCTTTCCATACTTTAAGTATCTCGAGGGGATGGGAGAGATAAAACTCCGGTTCATAGAAGAAACAGTGTACCAAACGCGAACCCAGTACTGCACCTACCATGACATAAATCAGCATGGAATCAAGAACAGCAGGATCTTTGCCTTCGCGTTTATAGATCTTGGTGAGGATCATCAGTCCAAGAAAAAATGAACCCACAAAGAGCAGACCGTACCAACGAAGCTGTAAAGGACCTAATTCTAAGATATTGGGATTGACGTTCCAGATAAAATGTTCCATAGAGTATAACCCTTTCTGTAATTCAGAGTATTATACTCGAAATTATTTAATACACTTTTATGGTTGAATAATTACTCTTTGGGGAGCTTTTTGGTCATATAGTAATATCCGCCACCCACGATAATAATCGATGCAACTAACAGAATAATACCAATTTTTATACCTGGATCCATCATATGCTCCTTTTAGCTGTTTATTTTTTCTTTGATCTCTTTTGCAATAGCAGAGATCTTTGTAATCTTTTGGCTATCACTCAAATGTTCATCTAAAAGCACTTTGACAAAAGCAGAACCAACGATCACCCCATCTACACCTTTGGCTTTATCTTTGGCAGTGTTTTCATCTACTCCGAATCCTACATAGACCGGTGTATCTGTAAATGCTTTGATATCTGTGATGATCGGCTGCAGATCTTCACTCTGTCCAGAACCTGTAATACCTGCATATGCCACTAGGTAGATGAATTTTTTTGCATCCGTCACAATCTGCTCTATCCGTGCTTTGGAGTCTGTAGGCGCAATGAAATCTATCAGGGTCAAACCTGCGGCTTCTATGGCCGGTTTATAAGGTTTTGCTTCTTCTAAAGGAAGGTCTGGAATGATGAAACCGTTCACACCGGCTTTGTTTGCTTCAGTGATGAAAGTCTCTAGTCCTTTGTGGTAAAAAGGGTTGAAGTATCCCATCCATAATGTATCTATATGGGGCGTTATCTTCGCAGACACTTCAAACAGATGGTCAAGTTTAAAACCGTTTTCCAAGGCTTTCAGGTTGGCTTTTTCAATGACAGGACCATCGGCTACAGGGTCTGAAAAAGGCATGCCCAGTTCAAGGGTATCTACACCTGCTTCTGCCAAAGCCAAAGCGGCATCTACAGTAAATTCCAATGAAGGAAAACCGGTGGTAATATAGGCAACTAAATTTTTCAATGTGAACTCTTTTATGACAATATGTAATATATTTTTGTTATTATACATTTTTTAGATAAAATGAGACAAATGAGATAAGAAGGAGAGTTTATTCTCTTGAGTGTCTAAACCGAAGCGCTCTAAGTAAAGCAAGAACGTGTAGGAAATACTTAATTATGTAGGAAGACTATGAGTATTCATACCCCAAAAATAGACAAAAAAGTCACTTTACCGGCCATTGGAAAGATGAAAGGCGTTGAACCTATTACTATGGTGACAGCGTATGATGCATTGTTTGCACAGATTTTTGATGGTGAAGTAGAGATGATACTTGTCGGCGACAGTCTTAATATGAGTTTTCTGGGAAAAGAAGATACACTGTCTGCAACCATGGATCAGATGATCTACCATACACAAGCCGTATGTAATGGCGCAACGTTACCTGTGATCGTCATGGATATGCCTTTTGGTACGTATACGTCACCTGAAGTTGCAGTCAAAAATGCAACAAGAGTGTATCAGGAGACCAACGCACAAGCGGTCAAGATAGAGGGCGGTAAAGAGAGAGCGCATATCATTGAGGCATTGACACAAAACTCCATTGCTGTACTTGGACACATAGGACTCATGCCACAGTTCATACGCAGTGAGGGTGGCTATAAAATACGTGGAAAAGACCAGGCTGATATTGATAAACTGATTGAAGATGCCAAGGCAATCGAAGCAGCCGGTGCATTTGCCATCGTAGTGGAAGGGGTGAAAGCAGAAGCAGCTAAAGCGATTACTGAAGCGGTCTCTGTCCCGACCATCGGTATAGGGGCAGGGAATGCTACTGATGGGCAGGTGCTTGTCTGGAGTGATATGTTTGGATTCTTTGAAGCCTTTAAACCGAAGTTTGTCAAGCAGTATTTTGATGGGGCAAAACAGGTACGTGAAGGGCTTGAGGCCTATCGCAATGAAGTCAAAGCCAGAGAATTTCCTAGTGATGAATATACCTATTAAGACAGTGGAAAATGACTAAAGGTTTGCTTGCGATGGGGATGGTTACAGGATTATGTTTACATGGCTGCAGTGACAACAGATCGGTATACCGTTCGGTAGCCAAGGCAGGTTCTGCTTCTGATATACAAGATAAACTGTTCACAACGCAGGCATTACGTGATATGGATATTAAAGTGGATACACAAAACGGTAAAAACATTTTATGGGGTACCGTTCATACGCAAAAGCAGAAATTTTTGGCAGGTTCGGTAGCGCGTTCCGTTGAAGGTTCAGGCATAGTAGTCAATCGATTGGTGGTAGAGTAATAGATGGAACGTATGGTTGAAATAGAACGTTTTGATGAAGAGGTATCTTATGAAGCGACACTTCGTCCCAGTTCATGGGATGAGTATATCGGTCAAGAGAAGATCAAAAAGAATCTGAAAGTCTTTATAGAAGCAAGTAAAAAAAGAGAAGAGGCATTAGACCACATTCTCTTTTTTGGACCTCCAGGTCTGGGAAAAACGACCATTGCAAATATTATCTCTACAGAGATGGGAGCCAATATTAAAACGACCGCTGCACCGATGATTGAAAAAGCGGGAGATTTGGCTGCGCTGCTTACCAATATCGAAGAGGGCGATATCCTGTTTATCGATGAGATCCATCGTATGTCTCCGGCTATAGAAGAGATACTCTACCCGGCTATGGAAGATTTCCGTTTGGATATCATCATAGGTTCTGGACCTGCTGCACAAACAGTAAAGATAGACCTGCCACGCTTTACACTGATCGGGGCAACGACAAGGGCAGGGATGCTTTCTAATCCTCTTAGAGAGCGTTTTGGCATGCATTTCCGTATGCAGTTTTATACCCCTGGTGAATTAGCACAGATTGTTGCACAAGCTGCCCAGAAATTGGACAAGCCGGCTCAAATACATGCGGCAACGGAGATAGCACGTAGAAGCAGAGGCACACCGCGTATCGCACTTCGTTTGCTTAAACGCGTAAGAGACTTCTCCGAAGTGGCCAATGAAGAAGAGGTGACATTGCAAAGAGCCCAATATGCTTTAGATGAACTGGGTGTCAATAATTTAGGATTTGATGAACAGGATATACAACTTTTGGAATTGCTAGTCTCTGCGAAAAACAAACCGATGGGACTCAGTACCATAGGTGCAGCACTGAGTGAAGATGAAGGTACCATCGAAGATGTTTTGGAACCTTACCTGATAGCCAATGGATATATAGAGAGAACCGCACGCGGACGTATCGCTACACAAAAGAGTTATGAACATTTTAAGCTTGGCGGAGTGAAGGACGGACTTTTTGATAACGAATAAAAGTATCACGATCACCATACTTTTTGTGCTTTCACTGATGGGTGCTTATAGCATCTACAAACCATTTTTACTCTCGATCTTGGTGGCGATGTTACTTACGATGGCAACATATAACTTGACAAAAAAGTTGATCAAGTATTTTAATTCCAGAAAGTTGAGTGCTATTTTTACCTCTTTGCTTTTGATATTGATACTTTTTGCGCCTATTGTGTATATGGCCACCACAGGGGTAGGGTATATCGCCAAACTTGATGTTGAAACCATTAATGAGGTTACCTCGGTCGTTCAAACCTTTACACAAAAGATACCTTATCTCAAGGAGTGGAGTCAGATAGGTTTGAGTGATGAAAGGATCGCCGGGTATATCCAAGAGTCAACATCTTACATGACCACAGCTGGTAGTGCCGGTCTAGGATTTGTGAAGAACATGATTCTTGTACTTATTTTTTATTTCATATTTAATTTCTATGGGGAAGGCTTTTTTGATCTGATCCGTGCACTGATGCCTGTGAGCAGGATGAAAAGTGCCAAGATGATACATGAGGTTTCCTCTACGATGGAAGTGGTTTTTTATTCTATTATCGTGACAGCCATTTTTGAAGGTTTTCTCTTTGGGATCATGATGAGCTACTTTGGGTTTAACGGGTTGCTTTTTGGGGTTATTTATGGTTTTGCTTCGTTGATACCTGTCATCGGAGGGGCGGTAGTCTGGATACCCGTGACACTGTACTCTTGGTCAAATATGGATGCAAACACGGCTATTTTTATTGCGGGGTATTCTATTGTGGTTATTTCGATTATTGCCGATACATTCATTAAACCTGTGATTATCAAAGTGATTAAAGAGAATCTTCTAAAAAGTACGATTGAGATCAATGAGATCGTTATCTTTTTCTCTATTATTGCAGGGATGAGCACCTACGGCTTTTGGGGGATGATATTGGGGCCGGCGATTACATCATTTTTGATAGCGATTACTAAAGTATATATAGATTATAATCATAAAGAACAAAGTAAACTCATCACTTAAGTTATAGAAGGAAGACATCATTATAAAAATACTTATTATAGAAGATGATCCGGAATTAGCACTCATCTTAACAAACTATCTTACAAAATATGATATGGAAGTCATAGGTGCTGAAGACCCTTATATAGGACTGTCACTTTTAACCCAGCATGAATTTGACCTGATCATTTTGGACCTGACCTTGCCGGGTATGGATGGGTTGGAAGTGATCCCTAAAATACGTGAACTAAGTAACATCCCGATTATTATCTCTTCGGCGAGAGATGATATC
This sequence comes from Sulfurovum sp. AR, assembly GCF_000296775.1. Taxonomy (GTDB): domain Bacteria; phylum Campylobacterota; class Campylobacteria; order Campylobacterales; family Sulfurovaceae; genus Sulfurovum; species Sulfurovum xiamenensis. The sequence goes on along the minus strand of NZ_AJLE01000006.1, from coordinate 414,947 downwards.
ACCGATAAAGTGATCGGTATGGAACGCGGGGCAGATGACTATATGCCAAAACCCTATGATCCTAGAGAACTGGTGACACGTATCAAAACGATCTTGAGACGTACACACAGTGTGGATGAGAAAGTGCAGGAAAGAGAGGCACTTTTTGTTGCTGATCCTAATGCCAGAGAGATCAGGTTCAAAGGTAAGTCCTTGGAACTCACTGCTGCAGAGTATGATATCTTAGGGATGCTCCTGCAGCATAAAAATGGTTCTGTCTCAAGAGAGCAGCTTTTATATGAAAGTGAACATATTGATGATGAAAGTTCTATTAAAAATATTGATGTGATCATTTCACGAATAAGACAGAAGATCGCAAAGATCGATCCTGACAACATCTACATTAAACCGATCCGTGGTGTAGGATACCTTTTAACTGACAGAGTATGAGAAATTTATCTGTAACAACCTTTATACATATTCTCTTCTCTGTAGCAATTTTAATTTTGATCGCCACATTTTTACTTTTTCTCTCCTGGGATAAAGACCGGCATAAGATCGAAGAGTATAAACGTTATCAACTTATCTCTATTACCTTTCTCTCAAAACTACAGCTCAATCCGGGAAAAGAAGACTTGGATGCACTTTATAAAGACCTACGTGTAAAGCCACTCTCTGAGAAGAAGGCCACAAAGATCAAAAAACAGATAGAGACAGAGGGTGAAACAGTGTTTACCGGAGGTTCCTCACTTGGACAAGTAAGGGTATTCAGAATAGAAGATGAGCATTATATCTATGTACAACGCATGCAGCATAATCTTTTGTTGGAAGATGACAGGGCAGAGAATTATTATTTCGAGATCGCTGTGGCTTTGGGTGTGTTTCTTATTGCGGTGCTTCTTATACTCTATCTGGCGGTTTTAAGAAAGCTCTATCCTTTAAAAAAATTACATAAACAGATACAAAGATTTGCCCAGGGTGATATGCAGACACGGATCACCTATCTCTATGATGATGAGATAGGTAAGATCGCAAAAAGTTTTGATGATGCTATTGTGCATATCAATGCTCTAAGTACCTCTAAAAACCTTTTTATGCGTAATGTGATGCATGAGCTTAAAACACCTATTACCAAAGGGCGCATCGTAGTTGAAATGATGGAAGATGAAGCAAGTAAGAAGATACTTGTACGTGCCTTTGAACGGATGAATGAACTGATCTCAGAGCTTGCAGAGATAGAGAGAGTAACCACGCAAAGCTTCGAACCTACTTTTGAGTATGTGATGCTTGATGAAGTAATACGTAGAAGTCAAGAACTTTTGATGATGGCGAAAGATAATGTGACGGTAGATGTGAAAAATGTTGCTTTAGCCACAGATATCAAACTCCTTGCTTTAGCCATTAAAAATCTATTGGACAATGGCATAAAATACAGTAAAGACAAACATGTGACACTCAAAACCGTAGGGGACGGTTTAGAGATAAGCTCTAAAGGTGAGAAGCTGCAGCACCCGCTCTCTTATTATGTAGAGCCTTTTTCCCAAGAAGAAAAAAGAAGTTCAGGCTTTGGTCTGGGACTCTATATTGTGCATAATATCTTGGAAAAATTAGGGTGTGGATTGGACTATAAGTATGTTGATGGATACAATATCTTTGTGATCAAGGCAGGAGATGCCTGCCGTTTTGGTTAATTGAACCCTCTTAACAGCCTACGCACTCATAATGGGTTTTTCAGAGGGTTCAATCCTTAAGAGCCTCTGCTATAAGCTCTAAAGGATTTTTAAAGATCGTCTCTACATCGGCATTGTTCATCGCTTCACTGAGCTGTACACGACAAGCACTACACTCTGCACTCACATATTTGGCTTTTGTATCATTGATCATGGCTGCTTTTGGTTTTCCAGCAGCCTCTGCAAGATGGAATTTCTCCGTTTGCATAGTGACCCCGCCAAATCCACAACAGCGGTTTGGATCACTCATCTCTTTCATCGGATAGTTTTGCGCAAGTAGATTACGCGGTTCTTGCCAGATACCTTGTACTTTCCTTGCATGGCATGGGTCATGGTACGTGACGACATCATCAAACTTTTTACCTTTTTCTTCCAGTAGCTTGACCAGATCGGTATTGTTATAGAGCCATGCAGTGGCCATATGGATATTTTCAGCCACTTTTTGTGCACGTTCTTTCCATTCAGGCATATCATGATTTTCAAAGAAGACCTGCCAATCATGTTTTACCATGGCTGAACAGGTTGCTTCAGGGATCAACATGGCATCACATTCAACCATAAAACTCTCAAAGTATTCGATATTCTTTTTGGTCATATACTCTACAGAATCAACATCTCCCGTGAAGTAGGCAGGTGCACCACAACAGAGCTGTTTTTTAGGGATGAATACATCGATGTTCAATTGTTTGAGTATCTCTACCAAACTTTCGCCGATATCAGTATAGTTATAATTGGCAAGACATCCGATGAAGATGGCCACACGAGGGTTTTTCTCCTCTTGCACGGGTGCTGGTATTTCTTCAGGATGGCTATTTAAAAAGCTTGTCTTTGCCATGGATGGAAGCAGTCTTCCCTTTTTTACCATTGGAAGAGAAAACCTTGCTCTAAGCCCTCTGCCTTTTTCATCCACAGATAAGGCACAGGTTTTGAACATGAATCCAAGTTTCATGACAAGATCCATGATCTTACGGTGGCGGAGCAGGTAGAAAAATCCGCGTTTGAACCATGCAATACCAAATTTGTCAGCAATATCTGCACGTACTTCTTCAATGATCATATCCGTAGGCAATGAGTTAGGACAAACATCGACACAGTTGGTACATAAAAAGCAGCTTTCAAAGATATCTTTTGCATTTTTATCTAATTCCAAATGCCCTTGCTGATAGGCACCTAAAAGGTCAATGAACCCACGTGGAGAAGTCGTCTCATCCGGGTTGACCTGGTGAATGGTACATACGGGGATACATTTACCGCATTTGATACAGGCTTCACTGGTATCGGTAAAGTTGAAAATCTCTTCTAATTGTTTACTCATAATTCCTCTTGTTCAAGGTTTTGTTATCTACTTTTTTAGAAAAAGTAGGAAAAAATCGTTGACCTTCTCGAATCGTTTCGCTTTTCTGGCACTAAATGCCGATACCCCTCCGTCGCTAAAGCGAAAGTGGGGTGCAAGGTGTCAGGTCGACATTATTTATGGGGTATTATACCGTTTTTGAAAAACTTTTCTTGCTTTGGGCATACTTTTTCATATAGGCATCAAATGGCATCGCTATATTTCGTATAAGCAGTGTACCCGTAGTACTTACGGTGATCTTATCCTCAGTTATAGTGACTAGGTCAGCTTCTACAAACTCTTGCAAGGCTTCCAAGGCATCGGCAAAGTATGTTTTAAAGTCTATGTGATGCTCATTTTCCACCCTTTTCATATCTATGGAAAAGTTAGCCATGAGCTCCATGATCACTGCTTTACGAAGGTAGTCGTCATCACTTAGTTTTACCCCTCGCTCAAAGGGCAGTTTTCCTGCATCTAGTGCAGCCTCATAGACTTTCATATCTTTAGTGTTCTGCGCATAATAACGTTCACCTTCACCAATACTGGTAAGACCGATACCCACTAGGTTCGCGCCGCCTTTTGTCGTATAGCCTTGGAAGTTTCGATGAAGTTCACCTTTTTCGATAGCCCCAAAAAGTTCATCTTCAGGTTTGGCAAAATGGTCCATACCTACCATTTTATATCCATTACTTTCAAAAAAGTCAATAGTGTATTGGAAGATCTGTAATTTTACGTCCGGTGTCGGCAGTGTTGTTTCATCAAACTTGCGCTGTGTTTTCATCAGCCAAGGTACATGAGCATAGTTAAAGACTGCCACTCTATCTGGATTGAGCTGTGTGGAGAGTTCAAGGGTCTTTTTGAAAGTTTCCAGAGTCTGGTAAGGTAATCCATAGATGAAGTCTGTATTGATAGATTTTATACCATACTTTCTGGCAAGCTCTACTGCTTTTTGCGTGAGTTCCAAAGGTTGTATACGATGGATCTCTTTTTGCACTTTCTCATCCAGGTCCTGTACACCAAAGCTGATACGGTTAAAGCCATGTTTCTGAAAGACTTTCATTTGATCTTCGTTAAAAAAACGGGGGTCTATCTCGCAGCTGATCTCAGCCTCTTGACTCCAGTTGGGAAATTTTGATTTGATATAGGTCACGATCTCATCGAGTTCAAAGGCTTTGTAGTACGTCGGTGTACCTCCACCAAAGTGAAATTGTATCACTTCACGGGAGGTATCGATATGCTGAGCCAAAAGATCTACTTCTTTTTTCAGGTACTCAATGTACGTAGAGAGTTTTTTCTCTTTGGAAGTGAACACAACATTACATCCACAAAAATAACATGCGGATCTACAGAAGGGTAGATGTACATACAAGGAGAGTTTCTCCTTTGCATTTTCCAGGTAGTGAATATACTGATCATAGGTAAAGTTCTCATTGAACTCCAAGGCTGTAGGGTAAGAGGTATATCTCGGACCAGGCTTGGAGTATTTACTAAACTTTTCGAAATCTATAGTACTCATTTAGTCATTTTTGTCATTACGATGTGCATCCAGCCACACCATAATACCTTTTTGTGCATGTAATCTGTTCTCTGCTTCACTAAAGATGACCTCTTCGTGTTTTTCAAAGGTCTCTTCACTCACTTCGTAGCCTCTGTATGCAGGTAAACAGTGTAAGAAGATGGCATCAGGTTTAGCCAATGACATCATTGCTTCATCTACCATATATCCATTGAATACACGGATACGTTTTTCTTTTTCATCTTCTTGTCCCATAGAGACCCAAGTATCTGTAGTGACGACATCACAATCCTTGACTGCCTCTTTAGGATCGTTACCAAAAGTGATCTTCGCACCGCTCTCTTTGGCTATCTCGAGCGCCTCTTGGACGATCGTTTCATCACACTCATACCCTTTAGGTGTAGCCACTCTTAGTTCAAAACCAAGTTTTGCTGCAAGCATCAGCCAGGAGTGTGTCATGTTATTCCCATCACCGACATAAGCTACCACAGGATTCTTGTCTTTACCATGTTCGATCATTGTGAGATAATCCGTCATGAGTTGCACAGGGTGGTAAGAGTCTGTCAACCCATTAATCACAGGCACTTTAGAGTAACTCGCGAACTCTTCAAGTTTTGACTGTTCAAAGGTACGGATCATTACCATATCGACCATGCGGCTGATCACACGGGCCGTATCTCTCATCGGTTCGCCGCGCCCTAACTGTATGTCATTGGAAGAGAGGAACAGTCCCACACCACCAAGCTGGTAGATACCTGTTTCAAAGCTCACACGCGTACGGGTAGAACTCTTTTCAAAGATCATCGCAAGCGTTTGATGTTCCATGTAATGTACATACTTGCGTTGTTTTGTCTGTGCTTTTATCTTCTGTGCTAATGTTATCATCTCCAAGATCTCATCTTTTGTAAAATCTTTGAGTGTCAAAAAGTGTCTCATCACTACATCCTCATATCTTTCAACCTTGCATAAATTATAGATAAGTAAAGGGTTGAAAATTTAAAAGAAATCATTTTACCATAAAAGGGTTGAAAGTTGTAGAAGCCTGCACTTTTTAGGTATGTGCAGGGGATAAATGGGTTATTTGTTTAAAAGGATTGCTGCTTCTTTTGCATGATAGGTGATGATGATATCCGCACCCGCACGTTTAAATGAAAGGAGTGTTTCCATCATCACTTTCTCATAGTCTATCACACCTGCTTTTGCTGCCATTTTGAGCATAGAGTATTCACCAGAAACATTGTAAACAGCCAGAGGTAGTGACGTATTATTCTTGACATCTCTTACCACATCAAGATAGGCAAGTGCAGGTTTGACCATCAGAATGTCCGCACCCTCTTTTTCATCTTCTATACTCTCCTGAATGGCTTCATTTCTATTCGCCGGATTCATTTGGTACGATCTTCGGTCCCCAAAACTTGGGCTCGATTCAGCTACATCACGGAAAGGTCCATAATAGGCCGAAGCGAATTTGGTGGAGTAAGACATGACAGGAAGGTTTACAAATCCTGCTTCATCCAATCCGTTACGTATGGCAGTGATCATCCCGTCCATCATACCTGAAGGTGCGATCATATCGACACCTGCTTTAGCATGCACTACAGCTTGTGCAGCCAGGTTGTCAAGTGTAATGTCATTGTCAACCGTATGGAGTACAGGGTCAAGTACACCGCAGTGGCCATGGTCAGTATATTCGCAGAAACAGAGATCCGTAACCACAAACATATCAGGGTGTGCAGCTTTGACCTCACGTACCGTTTGTGCGATGATTCCATGTTCACACAGGGCATCTGATCCTACAGAGTCCTTGGTGTCTGGGATACCAAACAGGATGATAGCGTAGATACCAAGTTTTTTGAGTTCACCGCACTCTTTAACGATCTCATCGATGCTCATTTGGAATACACCAGGCATAGAACCTACCTCTTCTTTAATGCCTGTACCGCTTTTTGCAAAAAGCGGGTAGATGAAATCATTGACATTGAGGTGTGTCTCTTGAAGGAGGTCTCTTAGGACGGGATTAATTCTTTTTCTTCTAAAACGTGCGAACATATTATTCCTTGATTGTTGTAGTGACTGATCATGTGAGCTTGTTACTGTAGAAACACAGCGTTAGCGTAGCAAAAAAGGGTTTTATTCTTTTTGCATGATAATTAAATATGTATTTTACACTAATTATGGATTATTAATTATTAATTGTCCATTCTTAAAGTATAATCTCATCATGATTACTATAGATATATCACAAATCGCTACGTTACCAACCAAATATGGCACCTTTAAGATACAAGCCTTCAAAGAGATGACAAAAAACGGTGAAGGTAAAGAGCATTTGGCCATTTTTACAGATAACTTATCGGATGAACCGATCGTGCGTGTACATTCTGAATGTCTGACCGGTGATGCACTTGGCTCAGTGAAGTGTGACTGTGGCGAGCAATTGCAATATGCACTGGAACTTATTGCAAAAGAGGGTGGAATGATCATTTACCATCGTCAAGAAGGACGGAATATAGGATTGCTCAATAAAGTGAATGCCTATGCTCTCCAGGATGCAGGCTTTAACACTGTAGAAGCAAACCATCAATTAGGATTTAAGGCAGATGAACGTACTTATGAAGTGGTTGAGTTCATTTTAAATCATTTTGGTATTAAAAAACTCAAACTGCTGACCAATAATCCTAAAAAGATAGAGAGCCTGGGAGACATTGAGATCGTAGAACGCCTACCTATCCAAATCGCGCCTAATCCTCACAACGAGGGGTATCTTCAAGTGAAAAAAGACCAGATGGGACATCTGCTTTAACGTCATTGTAAAAAAATATCATATTTATGATATACTCATAAAAATTGATAAGATAAATGCTACACCTGTTGTGAGGCAGGGTCAGAAAGCCATGGGTCTTTCATACTATCATTTGATAGTAACAGAGAAGATTGCCAGGTTACCTAACTTAATGTACGGAACAAAACAATAGGTTAAGATGACAGGCAAGTATACATTTAAGACACTCCATGATCAGATAAAGGCACAAGAGAGAGATTTTTGGCGTACCAACCTGTTGGGGATAGGTGCAACGTTGCTTTTGCTTCCTATCCCAATGCTTATGCCTCTTTTGATAGACGAGGTCCTGCTCGGGCATCCAGGGAAGATGACAGAATTCATTTCCAGTATCTTTGGGAATTCTGAAGTTTGGTTGTATATCTCTGTGATACTCGCAGTGATACTCACATTGAGATTTCTAGCATTTTTTTTGAATAACAAAAAAACTTTCTACGCAACTAAAATCACACAAAAGATAAGTTATCTACTACGACATCGAATCTTACATCATTTAGAACGTATCTCACTTTCAGAATATGAGTCACTGAAGTCAGGGAACATCGCTTCAAAGAGTGTGCAGGATGTAGAGAGTATCAGTGGTTTTGCCGGACAGATAGTTACCACACTTTTAAGTGCTTCTCTCATGCTGCTGGGTATCGCTGTGATCATGCTTTGGATGAATTGGGTCTTGGCATTATTGGTGTTTTTACTCAATCCTTTTTTCTTAGCTTTTTCTAAACTTTTGGGACGTAAGACAGGAGAACTGCTTCGACGTCAATATAAAGCCTATGAAATGTATCATGAACTCCTGAATGAAACACTTGAACTTTTTATACAGGTACGTGTGAGCAACCAGGAACGAAGTTTCTTTGGTATTCTTCAGGGACGTGCAAAAGAGATCGAGTCGGCATCACTTGACTATGGGTACAAAGCTTCTGTTGCACAAACTTCATCTACACTTTTGACCAATATGGTAGTGGATATCTTTCGAGTACTGGGCATCGCTGCAGTGGCATATTCAGACTTAACCGTTGGAATGATGATAGCTTTTCTTTTTTACCTTTCTACTCTTGTTTCTCCTATGCAGCAATTGATGGGATTGGTCATCTCCTATCAAACTATCAAACCGGCACTTGAACGTATCAATACATTACTTACTCTTTCCCATGAACCACATTATCCACATGAGTGTAACCCATTTGAAGATAAAAAAACGACTTCTGTGGAGTTAAAAGAGATATCTTTTGCCTATGATAATGGTAAAGAGGTACTGCACAATATAAGTTTAAAAGCAAAAGAAGGGCAAAAGATCGCACTTATTGGTCCTAGCGGAAGTGGTAAAACCACCATTGCCCAGATCACGGTAGGGTTTTACCCTTCACATGCCGGGGAGATACTGTATGGAGGTATCCCCATAGAACAGATAGGCTTACCCATCGTACGCGAGAATACGGCACTCATGTTACAAGAAGCACTCTTTTTCAACGATACTATTCGTATGAATCTCACTCTTTTCAAAGAAAAAAGCGAGACTGAGATCTATGAAGCACTGAAAGCGGCACAGCTTGAAGAGTTTGTCTCTAAGTTAGAAAATGGTCTGGAAACACATATCGGTAAAAACGGTATCCGTCTCTCTGGAGGACAGCGTCAACGGCTCGCCATAGCCAGGTTGATACTCTCAGATCCAAAGATCGTTATATTTGATGAATCCACATCTGCCTTAGATAACGAAACAGAGTATCATCTCTATGAAACACTAGAGACATTTCTTAAAGACCGTACCACAATCATCATAGCACACAGGACGACAACGATCAAACAGGCAGATCGTATCTATTTCATTGATGATGGGCGTGTAAAGGCAGAGGGAAGTTATGGTGAACTTCGGAAAAGAGGACTGATACAGGAAGATTTTTATGCTGAGAAAAATACAAAAATTTATTAAATTGTCTAGTAGAGAGAAGAAACTTTTCTTGGAAGCCTATATCATGCTTGGCATCATGCGTGCAGCGATTTTGACTCTCTCTTTTAAGCGGTTAACTCGTTCTTTGGAGCATCAAAAAAGCAAAGGTGAGGTAATCCCATTGACGGGTGATGAGATGCAGACTGCAACTTTAGTAGGGCATGCAGTCACCAGAGCAGCTGAACATACTCCCTGGGAGAGTGCATGTCTGGTACAGTCACTTACTGCACAGAAAATGCTGCAAAAACGCGGTATTCCAGGGGTTTTTTATCTTGGGGTAGCAAAAGATAAAAATGTTGAAGAGAAGATGAAAGCACATGCCTGGTCCCAGTGTGGCGATATGATACTTACAGGGGTTAAAGGATATGAAGAGTTTACGGTGATTTCGACGTTTGGTTGGGGAAACGAATGATAGTATATGGTACACGGATTAAAAGCGACATTGACTTCCCTCTGGATCTATCGCATGAAACAACTTCACGATATGAAGTAGAACTCTCTTCAAGAGTACCAGATAAATTCAAAACATTTATTATCTGCGGTTTTCCGGCTTATTGGGCTCATGGGCGTAATGTATATTTCTATAGTGATCGTGAATTTGAGAGGAATGAAGCAAGGCAGCCATTTTGTTATGAAGTTGCTGATGTAGTTCGTTTTTATTGGCTTGGAGGAGAGAGGACGATTTACTATGAACTAGATAAAGAAGGTGATTCTAATCTGTTGAGTTTTTGGTTTATTCACCTGATGTTACCGCTTTATCTTACCTTGGAGGAGCAATACGATTTTCTTCATGCAGGTGCAGTCGAAGTAGAAGGAAAACCTATACTATTCATTGCGCCTTCCATGGGTGGTAAATCAACCATGACGGATTACTTTATCAAGCAGGGACATACACTTGTTTCTGATGATAAGGTTCCGACTTTTATAAAGGATGGTAAATTTATGGCTGTGGGTTCATTTCCTTATCATCGTCCATACAGGAAAGCTGAAGATTTAGGTTACCATGTTGACAATTTCATAACTGACTTTAAACCTATTCATGTTTTTTATGTATTGGAAGGTGTGGATGAAAGTAATGAAGTATCATTTGAAGAAATTAGAGGGTTTGAAAAGTTTGACAACCTTTTAGCAAATAATATTTATTTATTCTCTTTTCTAAAGCCAAAACGACTGAAGCATCTTTCTCAAATGCTTAACACTATAAAGGTTTTTCGTGTTCAGATACCTTGGGATATGGAACGTCTTAGTGAAGTGCATGATAGTATCTGTCAGCATAGCAAAGGTTTATCATGAGTGGTATCTGTGGGATTATCAGGTTTGACGATAAACCGGTAAATAAAGAAACAATTCAAAGAATGCTTGATACGATGAAAATACAGGGGAGTGATACAGAAGGTATTTGGATTGATGGTAGTATAGGGTTAGGCCATAAAATGTTATGTACAACGCCTGAATCATTATATGAAAAACAACCTTTAATATCGGAAGATGAGAATCTAGTATTGGCTGCAGATATACGCTTGGATAATCGTTCTGAATTAATTGAAAAATTAGGCAGAAAAGCAACCAATTTTGATAAAATCACTGACGCAGATTTGATTTTATGGTCCTATCAAAAGTGGGGGAAGCATTGTCCAAGCTATTTGAATGGTGATTTTGCATTTGCAATTTGGAATAATAAAGAAAAAAAACTTTTCGTATCTAGAGATAGATTTGGAGTTCGACAACTTTATTACTATTACAATAAAGAAATATTAATATTTGCCACTTCTATTGAGCCAATTTTTGCATCAGGATTTCTCAATAGAGTTTTAGATATACAATCTGTTAAAAAGTATATCAAGTTTATGGCATTGGATCGAAGTGAAAGTTTTTTTGAAGAGATAAAACGGCTCCCCTCATCTAATTGGATGACAATATCAAAAAATCAATTTAAAATGGAAAGATATTGGTATCCAGAAAAGATTCAAACCAATAGCACCATATCATTAGAAGAGGCTGCAAAAGAATTTTCTACCTTATTTCATAATGCAGTTAAATCTTCTTTGAGATCATCACACCCTCTATCAGTTGAACTCAGTGGAGGATTGGATTCTTCGTCAATATATTCTGTAGCTATATCAATGGGTATGACACAGCGATTTACAGCGCATACTATGCAACATAAAGGTCTAGCAAGTGATGAGACATACTATATTCAACAATTAGAAAAAAAGTTCAAATCAGATATTCTCAAGTTTGATATCAATGAAATAGACTTTACAAAGTATAATCTGTCAAATTTTTACGCAAAGTTTCCGAATATCCCTCAGAGAGGTAATTTCATTGAATTTGTGATGAAGAATAGGATACTTTCTAAACGTGGAACTAGGGTGGTCATCACTGGAATGGGAGCAGATGAGGTACTTGGAGGAGATGATTCATTTATGTTACAGCATTTGAAAGATTTAAAGTTTGTGCAACTTTTTAAAACAATAAGATGTATTGGAAGACGAGCGCAGTCAAAGTCTATTTTCATTAAGTTTATCTTTTCATTATTTTTTGTTGATCGTTTGAAAGAGAGTATTCATAATACCATTAATCATGTACAATCAAAACTATTCTTTAAAAATACTTTGTATATGAAAGAGATCGAACTTGATAAAGAAGTTGATAATAAGTACATAAAATTATTTGGATTAGATTTTCTCTCACCGCACTTCTCTTATTGGATTGATTTTAATGCATTACAAAACTATAGCAATGATGGGATTGAAGTTCGTTATCCCTTTTTTGATACGAAGCTAGTTGAATTCATTATCAGTTTACCTCCCGAGTATCTTCATCATTGCGGAATATATAAAAATATACTAAAATTGGCCATGGATGGTATTGTACCAGATAGTGTTTTGTATAGAAATAATAAAACCAGTTTAGTTCCTGGGATAGAATTACAAATGAAACAAATATTTACCGATTCAAATATATCTCACCAGAATTTAATTAATTTGGAACTCCTAAAGGAAGAGACTTCAGCGCATTTGACAAGGGAATATTTTTCTGGCAATATGCTAACAGAAAATCTTCTTAATTTATGGACTCTCTGTAATTTGGAAAATTGGTTAGAAATAAATAGAAATGAGGGTAAGGATGAAAAAAAACTTTAGTATAAAAAAATATAATAAACCGGAAATAAAAAATTTAGGGAAAATTGGAACTAAAACCCAATATAATAAATCGACAGCAGGTGCCGATGGTACAAGTAGCACACATTATAATAAGGGGCAAGATACCGGGTTTGGTGGTGCTGGTACAGTTACTCCTTAGTAACTTCATAGAGCCTAAAAAAGCAGGGAAGTTTTTTCTTTCCCTGTGTACTTTGTGTATCCTAATAGATTGCTAGATCAGCTCGAACGAGTCCGGCTCCTTGTTCATTTGATAATAAACCCAAATCTTCCGCACTGTTTTTCAGTTTAGCTTTGACTTCATTTGGTGTAAGTGCTCCATGTACTGAGAGTACCAGTGCGGCTGCTCCTGTGACATGAGGTGATGCCATACTGGTCCCGCTCATGGTTGTATATAATCCATCAATAGCGGTAGAATTGATTCCTACACCAGGAGCCGCCAGATCGATCTCTGCTCCTCTGGCTGAACTTGCAGCCAACAGATCAGCAGAGTCGACAGACGATACAGCGATAGTTTCAGGATATTTGGCTGGGTAGAGAATGGCACCGCCCGTATTTCCAGCAGCTGCAACCTGAACGATACCGGCATTATGGAGTGCGATAACTGCATCCTGTAATGACTGGTTTGAGTAGAGAGCACCAAAACTCATATTGACTACCTGCATATTGTTGTCGATACACCACTGCATTCCATCAAGAATATCAGAGAGTGCTCCTTCATTTTTACGGTCCAGAACTTTGACAGGGTAGAGGTTTATCTGCGGCCCTACACCGACAACACCTATCGTGTTATTCACTGCCCCGATGATACCTGTGACATGTGTCCCGTGGCCATGATCGTCTGCAGCGCTTTTTCTTGAACTGATGGCATTATAGTTTCCTTTGATATTGTCGATCAGGTCCAAGTGATCGAGATTAGCTCCGGTATCGAGAATGGCAACATTGACCATAGTACCGTTGGAGTCTCCCCAGGCGATATCTGCTTCGATCCTGTCAATGCCCCACGGAAGCTCTTGCAGTGGTTGTTCTCCTCCACCCGGAGCAGTTCCATGCACTATGATATCTTCATCGATACGTACGATCTCAGCACCTAAATGCTCTTCAAGTGCACTTTGTGCCTGCTCAGGAAGATAGACTGCCATACCGTTGATGATCTTCAGCGGTTTGATGGGTATCGCACCGGTTTTTTTTATTAAGTCTACTTGCGCAGCTTTATTCGAGAAACTTTTTTGGAAAACGATGATTTTACGTGGTGTTTCTGCAGGTGATGCAAACATTGCCGAGGTAAAAGTCAATATAGACAAAAGGATGGCATAAAGGTTAAAGAATTTATTTTTTCGCATATTATATCTCCTATAATAATAAATTATTTTCAACATCAAATTATAGTTTTACTATCATTTCTATTTGATTTGGCGGGGGATCATAACAAATGAATGTAAAGAAAGTCTAAAAATGTATAACTTTCTCCCAAAAAACAATAATCATATTTTATGTTCTGTTAAAAATAATATAATTTATTTAGGCAACCTGGCGATCTTTACAGTGTAAGACCCATGGCTTTCCGTCCTTGCTTCACAACAAGTTTGGCACAACAAAATAATTTTGAATTAAATAAAATTTGATAGATAAACTAATGGAGAAGTAAGAGGGAATACATAGATGAGTATTTGGCAACCTGGCGATCTTTACAGTGTAAGACCCATGGCTTTCCGTCCTTGCTTCACAACAAGTTTGGCACAACAAAATAATATTTAAAAAGAGCTAGTTTTATATAAACATTACAAATTATTGTATATTTCCGATTAAATGACTCTTAAAATCTTAAATTATATTTATGATATACATGAATTTAGCATTATTTTTTATGAGAAATCATCTAAATGTGGAAAGTTCAATACAAAAAGCCAAATTTTAACCTATCTGTGTAAGTACACTTATACTCCTATACTCAAATAAATGCTATAATTTATCAAAAATAAGAGAAATAACATGAACCTCAATCAAACAGTGATATTTGTAGAGACGGTTTTCGCACAAAAAGTCGATGGTGAAATGGTACTTTTGGATATGGAGAGTGAAAACTACTTCGGGTTGGATGAAGTAGGTACGGCTATTTGGCAGGCAATGCAGGAGTATGGAACGTTGCAAGAGGTGTTTAATGCACTGTTAGAACAGTATGCTGTGGAAGAAGAGGTATTGAAGAAAGATCTTTCTGATTTTGTAGACAAGTTGGTTGAGAGTGGGTTGGTAGAGGTAAAAGAGAATTGAATCTGTCGCAACACTTAGATAAAGAAGGGATCCTACTGTCAAGTGAGATCATCGTAAAGCTGGAGCGTTTTGCTTTACTTTTGCATGAATGGAACCAGATCCACAACCTTACGGGGGCTAAAACCATAGAGGCTATTTATGTCAATATCGTGGATTCGCTGTACCCTTTGACTTTTATAAAAAACCCAAAAACACTGTTAGATGTAGGCACTGGTGCAGGATTTCCTGGACTTGTACTTGCGATAGCACAGCCCGATACCAAGGTAGTGCTTGCCGAGCCTCTTAAGAAGCGTGTCTCTTTTTTAAAGTATGCAGCTATAGACTTGGAACTTCCCAATGTCACTGTAGAAGCAAAGAGGGTTGAAACCGTGGAGCATGATGCGTTTGATCTCATCAGTTCACGCGCTGTGACAAACACAAAACTGCTTTTAGATCTGACCTCTAAGGTTAGTGATGCACACACTGAGTATCTCTTTTACAAAGGGTCACGTGTATTTGATGAGATAGAAGATGTACAACATCAGCTAAGATATGATATAGTACAAAAAAATCAACGAAATTACCTCTATATAAAGACTGAAGAATGATCTTAAAACTACTTATTTTTGCTATTGCCGCTGTGCTTATCTATAAGTTTTTCGGCGGAAAACTTCCGACATTTGGGAAAAGCCCACATGAGAAAAAGTTGGATGATGATACACTTGTGGAATGTGCTAAATGTCATACCTATGTGACAGTGAAAGAGAGTATCATTGTAGGCGGTAAGTATTACTGTTCTCCAGAATGTACACCATAAAACTATAAAGGAATACACATGATCATTATTGGACACCCATGGATAAAAAGTAATCGTTTTTTTAAAGTTTTTTCTATCAAAGGTATTGAGAAGAGTCAGGCTGATGATATCATTTTACTGGAACCTTTAGTTGACTCTCATACCTATGCTGTACATTGTCAAGAAAACAATGTACCTTTTGCAGTCGTAGCCAATAATTTGGAAGATGCACTGTTTGCGAATGCTTTAGGGGCAAAATATATCATCTGCGAAGAAGATGATGCATTGATGATCCAGCCTATAGCGAATGAGTATCTTTTTGATACCCGTATTCTTGTGCTCATTCATAGTGAAAAAGAGATCAGCAAGATTGCCAGAGGTGGTGTGGATGGCGTGATCTTCGCAGATGCTATCTATGAAGGGTGATATCCAACGTTACAGACTTACCTATATA
Source organism: Sulfurovum sp. AR (assembly GCF_000296775.1). Classification (GTDB taxonomy): domain Bacteria; phylum Campylobacterota; class Campylobacteria; order Campylobacterales; family Sulfurovaceae; genus Sulfurovum; species Sulfurovum xiamenensis. Next base: position 398,941 of record NZ_AJLE01000006.1, on the reverse strand, counting down.
CTGCTGGCATCCAGTAGCGTAGTCTATCTTTTCTCTGCACTATTAAGCCAGAGTCTGAGTGATATGGATATGCAGGTGCTTGTAGATATGGGTGCATTGTTCGGTCCATTGACTGTGCTTAAAGGTGAGTGGTGGAGGCTGTTGACTGCCATGTTCCTGCATGGCGGTATGACCCATCTTCTGATGAATATGTTCTCTTTGTATCTTGTAGGCCGTGGTGCAGAGATGTATTTTGATACAAAGTCCTACCTAAGTATTTACTTCTTCTCTGGGATCATTGGTGGACTTGTCTCTCTTTATATCCATCCCGTCTCTGTAGGTGTGGGTGCATCTGGTGCGATCTTTGGTGTTTTTGGTGCACTGGCAGGGTTTTTTCTGGCACATAGAGAAAAGATAGCTTCACATACCAAAGCATTTATGAAAGACTTTAGTATTATCATCGCGATCAACCTTGTGATAGGATTTTCTATCCCTTCCATAGATGTGAGTGCACATATCGGAGGACTGATCGTAGGATTTATAGGTGGTTTTGTACTTTCGAAGGATCCGAAATGGATCTGGGGGTATAGTAGTGCCATGGTACTGCTCATCTTAGCTATTATTTCCTATCTTCCTGATCACTATGCAAAGATACTCTTTTAAATTAATCCTCCTCTCTTTTCTGTTGGTAGGGTGTATGGTTAATGCACCTTCGGTACCGCAGTCCAAGATCAGAGAACTTGCACTGCTTTTTCAGTCAATGGACAGCACGATTCCCCAAAATGAAGCGATACAGCTTTCCAAAGATATTTTTCATAAAACAGGACAATTGACAGAGGAGTTTAAAATGACCTATCCTCCCCAGTTTCACAATTTTTTAGTGACTGTGGGTGTACGAGAAAAAGGACTTTGTTATCATTGGAGTGATGCTTTGTATCTCTATTTGTCCAAGAAGCATTATCCTGCTTTTGAGTTTCATTTAGTAGGTGCAAATGTGGGAGAATACTTTTTTGAACATAATGCCCTGGTGGTGGTAGACAAAGGCGGAAAAATCAAAGAGGGGATCATCATAGATCCGTGGAGAGAGTCAGGAGAACTCTATTTCTCCAAAGTAGAGGATGACCCGGACTATGTATGGATACACAGACCCACAAGGGGATGTCCTTAATTTTATTCGGGTAGAGGCTCAGGTTCCATTCCTGCTTCACGCAACTCGGCCTCTTCTGCAGCGATAGCTTCTTTTTGTGCTTCGGAAAGTTCTTTTTTAGGCTCTTGTACTTTTTGCTTTTCTTGGATGACCTCTGTTTGGGTACCATTGGTTTCATTTTCGTCTGCTATGGCACTATTTTGAAGCAGTAAAAAAAGCGAGAAAAGAATGTTTGAAAAAACTTTAGACATGATACACCTTTCAACAATTTTAGAAAACAGTGTACAAAATTTTGGGAAAAATTGCAACAACGTTGAAACGTTTAAGTGAGTAGCATAGAGTTGTATTTTCTTTTACTCTAAGGGCAAATAGATCTTATCTATCAGTTCGTCATATTCACTTTTGGCATCAGAATCTATAGTGATCCCTCCACCGCTTTTGTAGAAAAGCTTGTCATTTTCTTTTTCAATGAAACGTATCATTACGCCAGACCGTAAGGATGTCCCATCAAAAACACCAAAGACACCTGTATAGAATCCTCTCTCAAAATTCTCTACATGATTGATGATATTGACCGTACTCTTTTTAGGTGTCCCTGAGATGGAACCTGCGGGAAGTAACTGGCTGAGAAGCGTACCTAAGTGATCTCTCCAGTTATCAGGAAGCACTGCTGTGATCTTGGAACTGACCTGCAGGAGTTCTTTTTCCCCTGCTTTGATCTTTTCGACATATCGGAACTTCTCTACTTTGACGTCTGAACCGATGATACCCAGGTCATTACGCATAAGATCGACGATCATCACATGTTCTGCCATCTCTTTGGTATCGGACAAAATGGTTTCTTTTGCATTTGGCAGATGGGCATCTATGGTTCCCTTCATAGGATAGGTGGCTATGGTATTCTCTTCTATCTCTACAAAACGTTCCGGAGAAAAGCAGATAAATTCATCTTTAAAATAGAGTTTAAACTTAGCTCTGGCATAGGTGAATATCTCCTTAAGGGTGAAAGAGCTCTCTATAGGTGTTCTGAATGTCAGGTTAAGCAGATAGGTGTTGCCTGAACGTATCTCTTCGAGTACGGTATCAAGGGCTTTTTTGTACGTGATGAAATCCACAGGAGATCTGGAGAACGTGAATGTTTCGGTACGTTTCTGTACAGGGTAGTTACGCCAATCTTCCAGTTTATAGAAGATATCATCATCCAATGCATCAAGGGGTTTGGCAAAGATCTTCTCACCGTCAAATGAGATGATAAAAAGAAAAGGGGTACGTTGTTTAGCAAGAGTGTTAATGTGATTAAAACCATTGTCTTTATTAAGCCATGTCATAAAGAGCTCCCTCGCTATAATTAAATAAGGTCATGGCGAACGCCCTTGAAAGCGAAGCGATTCGAGAGCCATGACGATTTTTGCTTACTTTTTCTAAAAAAGTAAATACAAAATCTAGAAAATAAAAAATTAGGTATCTCTTACGAATCCAATAAAAGAAGTTTCAAAATAGCCATACGCATATAGACACCATTTTTAACCTGTTCAAGTACTTTACATCGTTCATCTTCGAGCATTGCATCAGAGATATCTATGTTTCTCATGACCGGACCGGGATGAAGTACCAGGATATCTCTATCTCCTAAACGATCGTGGTTGATACAGTAGTGTTGTGCATATTCCTGATAATCATCAAAGATAGGAGAAGCATGACGTTCCAGTTGCGCTCGAAGAGACATAATGACATCCACTTTGTCTATGACATCTTCAAGTGTTTCATATTGATGCAGGTCGCTCTTGGGCATAAAAGGTTTGGGGGCAATCAAAATGACTTTCATTCCCATACGCGTAAACAGACGGATACCGGAACTTGCCACACGTGAACTTACGATGTCCCCTACAATAGCAATGGTCTTACCCTCAATATCACCATTAAAATGTTCAACCATAGTAAAGAGGTCAAGGAGTGCTTGAGTGGGATGTGCATAGTTACCTGCGCCGGCATTGATGACAGAAGTCATCTGCATATCAGCCAAGATCCCCGGTGCATCATTTTCAGAGTGACGGATGATCACCCCATCTGGTTCCATTGCACAAAGGTTTGCAAAAGTGTCTTCGAGTGACTCTCCTTTTTTGGTAGAACTTTTACCTGGATCAAGGTGTACAACAGCAGCACCCAGTCTTTTGGCTGCAACTTCAAAAGAACTGCGTGTACGTGTCGATGCTTCAAAAAAAAGGGTAATGAGTAGTTTGTCGTTAAGCAGTTGAGGCGGACGTTGTTTTTTAAAGGTTTTGGCGTCATGAAGCAGTTGTTGTATTTGTGTGTCAGATAGGGTGGTGGTATCTACCAAATGTTGCATAGTGAGCCTTGTGGATGAAATTTTGTAATTATAACTAATAGGTGCTAATAAATCTTTGTAAACCCTCTTCAACACTCCACCATTCAGGGAAGACTGCATCATAAAAAGGTTGCGTGACTTCAGAAAAACTCTCTTTGTCTTCAAAAATATTCACACACCAATCAAACTCCAAATCATAAGATCGAAGCGCACTCATAGAGAGCAGTGTATCATTGATGCATCCAAGTTTGCTCGGGGTCACCAGAAGAACTTTTGCATTAAGCTCTTTAGCCAGGTTTATCATCATGTACTCTTTTGTCACAGGTACCATAAGACCACCGGCACCTTCTACTAAAAGTATGTCACAAAGCTGGCTTAGTTCATGATACTTCTCCATGATCCTGTTTAGATCGATGATCTGTTCTGTATCCGCACAAAATGGTGCTGCGGGAAGAGGGAAAGTGTAGGCTGTAATATCTTCGGGCATAAGATCTTTGAAATTCTTGTTTACCTTTTGGCAAACTTTTAAGAGTAAACTGGCATCATGGGGAAAGGTATCTACACCTGTTTCAATAGGTTTAAATACACCCACACAAAACCCTTTATCAGCAAACGCTTCAATGAGTTTGACGGTGGTATGTGTTTTGCCAATATTCGTGCCTGTGGCGGTGATGAAAAGTGATTGCACTTGCATTTCTCCATTTTTTTTGTATAATAGTATAGAATAATTTATGAGGATTTTAACATAAGATGCCAAAGTTTGAAGAAGAGTTAGAGCTAGATTTAGAGTTACACGAACCACAAATGTTCAAAGTGTTACTGCACAATGATGATTATACGAGTATGGATTTTGTTGTGGAAGTCCTGATGGGGATCTTCCATAAGACACATACACAAGCAGAACAGATCATGTTGCAGATACATGAAAAAGATAAAGCTATATGTGGTGTATACAGCTTTGAGATAGCACAAACTAAAGCACAGCAGGTCAAGCAAAAGGCCAAAGAAAATGAGTTTCCATTACTCGCAACCATTGAAGAGGATAGTTAATATGATTAGTATTGCATTGAATGATGTATTTAAGGCAGCGGTAGGATATGCTAAAGAGAACAGACATGAATATTTAACCGTAGAGCATGTATTCTTGTCGATAGTAAAAAGTCCAGCGGGTCAAGAGATACTCTCTATACTTGATGCAGATCTTAAGAGATTGGAGACAGGTATCACCGAGCATATTGCAAAGACCATCCCTTCGCTGAAAGAAGCGGTAGAACCATTTGAGACTGTAGCGCTCTCACGTGCTATCAATGATATGATGACACATATCCACAGTGCAGGTAGGACAGAGGCCAGTATAGGTGATATGATAGCAGCGATCTTCATGCAGGAACACTCCTATGCGGTGTACCTGATGAAAAAAGAGGGTATAGCCCGTGTAGATATCCTTGAGGTGATCTCACATCGTTATGATAAAGTCAAAGATGGTACAGGAGAGAAGAAAGAGGGAGAGACTCTTTTAGAACAGTTTACCGTAGAGCTTGTAGCATTGGCCAAAACAGGCAAAATAGACCCGGTGGTAGGTCGCGTAGACGAGATAGAACGTGTGATGCAAACGCTCTGTAGACGTAAGAAGAACAACCCTCTGCTTGTGGGTGAACCAGGCGTAGGTAAAACGGCTATTGCTGAAGGTTTGGCGCTGAAGATCTCTGAAGGAGATGTGCCGGAGATTCTTAAAAACTCAAAAGTGTTTGCTCTAGATATGGGTTCTTTGGTTGCAGGTACGAAATACAGAGGTGATTTTGAAAAACGTCTCAAAGGTATCATCAAGGAACTTACTGTAGAGAAAGATGCCATTTTATTTATCGATGAGATCCATACGATGGTAGGAGCAGGTGCAACAAGCGGCGGAAGCATGGATGCATCCAATTTACTGAAACCTGCACTTGCACGTGGTGACCTGAAGTGTATTGGTGCAACGACCTATGCAGAGTTTAGAAACTTTTTTGACAAAGACAAGGCACTCAGTCGTAGGTTTGCAAAAGTGGATGTGGAAGAGCCAAGTCTTGAAGATACAATGACGATCTTGCAGGGTATCAAACATAAATATGAGGATTACCATAAGATCACATTCACGGATGAGGCACTACAATCAGCTATCGACCTTTCTGTAAAGTATCTGCATGACAGGTTCCTGCCTGACAAAGCGATGGATATCATCGATGAGGTGGGTGCGCACTTTATGCTTAGAGGAGAAGAAGGTGTCACAGTCAAACCTAAAGATATTGAGGAGAGTGTCGCGAAGATCATGAAACTTCCTTCAACGGTGATAGGCACGGATGATACGAAGAAACTTAAATCACTTCAGAAAGATTTGGCTTCTCATATCATCGGACAAGATGAAGCGATCACTGCATTGACAACAGCGATCAAACGTTCCTATGCAGGACTTAATGCACCCAATAGACCTATAGGAAGCTTTCTGTTCGTAGGTCCTACAGGAGTCGGTAAGACAGAACTTGCAACACAGCTTGCAAAAACGATGCATGTACATTTTGAGAGATTGGATATGAGTGAATACATGGAGGCACATAGTATCAGCCGTTTGGTTGGTGCACCTCCAGGATATGTAGGGTATGAGCAGGGAGGATTGTTGACCGAGATGATCAAAAAACACCCGCATACGGTTTTATTGCTTGATGAGATTGAAAAAGCACACCCTGATATCATGAATATTCTACTTCAGGTGATGGATGGTGCGAAGTTGACAGATAACAATGGTGTGGTCTCTGATTTTAAAAATGTGATACTCATTATGACCTCGAACATCGGTACTAAAGAAGCCAATGTTATGGGATTCAATAAAGATACGTCGATCAAAACAGACAAAGCACTGGCAGCGTTTTTCTCTCCTGAATTTAGAAACCGTCTGAGTGCTACCATAGAGTTCAATCCATTAGGATTGGATGCCCTTGTCACTATCGTCGAGAAAGAGTTAGATAAACTCAACCTGCTACTTAAACCTAAAGATGTCAAAGTGACCTTAGGTAAAAAAGCCAAAGAGTATTTGGCCAAAGAGGGGTACGATGAACGTTATGGTGCTAGACACATAGCACGTGTGATAGATGCCAAGGTCAAAGAAGCACTCACCGATGAGATCCTTTTTGGGAAACTTAAAAAAGGTGGTTCAGTTAAAGTAACCTACAAGAATGAGAAATTAGATTTTTCATTTGATAGTAAATAAGTTAAATAGACTTACCAAGAGGAAGGGATAAATAGTTGGCGTCTGTGTTTGAGGAAGATGACTATTTGATCCCTCCGTTGAGTAAGGATTCTACTGCATTTCCCGATCCACGTTTAGCTTCTGATGAAGGTCTTCTTGCCTACGGAGGAGATCTCTCTTCTGATCGATTGATAGCAGCATACAAAAAAGGGATATTCCCCTGGTACAGTCAAGGGGATCCGATACTCTGGTGGTCACCCAACCCACGTCTTCTTCTTTATCCTGAAAATTTTAAGGTACGTAAATCATTTAGAAGGGTGTTGCGATCTGGAAAATTCACGGTCACTTTTGACAAAAGATTTTCGGAAGTCATCAAACAATGTGCAACAGTCTATAGAGAAGGGCAAGAAAGCACTTGGATTGTCAGTGAGATAGAAGAAGCCTATATACGCCTGCATGAAGAGGGTTTTGCACATAGTGTGGAAGTCTATAAAGAGGGAAAACTGGTAGGTGGACTTTACGGCATTGCTCTGGGGAAAGCATTTTTTGGTGAGTCAATGTTCTCTTTGGTTCCTGATGCCTCCAAGGTGGCATTTAAAGCACTAAGTGATGTTTTAGGCAGTAGAGGCTATGATTTTATAGATTGTCAAATGAAAACAGATCATATGATGGGCTTGGGGGCTGAGGTGGTTGAGAGAGATATCTTTCTTGATGCACTGGAAGAGACGCTTAAAAAACCTACAGATTTTGGTTCATGGCAGCATTTTATCTGGGAGTACAAAGATGGTAAATAGAGATATAGGATTCTCTTTATGGTTAGATTTTGTAGAAAGAGATTTCCTTAAAAATGATTTTTCTGCATTGATTGAAAAAGGTATCATTAATGGTGCTACGAGTAATCCGTCTATTTTTGCTTCGGCGATTACCACTTCTCCTGCCTATAAAGAGCAGTTGGCTTCTCTTACAGGAAAAAGCCCAAAAGAGAAGTATGAAGCACTGGCGATAGAAGATATCCGTACTGCTGCACAGGCATTAAGACCTCAGTATGATGAAGGAAATGATGGGTATATCTCTATAGAGGTCGACCCTTTCCTTTCAAACGATACAGAAGGGACGGTTGCCGAAGGTAAAAGACTCTTTGAGGCTATCGGTGAGCCTAATGTGATGGTAAAAGTACCTGCCACAGAAGCAGGATATGATGCTATGACCCAACTTCTAAGTACAGGTATCTCTGTGAATGCCACACTTATCTTCTCCCCAAAACAGACCAAAAAAGCTTTGAAGGCGATGAAAAAAGGCTTGGATTGTTTTGAAAAAGATGGCGGATTGAGAGCAGAAGCCGTGATCTCTGTTTTTGTAAGCCGTTTTGACAGATTGCTGGATGCTGATTTGGAAAAAGAGGGGATCGATGTTTCAAAAACAGGTATTTACAATGCTGCAAAGATCTATAATCTTATTGAAGCAAACCATACGCCTAGTGTACGTACACTTTTTGCCAGTACAGGTGTGAAAGGTGATGACCTCCCGGCAGATTACTATATGAGAGAATTGCTTGCACCACACTCTGTCAATACAGCACCTCTTGCAACAATAGAAGCCTTCATAGCCAAAAAAGCACCGGCACCTCAATTCCCTTTGGAAGAGAGTGAGATCAAGGGCTATTTCACAAAACTGGCTGATAACGGGTTTGATATGGATAAAGTATATAGTCAACTCTTAAAAGAGGGACTTGAAGCATTTGAAAAAGCATTCCAAGAGATGCTTGACACTTTAAAATAAATCACAGGCTAAAGGGACCAGCATGGAAGAAAAACTCAAGCTCTATCTTAGAACAATGATCAGTCATAATGGGAGTGACCTTCACCTTAAGTCAGGTTCACAAGTCAGAGTACGTGTACATGGTGTACTCAAAGTATTGGGCAAAGATGAACTTAGTGCAGAGATGATGGATAAGTTGGCTCAAGAGATCACGACTGTAGATCAATATGAGAAACTACAAACAGATAGAAACCTGGATTTTTCTTATGTAATGGGAGATGAAAATAGATTTCGTGTGAACTTCTTTTATCAAATGGATGGTTTGAGCGCGGTTTTCCGTATTATTCCGGTGAAGATATTGACACTGGATGAACTGAATTTACCACCGGTGATCAAAACATTTGCAGAGATACAAAGAGGTCTTGTACTTGTAACCGGTGTGACAGGTTCTGGTAAGTCAACGACTTTGGCAGCGATCTTGGACAAGATCAACAGAGAATCAAAAAAACATATCATCACGGTTGAAGACCCGATAGAGTTCGTACACAAAGACAGAGGATGCTTGATCAACCAAAGAGGTATTGGTCCGGATGCGCACTCCTTTTCCGATGCACTGAGAGCTGCACTGAGGGAAGACCCGGATATTATACTTGTCGGGGAGATGAGGGATTTGGAGACGATCGATATCGCACTGCATGCAGCCAACACCGGACACCTTGTTTTTTCAACGCTGCACACACTGGATGCAAAAGAGACGATAGATAGAATTGTCGGTATGTTCGGGAATGAAGAACAGAACCGCATCCGTATGTCTTTGGCTTCGGTACTTGAGGGTGTGATTTCACAAAGACTTATTCCTACAAAGCGTGGAGGAAGGGTTGCGGGGATTGAAGTCCTTAAAAAAACAGCTAGGATCGAGCAACTCATAGCGGAGAACCGAGATGCAGAGATCCCTGATGCTCTTTTTGAAGGGAAAGAGATCTACGGTACACAGACCTTTGACCAGGCACTTTTGGATATTTTCCGTAGAGGTGAGATCACAGAAGAGATTGCACTTGAATATGCAACAAATCCATCAGATATGAAACTTAAAATGCAGGGTGTCGGAAAAGGTGCGATCGTGGATGAACATGCTCATGAAAAAGAGGTGGATGTCTTTGGATTTAAAGAGGATGAAGCATAGTTTAATACAAATTGGGTATAATTCGCGTCTATTTTACTCTATGAAGCAATTGATGGGGTAAAAAATTATACACATGTATCAAAGGACAAATATGTTAGAAGGTATCGTTAGAGAGAGTATCGGTAAGCGTAATGCAAAGCAGCTTAAAAGAGATGGTTATCTAATCGCGAACATTTATGCAAATGGTGTTGAAAATATCAACGCTGCATTTAAACGTGGTGAATTTGCAAGAACTGTAAGAAATAAAGAGACACTTGCATTCCCAGTGAAAGTTGGCGATAAAGAGATCAATGTATTTATTCAAGAGTATCAACTACACCCAGTAAATGGCGATGTGACTCACGTAGACTTAAGAGTAGCAGTACCAGGTCAAGTGACAAACTTCCTTGTACCGGTTGTGACTCACGGAACACCAGTTGGACTTAAGAACAAAGGTGTACTTGTTATGTCTAAAAGAAGATTAAAAGTAAGAGGTACAATCGAAGATATGCCAGCGAAATTTGATCTTGATGTTACACCATTGAACAGAGATGACTCTATCCTTATCAGAGATGTTGAAGTACCAGCAAACTGTAAAATGATGGACAGACCAGATGTTGCTATCTGTGGTGTGATCAAAGCTAAATAATCGTAGCATGAAAGCACAGTTGTGATACTTTTCGTAGGTCTAGGTAATCCAGGATCACAATACGAAAACACACGACATAATATAGGTTTTAAAGTCATTGACAAGCTTGTCAATGACTTTCATGCCAGAGATATTTCCAAAAATTCTTTTCAGGGCAAGCTTTATCGCGCGGCCAATTCACTTTTTTTAAAACCTACCACATTTATGAATCTTTCAGGAAGCTCTGTAGAGCCTGTCAAACATTTTTTCAAAGTGGAACTTGAAGATATTATTGTGATCCATGATGATATTGATCTCCCTTTTGGTGCGGTACGTTTTAAAAGAGGTGGAGGCCATGGTGGGCATAATGGACTCAGATCACTTGATGCACATATTACAAAAGAGTATTTGCGTGTGAGGGTAGGTGTGGGTAAGCCCGAACACAAGTCACAGGTGGCAGATTATGTACTGAATGACTTTTCCCAAGAAGAAAATCTCATGTTAGAGCGTTTGATAACACATGTTGCAAAAGCTTGTAAAGTGTTATCTCAAGAGGAACTCAATGAAGTGAAGTCAAAGTACAGTTTGAAGTCTATAGAAGGCTTAAGTGTATGAGTCTGTTGAATCCTTCATTACACTTTGGATATTTAGCCAAACTCTATAGTAAAAATCTATTGTCGATAATGTTTGGACTCTCTTTTGCTTTTGCTGCGATTGATTATTTTCAACATCTACAGAAACTTGATGTTGCTTCAAACTATAAAATTCTCTATATTTTTTACATGTGGCAGGAAGCATTGGGATTACTTTACCCTTTGGCCATCGTTTTCGCACTGATTATGACGAAGCTCTCACTGGTTAAAAATAATACTATGGGTGCGTTTCATGCCTTTGGATATGATAAAAAAAGACTTTTTTTACCATTGTTCACAGTAAGCTCTTTGACCTATATGATTTTTTTAATCTTACATACGACAGAGTTTTCTTATGCAAAAGACAAAGCAGAATTCCTTTTAGAAAACAGATTGGGTACCTATGATGTGAATGACCTTTTTTTCAAATACAACGATACCTTCGTCTATATCACCAAACTTGATCCTATAGAAAAAAAGATAGAAGATATTACGATCTTTAAAGTCGAAGGGTATCAGGTACAGTATACGATCAATGCACCTTTAGCAACATTTGATGGTGCAATATGGACGGCACATGATGCGACGCTGAAAACACATATCTATGAAAACGGCGAATTGAAAAGATATACCGTAGAACATAAAGAGCGTATAGAAACATTAGAGGGCTATAAACCTAAGATTATAGAGTCACTGTATGAGGGGAAAGCATTGAATATACGGGATGCCTTTATGACTTGGGAGTTGTTATATAAACAAAATCTAAGTTCGGATAAGATCCGAGCATCATTGTACGATAAAGTGATCGTACCACTTTTTTCACTGGCCCTGTTACTCATTTTATTTTTCAAACTTCCGTTTCATGCCAGAATGATGAATATGGGTGGAGTGATAGCACTCTCTTTGGGGGTAACATTTGGAATTTGGGGGATATTGTTTGGTTTGAGTCAAATGGGTGCAAACGGTGTCTTACTACCTGAATTGACAGCGATATTGCCTGTAATGATGTTATGGGCCTATGCTATGTATATCTATTTTACAAATGAAAGAAGCCTTGTCTAATCCCCGGCAGTACGTTAAATGTACCTTTTAATCAACTTTTAGATAAAATCACCCTAAAATAGACTCAAGGTATTGAGCATATAGGATAGTATAAATGAATATTGATTATAAAGCATTGGCAGACAAATATGGTACGCCTTTGTATATGTATGATTTTGATTATATTGAAAATCGATATACCACACTGAAAGATGCGTTTGCAGGTAAAAAATCACTTATCAATTATGCAGTAAAAGCAAATTCAAATCTCTCTGTGATTGCACATTTGGCAAAGCTTGGTGCCGGTGCTGACTGTGTGAGTATCGGTGAGGTCAAACGTGCCCTGACCGCAGGTGTGGATAAATACAAGATCATTTTCTCCGGTGTGGGGAAACGTGATGATGAGATACGTGAAGCACTGGAACAGGATATTTTACTTCTCAACCTAGAGAGTGAAGCGGAGATGAAACGTGTAGAGATGGTGGCTAAAGAGCTGGGTAAAGAAGCCCGTATCTCTATCCGTGTCAATCCTAATATCGACCCGCAGACACACCCGTATATTTCAACAGGGTTGCATGAGAACAAATTCGGTGTAGAGATAGATATGGCAAAACGTATGTATATCTATGCCAATAAGTCTGAGTTTTTAAATCCTGTGGGGATACATTTCCACATTGGCTCGCAGCTTACAAAGATCGAACCTATACGTGAGTCATGTATGATCGTAGCAGACCTGGTACGTTCACTCAAGGCGATCAAGATCGATATTAAGTTCTTTGATGTGGGCGGGGGTATCGGTGTAGTCTATGATGATGAAGTCACGATCCCTGCTGAGGTGTATACACAGGCGATATTTGAGGCGACCAAAGGACTTGATGTGACACTACTTTGTGAACCAGGGCGTTACATGGTAGCCAATGCAGGAGCATTCTTTACCAAGGTACTTTATGAAAAAGTCAATGACGGGAAACGTTTTGTCATTGTTGATGGTGCGATGAATGACCTTATACGTCCAAGCCTCTATAATGCCTATCATAAGATTGAAGCGGTACTCAAAGAGGGGGAAAAGACACCTGCCGATGTGGTAGGACCGGTATGTGAGAGTGGAGATTTCTTCGGTAAAAATGTACCTCTTCCACCGCTGGAACATAATGACCTTATCGTGGTTCACTCTGCTGGTGCCTATGGCTTTACGATGGCAAGTAACTATAATACACGTGCAAAAGCTGCAGAAGTAGCACTGCAAGGTGGAAAAGACAGACTCATACGTCAGCGTGAAACGTATGAAGATCAGGTACGTTTAGAGCTTGAGTATTTGGAAAAGTAAAGCAAAAAGGCAGGATGAGGATATGACTTTAGATGAGCTGAGAGATAAGATAGACAATATCGATGATGCATTGCTAAAACTTTATAATGAACGTATGGAGTTGGTGCATCAAGTAGGCGAAGTGAAAAATACTACAGGGGCTCCTATCTACCGTCCTGAACGTGAACAAGCCATTCTGAATCGTCTGAAAAGTCAAAATAAAGGTAAACTGACAGATGCTGCGATCGATGCACTCTTTTTGGAGATGTTTGCTGTAGCCAGAAATCTTGAGCTTCCTGAAGGTGTAGCATATTTAGGTCCAGAAGCCAGTTTTACGCATCAGGCAGCTGAAAGCAAGTTTGGAGCCATGAGTGCATACTTGCCTATCAGCTCTATACCAGGCGTTTTTCGTGAAGTAAAAAAAGGCACAGCCAAATTTGGTGTGATTCCGATAGAAAACTCTTCTAACGGAATTGTAAGTGATACGATCAACTGTCTGGATGAGTATGACCTAAAAATTATCGCTGAAGTGTGTCTGGATGTACATATGGCCTTCGCTACCGTCAGTGATGATATTACAAAGATCACAAAGATCTATTCTAAAGATATCGCTTTTGGACAGTGCCGTAAGTTTTTACAGGACCTGGGACTGGATGAAATAGAACATATTCCTGTGGAATCTACCGTCAAAGCAGCAAAACTTGCCTTGAAAGATGAAACCGCAGCAGCACTCTGTCCTGCAGTGGCAGCAAAGTTGAATAACCTACCGATACGTTTCAATAACGTAGAAGATGATACGAACAATAGAACACGATTTTTCATTATCTCTGACTTCGAAAATGCATCATCAGGAAATGATAAAACCTCTTTATTGGTAAGACTTTCCAATAAACCGGGATCTTTAGTGAATTTTCTCAATGATTTTGAAGAAGCACATGTGAATTTGACAAAGATCAAATCGCATATCGTAGAGGGGGAGTCGATCTTTTTTATAGAGTTTCATGGACACCAAAATGATACACATATCAAACCTATTTTGGAAAAGCATAAAGGTGAGATCAAAATATTAGGTTCTTATGTCAAAGAAATAGACGATATTTAAAAGAAGAAATAAGCAGTGAGGGAGAAAAATCAGTATGAAATTTAACAAAGTATTAGAGAATATACAAACGTATGAAGCGGGTAAACCGATAGAGCTTGTGGTACGTGAATTTGGTATTGCTGCTAAAGATGTGGTGAAACTTGCATCAAATGAAAATCCGATAGGTACAAACCCGGCTATTTCAAAAGTGATCAGGTCCAATGCTGATATTGCACACCTTTACCCGGATGACAGTATGTTCGAACTTAAAGCCGCATTGAGCGCCAAATTTAATGTTCAGGATGACAATATCATTATCGGTGCAGGTTCTGACCAGGTGATAGAGTTTATTTCCCGTGCACTCTTGGATGAAAATGCTTCTGTACTAATGTCTGCAGTGACCTTTGCCATGTATGAGATCTATGCAAAACAGATGGGTGCAAAGATCCTTCGGACGGCAAGCTATACGCATAAGTATGATGAGTTCATGGAAGCCTACCGTATGCATAGACCAAAGATCATTTACCTCTGTACACCGAACAATCCTACAGGTGATGCAACAAGTAAAGAAGAGGTTCTGAAGATCATTGATTCAGTAGATTCGGATACGTTGGTCGTTGTAGATGGTGCTTATATGGAGTATGCTGCAGCCAAAGATCCACAATATGCAATTACGCCAAATGACCTGCTGAAGTATGAGAATGTCATCTATCTGGGTACATTTTCAAAAGCTCATGGTTTGGGCGGTATGCGTGTAGGATACGGTATCGCACAGGCTGAACTCATCAAAGAACTCCATAAAATGAGACCACCATTCAACATCTCTACACTCTCTTTGGCCGTAGCTATAGAAGCATGCAAGGATAACAGTTTTGTGGAAGAGTCCATAGCTTTGCATCAGGAGCAGATCAAGCGGTATGAGGCGTTTGCAGAGGAGCAGGGATTTGAGTATATAGAGAGTTATACGAACTTTATCACCTATATGTTTGATGAAACCATGGATGCTACAAAGATAGCAGATGCTCTGCTTAAACGTGGTGTCATCATCCGTAATCTTGCTTCTTATGGATTGAATGCCATGAGGATCACGATAGGAACAGCCAAACAAAATGATGTGTTCTTTAAACATTTTTTAGAAGTGATAGCTTGAAAAAAGTGGAGGTAGTGAAAGCAGATGATGTAGAGGTGAAACCTTTTATTTTAGATGATTTTATCCAATATAGAGTCCAGCACAGTATGATGAACAAAATAACAAAAAAAGAACTGAAACATTTAGCAGATGAATTAGGTTTGGTGTATGATGATACACAGATCGTTTTCACAAAAAAATTGCTCAATGCCTATTTACTAGGGAAATAAAAAGATGATAGATATAAAAGCACACTCGATAGATGAACTCAATACTTTAGCAGAAGATATCAGACAAAAGATATTGGATACGGTAAGTAAAAATGGGGGACACTTGAGTTCTACTATGGGTGCAACAGATCTGATCGTGGCTATGCATAAAGTGTTTGATGTAGAGAAGGACCCTTTTATCTTTGATGTCAGCCATCAGGCATATGCGCATAAGCTCTTGACAGACAGATGGGACAGGTTTGATTCTTTACGGCAGTTTGGCGGTATTTGCGGATACACCAAACCTAAAGAGTCCAAGTATGATTATTATGTGGCAGGGCATAGTTCGACCTCTATTTCACTGGCAGTAGGTGCAGCCAAGGCCATAGCACTGAAAGGTGAGGATAGAATACCTGTTGCCTTCATTGGTGATGGAAGTATGAGTGCAGGGATGGTGTATGAGGCCCTGAACGAACTGGGTGACAGGAAATACCCTGTAGTGATCATTCTGAATGACAATGAAATGAGTATCGCCAAACCAATCGGTGCTATCAGTAAACTGCTTTCTCAAACAATGGCCGGTTCATTTTACCAGAAATTCAAAGGCAGGGTAGAAAAGGTCCTTGATCATCTGCCTGAGGGTGCGACCTATATGGCAAAGAGGTTTGAAGAGTCTTTTAAGCTTATCACGCCGGGTATTATATTTGAAGAGATGGGTATTGAATACATTGGACCCGTAGACGGACATGACATTGAATCTCTTATAGAGACGATGGAAGTAGCTAAAGCACTGGGTAAACCGGTGCTTATCCATGCACAGACCACCAAAGGAAAAGGGTATGAGATAGCCGAGGGTACAAAAGAGCATTGGCACGGGGTCAGTGCTTTTGATCTTAAAACAGGTGAAGCACCTAAAAAAGCAGGGGCGGCTAAGGCAGCAACTGCTATTTTTGCAGACACCTTGGTAGAACTTGCAGATGAAGATGACAAAGTGGTAGGTGTGACAGCTGCGATGCCAAGTGGTACAGGTTTAAGTGCGGCCATTAAAAAATACCCTGAACGTTTTTGGGACGTTGCGATAGCAGAGCAACATGCTGTGACTTCTATGGGTCCATTGGCAAAAGAAGGGTTTAAACCATTTTGTACGATCTATTCCACATTTTTACAACGTGGATATGACCAGGTCATCCACGATATAGCACTGATGGATATAGGTGTCGCTTTTGCGCTGGACAGAGCAGGTATTGTAGGAGAAGATGGAGAGACACATCAGGGTGCTTTTGATATTTCTTATTTAAGAGGCATACCCAATATGACACTGCTGGCACCCTACAATGAAACAACGATGAAACATTGTATGAGATTTGCCAAAGAGTATGACCATCCTTGTGCTTTTAGATACCCTAGAGGGGCATTTTTGGCAGAAGACACAGAGAGTCCAGCCTATGAGTTAGGAAAGTCTGTGTTGCTAAAAGAGGGTGAAGTGATACTCTTTATCGGGTATGGTAATGGTGTCGGACGTGCTCAAAAGGTGGCTGAATTGGTTGAAGTAAACCCTGCTATATTGGATCTTCGTTTTGTAAAGCCGTTGGATGAGGAGATGCTTTTACGATTGAGTACTCAGTACAAAAAATGGTTTGTGTTTTCTGATTCTGCAGCACAGGGTGGTGTAGGTTCAGCGATCTTGGAACTTTTAAGCCAACACAAGGTACAAGATGTAGCCTTGACAACATTCGAGTATCTTGATGCATTTATTACACATGGTAATACTAAGTTGGTAGAAGAGTCCTTGGGGATATTGCCGGAACAATTGGCAGAAAGAATCGTGTAGAAGAGGTTTCTTCTGCATCGGAACTGTATTTGATACAGTACCTTTTGAGGTATTGTATCAAGTTCAGTGACAGTGAACAAATATTTCAAAATTCTCTGAACCAAATGGTGAAACTTCAGTGAAAGGTACTCCAAAGGGTATATTCTCTGGGAAATTGAAGCATGGCTTTGCCATACTTCAATGAGAAACTAAATAAAGGAAAAAAATGGCTAACGAATACATTTTTACAAGTGAATCGGTAACCGAGGGTCATCCGGATAAAATGGCTGATCAGATCTCAGATGCTATACTTGATTATATCATCGAAAAAGATCCACAGGCGAGAGTGGCTTGTGAGACGTTATTGAGTAATGGTTTTTGTGTTATTGCAGGAGAACTAAAAACAACAGCGTATGCACCGATGCAAGAGATTGCAAGAGAGGTTGTAAGAGAGATAGGGTACACAGATGCAAGTTATGGTTTTGACTATAGGTCTGCGGGAGTACTTAATGGCATAGGAGAACAGAGCCCGGATATTAATCAAGGTGTGGATCAAGCTTCAGGTGAGATCGGTGCGGGGGATCAGGGACTGATGTTCGGATATGCTTGTAATGAGACTAAGGAGCTTATGCCTTTGCCTATCTCACTGGCACATAAGATCACAGCTAAACTGGCTGAGGTCCGTAAAAATGGTACTGTCCCGTTTTTGCGTCCAGATGGAAAAGCGCAGGTTTCGGTGAAGTATGTAGATGGCAAACCTGTTGCGATAGATACGATCGTTGTATCTACACAGCATCATCCGGAAGTGACGCTTGAACAGGTACAAAAAGCGGTACTTGAAGAAGTGATCAAAGCCGTTATACCCGCAGAGTTGATCTCTGATGATATTACCTATCACATCAACCCTACGGGACGTTTTGTGATCGGTGGTCCTCAAGGGGATGCCGGACTTACAGGTAGAAAGATCATTGTAGATACCTATGGGGGTTCTTGCCCTCATGGTGGGGGTGCTTTCTCTGGTAAAGACCCTACAAAAGTGGATCGTTCAGCTGCCTATGCGGCAAGATATGTAGCGAAAAACCTTGTAGCTGCAGGTGTATGTGATAAAGCCACACTGCAAATAGCGTATGCAATCGGTGTGGCTAAACCGGTGTCTATCTATGTAGATACACATGGGACCGCAACAGTGGATGAATCAAAGATCACAGCGTGTGTAGAATCACTTTTCGATCTTACCCCTAAAGGTATTATGGATGCGTTGGATCTACTTAGACCTATATACCGCAGAACAGCAGCGTATGGTCACTTCGGAAGAGAAGAAGAAGGTTTTAGCTGGGAGAAAACAGATAGGGTAGAAGATATCAAAAAATATTTAAATATTTAGTGTTTAGTATCGTGTCATAAATTGAATATTTTTGATATATTTTAATAAATTATCTAATATGTTTAATGTTTTTTTAAAAATCTTTAGCTATAGTTTGCTATCTTATATAAAAAGGAATAAATATGGCAGTAATTATTGGTGATACATGTATAAACTGTGCAGCTTGTATTGACGAATGTCCAGTAGAAGCAATTGTAGACGAGGATGATAATCCAACGGGTGAGGAGTACTACTATGTGTACCCTGACAAATGTGTTGAGTGTGTAGATCACTTCGATTCTCCAGCATGTGCAGAAGCATGTCCAACTGAAGGTTGTATTACTTGGGATATGCCATTCACAGCTGAACATAAAGATCACTTCAATGGTGAAAACTACATTGATGGTCTAAACTATGTAATGGAAAATCCAGATGCTGAAATGCCAATGAGAGAAGATATCTCTCTAGAAGACAGAGCAGCACATAGAAATGTTGTAGAAGACTAATCTTTAGTCCTTCTTAGAGACTACCTTCTGGTAGTCTCAATAGTTACCCCTTTAACCCTCCCAAAACTTAAACTTATTTTAATACTTTATTAGGTAAAATTCCGGCCGAATACTCTCCACTACATCTCATTTTGGAAGTAAATTAATCGCTTAGGAATATAAGTATGGAACAAACATTATCAATCATCAAACCAGATGCAGTAGCTAAAAATGTTGTAGGACAGATTCTTGCAAGATTTGAAGCAGCAGGCCTTAGAATTGCAGCAACGAAAAAAACTAGACTTTCTCGTGTAGATGCAGAAGCATTTTATGCGATTCATGCAGAAAGACCTTTCTTTAAAGATCTTGTAGACTTTATGATCTCAGGACCTGTGGTTGTCACAGTACTTGAAGGTGAAAATGCAATGGCTAAAAACAGAGAGCTTATGGGTGCTACAAACCCTGCTGAAGCTGAGCCTGGTACGATCAGAGCAGACTTTGCTGAGAGTATCGATGCAAATGCAGTACACGGTAGTGACTCTATTGAAAATGCAATCAATGAAATTAACTTCTTTTTTGCACAGAGAGAAATTCACTAAGCTTAAACTGTGAAGATAGCTTTTGACAAGGTAGGTTCTACAGCGAAACCCATTGAACTGAGTTCAGAGGGGATAACGCTGGAAGGCACTTTAAAGAAGAGCGGTTATCATCAAGTAACTTTAGATGCACACATGAGTGGCAGTATCGAGTTGGACTGTGATAGATGTGGAGACACATATAACTATGACGTGGACAATGAACTGCAACTTAGACTGAGCGATATAGTATCCGAAGATAAAGATGATTTAGATATAATTGAGTTTTTAGATGGCGAAATAGATCTTTCGTACATACTACAGAGCGAAATAAATACATTTAAAAATGCTTATAACTATTGTAGCAAATGTGTCGATAGTGATGAAGATTTTGAAGTAGAATATTAAATAAAATTGTAACAAAGGATATAAAATGGCAGTACCTAAAAGACGTGTGAGCCACACAAGAGCAGCGAAAAGAAGAACACATTACAAATTGACATTACCAATGCCAGTGAAAGATGCAGATGGAACATGGAGAATGCCTCACCACATGAATATGACTACTGGTGAGTACAAAAAAACTAAAGCGTAATCTTAATGATCAAGATCGCGATTGACGCTATGGGCGGGGACTTTGGTCCTGAGCCTATTATAGAAGGTGTGGTTCAAGCACTGGAAACTGAAAAATTCCTCCCTATTTTAGTAGGTAACACTGAAGAGATACGCTCTTTCCTCCCCCCGTATTATGCAGACAAAGTTGAAATTGTTGAAGCTTCAGATGTCATATCGATGAGTGATCAGGCAACAGATGCACTCAAGCGTAAAGAGTCATCTATCTATAAAGCGGTAGAACTTGTACGTGAGAAAGAAGCATCTGCTGTCGTTTCAGCGGGTCACAGTGGTGCAACCATGACATTGGCTACATTGCGTATAGGGCGATTACCGCATATCTCAAAGCCTGCACTAGCCACATTGATGCCAAGTGTTGTATCTACCAAAACATTGGTACTAGATGTAGGTGCAGTCACAGACTGTACTCCTCAAAACCTGTATGAGTTTGGTGCGATGGGTGAAGCCTATGCACAACAGATCTTAGGTATAGCATCACCTAAAGTAGGGCTTTTATCGAATGGGTCCGAAGATTCTAAGGGGAATACTTTGACAAAAGCAGCCTTTAAACTCTTACAAGGTTTAAAAGGTTTTGTGGGGAATGTCGAAGGTAGAGATATCTTTAACGGGAATGTGAATGTAGTGGTCTGTGACGGTTTTACAGGTAATATCCTACTGAAGACCAGTGAAGGTGTGGTATCTACTATCTTTACGCTTATGAGACAACATATCCGAAAGTCATTACCGGCAAAGATCGGTGCCCTGATGATGAAAAGAAAAGTGTTTGGCAATATGAAGAAGCAAGTTGACTATGCAGAGTATGGTGGAGCACCGCTCTTGGGTATTAATGGATGTGCCATTATTTCTCATGGTAGTTCTAACGCTAAAGCTATCAAAAATGCCATATTCCAGGCGATTCGCTATACAGAGTCGGATGTCAATAAAACCATAGAAATTCTTCTCTCTGACAATAAATAAGTCTAAGGTACCTGCGTACTTTAGACCAGCCACCAAGTGAAAACACCCCCTAAAACTTATAAATTTATGGTAAAATAACAGACTTTATATTATTCGTTAAGGACAACTATGTCACCAATAAAACCCATATATGCGGCATTCAGATCTATAGGTGCTTATGTACCTGAAAAGATTTTATCCAATGCAGATCTTGAAAAGATGGTAGATACCACAGATGAATGGATCGTAAAGCGTACGGGTATAAAAGAGCGTCATATAGCGGCAGAAGATGAGTATACAAGTGATATGGCTGCAAAAGCCTGCGAACTGGCAATAGAGCGTTCAGGTCTCTCAAAAGATGAGATAGATCTGGTTCTCTGTGCAACTGTGACACCTGATTATTTCAATATGCCTTCTACAGCATGTCTTATTTCAGACAAGATCGGTATTAGAGATGTTCAAGCCTTTGATATCTCTGCAGCATGCAGTGGATTTGTCTATCTGCTTACGATCGCAAAAGCGTTTATAGAGTCTGGAATGAAGAAAAATGTCCTGGTGGTTGGAGCGGAAAAGTTCTCTTCCGTTGTTGACTATACAGACAGAAGTACATGTATCCTGTTTGGTGACGGTGCAGGTGCTGCAGTGATCTCTGCTACATCGAATAAAGATGAAGCTTTTATCGATATCCATGCAAGTGCAGATGGATCTTATGCAGACTTTTTGGTGACACCTGCACCTGGTGCAGTGCATCCTGCAAGCCAAGAGGTGATTGATCAAGGGCTTAATTTTGTGCAAATGAAGGGAAATGAAACCTTTAAACTGGCAGTGAAAACATTGACAAAAGATGTCAAAGAGATACTTGCCAAAAATAATATCAATGCGAATGATATACCGCATTTTATCCCGCATCAGGCAAATTACCGTATTATCAAAGCAGTAGGGGATGCACTGAAGATGAGAGAGGATCAGGTGGTTCTTACTGTAGGTAAATACGGGAATACTTCTGCTGCTTCCATACCTATGGCATTGAATGATATTTGGGAATCAGGCAGACTACAAACAGGTGATCTTATGCTACTCGATACTTTCGGTGGCGGCTTAACATGGGCCAGTGCACTGCTTCCTTTTACTGGAAAATCAAACACTAAATAGGGTATAAAATTGAAAATAGGGTTTATCGGTGATATTGTAGGTAAACCAGGGCGTTTGATGATCAAACGTCATTTAAAACGTCTCAAACAAGAGCATTTTGTAGACTTTATGATAGCCAACTATGAAAATGCGAGTCATGGTTTTGGTTTAACGGAAAAAAACTGCATTGAACTACTGGGGTACGGCATCGATATGATGACGGGTGGTAACCACAGTTTCGATAAAAAAGAGATCCTTGATATCTTTGAGCGTTACCCTCTGATACGTCCTATGAACTATCCTAAGGCTACACCGGGCAAAGGTATTTATGAAACAACGCTTCTGGGACATAAAACAGCGATTTTAAATCTTATGGGGCATTATACAATGCCCATGGCTGATAATCCGTTTACGATGATCGTTGAAGAGGTAGAGAAGTTAAAAGCACAAGGCTTTAAACACATCATTCTTGATATGCATGCTGAAGCAAGTTCAGAGAAACAGGTGATCCTGCATATGCTTAAAGATGATGTCTCTGCAATACTTGGAACCCATACCCATGTTGCGACAGATGATCTGCAGATCCATGAAGGCTGCTGTTATGTAACAGATGTAGGCTTGACCGGTTGTCGGGACGGTGTAATAGGAATGGATTCTGAAGTACCACTTAAAAGAGTACTTACAGGACTTGGAGGTCATTTCAATGTACCTGATGAGTGTAAAGCACTCCTTCAAATGGTTGTGTTTGAACTCGATGATGAAGGGCGCTGTATAGGGGCTGAGAAAATCAAGATCTATGATGATAAACCTAAAATTGTGACACAGGCATGGATGGATATCTAAAGAGAAGAACTCTCTTTAGGTATTACGCTTAATCCTTACTTTTTTAGGATCAAAGAGAGCGATAGCTTCTTTGATCATAGGTTCTTCCAGCAAGGTGGAGGGATCTTTCTCTTTGGCTGCTTCTGTCTCTCCGGCATCCGGAGCGATACAGGAGCTTTTCATTTCGATATCTTCTATCATGGAAGCCGAATCTGCATCCTGATGTACAGGAGCCTCTTTTTGAGGCTCCTCTGCTTCTTCCTCTAGGGGAGCACTATTCACTTTTTTTTTAGGGATATTTACAATCTTCGTTTCAAAACCGAAAATATCTTTCACGAACATATTGATCAGTCCCCAATGTGTAATGAGCATTTTTTTATCTTCACCTTCTGCCATAGAAGCCCATGTCAATTTATTATCTTCAAAGTTCTCAAAAGAGATATTACGTTCGAAACAGGCACCTAGATCATAGTCTCTGTCATACAGTTTTTGTACCAGGGCATCAAATGTTTTTTGATGTGGGTTTATGGCTGGTGTAGAAGGTTGTATGACTTCTGGGTGGGTTACCGGTTGTATATCGGCAGGAGCTTTTTCTTCTTGTGCAGCTTGTATAGGAGAAGTAGGTTCATTGTCTATGACCGGTGTTTCTGTAATCTCAGGTGAAGCTTCATCGTTTTTCTCCTCTATGACAGGTTCTGCTTTAGGTGCTGCAGTTTTAGGAAGTGTAGCGTCAATCTCCTCTTCAGTGATCGTGATGACCTCAGAGGATGCAGTCAAATCACTTGAGGGAGTGGTCACCATGATCTCAGAGACTTCAACTCCTTTGAGCTCCTGTTCCAAGCCACGTATCATGGTATCGATATCTTTGATCTCTAAAGACTCCATCATTTTAAAGAGCGCCAGGGAGAGTACAAATCCACTATCACTTCCAAGAGCAAGTAAGCTTTTAGATTCTGCAATTACCCTGAAGAAACGCTCTATGATCATCGGGCGGAACTTACCTTTGGCATTGAGTAGCAGATCTTTGAGATAGAGTGTCAATTCATCCAGGATCATTTCAGCTTCATAGTCTGCTGCCATTTTGATAAAGGCTAATACTTTTGCCGTGTCTTTGGCCATGATGTCGGAGAGCAATGTCTCCAAGTGACTAGGTTCAATGATACCAAGCATCCCTGTAACCGTATTCACATCAACGAAATTCTTAGAGTAGACAATGGCCTGATCCATCAACGTTAGAGAATCTCTCAGACTCCCCGCACCAGAACGCGCGATGATGTCCAAAGCCTCTCTTTCATACTCGATGTTCTCAAGGTCCAGGATATGTTCCAAGTGCTTGAGTACAAGATTTTGAGGGATTTTTTTGAACCTGAAATGCTGTGTACGTGAAAGGATGGTCGCAGGCAGTTTTAGCGGATCTGTCGTTGCGAGAATGAACTTCACAAAATCAGGCGGTTCTTCAAGTGTTTTAAGCAGGGCATTAAAGGCTTGATTGGTAAGCATATGCACTTCATCGATGATAAAGATCTTGTAACGTGCGGAGCTCGGCTTGTATTTGGTATGTTCAATAAGGTCTTTAATGTCATCTATACCACGGTTGGAAGCGGCATCCATTTCGATGATATCCATATGGCTGCTTTCACTTGCCATCATACAATGTGTACAGGTACCGCAAGGATGTGAAGTCGCACCTTTTTCACAGAGTAGTGCTTTAGCAAAGATACGTGCGGTCGATGTCTTACCACTTCCTCTTAGTCCCGAAAAAAGGTAGGCATGAGAGAGTCTTTTGCCCTCAAGTGCAAGTGAGAGTGTTTGTGAAACTGATTCTTGTCCGATGAGGTCATCGAAGGTTGCAGGACGGTATTTTCTTGCTAAGGCTAAAGACAAACAAACTCCTTGGTTTTATTGCTATTATTGTAGTTAAATTTTACTTTTGATTGGTATAAAAGTGCCAAATATGAAGATGAAAATCAGAAGTAAAAGTGACAATAATATTTTACATAAGTTTGGATTCTGGAAGTAACTCTTGACACACGGACATAAGGTAGAGGGGGATAAGATCTCTATCCCTTTCAATGCATCTCTAACCCCATATTGGATATAATCCCCCTTATTAAATAATCACAACAATGAAGCGAGAAAATATGAGTTACAATCCAAGTGAGATTGAAGCCAAATGGCAAAAACAGTGGGACGATGAGCAGGCATTTGAGCCATCAGATTCTTTAACTCAGAAGAAAAAGTATATTTTGAGTATGTTTCCTTTTCCTAGCGGAAGACTGCATATGGGTCACGTACGTAACTATGCAATCGGTGATTCGATCGCGCGTTACTACAGAAAGCAAGACTACAATGTACTGCACCCGATCGGCTGGGATGCATTCGGTATGCCTGCAGAGAATGCTGCGATCAAGCATGGCCGTCATCCAAAAGAGTGGACCTACTCTAACATCGACTATATGAGAAAAGAGCTGAACTCGTTAGGCCTTTCTTTTTCTAAAACACGTGAGTTCGCTACCTGTGATCCGCTTTATACAAAATGGGAGCAGGAGTTTATCATCAAGATGTTTGCAGAGGGATTGCTCTTTCGTGAATCCACGACAGTAAACTGGTGTGAAGATTGTCATACGGTTTTGGCGAACGAGCAGGTGGAAGAGGGATGCTGTTGGCGTTGTGATAACCCTGTCGAACTTAAAGAGATGCCGGGGTATTACCTCGATATCATCAAGTATGCCGATGAACTGCTTGAAGACTTGAAAATGCTTGAGGGTAAATGGCCAAACCAGGTACTTACTATGCAAAACAACTGGATCGGAAAGTCTCAGGGACTCGAGTTTGAATTTGAACTGAGTGAAGAGAGTAAGGCAAAGCTTGACGGCAAGTTTGACACATACTCAGTATTTACTACACGCCCTGATACGATCTACGGTGTGAGTTACTCGGCACTTGCTGCAGAACACCCTATTACGAAGTACATCGTAGAGCATAACTTAATCGATGAAGAGACAGCAGGTAAGATCACAGCGATTGCAAATATGAGTGAGCGTGAAAGAGCACAGGCAGACAAAGAGGGATATCCGCTTGGAATCACTGTAGTTCATCCACTCACAGGAGAAGAAATCCCGGTATGGACAGCGAACTTCGTACTTGCAAGTTACGGTGGCGGTGCTGTTATGGCTGTACCTGCACACGATGAGAGAGATCATGAGTTTGCAAGCAAGTATGACCTTCCGATCAAAAGAGTGATCAGCGGTGGGGAAGAACTGCCATATACCGGTGAGGGTGAATTGGTGGATTCCGCTGCATTTACCGGATTGAATAATTATGAGGCTAAAGCAAAGGTCATCGCAACTTTTGAAGAGGCAGGATTTGGTAAAGGCACGACTAACTTCAAGCTACGTAACTGGGGTGTAAGCCGTCAGCGCTACTGGGGTGCGCCGATCCCGTTTGTTCACTGTAAATCTTGTGGACTGGTACCTGAAAAGATAGAAAATCTTCCGATTGCTCTGCCTGAAGATGTAGAGATCACTGGTGAAGGAAATCCGCTTGAAAACCATCCGACATGGAAACATTGTAAGTGTCCAAAATGTGGAGAAGAGGCTATTCGTGAAACAGATACACTGGATACCTTTGTACAGTCAAGCTGGTACCAGTTCCGTTATGCAACCAATCCTAAAAAGTGGAATGAGGTAGGTATCGATAAAGAAGAAGCGAATTACTGGCTGGGTGTAGACCAGTATATCGGCGGGATCGAACATGCGATCCTTCACTTACTGTATGCAAGGTTCTTCACAAAAGTACTTCGTGACCTGGGATATGTCAATATCGATGAGCCGTTTAACAGATTGCTTACACAGGGGATGGTTACCATGGATGGTGCGAAGATGAGTAAGTCCAAGGGGAATACCGTAGACCCTGATAAGCTTATCGAAGAGTATGGGGCAGATACGGCAAGACTCTTTATCCTTTTTGCTGCGCCACCGCAAAAAGAGCTTGAGTGGAATGATAATGCTGTTGAGGGTGCCTTCAGATTTATTAAAAAACTTTATGACAGAGCGGATAAAGTCACAAGTAAAACATTGCCTGTGATTGAGCACGGAGCCCTTTCAAAAGAGTCTAAACTTGCACGTCAAAAGATCTATGAGGCGTTACAGAAATCAGCAGATGTATACGAAAAGACATTTGCGTTCAACACACTGATTGCAGCGTGTATGGAGGCGATGAACGCGCTTGATAAACAAGAAAGCACTGAGGTATGGAGCGAGGGAATGTATGTGATGCTCAACCTCCTTGAACCTATCATCCCGCATGCAGCTAGTGAACTGAGTGAAGTACTCTTTGAAAGGGAGAACTTCAAAGCACTACTTGAAGTAAAAGAAGAGGTGTTCGTCCAAGAGAGCATCCTTTATGTTGTGATGATCGGCGGGAAGAAGCGTACTGAGTTTGAGATCTCTCCTAGTGCCAGCCAAGACGAGATCCTTGCAACAGCCAAAGAAGCCGGAGCAAAATGGCTTGAGGGCATGAGTATTGTCAAAGAGATCGTTGTGCCAAATAAATTGGTCAATTTAGCTGTCAAACCGAGCTAAAAAATCATAAAAAGAGAGGGACGTATGCGTACTATTGTAAAATTTTGGATGACTATCAGTATGATCTTACTTGTCAGTGCATGCGGATATAAGCCCTCTTCTCATGTGATCCAACATGTTTTTTCCGATACCGTGTATGTAGAGGTGCTTGTTGATAGGGTTGAGCCTGAAAATGCACCTTATGTAAAAGATGAGATGAACCGTCTGGTCTACACACGATTTAAGGGACGTATCGTTTCCAAAGAAGAGGCACAAAGTCAAATCCGACTCTCTTATGCAGGAAGCAGTTTTATACCACTTTCCTATGAAAATGGTTATGTCACTCGGTACCGTGCAGTTATCAGAGTGAAGTTTGATATGGTAACTAAAGCAGGTAGAGAAACGAAAACCATTAGTAGTATTGTTGAATCAGATATTCAGGCAAGTTCATTGACCTCTTCTGCATTGAGAATAGATGCTATACGTATAGGACTAGGGAAAGCATTGGATGAGTTCTTGGCATATGTGAGTGCTAAAGGAATGTTAAAAGAAGTAAAATGATGGACTCTTTTGATACATTTCTTCAAAATAAACCTCTTTACTATAAAGAGATAGACCACGAGCGTGTACACATCGCCTACGGACAATTAAAATCTCATATTAAACACCCTAGAACCGTTCATATCGTAGGTACCAATGGAAAGGGTTCAACTGGCCGTATGATCGCGCATCTGGCCTATAAAAGCGGTCTTAAGGTGGGACACTTCTCCTCTCCCCATATCTTAAAGTTCAATGAACGTATCTGGCTCAATGGCCGTGACAGTACAGATGAAGTGCTTGAAGCAGCGCATCAAAGACTTTTTGGTATCCTGGGTAAAGCGTTGAGTGAAAGTTTGAGTTACTTTGAGTATACGACACTGTTGGCTTTTATTGTCTTTGAAAATTGCGACCTGATGGTTTTGGAAGCTGGATTGGGCGGAGAATTTGATGCGACGAATGTCTGTGATAAAGCACTCTCTGTCATCACGCCTATAGGCATTGACCATCAGGCTTTTTTGGGTGAAAGTATCGAAGCCATAGCCGGTACAAAGATACGAAGTATCCAAAAAAAGGTGTTACTGGCACCACAAGTCTATGATGAGGTACTAGAAGTTGCCAAAGAGATAACAGAGGAGAAGGGTGCTAAACTCTATCTTTCCAAATGTCCAAGTGAGAGAGTGACACAATTAGGAGTTATTGCAGAGGAAAGATCCTGGGGCAATTATCTGGTAGAGAATGCTTCAGTGGCACTACAGGCTTTGGATATTTTGGATATCTCCTATCAGATCAATGATCTACGTACATTGGAACTTTTTGGACGTTTTTATCCCTTGACAAAAAACATCCGTATCGACGTGGGACATAATCCTTTAGCGGCAAAGGCCATAGAGAAAGCTTTAGATAAAAAGGTGGTTCTCATCTATAACAGTCTTGATGATAAAGATTATGAAGCAGTGCTGCAAACACTGAAACCCAAAGTCAAACATGTGGAGATCATTCCCATTGTTTCACAACGAGCGACCACTTTAAGCGAGATAGAAAAAGCCATTCAAAAAGTAGGTATTGACTATAGCTACTTTGAGGGTAAGATAGACAAAAATGAGCAGTACCTGGTATTTGGGTCATTTTATGTTGTAGAAGAATTTTTAAACAGGATGCAAAAGAAGAGTGATGTACCAAAGTAATATTTACGAATACCTAGAAGCGTTACAGGAAGAAAAACTCCTTATCTGTAAAGATGACAAGGAAGCAGTTCAGATACGGGATATAGCTGTTTTACTTGGATTTGACACATTTGTTTTACCAGACCTTCGAGTGAGTGTAGGGGAAGATCTGCGTACGTATGATGAAGAGATACATCTATTGTTTATACAGTTGGCTTCGTTCTATAAAAGTACAAAGAAAAAGATACTTGTCTCACCGTTGCGTACATTGCTTATTCCTTTCCCAAAAGCAGAACTGTTTGAGACCCGCACTATAGAATTCGGTGATACTTTAAATATGCAGGAACTCAAGGATACCCTCTATCAGTGGGGATACCATTTTACGGATATTGCTGCGAGTCATGGGGAGGTCTCTTTTCGTGGTGATATTATAGATATCTATCCTATAGATGCAGACAAGCCTTACCGTATCTCTTTGTTTGATGAGGAAGTAGAGACCATCCAATACTATGATGAAGGTACTCAGAAACGTTCCAATGATGAGTTGGAATCCTTGACTTTTACACCGGCATTTTTGGCGCTTAATAAAACCCAGCATGAAGCCCTTAAAAGCAGAACTGAACGAAGCAATTATGACACCTTTGTCAAAGACATCGATTCATTGGGGTTATGGCACCTCGATGATCTGGGGGAGAGTGCTTTAACACTTTTTGACGGCGTTTTGGCATCTGCTTTGGATGATGAACTCAAAGAAGTCTATGAGCTGGGTACACCACTTGTACCACGGGAGTCATTTTTACTTCCAGCCATTCCGGAAGGGCATAAATATCGTGATTTAGAAGCAGTAGACCCCAATAAATTACTCCAATCACACAAAGACAAAAAGATCACGATCATCGCTAAAAATGAGAGTATTGTACGTGGGTCAGAACTGGAGTCGTTTCAAAATATAGCGTTTGTCTACCAAGAGGGTATCGTCAATCTTTTAGGTGCAGACAGGCTGATACTCTCACTCAATAAACCTGTGAAACGTAAAAAGGTAAAGAAAGCCACACTGGTACTGGATGAACTGAAGCCCGGTGACTATGTGGTACATGAAAATTACGGTGTAGGTATCTTTAAAGGGATAGAAAAACGTGATGTGTTGGGTGCTACCAGTGAATTTGTAGTGATGCATTATCAAAATGAAGACGCGTTGCTCATCCCCGTCTCTAATCTTGAAGTGATAGACCGATATGTGGCTGAAGGGGGAACATTACCCATACTTGACAAGCTGGGGAAAGCGAGTTTTAAAAAGCTTAAAGAAAAAGTCAGAGAGAAACTTTTTGCCATCGCTTCACAGATCATCAACCTCTCTGCACAGCGTCACCTAAAAAAAGGTATCAAGCTCAAACGGAACATGGAAGAACATACTATATTTATGGCAGAGGCCGGTTTTGTACATACAGAAGACCAAGAACGTGCGATCA
Source organism: Sulfurovum sp. AR (assembly GCF_000296775.1). Classification (GTDB taxonomy): domain Bacteria; phylum Campylobacterota; class Campylobacteria; order Campylobacterales; family Sulfurovaceae; genus Sulfurovum; species Sulfurovum xiamenensis. The sequence continues at coordinate 367,834 of NZ_AJLE01000006.1, read as the reverse complement.
ACGAGATGTTGGACGATATGAGTTCAGGCAGGATGATGGACAGACTGCTCTCTGCGGATGTAGGGTTTGGGAAAACAGAAGTGGCAATGAACGGGATGTTCGTAGCGGTCAAGAACGGGTACCAGGCTATGATGATCGCACCTACGACTCTGCTCAGTTCCCAGCATTACAAAAGTCTCAAAGAGCGTTTTTCAGGCCATGATATTAAAGTAGCCAAACTGGACAGGTTTTCTACGACAAAAGAGAAGAATGCTACGCTTAAAGGGTTGCAGGAAGGAACTATAGATGTGGTTGTAGGGACCCATGCGCTACTCAAAGCAAAGTTCAAGAACCTGGCACTTGTGATTATCGATGAAGAGCATAAATTCGGTGTAAAACAAAAAGAGGCTCTCAAGGAGATCTCTATCAATGTGCACCTTCTTAGCATGTCTGCCACACCGATTCCAAGATCTTTGAATCTTGCAATGTCTGAAGTCAAGTCTTTCTCTGAGATCCTTACGCCGCCCACAGAGCGTCAAGGGGTACGTACCTTTGTGAAAAGTTATGATGATAAAGTGATCAAGGAAGCCATCCTTCGTGAGATGCGGCGCGGCGGACAGATATTTTATGTTTTCAACTCCATTGCAGGGATAGAAGAGAAAAAAAAGCAACTGCTTGAGATACTTCCTAAACTGCGTATTGCAGTGCTTCACTCTAAGATCTCCGCAAAAGAGACGGAAGATGAGATGATGCTTTTTGGAGACGGGGAGTATGATGTCCTGCTCTCCACTTCGATCGTAGAGTCAGGGATACATATGCCGCATGCCAATACCATGATCGTGGATGGTGCGGACAACTTCGGTATCGCAGATCTGCATCAGCTTCGTGGACGTGTGGGACGTGGAGCCAAGGAGGGGTACTGCTACTTTATGGTGACAGATAAGGAACGGTTGACAGAGAATGCAAAACGCCGTCTGCTTGCATTGGAGTCACATTCCGATCTGGGAAGCGGTGCAGTCCTTGCCTTCCATGATCTTGAGATACGGGGCGGAGGGAATATCATCGGTGAAGCACAGTCCGGGCATATCAAGCAGATAGGGTATTCCCTCTATCTGCGTATGCTTGAAGATGCGATTAAAGAACTCTCTGGACAAGACAAGGAAGTAGCACAGAATATCGATATGAAACTCTCCATTAATGCGTATTTGAATGAAGAGTTGATAGAAGAGGATAGATTGCGCCTCGAACTCTACCGGCGTCTTTCACTCTGCGAAACTACAGGAGAAGTCTATGAGATCGAGGCAGAGATAGCAGACCGGTTTGGAAAGCTCGATGTTATCACCAGACAGTTCATTGATGTGATCGTGATGAAAGTCCTGGCACGAGAAAAAGGTATCTCCAAAGTCTCTTCGTATGGTGAAAATGTCTTTATCGAATTCATAGATGAGGCCAAAGAGAGAGTGGTACTTAAATCACCTAGTAAGGATGATGATGACATTATCGCTACAGCCATGGGGTATTTGAAGTAGTATCCTCAAATATTAACCTTCAATTAACCTCACAAAAGTATACTTTTCACATAAAAATGTAGGAGAGTAACTTGAGTCAAACCATTGAAAACATCAAAACAGAAATTTCTAAAGTCCTTGTCGGACAGGATAAGATGATCGAAGGACTTTTGGCAGGTTTACTTTGTCGCGGACATATCTTGCTAGAGGGTGTCCCAGGACTTGCAAAAACGACGGCTGTCAATGCACTGGCAAAGACACTCGGACTGAACTTTAAACGTGTACAGTTTACCCCTGATCTGCTTCCCTCTGACATCATAGGTACTGAGATCTACGACCCTTCAAACAATACATTTAAGATCAAACAAGGCCCTATCTTTACCAACCTTTTACTTGCGGATGAGATCAACCGTGCACCGGCTAAAGTACAGTCTGCACTCTTGGAAGTGATGCAGGAGAGGCAGGTGACCATTGGAGATGAAACCTTTAAAATAGACCTTCCCTTCTTAGTCATGGCGACACAGAACCCGGTAGAACAAGAGGGTGCCTATGAACTTCCCGAAGCGCAGCTGGACAGATTTATGATGAAAGTGGTGGTCGGTTATAACACCAAAGAAGAAGAGTTGGAGATCGCAAGACGTGTAGCTAATAACAGTTTTGGAGAGATCCAACAGGTAGCAACCATTGAGGATCTCAATAAGATCAGGGAAGAAGCACTTCAGGTGCATATGGATGAAGAGATCGAAGCCTATATCATAGAACTTATTTCTGCGACTCGTGATCCTAAGGCATATGGTCTTGAAGAGCTTGAAGCGTATATCGAATTTGGTGCAAGTCCGCGTGCAAGTATCGATATGTATAAGGCTGCCCGTGCGATCGCTTACTTGAAAGGGCAGGATTATGTGTCACCTATAGAGATCGCCTATATAGCAAAAGAGATCCTTCGCCATCGTATCATACTCTCTTATGAAGCACAGGCAGAAGAGGTGACACAGGATGAGATCATAGAGAAGATTTTAGCTGCTGTTCCAATTCCTTAGAGGTATTTGTTTTGAACAAAGCTGTTAAGAAGATTATCCTTAAAACCAAAAAGCAGGTTTATGGAGATATGCTAGGAAACAATGCCTCGCTCTTTCAGGGTGAAGGGTTTGAGTTTGCAGAACTCCGTGAATATGTCTATGGTGATGATGTACGTAAGATAGACTGGAAAACAACGGCAAAACTAGGCAAACCTTTTGTAAAGATCTACAAAGAAGAGAGGGAGCTTAATGTCGTGGTGGTTTCGATGCTTGGCGGGTCTGTCTATTTTGGTACGGTGAAACAAAAGTCGGACATCATTGCAGAAGTCGTGGCTACGCTTGGCTTTTCTGCTGTAAAAAACAGTGATCTGTTTTCGCATATGATCTTTGCAGATCAGCTGTATGAAGCAAGTAAAGCAAGTAAAAAACTTTTTTCCGTACATAAAGCAGTGGAAGATGTGTTTGCCTTTGACCCGATAGGCAAAGAGGGTGATTTCTCTGCCTTGGTCGAGACGCTGCATAACCGTTTAAAAAAGAAGTCTTTGCTTTTTATCGTGTCTGATTTTGTAGGTGATATAGACTTGAAGTTATTGAGTAAAAAGCATGATGTCTTTGCCGTGATGGTCCGTGACAGGTTTGAAGAGAATCCTTCTGAACTGGGGTATCTCAGACTGATAGATATGGAGAGTAAACAGAGCTTTGAAGGAGATGTGAACAGTGCTACACTCAAAAACTACAAGAAAGCGTTACATGACAATGATGAAAAACTCTATAAACAGTTCAAAAAACAGGGGATACGGTTCTCCAAGATCTATACGCATGAAGAACCGGCACTCAAATTAATGAAAAGAATGAGGTGATAGTAATGGATACGAATCAAACAGCAAATGTAAACGAGCAACTTAGAGACATCAAACCCTTACTTGAAATACCGGACAGTTCTTATTATATCTATTGGGGGTTGATTGATTTTGCCATCCTCTTGGTGGCGGCCATTTTGTTTTTTGTAGCGAAGAAACTGTGGGATAACAGAAAGATCAATCTTGCCAAAGGCTACCTTGAAGCGATGAAGAAGATAGACTGGAAGGAGACGAAGAAGTCTGCGTATGAAGCCACACATTATGCAAGACTTTTGGCAACAGATGAGAGACGAAAAGAGATTTTTTCTCAACTCGAACCACTCCTTGAACAGTATAAATATAAAAAAGAGGTGGATACGGTAGATCAGGATACCCTTAACAAATTCAACCTCTATGTGCAGGTGGCGGATGAGTCAGTTTAGTTTTGAGTATCCATACCTACTAGGGGTATTAGTCATATTCATTCTTTGCAGCCACTGGTGTAAAGAGAGAAGCCGCGCTATTTTTTTCCCTCATGTCAATACACTGATGGCTAAGAGTGCAGGTAAGTCCTCCCTGCTCTCCGTGTTAAAATGGGTAGGGATCACAACCGCTGTGATCGCTTTGGCTTCTCCGGTACTTACAAAGAGCTACTCGAATACAAAAAAAGAGGGACGCGACATCGTACTGATCATTGATTCAAGTGATTCGATGCGACAGCAAGGGTTTGACCCTTCCGATCCATGGAAAAACAAGTTTGATGTCGTCAAGGAAGTCGTGGGTGACTTTATAGAAAAAAGAGAGAATGACCGTATAGGTATGGTCACATTTGCAGACATTGCTTTTATCGCATCACCGCTTACGTTTGAAAAGAAGTTTTTAACAGATATCACAAAAATGCAAGAGATGGGGATGGCAGGGAAACGAACGGCGATCAACGATGCGATAGTACAGAGTTACAATCTTTTGAGCAAAAGCAAGGCCCAGTCCAAGATCGCTATTTTACTTACCGATGGTATAGATAATATGAGCAAGGTACCGTTCGGAGATGTGAAAAGTTTGATAGAGAAGCGTGATATCAAACTCTATGCCATCGGTGTAGGTGATGCCCGTGATTATAATGCGCAGTACCTGAAGGCATTGGCAGATGCAGGTAAGGGACTGGCATTTGGTGCGCAGGATGCAGCGACACTCTCTCAAGTCTATGATGAGATAGACAAGCTTGAGGCAACAAAGATCGATGACAAAAAGATCGTACAGCATACCTACCTCTATATCTACCCGCTTTTCTTGGCCATTTTGAGTCTGTTGATGTTTGTCTATATTAGAAACAGTAGGGGGTTATAGCGATGAGTTTTGTCAATCCGCAGTTTTTTTGGGCACTGATCGTGCCTTTTGTCATCTTTGCATTTCTCATCTCTACAAATAAGGAGAGACTTGCCCGTATCTTTGATGAGAAGATACTGAAACGTTTGAGTGCGACAGATGAGAGTATGCCTATGGTTGTACGTAACATACTGATGCTTTTGGCACTTTTTTTGATGATCGTTGCAATGGCCAGACCGGTGATTGAAAAAGGTGACAGAACAGTAGAAGTGCAAGGATTGACATTGTTGACTGCACTGGATATCTCCGGTTCTATGCGGAGTACCGATGTCTATCCAAATCGTTTGACCTTCGCAAAAAAGAAGATGAACACCTTTTTTGATGCCATGCCGAGCGATGAGATAGGTGTAGTGGCCTTTGCATACAGTCCTTTTGTCTTGGCACCTTTTTCGAGTGACAAAGAGACTTTGAAAATGATGGTGGAAGGCGTAGATGACAGCTATATCAACATGGGTTCGACAGATCTCTCTGCTTTGGGTGAGCTGGCAAGCTCTTTGCTTGAAAAAAAGAAACCCAAGATGCTGGTACTCTTTACGGATGGCGGAGATGAAGGGGCCATTGCAGGGTTTTCAGAGATACTGAAAGCAAACAAGATCGATCTTTATGTCGTACTGGTAGGAACTGAAAAAGGAGCACCTGTGATCGACGAGAATGGCAAACCTTTCACGCTTGAAGACGGTACCATAGCGATCACTCAAAGAAACGATGCCTTGGGTGAATTAGCCAAAGAGAATGATGGTGCATATGTGGTGGCAAGTACAGGAAAAGAAGATATAAAGCAGCTGGTTTCCGTGATAAAAGGCAAATATCAAAACCAGCAGAAGGGTGAAGTGACAGTGAAAGAGCGTGTAGAGTATTTTTATTATCCATTGGGGCTAGGACTGTTGCTTCTGCTTATTTCATTGAGTTCGATGCCCAGAAGGAGAAAAGTATGAGAAGGATGATCTTAGTGATGCTAAGTACAGGTGCTTTACTTCATGCCGGAATTACCGACTTCAAAACCATCAAAGAGGCAAATAAGGCCTATGAGGCAAAAGAGTATGGTAAGAGTGCTGCTTTACTTGAAGACATTAAAAAGAGTAATGCTACAAGTGAATTACATTATAACTTGGGTAATACTTATTATAAAAAAGGTCATTATGATAAGGCGATAGAAGAGTATAAAAATGCTAAAGGTGTAGATGAAGCTTCAAGACAATATAACTTAGGAAATAGCTATTTTAAAAATGGTGATTTTGATAAAGCAATTGAGAGTTACAAAGAATCTTTGAAGTATCGTGATGATCCTGAAGCTAAGAATAATTTAGAAGTAGCAAAAAAAGAAAAAAGAAACAAGAGAAACAAGAACAAGAGAAAAAAGACGACAAAAAGAACGAAAAAGATCAAAATAAAGACGGTAAAAAAGATCAGGGTCAACAACAAAACAAGGATAAGAAAGACCAGAAACAAAAAAATAAAGATCAAAATAGGAAACAGGACAAACAAAATAAAGAGCAAAAAGACAAAGAGCAAAAAAAGAAAGAAGATCAGAAGAAAAAAGAGGGTGATAAGGAAAAATCAGATGCCCAAAAAGAGAAAAACCCCCAAGAGAAAAAAGGTGATAACGAATCATCTGAAGCCAAAGAACCCAAGAAGATGAGCAAAGAAGAGAAGCTCCAAGAGCAAGAGTTAAAACGTCTTATGAAAAAGATGGGACAGAAAAAAACACCTACGATGATGTACCAGATGGGTGAAGGTAAAAAAGGTCAAAGGAGTGAAGATGCGAAACCTTGGTAAAGTATTATTGGTGTTGGCATTGATTTTACAGTTTATCTGGGCCGATGGCGTAGAGGCTACGGTATCAAGTACAGAGGTTGTCAGTGGCAATGCTGTTGAGCTACGCATTAAAGCCATCGGGGATGACGTAGAATTCCCGGATATTCAAAAGATCGATGGACATAAAGTCATTGAGACGAATTCTGGAAGCAGCAGTTCTTATAGCTATATCAACGGAAAAATGAAAAGTGAGCATGCGACGACTAAAACCTTTACTTTTATTCCTGATCAAAATGTAACGATCCCTTCTTATGAAGTGAAGATCGATGGCAAAAAGTATAACACCCAGCCTATTGAGATAAAGATCGTTAAATCCAGCGCATCACTAGGGCAGAACGGTGATATGTTCTCTTTGCAGATGCGTGCAAATAAAACAAAGGTGATGGTAGGTGAATCACTCATGGTGACGGTCTATTTTGCTTTGAAGAACAGTGTAAGACTCTCACAGGATATACAGTATACACCGCCAAGTTTCCCGGGATTTACCGTCACAGAGGTGGGTGATCAAAATGCCTATATCAAAGGCAACTATCAGGTTCAAGAGGTACGCTATCTTCTTACCCCTCAAGCAGAAGGGAATTTTACAGTAAGCCCGGCCTATGCCAAAGTAGGTGTAGCAGATAGAGGCAGAAGAGATATCTTCGGGATGACCTTTGGAACAAAATGGAAGCAGACAGCATCAAACACGTTGCAGATAGAAGTTCTCCCTCAGGCACAAGAGAGTGATCTCGTAGGAGACTTCACGATCAATACAACGATCGATGCACAGGAGGTAAAAGCCAACAAACCGGTCAATCTAACCGTGAAGATAGAGGGGAAGGGTAACCTGGAAAGTTTTGAATTCCCTAAATATGAGATAGCTGGAGTAACAGTGTATAGCGATGAAGCTAAGGTAGAGACGAAGGTGATTGATGGAGAGCTCTATAGCACTTACAGTAAAAGTTTTGCCTTTATAGCTGAAGAGGACTTTGAGATCCCGGCACGAAGCTTTTCCATGTTAAGACCAAAGGATAAACAGCTCAAAGAGCTAGCTGTGAATGCCTACGATATTACCATTAAGAAGTCATCGTCTGCATCTTCATCAAGTGCAAAACCCCATACAAACGGTGTGGTGCAAACAAAGATATCACAACCTGTACAGACCAAAGAGGTGGTAGTAGAAAAAGAGGTAGAGGTAAAAAGTGTAGCATGGTGGATGTTGGCAGCAGCTTTTGCTTTAGGTATGCTGTTTATGTCTACACTAAAATGGTTGCCTCTAGTCATAAGACGAACGGAAAGTCCTTATAACGAGTCAGAAGCATTGAAGATACTGTATGGTCATATGAGCGAGGATGCCAAAATAGAAGAGATGGTCCGTAAACTCTATGCCCGTAAAAACGGGGATACATCTGTCCAGATTGACAAAAAAATACTTAAAGAGATGGTGGATCGCGTTAAGCAGTCGTGAAGAGTTTCATAATGCTAGTAGGCTGTGTCAGTCTAAAATATCATGTAACGTATTGGCCTCTCTCATCCAGTCGTTCAACGTCTCCCACTCTTCATTCTCTACCATCTTTTGGCATTTTTTCAGTTCTGACTGAAATGAGTTGATGGCTTCAAGCACATTGCTCTTGTTTTGTCGGAAGATATCTTCCCACATATTGGGAGAAGATTTCGCGATACGGCTCATGTCTTTAAATCCTCCGCCTGCCAGTGCAACAATACTTTTTGAATCTTCCTGTGCCATGACAGAGTTTGCTAAGGAATAACTGATCGCATGGGGCATATGAGAGATGAATGCAGCATGTCTGTCATGCTCCTTTGCATCCATACAGACGATATTCATGCCTATGTCGGTAAAAAGTTTTTTGGCAACATTTTGTTGATGTACCCCACTTTTTTCAAGGTCACAAAGTACGACAACTTTGTCCGTATAGAGGTCTTCAAGTGCCGCAGTAGGCCCAAACTTTTCGGTACCTGTCATAGGGTGTGCCGCCACAAAATGATGCCGGATATCTGAAGGAATAGAAAGAGAGATCTTCTCTTTTGTACTTCCCAGATCAATCACGGTACATCTATCATTTAAAGGCCCTAATTGTTGAGAAACGGAGATAATGCCATCCACAGGTATACTAAGAAAAATGATATCACAGCTTTTGAGTGCTTCGGTAGAGGTACAGATTTCATCAACGAGACCGAGTTGAAGTGCTTGTGAGCAATGAAGTTCATTATGGTCCAGTCCTATGAAATAATAGTCTTTGGAATGTTTTTTAAGCGCAAGGCTTAAAGAACCACCCATCAGACCTAAACCAACTATACCGACTTTGATTTTAGCCATAAAATACCTACTTTCTTTTTTGAAAGAGTATAGCATGATTTATCTGTTTCTTATGAGATTCTTATTGAAAAACAGATAGAATAGTGGCAAATTACACGAAGGCTTAATGATGATCAAAAAGACGGTACTGGCTCAGATATTACTTTCTTGGATGCTTATAGGTTCACTCCTTTCAGCTCAGAAAGTCACACAGATTAAATTTGAAGGTCTTTCGCATCTTTCTCCAACATCTGCAAAAGAGATCGCCGGCATCCATGTAGGTGAAGAGATAAATGCTGGAAAGATCAATACTTCCATTAAAAACTTTTTTGCGCAAGGATATTTTAAAGATGTGTGGGTAGACCAACAGGGTGGGGTACTGATTTATCATTTTAAAGAAAAAATGGCTATCGCAAATGTCGATATCAAAGGGTATGGATCAGGTGATGATGGTATGAAGCTTTTGGAGGGTATAGGCCTTAAAAAGGGTGATCTCTATGATGAGAGACGTGTGAAGAAAGCCAAAAGAACACTGATCGCCAAGTTGGAAAGTCAAGGCTATTACGACACAGTGGTTGATGTGAGTACAACTCCTATAGGGGAAAGCAGTATTGCGATCGTGTTTGATGTCAACAAAGGTGAGAAGATCATTATCGAGGAACAAAACTTCGTAGGTGCTGAGGAGTTGGTTCAAAGTGATCTTGAATTGGAGCTGGCGAACAAAGAAAAAGATTTTCTTGGTTGGATGCCTTGGAGAAATAACGGTGAAGCGACGGTAGATCAGCTTGAATATGATGCGTATAGAGTCAAAGATGTGTATATGAGACATGGGTATTTGGATGCTTATGTAAGTAAACCGCTGATGAGGGTAGATTTTGGTTCTTATAAGGCTAAAGTAGATTATCAAGTCATTGAGGGTGTACAGTATCGTGTAGGAACCATAGGTATCTCCCAGGATGTCAAAGGGCTTGATACCGAAGATCTCAAAGATGAACTGATATTGAAAGAAGGTAAGATATTTAACATTAAGCGTATGCGAAAAGATATAAGTATTTTGGAAGAGGAGGTAGGTAACCTTGGTTATGCATTTGTCAAAGTTTCTCCGCAAATGCATAAAGATCCCGAAAAGAAGATCATTAACCTTAATTATGTGGTTCAACCTGGAGAAGTTGTGACGATCAATGATGTGATCATTTCGGGTAATGACACGACTAAAGACAGGGTGATCCGCCGTTATATCTATTTGGCACCTGGCGATACATTCAGTGCCAGAGATCTTAAAGACTCAAAGAATGCCTTGGGAAGAACAGGATTCTTTGAAAAAGTCGATGTTGAGAGTCAAAGGATCTCAGCAGACAAGATCAATCTTCTTGTAAAAGTCAAAGAGACCTCCACAGGTACGATCTCTGCGGGAGGTGGATACGGAAGTTGGGAAGGGTTAATGTTTAATGCCTCCATTTCAGACAGAAACTTCTTTGGTTCGGGTATTAATACAACTCTAGGCTTTGAAGTATCAAAAAGGTCAACCAATTATACGCTCTCTTTCGTCAATCCAAAAGTGTGGGACAGTATGTATAGTCTGGGTGTAAGTCTTTACAAAAAAGAGTATGAGTATATAGATTATACACAAGATCAGTTAGGTGGATCAGTGAACATAGGAAGGGAATTTTATAGATATTTCCATGCTTCCGTGGGGTTGGGATATGTTGATAATCAGTCAACGATCAATGATACAAATACGACACTGTTCGATAACTATTATTTTAATCTTTATAATGATCAGTATAAAAAGACTTCCTTGTTTGCAAGTATAAGTTTTGACAACACAGATGATTTCTATGTACCAAGAGAAGGAATGATCGCAGCTTTGAATTTTGAATATGGACAATTGGATGGAGATGACTTGAATGCAACTGAACAAATTGACTATCCTGGTGGATATGCCAATATTCTCAAAACAAGTGCAAAAGTAGGTTTTTATTATGGATTGGAAGATTGGATCGATTATGATCTTATCTTACGCCTTAAAGGAAGAATGACAACGATTGCAAGCGATAGTGATACATATCTTCCTATTGCTGAGAAACTCTATTTAGGGGGGATAGGATCAGTCAGAGGGTATAACCCTTATTCTCTTTCTCCATTGGACCCAACGACTTCTACGCGTACGGGGGGTAAACATAGAGCCTCTGCAAGTGTGGAAGCAAGTATTCCTCTTTCTGAGGCAGCAAAGATGAGACTGGCATTCTTCTATGATTACGGTATGATCGGTGAGGATAGTTTTAATGAGATCACAAGATCATCTACGGGTGTGGTGGTTGAGTGGCAGTCAGGATTTGGACCGATCAATCTCGTATTCTCGTATCCGATAGATGAAGAGGTTGATGATCGAACACAAGCATTTGAGTTCTCCATGGGAACCAAATTCTAGAATCACCCCATTCAAAAGGCAAGGTTTACTCCTTGCTCGCTGCCTCCTATTTAAATCCCCAATTTTTTATTTTTAGGCAATGTACTTTCATCTTCTATAATGATGGCAAACGGTATGGGTTTTTCTAAAGCTTTTACTTTCTCTTTTGCCAAGTATAAGGGTATGTCAGAGATGATACGAAGTGTTTTATTTGTATAGGTAAATGTGATGCCGGCATTGTTAGAAGCTTCTTGTAGAAGTACGGTAAGCGTATAGATAAAGCTTAGCCAAAGCAGTGTACTTTTTGCCGGAAGAAGTGGTTTGTAGTGTGTAAAGAGAGGTTTGTTTAAAAGCTCTTTTTCATTCATCCGCAACAGGAATGATATAAGAAGTATCTCTTCATGGGTAAAACCATGGTTGAGCTCTTGCATGGCGATATAAAAGGCATGTTGATGTGATCTATAAACCGTCAGTGTTTGTCCAATACTGGAGAGTTTTACTGCCCATAGAAGTTCTTTTTCATACTGTTTATCATCATTAATATCTTGTTGCAGCACTGTATAAAGGTTTGAAGCCAGTTTACGTTTCGTTTTCTGGTTTTTTTGTATATTGACCAAAGGTTGAAACCTATCTAAGATAGAGGTAACACTGGGATTAATACGGCTTGGGAATTTGAGGTTGTCTTTTTTAAGAAGTTGCTCAAGATATACCCCTTCTCTTACACCGGCTGCACTTGAGATAACCGTTTTTGTACCGATATGAGAAAGGATTTCATTGAAGATCAGTGTCCCTTCGCGTATCGTATCGTAGCGGTTTTTTTTCAATCCAAAGCGTTTAAGGTTTTTGGCACTGGAGAGAGGGATGGCATCGAGGTAGGATCTATGTTCATTCACGTTATAGGTAAAAGCATGGAGTTTATCTAAAGGGTATGCAACTTGTTTCATAATACCCTTAGAGAGTGTTCTTGCAGTCCCACCTATACCAATGGCCAGTGTATGTCTAAAATGCTCTGGAAGCTTCTCTAATTCATGTTGTATGTATACTTTAGCTTTTTCATTGATCTCTGAAGGGTTCACACCTTTGTCAAAAAAGAGTTCTTTGAGTCTTACGGTACCAAGATCAAGGGAGTAGGTATCGACGATGTATCCATGTTTTATAAGTGTCATATCGGATGACCCCCCCCCGATATCTATACTGATCCCTTCACTGATAGGCAGTAAATTCACTGCAGCTATACCACCATATTTTGCTTCTTTGTTGCCATCGATCACTTTGATGGAAAGTCCAAGTTCTTTTTTTATCCATTGGACAAACTCTGTTCCGTTCGGTGCATCTCTCAGTGCAGACGTAGCAACACAAAGTGTTTTATTTGCCTGATATTTGTCTATGGTGTGAAGGAAGGATTTTAAGGTGAAGTAGGCTCTTTTGATACCAATGGGTTGAAGATACCCCTCTTTTTCATAAGCAGTTTCACCAATACGAACTTTGGATTTTTGTTCGCAAATCAGATGAAAGCCATATCGACTTGTTTTTTCAAAGATCACAAGTCTTGCTGAGTTCGAACCGATATCAATGATAGCAGTTCGTTTTGACATAGATTATTTACTCTTCTTCTTGCAGTTTATCATATTTGAATTTTAACTCTTCAACGGTCTCACTATTGTCAGGATCGGGGATAATACAGTCTACAGGACAAACCGCGATACATTGAGGTTCGTCAAAATGACCTACACACTCTGTACATCTGTCAGGATCGATAATATAAACCGGATCATTTTCTTCGATTGCCTCATTAGGACACTCTTCTCTACATGCATCACATGCGATACATTCGTCAGTAATCATTAATGCCATGGTTTCCTCTGTCTTATGTTATTTATACGAGTTATAACGGAACAAAGCTTATGCTTAAATTAAATTATCTGTGAATTTATAATAAAATTTTACTTTGGTAGTTTTTCGGTAAAATAGAACAGGATGCATCATCTATTTTCCTAGCAATTTTGTACCATATTTTTTGATGAAATCATAGACTCTATCTCTCATGATAGCATGGTAAAAAGGAGTAGTTTTATATGCTGAATGAAGTGTTTTCATCCAAATGAGGAGGAAAATACTTCAATGTGCTCTTAGGAGCGTTTGATCTATGAGATCTTTTTAGGAAAACAGAATCTATAACCGCGTCTTCTGACCGTTTCGATCGTAGTGATATCTAAAGGTTTATCCATCTTTTGACGGATCTGGTTGATGGCAACTTCAATGACATTCGGTGTTACCAGCTCCGGTTCTTCCCAGATCGCATCAAGCAGCTGTTCTTTAGAGACGATCTGATCTTTATGCATAGCCAAGTGTGTCAAGACTTCAAATGGTTTACCTTTAAGTTCTATCTCTTCACCCTCATAGATGATCTTCTCTTCTTCAGGATTAATGATGAGGTCTTCTATCTCGATAATGTTAGAAACACCAAATCTTAGTTTTGCCTCAATACGTACCAGTAAAATATCATAATCAAGAGGCTTTCTGACAAAATCATCGGCACCGGATCTCAGTGCTTTGATCTCGCTCTCTTTGTCCTCCCGTTCAGAAAGAACAATGACGGACGTTTTGTGTGCTTCTGTTTTGATAGTAGAGATAATATCCAGATTCTTATCACTGCCAGATGGCCATCCCAGTAGTACTAGATCGTAGTTTCTGATCTGCAGAAAATATCTTGCATCATCAAGATTTTCAGCTACATCATTCTGATAACCTTCCTGTGTCAACGTATCTGAAAGTGTCTTACTCTGTGCCACTTCATCTTCTATGATCAATATTCTCATAACATGCACCTTTTTTGAATCTTTAAGATTTATTTAATATTATAGCATAAAAAATAGCGCTTTTTAAAAAAAATTTAAAAATTCCAAGTTTTACTTAAGGAAACTGTACATTGGGTTAAGATATCCGGTTTGGAAATCTTGAGTGAAAGTGTTTGTAGCTGTGGGTAGGTAGTGTAGAGGATCTCTTTGAGCCCTAAAAGCGCATTTTCCAAAAGTTCATAGCGCTTTTCTTTAAGTTCATTTTGTATCAGCAGTACCATATCTGCATAATCAATGAACTGATCATCGCTGTAATCATAGGAAGCTTGAAGGTTGATGATAACACGTTGAGGTCTGTCTCGCTCAAAGTCCAGTAAGCCGATGATCACATCAAAAGTCAGATCCTCTATGTGAATGGTCATATTAGACTTTGCCTTCTTCTTTTTTGAAGAGTCTTACGATATTTGGAATATGCTTATAAAATATGATGAATGCAATGATCCAAATAGGTGCATGAGAACTTATTCCAGGTACTTCAGGATAGATGAGATAAGAGGCGATAATGAACGCTACGAGCCCAATCAGTGATGAGAGTGATGAGATCTTTAATCCTTTGGCTGCGATCAGCCACACAACAATAGCGATCAACGCAGGGATAGGCATCATAATAAGCAGTACACCAAAGCCGGTAGCCACGCCTTTCCCCCCCTCAAAAAACAAAAATGCAGAAAAACAGTGACCCACGACAGCCAGTACTGCAAGGGTCCAGAGTACGCTTTCGGGTGCATCAAGCATCATTGCCACGAGTATCACAAGCGCACCTTTGATAGCATCTAAGAAGAGTGTGATCGCCCCTAGTTTTTTTGCCAGTTTAGGATCTTTCTCTTTTACTACACGAAGCACATTGGTCGCACCTATATTACCGCTACCGGCTTCTTTGATGTCAACCCCTGCAAATTGTTTAGCAAGCAGGTATCCAAAAGGGATCCCGGCTATAAGATAGGCTGCGAGATAGAGTAAAATATTCTGATTTGTTAAAAAGTCCATGATCCGTCCACAATAAAAATTTATACTGCAATTTTAACCGAATTTTGATAAAATAGCCACAATAGATAAGGATATATAAGATGAGTATAGATTATAAAGCAGAAATAGACAGACTAAAAAAAGAATTGGATGTTACAGTAGTGGCACACTATTATCAGCGTGATGAAGTCTTTGAAATGGCTGATATCACGGGTGACAGTCTCGAGCTGGCACGCAGATGTCAGGCAGATACAAACCCTTGGGTCGTTTTTTGTGGTGTCGGTTTTATGGGGCAAAGCGTCAAGGTTATTGCGCCTGAAAAACGTGTACTCATGCCAAAGATCGCCTGTTGTGCTATGGCACGTATGATGGATGGATCGTATTTTGACGAATCGGTACAGTATATGGTAGACAGAGGTATTGCCAAAGAGAATATCCTGCCTATTACCTATATTAACTCTGATGCTTCAGTCAAAGCAAAGGTAGGAAAGATGGGTGGACTTGTATGCACCTCTTCCAATGCCTTCAAGATCATTGAGAAAGGTTTGGAGAGCGGGAAAAAGATCCTCTTTGTCCCAGATAGATGTCTAGGGCAGAACTTTGCGATACAGATGGGATTGAAATCTTGTGTGATCGGTGTAGAGGAAGAAGGGAAAGAGTGTGATCCTAAAGAGGCAGATATCATCTGTTTCAATGGTTTCTGTTCTGTACACCAGCTCTTTACAGTAGATGATGTTGAGTTCTACCGAAACAAGTACCCTGGCATTAAAATCGCTGTACACCCAGAATGTGATCCAAGTGTGGTGCTTGCAGCAGATTTTTCAGGTTCTACCTCACAGCTTATCAAGTATGTTAATGATCTTGACCCTGAACAAAAAGTAGCCATCGGTACAGAGTACAATCTTGTGAATAGAATGAGAAAAGGGAATACTTATGTCCTCTCCTCCACTAAACCAGAGTGTCCTACGATGAATGAAACAACGTTGGAAGATCTCTACAATACACTCAAATCGATAGAGGATAACAAGCCTATCAATGAGATAGTAGTGGACCCTGATACGATCAAATATGCCAATGTGGCATTAGAACGCATGCTGGCGATAAAATAATGTTAAAAGAGAAATTTTTAAAGGCTTTAGTGGCCGAAGACCTAGGACGTGGAGACCTTTTCTCTCGTATCAGTACCAGTAAGCCCATACGCGCATATATTATTGCAAAAAGTGATGGTGTATTGGCAGGTCAGGAGTATATAGATGCCTTTGCAAAAATGTATGACCTGACACTCGAGTGGAAAAAAAATGATGGCAGCCGTTTTAGTAAAGGTGAAAAGCTTCTTTTTATCTCCGGAGACTCAAAAACCATTCTCTCTTTGGAACGTTCTATTTTGGATATGGTCATTCATGCAAGTTCTATAGCGACCTTGACGGCTTCCTATGTGGATGCCATTAAAGATACGGGCGTGAAGTTGCTGGATACAAGAAAAACAAGACCTTTATTACGTGAGTTTGAGAAGTATTCTGTACGCTGCGGTGGGGGGATCAATCACCGTATGGGCTTAGATGACTGTCTTATGCTCAAAGATACACATTTACAGACCATAGAGGATCTTGATGCTTTTATGGAAGAGGTACGACAAAAAATACCTTTTACTTCAAAGGTTGAGATAGAGTGTGAAAGTTTGGAAATGGCCAAGAAAGCCATGCAAGCGGGAGCAGATATTGTGATGTGCGACAATATGTCTACAGAAGAGACCGTAAAAGTTGTTGCATATAGAAATGAACACTATCCTCATATTTTGCTTGAGGCCAGTGGGAATGTGACACTTGATACGATCAAAAAGATTGCCGATACGGGAGTCGATGCTATTAGTTCTGGAGCTATTATTCATCAGGCAAATTGGATAGATTTGTCTATGAAGGTAGAGTAGTAACACTTCATTAACACTCTTTGTATATAATCTCAGACTGTGTGAATTAAACTATGAAAGAATAAAATGATGATTGAGAGTATCCCTTATGAAGAAGTCAGATCTAAGATAGCGTCTGCACATTCTGTCAGCATACTTTCGCACCTCAATCCGGATGCTGATACTTTGGGTACGGCTTTGGGTATCTATGCATTGTTAAGTAAAGATAAAAGGTTAAAAGTTGAAATAGTGAATGCTTCAACTGAGTTACCCCTGTATCTTAATTTTTTACCACACTTTAAAAAGATCAAGCATCATATGGATTACGCAGACAGTTTGATAATCTCCTGTGACTGCGGGAGTGTGGATAGACTGGGGTTTGATCTGGAGGGTCGAGATATTATCAATATCGATCACCATCAGAGTAATACATGCTATGGAAGTATCAACGTGGTGATACCAGAGTATGCCTCTGCATCACAGGTGGCCTTTGCATTGTTTAAAACACTGTGTCCTATCAAGGCTGATGCAGCGACTTGCTTTTACACAGCACTCCTTTCTGATACACGGTTCTTTACAACATCCTCAGTCAATGAAGAAGTGTTTACCGTAGCACAAGAGCTTGTTCAAGCGGGTGCTTTACCCGATGAAATTGCGTGTCATTTTACGCAGAGACGACCATTGAGTTCATTGCGCATTTTACAAAGGGCTTTAAGCTCTTTATCTTTATACCATGACGCGGAGATAGCTACACTTATGGTAACAAAAGAAGATATAAGTGCAGCAGGTGCGACCGTACCTGATATGGAAGGTGTGGTAGATTATGCCAGATCTTTAGCGACGGTTGAGATAGCGATATTTGCGATGGAACTCGAGAAGGGTATTCGTATCTCTCTACGCAGTAAAAAAGTAGATGTTTCCAAAGTGGCTATGGCTTTTGGAGGTGGTGGGCATAAGGTAGCTGCAGGCTTCATGCTTGCTCAAAGTGGGTTACAAGAAAGTATCGATACAATTTTAGAAAAGATAGAAGAATTAGGATTATTGGATGAGAAATAGAAGTGGTAAAAAAAGCGGAGCAAAACTAGCAGGTGGATTATTTTTAGTGGTATTGGTAGCTTTAGTTGCTGGAGCAGGGTATGTCTATACGGCACCGGAATTTGAAAGAGTAGTCCCGACAGTACACAGTGAACAAAATGTCTTTTGGAACCGTAAAGATCCATTGAAAGTGCAACTTTCTGACAATGAAGGATTGAAAAGTTTTCAACTGATCCTGAGTGACGGTACAAACAGCCTGATCGTTGGAGAGGGAACTTTGGAAGGAAAACCAAAAGAACAAATGCTTTTGGTGAACTATCCTCAAAGCAAGACACTGGATCCAAAAGCAACCAAACTAAAATTAAAAGTCTTGGTCACTGACAGCAGTCTGTGGAACTTTACGCAGGGGAATAAGAGTGAAAAAGTGATCGACATCAATGTTGATTTCACAAGACCCAATGTCAATGTAGTCGCAAACTCTTACAGTATTACACAAGGCGGAAGTGCTTTGGTTGTCTTTCAAGCAGATGACGAGAATCTAGAGACACTTTATGTAGAAGCAGGTGAAACAAAGTTCAAAGCACAGCCATATAAAAAAGAAGGATACTATGCAGCACTGATAGCATGGCCTTTCACTCACACAGAGTTTAAAGCGAAGGTAGTTGCAATAGATGCTGCAAAAAATGAACGTACGGCTGATATTCCTTTCTATCTCAAAAACCATCAGTATCAAGTGTCATGGATCAGAGCAAAAGACCACTTCATAGACGGAAAGATCACGGATCTTGCATCAAGTGATCCTGAATATGTGCATATCGATGATAAATTGGAAAAATTAAAAGCGATCAATGAGACCATGCGTTTGAAAAACGAAGCGCTGATCCACTCCTTAAGCAAAGAGCTCTCTTCAGATGTCTTGGAAAGTTGGAAAATAAAAAAATTCTATCCGCTTAGAAATGGACAAAAGGTTGCAAGTTACGGCGATGAAAGACATTACTACTATGGAAACAAAGAGAATGAAGTTTCTCAATCTTATCATGTCGGATATGACTTGGCGAGTACAAAAATGGCGACGATCAAAACGTCTAATCCCGGTAAGGTCGTCTTTGCCAATGAAAATGGGATCTATGGAAATATGCCTATGATCGATCATGGATTGGGTCTCTATTCACTCTATGGGCACTGCTCTCAGCTCCTGGTCAATGAAGGCGATGAAGTGAAGACGGGAGATGCCATAGCAAAAACAGGTGTTTCAGGTCTGGCATTAGGTGATCACCTCCATTTTGGTCTTTTGGTTCAAGGTATAGAGGTCAGACCCGTAGAGTGGTTCGATCAAGAGTGGATCAGAAAAAATGTAGACAATGTTTTTAAAGCTGCTGACAAGATCATTCAGGGGAAGTAGCCTAAAAATTATACAGAGTAAAGTATACACTTTGCAATAATTATTATATTATACTATAATACGCCAATAAAAAATGAGAAAGGAGGAAGCTATGCAACAAAGAACACTGAAAAAAGCTGTGGAAGTTGTAGGTATAGGTCTGCATAAAGGTGAACCGATCAAGTTGAGACTTGAACCGCTTGATGTAGATTCCGGTATTATTTTTTATCGTGAAGATCTGGCGATGAGAATACCGCTTTCTCCCGACTCGGTCATTGATACACGTATGGCTACGGTCATAGGGAATGAGAAAGGGTATATCTCGACCATCGAGCACTTTCTTTCTTCCGTCTACGCGTACGGTATAGACAATATGCGTGTGATCGTGGATGGAAACGAGATGCCTATCATGGATGGATCCTCCATCTCTTTTTGTCTTTTATTGGAAGAGGCAGGTATCCATGAACAGGATGCTCTAAAGAAAATTATCCGTGTGAAGCAGCCTGTTGAGGTACGAGAAGGTGATAAATTTGTGCGTTTGTTACCGCATGAGAGCGCAGAGTTTGATTTTCGTATCAAGTTTGATCATCCCGTCATCGGTGATCAAAAAGAGCATTTTGAGTTCAGTACCAAAGCGTTTGTAGAAGAGATCGCAAGAGCAAGAACCTTTGGATTTGCTAAAGATATACAGTATCTGCAGAGTCAGAACCTGGCGCTTGGTGCAACACTGCAAAATGCCATAGGGCTGGATGACCATAAAGTACTTAATCCTGAAGGGTTGCGTTTCGAGAATGAATTTGCAAGACACAAGATCTTGGATGCCATGGGTGATATGTTGGTCGCCGGTCATAATATACTAGGTAAATATGAATCATTTGCAGGCAGTCATGATCTCAATTATAAACTTACATCCAAATTGCTCTCAGACAGTAAAAACTATGATCTTGTAGAAGTAGAAGAGTTACAAAGTAGAACATTTGCAAAAAGCTTTGCCTAAGAGATACGAACTCCTCGTTATATCCATCTCTTCACCTCTGTTGTTGGGGGTCTATGAAGAGGGTAGGCTTATTGAGACGATATCCAGTGAGTTAAAAACTTCCGAAATCCTTTTACCCCTGATCAAAGAGTCTCTGGACAAATATGATATCAGCAGGATAATCTATACCAGAGGTCCCGGTTCATATATGGCTATCAAACTCACCTATATCATGCTTAAAACGATAGAGATTCTGCAAGGTATAAAGTGTGCTGGGTGTAGTGGTTTTGCCTTAAATGGTGGGGAACCTATCAAAGCGGTAGGAAACCTTTATTTTATCAAGGAAAAAGAGACTATAATTACAAAAAAATTTGAACAAGCGATCAATGTGAAGTTTACATTGCCTCAGAGTATTCAAGATCTTGAATTAGATGAAGAATCAACACCTGAGTACATACTGCCAGCTGTTTAGAATCCTGTGATCAGTTACATGATCGACAGCTGGAGTTGACAAAGTGTCAGCGTAGTTTTTGGAGAAATCTCTAAAAGCGTTCAAAATAAGGACAATGATGTTTATAAGCGTACCTGCAACCTCTGCAAACTTAGGCCCTGGATTTGATACCTTGGGTCTTGCTGTAGACCTAAGAAATGAAATTACGATCACACCTTCAAAATTTTTGAGTCTTTCTACTCATGGAGAGGGTGATGACAATCCTAAAATAAAGAAGAATTCTCTGTTTTTAAGTATTTTTAATGAAAATTATAAAAGACTTACCGGAAGAGATGATAATTTTAGATTTGAGTTTCATAACCGTATTCCCATCTCAAGAGGACTCGGCAGTTCTTCTGCAGTGATTGTGGCTGCATTGAGTGCAGCGTATACGGCAGCAGATAAGAGATACAATAAAAGAGAGATACTCAACCATGCACTGCGCTATGAACATCATCCGGACAACATCACTCCTGCAGTCATGGGCGGGTTCAATGTCGCTTGTGTAGAGGGTGACAGGGTCTACAGCAAAAAAAGACGTATGCCTGACTATCTGAAAGCGGTAGTAGTGGTACCTAACCGCACTATATCGACGGCAAAATCGCGTACAGTGTTGCCTAAAATGTACAGAAAAGAAGAGACAGTCTATTCTCTCTCCCGCTCGTCTTATATGACAGCACTTTTTATGAGCGAATCCTGGGACCTTTTGCGTATTGCATCCAAAGACAAGCTCCATCAGGCAAGACGAATGAAAATGATGCCTGAATTGTTTGATGTACAGAAGTTGGCACTGAAGCATGGTGCACTGATGAGTACACTTTCAGGTTCAGGTTCTACATTTTTTAACCTTACCTACGAGAAAGATGCCAATAAAATAGCACAGGCACTGCAAGCACGTTTCCCGCAATTCAGGGTTTTTATTCTCTCTTTAGACAATAATGGTGTCATCACGAAGAGTTAAGCTGTACGCTTAATCTCTTTTTAGGTATAATACGCATGAATAAATCACAGCCAACACGTATGTGCATCGCCTGCCGAAGTAGACTTCCTCAAGACACTTTGATTCGTTTAAAACAAGAGGGTAGCGAGGTAGTAGGATTTGATGGTAAAGGAAGAAGCTTTTACCTCTGTGATATTTGTGTAAATAATGAAAAAAAAATCAAAGGCTTAGTGAAGCGTTTTAAACAGGATGAAGAACGATTTACCAAGTTGTTAAAAGCGTTGGCAAATGAAGCCGACACATGCAACTAGTTGCAGTATATTAAAGGAGTTAATCAAGAATGGATAAAGTTAAAATCCAAGAAATAGCAGATGAAGCAGGATTGTCAAACGCAGATTTGCTAGACAAAGCCAAAGAGTTAGGGTTTGATGTCAAAGCAGCCAATAGTACTATTAGTATGGAAAATGCTGGTATCCTCGTAGATTATGCGATTAGCGGAACATTGCCAAAAGGGTTCAAGAAACCTGGTAGCAAAGCAAAAATTACTGTCGTCAAGAAGAAAGAGGAAACTGTAGAGAAAAAAGTTTCAACACCTTCAGATGAAAGTGAGACTGTAGCAAAACCGGCAGCTGAAACTACAGTTGATACTTCTAAAGTAACGATAGAAGAGAAGGTTGAGGAAGTGGCTCCCGATAGCACTGAAAAACCTGCAGTTAAGAAAGTGAAGAAACGTAAAGGTATCTCTGTTGTAAGTAAGAAAACAGAAACTGAAGCACCTGCGACGATAGAAGAGTCTGAAGATAAACCACAGAAAAAAACACTTTCTCGAGGTGGCATTAAAATTGTAAGAAAAGCAAAACCTGCACCGGTAAGAGCTGCAACGAAGATCTCTATGGATGAACAGACACCATATGTATCAAAGAAGAAGCCTAAAAAAGTTGCAGAAGCAAGAGACAGCGGTACCAAGATAGACATTTTCAACCATGACAGTATGAGTGGTGATATCGATAGTGGTTTTGGGGAAGAAGAAGTCGTACTCTTAGATTTCTCTGATAAAAATATTTATGAAGATATGATGCGTCAAGAGCAGAAACGTAAAGAAGAAGCGAAGAAAAGAGAGCTTGCAGGTGTAGGAACTGGTAAAGGCAAACAAGCATTCCGTCCTCAACAGAAACGTTCACTGAAGCGTGGAGGTAAACGTAAGAAGTATGAGAAAGCTGAAAGCACAGAAGTGGTGACTTCAGTAGAGATCCCTGAGAATGTAAGAGTTTATGAGTTTGCTGAAAAAGTAAACCGTTCTGTAGGTGAAGTGATCGGTGTACTCTTTGCGCTGGGTATGATGGTAACGAAGAACGACTTTTTAAGTAAAGATGAAATTGAAATCCTTGCTGAAGAGTTTGAAGTGGAAGTGACGACTGTCAATCCTCTTGATGAACTTGAAATTGCAGAAGATCATGATGCAGAAGAGGATGAAGCGAATCTTGAAGAGAGACCACCTGTGATCACGATCATGGGACATGTTGACCATGGTAAGACTTCACTTCTTGACAGAATCCGTACTTCAAAAGTGGCAGATAAAGAAGCGGGTGGTATTACACAGCACGTGGGTGCTTACCAGGTAGAGAAGAATGGTAAGAAGATCACCTTTGTAGATACTCCGGGTCACGAAGCATTTACAGAGATGCGTTCACGTGGAGCACAGGCGACAGATATCGTTATTATTGTTGTTGCAGCGGATGATGGTGTTATGCCTCAGACTAAAGAAGCGATCTCACATACCAAAGCAGCAGGAGTTCCTCTTATCGTTGCGATCAACAAAATGGACAAAGAGAGTGCAAATCCAGACAATGTGAAGTCTCAATTGGCAGAGATAGGCGTCATGGCAGCAGATTGGGGCGGAGAGTATGAATTCGTTCCTGTCTCTGCACACACGGGTATGGGGATAGATGACTTGCTTGAAACGATTCTTCTACAAGCAGAAGTGATGGAACTCAAAGCTAATCCAAATAGAAAAGCAAAAGCGGTTGTGGTAGAAAGTTCACTTGAAAAAGGCTTTGGACCAGTTGCCAATGTCATTATCAAGAATGGTACTTTACATGTAGGTGATAATGTGATCGTAGGTAAGACATACGGACGTATCAAAGCGATCAAACTTGATGATGGAAGTAATGCTAAAGAGATCGGGCCAAGTACGCCAGCAGCGATCGTAGGATTGAATGAAGTACCTGGAGCCGGTGATGAACTTATCGTGATGGATACAGATAAAGAAGTACGTGAATTGGCTGAAAAAAGAGCGGAGTATGATAGAGCAAAAGCACTCTCTAAGAGTACAAAAGCATCACTCGATGATCTTTCTGCACTTATCGCTGAAGGGCAGCTCAAGTCACTTCCTGTGATCATCAAAGCGGATGTACAAGGTTCTCTTGAAGCGATCAAAGGTAGTTTAGAGAAGCTTAGAAATGAAGAGGTAAAAGTCAATATCATTCATGAAGGTGTAGGTGGTGTAACAGAGAGTGATCTTACACTTGCAGATGCATCTGAACATTCAGTGGTACTTGGATTTAATGTACGTCCGACTGGTGCAGTGAAAAAGAAAGCCAAAGAGTTGGGTATAGAGATACGTACCTACACGATCATCTATGATCTTCTCGATGATGTGAAAGCGCTTCTTGGTGGATTGATGAGTCCTGTTATTTCCGAAGAAGTAACAGGACAGGCAGATGTACGTGAGACGTTTGTTGTGGGTAAAGTGGGTACGATCGCCGGATGTAAAGTCTCTGACGGTGTGATCACTAGAAACTCTAAAGCAAGACTGATCCGTGATGGTGTGGTCATTTATGAAAGTAAGATCGCTTCACTCAAGCGTTTCAATGAAGATGCAAAAGAAGTGAAGAACGGTTATGAGTGTGGTATCATGCTTGAAAACTTTAACGACATCAAAGAGGGTGACGTGATCGAAACCTTCAAAGATGTTGAAGAACAGGTGACTCTATAAGACGTCATTGGAACAAAGTCCAAATGACAATGCTGACGCTGATGTCATTTCAGGCGTTGGCTTATGTGACTCCTTGTCGCATTATGTATAAGAAAGGTTAAAGATGACACATGAAGAGATCAAAAGACATCGTGTAGAATCTATACTTAAAGAGATTATTCCTGAGGCACTCGGCAGTTT
This sequence comes from Sulfurovum sp. AR, assembly GCF_000296775.1. Taxonomy (GTDB): domain Bacteria; phylum Campylobacterota; class Campylobacteria; order Campylobacterales; family Sulfurovaceae; genus Sulfurovum; species Sulfurovum xiamenensis. Next base: position 342,855 of record NZ_AJLE01000006.1, on the reverse strand, counting down.
GGATGATGAGCGTATCAACGGACTGACAGTGACTGATGTGGTGTGTTCAAAAGGTAGGTCGGATGCGAAGGTATATCTTGATACCTCCTTCCTTAATGAGAAAGAACAGAATGAAGCGCTTAGACAGTTACGGACTGTAGCAGGATATATACAAAACCATTGTAAACAGAGTGAAGGGTGGTTTAAGGCGCCAAGACTTACTTTCGAGTTCGATCATCAGCTAGAAAAAGTGAGTCGAATAGAAGATCTCTTTAAACAAATAAGTACGAGAAAAACAAAAGATGACGGAGAGTCTACAGATGAATCTTGAAACACAAATCGCTAAAATTATAGAAGCCAATGGTGCATCCCTGTATGATATAGAGATAGTGACAGAGTTTGAAGAGACGATTTTTCGTGTTCTGATAACAAAAGCTGGTGGTGTGGATCTTGATCTGTGTGCAGATATTTCTCACGAACTTTCTCCTTTTTTAGATGTGCATCCTCCTATGAGTCAGAAATACCGTTTGGAGGTCAGTTCTCCAGGGATTGAAAGAAAACTCACAAAACCTGTGCACTTTAAAAATGCGATCGGTGAAAAAGTGAAGCTCAAGATCTCAGGCGGTGATAAAGTGAAAGGAACCCTTAAAAGTGCCGATAACGATGGTATCGTTGTAGAGACAAAGCAGGGTGATGAAAGCTTTGAATATGGAGCATTAGGTACAGCAAAAACCTATTTTGACTGGAACTAGAGTTCACTTTTACAAAAAGGAGAAGTTGCTGTGAGAGATGAGTTTTATATGCAACTTTCCCTGGATAAAGCCTGGGAATACCAAGGCTTGACCTACCCCAACCCTGCAGTAGGTGCAGTCGTTGTACTAGAGGGAAACATTTTATCCATAGAGGCGCACCAAAAAGCTGGCACTTCACATGCGGAAGTGTTGGCATTGCTCTCAGCTTACGAATCACTCTCAAACAGATCTATAGATTTTGATCCCTATGATTCCCATAAGGCACATGCCTTTCTTTTAGCACTTCCCAAAGATTTTTTTGCTCAATGTAGTATCTATGTGACACTTGAACCCTGTTCACATGAAGGAAAAACACCTTCCTGTGCCTCTTTACTGCAGTCACTTGCACTGCACAGGGTAGTGATAGGTACAGAGGATCCTATAGCGGGACATGGCGGTGGGATGAAGCAGTTGGAACATGTAACTGTAGGTGTACTAAAAAAGGAGTGTCAGGCACTGATAGAACCTTTTCTTATTTGGCAAAAGAGGGCCTTTGTATTGTTTAAACTGGCGCAGACGACCAATGGGCGTATCGGTGGGGGTTACTTAAGTTCTCAGGCATCCTTGACCCACGTACATCAGTTAAGAGAAGTGTGTGATACACTGCTTATAGGTGGAAATACGGTAAGAGTAGACAGGCCAACTTTGGATTGCAGATTTATCCAAGCACAGGCACCTGACGTTAAGATCTATGCCAAAGAAGACAACCTTGATAGAGAGATCCCGCTTTTCACTGTTGAGAATAGGCGTGTAGAAGTTATCACTAGATTGGATTTTTTAGAGACACCGTCTTTTGTTTTGGTAGAAGGTGGTGAGGGTATGCTGAAGGCACTTCAAGAGAAGATAGATTGGATGCTTATTTACCAGACACCTAAGCTCTCTACGAATAATTTAACCTATAATACAACTATGAATTTACATTTTTTGTATCAAGATAAAAAAGATAAAGATCTGATGATATGGAGCAAAAAAATTGGGCATTGAGAAATTAACGGATAAAGAAGAGAAACAAGAAAAAATTGTCACAATGTTTGATGATATTGCATCAACCTATGACCTGGCGAACAGGGTATTGAGTTTTGGCATCGACATCCAGTGGCGCAAAAAAGGGTGTGACAAAGCCTTTGAGATCCTGGATAAAAAAGAGTTGACACAGGTGACAGATGTGGCTACGGGTACGGGAGACCTGCTAATCTACTGGAAAGAACAAGCCAAAAAGAATGGTGTCAAGATTGACAAATATGTAGGAATCGACCCTTCTGTAGGTATGCTGGACGTGGCAAGAAAAAAAGTGGATTTCGCAGAGTTCATTGAAGGAAAAGCCCAAAAGCTGCCCATAGAAGATGAGAGTACGGATGTGATCTCTATCTCTTACGGTATTCGTAACGTGGTAGATAGGGTAGAGGCACTGCAAGAGTTCAACCGTGCCTTAAAGCCAAAGGGTATAGTCATGATCTTGGAGTTTACCAAACAAGACAGAAGAGGTGTGGTCAACAAGATCGTTGATTTTGGTATGAAAAAGGTGCTTCCTCGTGTAGGTGGACTGATCTCCAAGAATTATGAAGCCTATAAATATCTGCCGGACTCGATCGAAGAGTTCTTAACCACAGAAATGCTGGCCAAAGAGTTGGAAGAAGCCGGATTTGAGATGAAGTATATCAAATCTTTCTCTATGGGTATCTCGACCCTTCTCGTTGCACAAAAAATTTAACACATAGATCAAAAAGGAGTACCATGAGTCAATCAATGATGAGTGTCTCCTCACTCAATACAAAAATCAAATCACTGCTTGAAGCCACCTTTATGCATATTCTTGTGGAAGGTGAAGTGGCGTCGGTAACTTATCATACATCAGGACATATCTATTTTTCCATTAAAGACCAGCAGAGCAGTATCAAATGTGTCATGTGGCGCTCTTCGGTTTCGAAATTGAAATTCCGCATAGAAAAAGGGATGCATATCGTCATAGAGGGTTCTGTAGGCGTTTATACACCCAGGGGTGAATATCAATTCTATGCGGTGCATGTCGAACCTTACGGAAAGGGTGCTTTGGCATTGGCCTATGAACAGCTCAAAGAACGCTTAAAAGAAAAGGGCTATTTTGATGCACAAAGAAAAAAACCCATCCCTAAACATATTAGAAAAATAGCATTGGTCACAGCAAAAGAGAGTGCTGCTCTACATGATATGCTGAAGATCATTGAACATCGCTGGCCCTTACTAGAAGTCGTGATAGTCGATACATTGGTACAGGGGGATGAAGCCGCTGCCCAGATAGCCCATGCCTTGCACTATGCGGACAGTTTAAGTGTGGATGTAGTGGTCGTAGGACGTGGTGGGGGTAGTGCAGAAGATCTGTGGAGTTTTAACGAGGAGATGGTAGCAGATGCTCTTTTTACGATGCAAACACCTGTAGTGAGTGCCGTGGGACATGAAGTGGATGTGATGATAAGTGACTTTGTCGCAGATCTGCGTGCGCCGACTCCAAGTGCTGCTATGGAGATGATACTTCCGGATATGAGAGAGATACTCTATACTTTAAATGAACTGGTTGAACGATTTACCTATGCGATGAATCAAAAACTGCAGCATCTTGTACGTGAATTAAAACATACAGAAGAGATACTGTTGCGTAGTTCACCTAGCAGACAACTCAAAGAGACACAGATAGAGTTTATACGTTTAGAAGAGGAGTTTAAGCGAATCATGACGTATAAGTTAGAGCGTTTCTCTTCTTTGTTACCTGAAATGTACACAAAGTATAGGCAGAATTTGGTGTTCATTCTTGAGCAGAAAAACCAGTATCTGGAATATATGGATAAAAAATTAAAGATGAATGATCCTAAACTGCAGTGTCGTAAAGGTTGGGCACAAATATCTGCAGAGGAGAAGACCATTGAACTGAGTGCCATTGAAGTCAATCAGAAATTTACGGTCCAAGATGCGGAAACACGAATAGAAGCTTTATGTTTAAGTAAAGCTTGAGTTTTAATATTTATAATATAATTTAGTTTAATACCTTTAGGGTTCAGGGATGGATATCATATTGACAAGATTTCAAGACATTATAGCTCAAATCACACGTGAAGAGTATGCAACAATGGCCATAGTGCTTTTATCTATTCTCTTTGTATTCTATACGTATCTGCTTTCAAGACAACAAAAGAAATTAAAAATAACACTTGAAAATAACTTAAAGGTTTTTCAAAAAGCATTTGATCTTTCTGATGATGCTGTATTGATACTTTCTCCCCAAAATAAAGTGATATATGCAAGTAACGCCATGGTACGATTGCTGGATCTAAAAAGTGATTTTTTATTGAAAACATTTATAAGCACGGCTCAAATCAAAGTAAAAAAAGAGTGGGCAGGATTAAATCAATTTATTCAAGAACATCGTATCACATCTAATAATAAAGTACGTACTTATCCTCATATTACATTAAAAATTTCAGCAGATGATGAGATACCTGTGAATGTATATTTAGATACTATCGTGATGGAGATGCCGAAGGGTGTCTTGTGTGATGTGATATCGATTCAAGATCTAAGCAAAGCCAAAGAACGATCTGCTGCGGACTTTAAACATCCATTGACACACTTACCCAATCAATTACAGGTCTACAATGACCTGCCGGCATTTTTTTCAAAAGCACATTTAGAAAAAAATAAATTGGCTTTAATGCTTATGAGTTTAGACAATCTCTCAAGGTTACGATCCATTATAGGAGATGAACAGGCTAATGATATACTCAAAAAATTTGCTACATACTTGGAGACTTTGACGAAGAATGCAAATGTATCTGTATATCATACGTTTGATAATCATTTTTTGATGACAGTAACGAACTTGCACTCTATAGATGAGGCAAAAATATTTATAGAAAATATCCAGAAAAAATTGGCCACATTTTATAAAATGGATGGTGTACATTTACATCTGACTGCTTCAGCAGGTATAGCCATATATCCAGATAGTGGAAATATACGCCTACTGCTTGATCATGCATATAAAGCGTTGGCACAAGCAGAACAAGAAGGTGATAATAATATCACTGTATTCTTACCTGAAAAATTTACAGCTGCGTATGATGAATTGAGACTTCACAGTGATATGCCGGGTGCATTAAGCAGAGGTGAATTTGAAGTATACTATCAACCAATCGTTCGATCCAAAGATCAGGAAGTTGTAGCAGCTGAAGCACTGATCCGATGGAAACATCCACAGTATGGTATGATCCCTCCGGATGTCTTTATCTCTTTAATGGAGAAAACAGGTTTTATTGTGAAGTTGGGCCAATTTATACTGGATGAAGTTCTGAAACAGCAAAAACGCTGGGAACTGTTCAATTTTAAGAGTATCGAGGTTTCGATCAATGTATCTATGATTGAGATCAATACGGGTGAATTTGTTCAACATGTAGAGAAAAAACTTGCAGAGCATCAGCTTGATCCGGAATGTATAAAATTTGAAATTACAGAGGGTATCGCTATGCTCAATGAAGCGCAGACTGTCAAATACTTTCTTGCATTAAAAAAATTGGGCGTAGGCATCTCATTGGATGACTTTGGTACGGGGTATACTTCTTTTGGATATTTGAAAAAATTTCCTGCAGATATTGTAAAAATTGACAAAAGTTTGGTCGACTATATCTTAACCAACGAAGAAGATCAGAGAATTGTAAAAGCGATCATCGAACTGGCACATACATTAGGCATGAAGATAGTGGTGGAAGGTATTGAAAATAAACAAATGGTCGATATGATAACTTCTTATGGATGTGATTATCTGCAAGGATACCATTTCTCAAAACCATTACCTGTGTTTGAATTTCAAAAACTTATCAGATAATGGGTATTTGACAATCATTAGAATATAGAGAGAAGCTACCGAACAATCTGTTCGGTAGCTTTTACCCCTCATTAGTCTCTATTTTTATTATCTATGATTGCATGAATGACTTTTTGTGAGTTTGGACGTAGTCGGAATGTCTTGTCCTGTTTCTCCAGTCTAGTTTTTAGCGTTAGTTATTGCCACAATTGCACCTGTAGTAATTACTAATGCTGTCAGGATACCAAAAAAGATATATTGTAACTCCATTCTCGTCCTTTCTTCTTTAATTATCAAATAACCAACTCATGCCATACACCATTTCATCTTTAAAAAGTGACGGAAAAAGTTACAAAGGACAGAAACATTTATGGTCTTATCTAGAAGGGGCTACCAGAGAAGTATGCTTCTATACTTTAAGTTATTTTGGGCTGGAAGTATAGCAAAGAAGTGTTAATTCTTCGTAAAGGATTGTACAAACCTAAGTAAATTTAATAGTATTTCTATAGATTTTCAATCTCATTATTTTCATCGATAAGGAAATATCATAAAAGGTCATTCATTTAGGCATAAGTAGAGTGTAAAAGTAAGAAAGTAGCGAGTATGAAGAAAGATCTACCAAACAGGATGTTCAGCAGATCCTCTGAATATTCTGAGTACTAATCAGGAATGAATTTACATCATTCCTGGCATACCACCCATGCCGCTCATATCTGGCTGAGCTGAAGGTGGTTCAGGTATATCTGAAACAGTTGCTTCGGTTGTCAGAAGCAATGAAGCTACAGATGTAGCATTTTGAAGTGCTACACGTTCTACTTTAAGCGGATCAATGATCCCTGCTTCAAGCATATTGACATACTCTCCTGTTGCAGCATTAAACCCTAAATTCGCATCGGTTGAATTAGCGATTTCATTCGCTACTACACCTGCATCAAATCCTGCATTTTGTGCTATCTGCTTCACTGGTGCATAGACTGCTCTTAAGATGATCTCTGCACCTACCGCTTCATCATCTTTAAGATCAAGTTTGACAGCTTGGCTTGCTTTTATCAGTGCAGCCCCACCACCGATAACGATACCTTCATCCACAGCAGCTTTTGTAGCAGAGAGTGCATCGTCCACTCTGTCTTTTTTCTCTTTCATTTCAGTCTCAGTGGCTGCACCTACTTTGATCACGGCAACACCGCCAGAGAGTTTCGCCAGACGTTCCTGGAGTTTTTCTTTATCATATTCACTGGTGGTTGTACCAATTTGTGTTTTTATCTCATTCACACGCGCAGAAACGGCATTGGTATCACCTTTTCCATCAACGATGACAGTATTGTCCTTGTCAATGACCACTCTTGCTGCTTGCCCAAGATCTGCAAGTGTTGCTTTCTCAAGTGTAAGACCAAGTTCTTCAGTGATCAGTGTTGCACCTGTCAAGATAGCGATATCTTTCAACATTTCCTTCTTTCTGTCACCAAAACCTGGCGCTTTCACCGCAGTAATGTTGAGTACACCTTTTAGCTTGTTAAGAACGAGTGTTGAGAGCGCCTCACCTTCAATATCATCTGCAATGATAAGAAGTGGCCTACCACTTTGTTGTACCTGCTCTAACATAGGCACCAGATCTTTCAGTGAAGTCACTTTGCCATCTGTGACAAGAATGATAGGGGACTCAAGCTCACAGGTCATTTTCTCTGTGTTTGTTACAAAATAAGGCGAGATATACCCTCTGTCAAACTGCATACCTTCAACGACATCAAGATCATCGTTGATCCCTTTTGCCTCTTCTACAGTAATGACACCATCTTTTCCGACTCTATCCATAGCCTCAGCAATGAGATCACCGATCGTCTTATCAGAGTTTGCAGAGATCGTAGCCACTTGTGCGATCTCTTTTTTATCTTTGACTTCTTTAGAGATCTTTTTGAGCTCTTCGATGATGGCAGCAGATGCTTTGTCCATACCTCTTTTTACTTCTATAGGATTTGCTCCGGCAGTGATGTTTCTGAGACCTTCTTTAAAGATAGCATGTGCAAGTACGGTTGCAGTCGTTGTACCATCTCCCGCTTCATCGGCAGTATTGGAAGCAACTTCTTTTACCAGTTGTGCACCCATGTTTTCTAGGCTGTCTGCAAGCTCTATCTCACGTGCTACTGAAACACCATCTTTTGTGATATGTGGTGCACCATATGATTTTTGAATCAGAACGTTACGACCTCTAGGCCCCATGGTCACCCTCACAGCATCGGCTAACTTTGTTACACCTTCAAAGAGACCTGATCTTGCTTTATCTGAAAAAAATATTTCTTTTGCCATATATTATCTCCTTAAATTATTTGATTAATCCAAGCACTTCTTTGCTTGTTAATATCAGGTACTCTGTACCTTCGATCATGACTTCCATGCCACTGAAGTTTGCAAAGACTACAGTATCATCTACATTAATACCATCCTCTTTTGCATCAGGACCAACTGCAACGACTTTTCCTTCCAGTGGTTTTTCTTTGGCTGTATCTGGAATATATAGCCCAGAAGCGGTTTGATTTGACTGCTCTTCACGAAGAACAAGCAGTCTGTCTTTTAATGGTTCAAATGCCATAGTGACTCCTTTGTATATGATTTAATTTTTGTAGTTGCATTGTAGTCATTTTTTCCAAAAATGTCAATAACTTTCTTTAAATTATTTAACAAATATGAGTGATATTGACTAAACTATTTGTTGTCTATAAAATATTAAGGCCTTTTTACCTTTTTTTTATAAAATGTGTTGACAATAAAGGTATCTTTAGATAAAATTCCGTCTCTTCACAACGATGTCAAGGTAGCTCAGCTGGTTAGAGCGCTGGTCTCATAAGCCGGAGGTCGAGGGTTCAAGTCCCTCTCTTGACACCATTCAAATAATCAACAATCCCCTTATTTATTTAACTTACTGAAGATTAATCAAAATAAATATACATATTATATTTTTCTACTTTTGAGCCGCGGGTCTAAATTTTTGTCCCAAAGTTGTCCCGATTTTTGTCTCTATTTTTTATACTATTTGGTGTAATTAGATCGTATGGGGAGAGAGTAATTTCTATATTTTGTATCTATATATGACAAATATTATTTCCAAAAAATAGTTGAGTCGGAGGTTGAATTATAATTAAGCACCGTATATAAGGGCTTTGTAGAAATTATAAAATGATTTGGGTCTTTTTTAGTGCCTTTTACTGTAAAAAAATGGAAAATTCTTACGTGGAGAAAAACCTTATAAGTTTATATATTTTATAAGGTTTTGAGTACAAGATATTTTGTCCGTAATTGCCAGAAATAAACAAATAATGGAATACTCTGTCCAAACATTAATAATATATTCTTATAAATAATCATTAATATATATTTTGGTATACTCTATACTGAACTGAATAACTCAATAGAAGGACACTTTGTTCCCTTAATAAACATTTATGTTTGAGGGTAATTAGATATTTAAATAAGAAAAATTACATTTAGGAGGTAGTTATGAGTCATCGATTTGGAAAAGAACTAATATATATCAATTCGGATTCTGCAGATGAGATGCGTAAAAAGCATGATATTGATAGGAAGCTTACAGAATTAATTATCAAAGAAAGACCGTTTTACTCAGTATATGATTTTGCACGGAATATTGAGATAAACAAAATGGCTTGTCGCAAGGATTATTATAAATTAATGGCATCTGCTATTCATATACTCCCGAAAGAGAAACCAATCGTATTTATAGATAAAAAGGAAATTAAGAATAAAAAAGGTCTTGTGTATGGGACCGGCATATCGACAGAAAAACAAATTGTTGTTTATATTAAAGATGCCAAAGGTAATGAAGTTATTTCATCATTAATTGAAAAAGATGATCCCAATAATATTGATATAGTCTCAATAAGAATCTATGGAATGCACTACTGGGAATGGTCATTATTGTCACCGAGTAGTCGTAATCTTCTTGCGGAGAATCTAAGAGGTGAAGAGTGTAAGGAAGTTTCGTTACTCTGGAAAGAATTAGAAAAAGATGGACCTAAATCATCAAAAAAACACAATAATAAAGCTGTTTCATTGCTTTCGCAGATTCTCTTTCATCTAGTCTATTTTATTCGTTCAGAAACAGTTCGTTCAGAAACAGATTGCAAGACGGACGGTTGTACAAGTTCACCAGATTTTAACTTTGAAGAATGTTGTAATCAACATGATATTTGTTACTGTATAGGTGGAACCGAAGCAGATAAGATTAGATGTGATCGACAATTAGCTCACTGTATTCGTGATAATGGCATGATAATTTTAGCTGACTTATATCGTGCAGCGGTTGAGAATTTTGCTGATACCCATTTTAATTATCACAAGGAAATACCTATTGTAACATTTCCACCAATGCTAGTTGTATATGAAAAAGAACCGGAGCCACAGCCCAGAAGAAGCTGTCGAGTGATTGTTGAACTTCTGCAGATTCAATATTATGGTAATAATATTGGAAATGATTGGGATTTTACGATAGCAGCAGATGGAGTGTCACGTAATTTTGAAATGGAACTCAATAATGACGATTTAGAACCTTTTGCTGATATGGTTATTATGGATAAGGAGATACAAAATAGATGTGATACCCAATTTAACATACTCCTGTCTGCCAGTGCTAAAGAAAAAGATGCTCTTTGGGATGATTATGGATCAAACTCTATCTATGTACCTGTTAAATGTGCTGGTGGTGTATATGAATCCTTTATTGTCCCTAGACTTCAGGTAGACGTCATTGAAAAGAAATGGCACGCATTTGCCAGTAATATTGCGAAATTAAAGTTTACTTTTCGAATCACTACAAGGTGCGCTTCTTAATAATATAGTTAATACTTTAAGCCTTTGGAAGTGTATGACATATATTTAAATTGGTTAAAAGAATCTTCGCTTCTCCATATAAAGTTTAAGTTGTCACCTCAATAAATATTCAACACTAAATATAACGAAAACCTTATATATTTTATAAGGTTTATTTTATAATAATTTTCCCTGAATATGGTTCATGTTTTATTTAAAATAGTTTTAAGAATAAGATAAAATTTTTTGTAGTAATACTTTAACTGAAGAATATGAAAGTGCCTCGAAAAAAAGGCACAAATTTGTCTCAAATATTTTTTGAAAGTCACTATTAGTATGGAGATATAGGGTTTTTCATTTTTCACTAGCTTACTCATAACCCGAAGGTCATTGGTTAAAATCGGGCTCCAGAAAAAAATTTAATCTCTTAAAATACGTATTTTCATAAGATTTCAACAAGTTAACGTTTTTTCAGTGTCACCACGACATTGAAAAGGATTAAATGAGCTATTTATTTTAAATGTTCACCCTTAATATACAGTGAATAATTCTCAATAATCATCTTAGAATTTGTATGCCCTACTGTCTGTGTAATCTCTAATACACTCCATTTTTTAGACTTTAATATGCAGTTATAAATGTATGCTTTTTGTCACCGTGACTATACCTTATAGCTGGCAATTGCCAGCTATCCTACATCTTACTTATAACTTCCACATTCATTGGCACAAAGTCGTGAATTCCTTAATAATTCCTGGAATTCTGGATCCTGTAAAGTTTCAGGTGTAAGTTCTTGTCCTATTTCTGACGAAAATACATTCTCATAACACTTGTCTTTACATAGAGCTACTGCAAGATTATAACCTTGACGGTCTCTTTCATTCTTTAGTTCTTCAATCTTATCTTCTAATCCTTGTGTTGATTGATTAGATCTACATGCTTCAGCCTCATTGTTACAATCCTCCACGCACATGGGATCATTTGGAGAACAAAAATCTATACATCTTTGACGTAAATTGTCACATTCAGTGCTTATTATTACTCCACCACCACTGTGATCATCCTCATGCAAAAGTGCACTGCCAATACCTATTATTACTATTATTATAAAGACTCCAACAGCAATAGGTATAAATAAGTTATTTCTCATCTCAACTCCTTTCTTTTACTTTGTTTACCTGTTCCCCTCATCCTAACCTATAAAATATAAGTATATTAATACTTAACTATATATTATATATTAATATATCATATTTATCAAATACTTGTGATATCTAAAATTATGAAATTGAAGATGAAAACTTTGTAAAATGTGCTATATAGGAGATTTTATAATGACATATTGACTAATGCATTAATATTGAATTGATAGATATATGAATTTTGATAAAGCAACGAAAGCCCTTAATATTTGGTCATTTTTGGTTTTTGTTTAAAATGGGATTTTGCTAAATTTTCCATAAGTATTAAGAAGGTAAAAAGAATAATTAATTGTCAGTAGAATTGTCAGTAAAAAACGCCCATTATCTACTGACACTTATTTCTGTATAGTCTGTAAAGCCCCTATTTTAGGGGGTTTGTAATTTTTTCTTTCAAGTCCCTCTCTTGACACCACTTAAATTATCAACAATCCCCTTATTTACTTAACATTCTGAAGAATGATCAAAATTCACGTACTTGTATTTCCCAGTTTCTGAGCCACGGGTCTAATTTTTTTGTCCCAGATTTGTCCCGATATTAATTTTACATTAATTTTACAAATGCTCAGTATCATAGTCAATTATTTACGAGGGAGATAATAAGCGTGAAAAACATATTAAAAGGTATTTATAATTGGTGTAAAAAGGATAAATCATCATGTTTGCTAGTGTTAATGACGAATATTATATTGATTTTTTTTACAATAATAATATACACATATATAACCTTTGTAAGAAACATTTGAATGAGAATTTTATGCTTTACTTAATGAATATCAGCATATGCATTGGAAAAAATTAGAACTAAAACTACTAATTCAATATGTAAATATAGAAAAAGATTTGTGAAGATTAATTAAAATAATTCACGTATTTATATTTTCCTCTTTTTGAGCCTAGGCTCTACTTTTTGTCCAGATGAAAAATATTGTCTCCAAAAAATAGATGAGTCTGTGGTTGAATTGTCATTAAGACCCATGTACAAAGTCTTGTATATATTTTGAAAATTCTTCAGGTCTTTTTTAGTGCCTTTTACTGAAAAAACAGAAAATTCTTATGTGGAGATAACCTTATAAATTTAGTGCATAGGGTTTTATGAATAAGGCATATTTGAGATACTCATATCTTTACAGACTGAGATGAACTACTCATTATTACTCAAGTATTCATCTTCTTGCCAGTTTTGAATTCCATGCTCTTTAAATTTATATCTCTTTAATAACGATTCATAATAGGCTCTTGCTAGTTTTTCACATGTTAATATTTTTTTGATGTTTTCTTGATTATCTTTCGCATTAAAAGAGCATTGATTGACAAACTCAATTGTAAATTCTGGGTAATTCCTTGATATAAGTTCCAAAGTATCATCTGTGGCAATAAAGCCTTCTTGAATCACTCTTACATAAAATCCTGTTTTGTATTCTTTAACCACTAATGAAGTGAGATTTTTTATCCCTGTAACTGATGATATTTTCCAACAAGGTTGCCTAGGTTGAGATACTTCAAAAATAACTTCACCACATTGAAATCGATCACCAATACAAACATCACTATCATCCAAATCTAATATTGTTATATTTTCTCCAAATGTACATTCTGGTAGTTCTAAACTATGTATATTGTTAAAAAAGTCATAGTATTTTTGGCTATACACACATACAGCTTTATCAGCTCCTCCATGATTTACTTTATCCCCTTGCATATCATCAATCAAGCCTAAATTGTTGACAAAAAGGCTTTTATGCGGGTCAATTTTCTTTTTTCTGTAAGCAGATGGATATTGTTTTCTTTTCCCATCATTGATCTCTTCTACAGTCCCACAATAAATATGTTTAATATTTGTTTTTATTACATTCATATTTTTCCTCTGTTATATTCTACACTTTAATATGAATATGATTGTAACTCTTATAATCTAACATAGACCATAACGGACAAAAGTTCTTTATAACGTTATATATTTTATAAGGTTAGCAAAGATAAGAAATTTTTGATATGGTCTATAGTAGAATGATTATAAATGTAATTGTATAAGGAGTATATATGAAGAAGACTTTATTATTTTTAATTTTTATTACAACACTAATACATGCAGAAGACTTTGATACCTATCTTAAAAATTTTGATTACAAAGCACGTAAAGAGATGAAAATTTCTACATATGAAATGTTAGAGTTAGTAGCAAATAATGAGGCACAGCTCATTGATATACGCTTCAAAGAGGAATTTGAGGCCTGGAGTATGGGGTTTGCTAAGAATATTCCTCTCAATGAATTACCTAAACGTTTGAATGAGTTGGATAAAAACAAACTCATAATCACAGCATGCCCACACAACGATAGAGCCAATATTGCTAGAATGTTTTTATATCTCAAAGGATATCGAGTGAGATATTTGAGTGATGGATTACTTAGAACCGCAGATACTTTACGAGGTGATAGAGCGAAAGAATTTATTCAGGAAAGCAAATAAAAAAGCTCAAGGAAATAGAATGATGCAAACTTCATAAAGTTATAATTTTATAAAGTTTTTATCTTATTCTTATCGTCTCGATGGGATCTAGAAAAAGTATTATTTATCTTTTGTATAAGAATAAGCAAATAATGTTATTATGCCAAAAAGAATTATCTTATATTTAAAAGGATACCCCTTATGTATACAGTACAAATGGAACAAGAGTGTGGATGTTTTAAAAAAAGTGAATACACCAATAATATGACCTTTGAAACACAACAAGATGCCTACAAGTATGCAACCACAGTCGCTGAACTTATGAATGAAGAGTTTTGTGGTACACACAACTTTACTGCACAAAAAGGGGATGGTGACTACTTTCTAATAACAGTGGCAATCAATCCTGAGGCTGTGGGCATTACGCCTCATGTGAGTTGTGATGTTGGCTGTAGTGCTACTGATAAGTGGTCTTTAGAGTCTAACGGCAAATCTAATAAATAACATTCAATTTATACTTTAATTTTTAACCTTACTCTCATCATCTTAGGCCAATCGATATTAAATTCTATATAGCCTTGCTATTATTAAATGATTCAGCTATAATGGATTTATCAAAGATGATCTAGAGTTTCATCTTAGGCAAGATTCTTATTGCTTACTTACAGTTTACAGTATTATCCTCCCAAAAGAACACTCCACATTATATTTTGAACATTTTAATCATAAAATGTATAAACAAATAAAGGAATTGCAATGGCAACTCAAGTAAATGGAACCGTAAAATGGTTCAACAGTGAAAAAGGTTTCGGTTTTATCGAACAAGAAAATGGCGGAAATGATGTATTTGTACACTATCGTCAAATTAATAGCAATGGTTACGACCGTGTCTCTCTTAATGAGGGTCAAAAAGTGACTTTTGAGATCGGTGAAGGTCAAAAAGGCCCACAGGCTGAGAACGTTACTGGTCTTTAAGAGCATCAATGGACAGAGAGTTCTGTCCATAGTTTAGACAATTTTCGAAATCACTTATTAATCATAAAGAACAACCATTAACAAGGATAATGGTGATATTAGATTATTTTCGTTTAAAAATATTTATTCAATTATGTTTATATAGATACATTCTTTCTATTTTTAACCTCCTGTTTTTTAGATTTTTCATTTACACATGCTTACTTTTATCGCGGAATAGAGCAGTTCGGTAGCTCGTTGGGCTCATAATCCAAAGGTCGTTGGTTCAAATCCATCTTCCGCAACCAATTAAATAAAATACAAGGAGAAAATATGTCAATAAACACAATAAAGATATCTAAAATGATTAAACTAAATGTATTGATTAGACTTTTAAATAATCATGAACTATTTGATGTTGCCTGTTCAAAATCAGGCTTATCACTAAGTAATGCCAAACAACTTTTAGATAATACTGACCTCATAAAACAACAAAATTTAAGACGATAATAATGACTTTATGAGGATGACTTCAATGAACTAAACACTTCTTCTCCAAGTCTAAAAGAAAATGAAAACTTTATAAAATGTGCTATAGTAAGTGTATTTTATCAGATCATGAAGGTCAAACAATGGTGTATTTTTCTTTAAAATAACTTTCAGTATAGTTCAAAAAAGTTTGTCCAAGTCAAACTATCTGAAAGGACCTTGAAAGACTCCAAAAAAAGACCCGCTTTTGTCCCAACGGTTTTTTATGAAACTGATCTTTCAGAAGGATTATATAGGACATAGTCTTTTCATCTAGCTTACTCAATAAGCTGTAGTCCGAGGGTGGAAATCTCTCTTGACACCATTAGAATAATCAACAACCCCTTATTTGCCAACTTCATACTTACTTCACACAATAGGACTATACTTGCACTATGAATTCCATGAAGGACTCTTTCCCCTTTTTGATACTTCTGGTCTTCTGGTAACTTTTTATTTTAGATTGCATCAGCTTCCTTGTTTGTATGCTTCCTTTAATCTTGTCCAAAACTTTAAAAAGTTACCTTCTTCCTTCTCAAAATTTCACTATAAATGATTGATTACTCAGAACCCTATAAAGTATATTGCTTATATTTTTACAAAATTTGAACTTCATGGTACAATAAGTCATAATACCTATAGTATGTACTGGAAATAAGTTTGTATTCTGGTAGGTGTGTGGTAAAGACCCACCTTGCAATTGAAGGAATGAAAACATAGGCAAAGATATATACTATTTAAAAAAGGAGAGATCATGGCAACACCGGTAAAAGTCAAATTGGAAGCAGATAAAACACATTATTTCTGTACGTGTGGGAAAAGTGCAGACGGAGTATTGTGTGACGGCAGCCATAAAGGAACAACCTATAGACCACAACCATTTACCGTAGATACAACAAAGGAATATTCTCTGTGTGCCTGTAAAAAAAGTGAGAATCTTCCTTTTTGTGATGGGACACATAGGAAATTGTAAGGAGTGTCCCTGTGTTAAGGCAAATCATTACTAAGAGGTTTATGGCTCTATTTTGATAATTTTTAAAAATAAAATTTGCTATTATATCTAGCTATTGCCACAAGTATAGATACCATCATAGTAGGATTTACACTCAATCTGCTTCAGTTAGACCCATATATTTCTATGATCATTATAGGGTGGTGACATTTATATGCAGTTTTTTGGGTGTGTATATTGGTTCCAAGGGCGGCGGATTTTTAGAAGAGAAGGCTGAAAAAATAGGGGGTGTGATTTTGATCATGATCAGTTTAAAGATTCTCATTGAACACACGCTTTATGCATAAACAGATAGAGTAGATAAGCAAGGTGTTGAAAAAAACACCTTTATTCCTATGATCTAATACCTAATTTATGAAGAAGAAAGATCACACTGTAATAGGCTAAAACCGTTAAAAAGATCGAGATGAGCATACTCGGATAAAAGCTGACCCCTTTTTTGATCAAAAGAGGAAAAGTGATAAATAGCGTCATGGAGGGGGCAATAAGCCAGACAATGTTCTGTGAAAACTCCACTGCCTTACTACTGCTGTCTGTGTCGATATACATCCAGGTCATAGCCAATATCGATACCAGAGGGATAGCAGCCAATATGGCTCCGGCCAGACTGCTCCTTTTAGAGATCTCGGAGATCAATACAATTAAAACCGTGGTAATAATCAGTTTTGTTATATAGTAAGCCAATGGTTACTTCCTTTGTTTATTTGAAGTAGTCTATATCAAATTATAAAGTTACGGTTGTTGTCCAAATACCATGTAAATTACAGCCTGCTTTTGCTTTCAGTACTTTAACATTGTCCAATTTTACGGCAAAAGAAGCTGCACCACGTGAAATTTCTGGTTCAAGGACACTTTTACCTACCAGTTTATCATCTGCATAAAGTTCTATAAAGTCGATCCAGTGGTCCGGTGTACTTGGATGAATGATCCCCTCTTGGCCTACAGTGATATGCACATCTGTGTATCCGTTGGCATCTTTTTCTTTTATGGTGACAAGTGGAGAATGCTTGAGCTCACCTTTGTCCATGTTAGATGGATCTTTTGGTTTCATTTCCATACGGTTCATATGTTCCACGGCCATTTTTGCTTCAGCACTGACTGCTGCCATCATTGCTGTCACACCTGCTACTTTCAATGCATCTCTTCTATTCATGTCTATTCCTTTTTAAATGATAATTTGTGAACACTATATAAAAAATTTTCTTAATTTCATCTAAGCTATTACTCATATCGTAAGGCATCGATTGGATTCATTGCAGCAGCTTTTCGTGCAGGGATGATACCGAAGATGATACCGATCAACATGGAAAATACGAGTGCGATCACCGTAATGGAAGGATCAATGACCAGTACGATATCAAGCCATTGTGCCACACCAAAGGTGATCAGCACTCCAGATAGTATACCTACAATCCCTCCAAGGCCTGAAAGTACGATCGATTCGATAAGGAACTGTATCAGGATATCTTTTGCCATGGCTCCTACGGCCATACGTATACCGATCTCCCTTGTACGTTCCGTTACGGAGACCAACATGATATTCATGATACCTATGCCTCCTACGATCAGAGAGATCGCGGCTACAGCTCCCAGCATCACTGTCAGTACGGTCGTCACTTGTGAGATAGTATCAAGCAGTGCTGTCATGCTTCGAACCTGGAAATCATCATCTATGGGATTTTCTATATGTCTATGCTCTCTGAGAACTCTCTCTATCTGGATTCTTGCTTCCGCCAAAGGGACATTCTCTTTTACCGCAGCCATCATTAAATGAAGGTTGTCAGTTCCACCTATACGACGCTGGAACAATGCAAAAGGGAGTAACACCACATCATCCTGATCCTGTCCGAATGTATTTGCACCCTTTGCTTCAAGAATACCGATTACTTCACATGAAAAGTTTTTCAGTCGGATCTTATTGCCTAGGATCGATTCGGGAGTGGTTGAAAGATTTTTGATGATGCTCTGTCCCATGATACATACTTTCTGTCCTGTTCTGAGTTCATTCTTCTCAAAGCCTCTTCCTTCTTTTATCTTCCAGTTCTGTATCTGTAGATACTCATTTTCAACACCCCTGATACTGGTACGGTAATTTTGTTCCCTGTAGATCACCGTCATGGAAGTGTTCTCCACGGGGGAGATCGCATCAAGCGCATAGATCGAGGAGCGAATGATTTCAAGGTCCTTCTTTTTAAAAGGTTTTTCGATCACACCTCTGCTTCCGGGGCCTCTGCGTTGTCCTGGCATAATATAGAGTGTATTGCTCCCCAATTTCTCCACACTCTGTGTGATCGACTGGCTGGCACCTTGACCTATATTGACCATCGCGATCACCGAAGCGATACCGATCACAATACCTACAGCAGTAAGCAGTGAACGCATAAGGTTACGCTTGATCTCACGCAGTGCCAGTAAAAATGCATTACGAAACACGATTGACCTCTTTTTCGATTGCCCCGTCGCGCAGATAGATCGTTCTTGAAGCATAGGCTGCTATATCATCTTCATGTGTCACCATGATCACGGTGATCCCCTGCTGGTTAAAAGTACGGATCAACTCCATGATCTCATGACCTCGTTTGGTATCAAGGTTTCCTGTAGGTTCGTCTGCGATGAGGATCTTTGGACGTGTCACCATTGCTCTGGCTATCGCTACACGCTGCTGCTGTCCTCCCGAAAGCTGGCTGGGGTCATAATAGAGTCTATCTTCCAGGCCTACATCCTTGAGTGCCTCGGTTGCCATGCGCTTGCGTTCTTTGCTGTCGAGCCCTTGATAGATCAAAGGGACTTCCACATTTTCGAGTGAAGTCGTCTTTTTTAACAGGTTATAACCCTGAAAGATAAATCCTAAAATATGCCTTCTGAACAATGCACGTTGGTCAGTACTTAGAGAATCTATCTGTGTATCTAAAAACGTATACTCGCCGTTGCTTGGTACATCGAGCGTACCCAAAATATTCAAAAGTGTCGATTTCCCGCTTCCGCTGGGCCCCATGATAGCGATAAAGTCACCTTCTTTTATCTCCAGATCGATGCCATGCAGTACGGTGCTTGCTGCATCTCCTTTCCCATACACTTTACTGATATTCTTTAAAGTGATCATGGTGCAGTTTCCTGATTGATGATGACCTTCTGTCCCTTTTGAAGATCACTGCTCTCTATCGCACTCAAAGGGCCGTTGTTGCCCAGTACTTTGACATAGACCTTTTTAGGTAGCCCATCTTCAAGTATCCAGACATGAGGTTTTGGATCCACCTCTATCTTTTCACCCCTCTCCCTGCCAAAAAAGGATTGAGATGCTGGTTTGACAGGGATGAAAAGCAACGCAGACCTTTTTACTACAAATACATCCTTGAGCATTTTTGTCACAATATCAGCATCTACACTCATCCCTGGCTTGAGCAATAGCTCTTTGTTGTCCACTTCCATGATCGCTTTATAGGTGACGACACTCTCTAGTACTTCAGAATTGATCCTGACCTGACGTATCTTTGTATCGAAGGTAGTATCGGGGTAGGCATCAACACCGAAACTTGCTTTTTGCCCTGCTTGTATCTTTCCGATATCTGCTTCATCAATACTGATCTGAAGCTCCATCTTGCTCAGATCTTTTGCAATGCTGAAAAGTACAGGGGTCTGGAATGTCGCAGCTACTGTCTGTCCCGGATCGACATTCCGAACCAAAATAGTCCCAGTGATAGGTGAATAGATCTTGGTACGTTCCAAGTCATACTGTGCTGATTTCAAAGCATGGGTAGCTTGGGCTATCTGGGCTTGGGCATTAGCGATCTGCGCTTTGCTTAGCAGATAGTTTGCCCACTCCCTGTCCCAGTCACTTTGTGTGGGCAGTGTTCCCTTGGAAGCGTTTTTGAGTTTGTTATAGCGCTCGATGGTTGTTTCGGTCTGATAGTATTGTGCTTGTGCACTTTCCAATGCCGCTTTTGACATTTGCAGTGCTGCTTTGGCTTTATCATAGGCACTTTGGTATTTGGTCGTATCCAGACGGGCTAAAAGTTCTCCTTTTTTTACCTGGTCATTATAGTCGACATAGACCTCTTCGATAGTGCCTGATACTTCCGTACCCACATCCACACTTTCAAGCGGCTGTATATACCCGCTTGCTGATACGGTAAGAGAAAGATCAGATTTTTGCAATACTTCTGAGACATAACGATACTTCATTCCATGTGTTTCTCTGAAAAAGAAAAAATAGACAGATATGAGTGTGACGAGAATGAAAAGTATGGCCCATTTGTTCCATTTCGTTGAGTCTTTATGATAGTTGATGATCTTTTGCATCTCTTCCATTCGGTGATCCTTGTGGATATGAATAGCCCCTTACGGTACTAACTATACTATTCTAACAGAGCATTGTTTTTATGTCAATCTAAAAAATGAACGTGTCTTATTGTGTATTAGTCTATTTTTTAAAAATATGTTACACTCAAAGAAAAATGGAGTTGTAATGCGGGTTATATTATTTTATCTATGTGTCTCACTTTTTTCTTTTTCCTCAGAAATGAATGAAGTAGAAGCACAAAAGGAGATAGCATCTTTAAAGGAGCCTATGTATAAACCATTGGTCGAACGCTATCTATTGGATGAGGTTAGGAATCTGCGTACAGAACAGCAAAGTTTACGTGTGGAGATGCATGAAAAGATCTCACAGGCCCGTTTGGATGTTTCGGATCGTGCTATGAACTATATGACCAGTACAGTGAGTAATATTTTTTTGATCCTTACGGCTATAGCCTCTTTGATCGCGATCTTAGGATGGAAAAGTGTCAGGGATGCCAAAGAGCAGACCAAACTCGTTGTGCAGCAAAAATTGGAAGAGATTACGAAAGAGTATGCAGAAAAACTTGCAAAAATTGAAGCTGAGATGCAGAGCCGTTCTGAAGATATTATGAATAACCAGGAGAGTATAGCCCGATCCAATGCCATACATGCGCTCTGGAGAAGAAGTAACCTTGAAGATAATGTTCAGGCAAAAGTCGAGATCTATGATCAGATCCTGGAAATTGATAAGAATAATGTAGAGGCATTGACCTACAAAGCAGATGCGGTACTGGAATTAGGACAAAAAGAGTGGGCACTGAACTTGTGTAATAAGGCACTGGAATTAGATAGCGGATATGCCTATTCTTATTGGCAGAGAAGTTGTGTGAATGCAGAAATGGGAAATATAGAGAATGCAGTCAGTGACATCATCAAAGCGATCAAAATCTCTCCGGTACTTGCAAATGATATTGATAGTGAAAGCAGTTTTGATACGATCCGTGAAAGAGAGGGGTTTAAAACATTCATCAATGAGCAACTGCCTACACTATTGAGATCAGAGTAATTTGAGAAGCCAGATAGGTTAAGATTCCTTACTCTCACTTTAGTGAAGGGACTTAATCCACTTCTTTTAAACTTTCCACTATAATTCCATAAATATTCCATATCTAGGTAAAGATGATGATCGATTTAAAATATCTCCAAAACAACTTTGAAGAAGCCAGTGCGAAACTGCAAAAAAAGGGTGTAGATACAGCTACGCTTGAAAACCTTAAAATGCTTTTTGCCTCTCTGAAAGAAGCCAATGCGACATTGGAAGCTTCAAAAGCAGAACAGAACAGTATGTCTAAACTTTTTGGCCAGTATAAGCGTGAAGACAAAGATATTACGGAACTCAAAGCAAAAGTGGATGCAAATAAAGAAGCGATGATTCCTCTTCAGGAGAAAGCCAGAGAAGCGGAAGAAGCACTTTATAATGTAGCCCTTGCGATGCCTAACTTCCCGGATGATAGTGTGCCAGAAGGTGCTGATGAAGAAGATAATGTAGAACTTCGAAAAGTACTCGAGCCAAAAACATTCTCTTTTGAGCCTAAAGAGCACTGGGCTTTAGCCGAGGCAAATGGATGGATAGACTTCGAGCGTGGGGTTAAACTTGCCAAGAGTCGTTTCTCTGTACTTCGTGGTGAGGCGGCAAGGCTGGAAAGAGCACTGATCAACTTTTTTCTTGATACGAATGCAACTAAAGGGTTTGAAGAGCTTTGTGTACCGTTTATGAATAATGCTGCCATGCTTCAAGGTACAGGACAACTGCCTAAGTTTGAAGATGACCTCTTTAAGATCGAGGAAGAGGATCTTTATCTTATCCCTACAGCCGAAGTGCCTTTGACTAATATGTATCACGATGAGATACTTGCCGAAAAAGATCTGCCTGTACTTATGACAGGTTACACACCATGTTTCAGAAAAGAGGCGGGATCAGCAGGGCGTGATACACGTGGTATGATACGCCAGCATCAGTTCGATAAAGTGGAGATGGTGGCCATTGCACATCCGGATAAAAGTGATGAAGTATTTGAAATGATGGTTCAAAATGCTTCTGATATACTCACGTCACTTGGACTACCACACAGAGTTGTAGAACTTTGTGGAGGTGATCTAGGTTTCTCTGCCGCAACTACTATAGACTTAGAAGTTTGGCTCCCGGGACAAAACAAATACCGCGAGATCTCATCTATCTCCAACACAAGAGATTTCCAAGCAAGACGTGCAAAGATCCGTTTTAAAGATGGCAAGAAAAATAGATTCGTTCATACTCTAAACGGCTCAGCACTCGCGGTAGGACGTACGCTAATCGCCATTATGGAGAACTATCAGAACGAAGATGGGAGTATCACAATTCCTACTGTTCTTCAAAAGTATATGTAGATCATATAAATCTTCACTTTTGTGAGTATCTTTACAAAATAGCTATAAATAGGCAGATTGAACTGCCTATTTGCTGCCACAATTATTGAACCTTTTTCTTTCTTTTATCACCTCTAACTCAAGCCATGCCCATAGATTTTATATAGCTTCTGTACCTCTTTTCGATTTACAGCTCTTTAGTACTCTTTAGCACAACGTCCAGTCGTGTAAGTGATTACATACGATGCCGTATAGTTCAATGTCGCAGGCACATATCCTCCATTGGTATCCGGGTACAGGATTTTTATTTGAAATTCAACCAAGAAATTGGCCTGGCTATTTACGGAATCAAAATATGACTCTGTGATGGTGGTTATGATTTCGTATTCACCACCAGCTTGTATAGTATGTGATGTCCCTACAATACCATAAATATTAGCTCCACCCAGTAAATATTGATAACCTGAAAAACTATTAAGTGCGATATTCAATAGTGGATTGTAGTTTGTCGCCGACTCTTCAACGCCATTAATGATTACTTTGAAGTCCGTTGGCTGTTCCGCTGCAATAAAAAGTGAGCGAAAGTCATTATTCAGAATATCAGCACACCCAAGACTATTATAAACCACATCCCCAGCTTCGATGACTAATTGTATTGGTTCCACATCAGTAATACTTGTATCATTATCATCCAGATCAGTGTTATCTAATACGTATCTTTCAACATCAGTACAGCTTGACATGCTGTCAAGCGAATTACCGTACCCGTCGCCATCCTTGTCTGCAAAGTACGTTTGAGGAAAATAATCATCGTGCTGGTCGATATGATCCTGATGGGAGCTTACCGCTACCGAGAGTGATTTAACATCTCCGTTGCCAGTATAATGGCAGATCACCCCTTTTTCCTCTTTTGCAAAAGTGGAAGTACTTGTAAATAGCGTCATGGACGCTAATACCATTCCAACTAAAATTCTTTTTTTACTTCGTGCCATGATATCCTCCTAATTGAGATATTTTTTCTTTATAGAATGAATATAAATGACTTAGATAGCCATTACCGCATCTGGGTTCGGCTTTAATGATAAAATAATGGAAGAGGCCAAACCCTTATCTCGTTTAGGCAGCCCGACTATCTCTAAAAGACTCTAGGCTTTCCGTCCCTTCTTTTCAAAAGGTTTGGCTTTATCTTAAATGTGAAAATAAGTATTAGTATAAATTATAATAATACTTATTTTCCAATAATAATATTTTTTTCTTAAATAAATATAATATATTTTATTATTCAATATAATTTATATATTGTCGTTGTAGTGAACCTTCAAGACTGTATTAGGAGAAATGAGAAAATATACCAATATGGAAGATTGTATAAAGAAAACCAAATGACCAACTCAACTGCCTATTCACTGCCAAAACTAAAATAATAAAATTTCCAATATACGTCAAACCCTCATAAATAAACAGTTTAAAAGGCCTATAACAAAAGAATATCCGATGGCGTTTGGCTTCCGGGACAAAACAAATACAGAGAGATCTCTTCTATCTCGAATACAAGAGATTTCCAAGCAAGACGTGCAAAGATCCGTTTCAAAGACGGCAAGAAAAATAGCTTCGTCCATACATTAAATGGCTCAGCACTTGCGGTAGGACGTACACTAATAGCCATTATGGAGAATTATCAAAACGAGGATGGAAGCATCACCATCCCTACGCTTCTTCAAAAGTATATGTAATTTATACTCGTCATCAGTTTAGTAAGTAATTTTACTAAAACCCTCTAAATAGGCAGATTGAACTGCCTATTTGCTGCCACAATTATTAACCTTTTTTTATCTTCATCACCTTTTGTATAAGCCATCAACTTTTTATATTATGTTCTTTTTAAATTCTCTTCATTGACTATAGTTTCGTCTGATATAGACGATTTTAGAGTCATCAATCTGACATTACTTATCCCAAAGAAGAAGTAAAGTACGTATAGCTTCAATGAGTACGTTTTATTAGATTTTATAGTAATTGGAAATTTTGATTTTAAAGGGTGTGAAGACATTTATATAAGACACATTGGTAGACTACTATTTAATAGTTTTTTGATTTATTAGCATGCCGTGGCAACGCTCACACTTTGTGAGACCTACTGTTTGTTTGTCAAAATTTCGCTAGAAAAAAACCTTATAAAGTTATATATTATATAAGGTTTTGCTCATTCTGAATATGACAATATACTTCTTATTCGATAACAAACGACGTTTCACAGGTTGGATCAATAGTATATTCACTTTCATCTCCAGACCCCATAATGATTGTATATTTTCCTGGCGCACTGTAATTCTTGGTTTTTAGGTTGAACTGCGATAGGGCATCATCCGTGAAAACAAACTGATTCCCCTCAGTTCCCAAGCCCACTGGTAAGGCATCAAAAGTTATATATTTTATAAGGTTTTTAGAGGGAGAAATCTCATAGGAGGTATCTTCTTAGAACGTATACGTAATCCCCACCATAATCACTGGATACACCTTCAATCTATCGAGGTCATCATCTAATTTTTCTTTTTCAGCGGCAACACTGTCTTGTATCTCTGCCCATGTAGTATCATCTGCTGTTGATCCACGCGTAGCAGTCAAATCTGTATGTGTCTTACCCACAAGCATACCAAGGTCAAGTGAAAAACCAAAACCTTCAGAACGAGAGTCGTTACCCCAGCCCAGTCCTACATAAGGTGCAAATTTGTCAAAGTCAAGTTTTGCATCTAATGAGCCTATATCTGAAGCCGCATAATCTTTACCATCAATAGTATATGTTCCATTAGGTACCCCTTGCGCTTCTATCTTGTTCGCATTGTAATATGCCCCCGCACTTAGGTGAAAACCAACACTTTCGAAAGGAAAGTAATCAACCAATACTCCTGCATTGGCAAATTTGAGGTCTGCATCATAGTCAATCTCTTCTTCTGTCGCCGAATGACTATATGTAGCTCCATTAACATTGACTCTGAATGCAAAGCTGTCATTTATCGGCGTTGAAACGTCTATTCCTACACCTAATGTACCAACTTTTAACCCTACATTATAAAGTCTTGATGATGTATCTTCGATGGTTGTTTCAGGTAATTCTGTTGCCGGTTCGACAGGTGTAAGAGAATACCCACCTGCAAATAACATATTGCTTCCCATCAAAAATGTTCCTACCAATAGTAACTTTTTCATTTTTTTCCTTGTTTATAAATTTGAAGCTAAGAATAATCATTCAATGTAATATTCATGTAACATTTATGAAGTATTTATGAAATAAAATTAACATTAAAATGTATTGTAGTAAATAGTAACGAGGTTAGACAAAAGTGCAAAATATTCCCTTGAAGATTTGGTTACATATTTTTTAAAGTTTTCATTTTATATATGTGATCCAATACACCCTTAAACCTCCCCAAAAAAAATAAATTCAACTGCCTATATGTTTCCACGATTATTAAATCTTCATTTCATTATGCCTTGAATATCACCTTTGAAAAAAAATATTTTAAAGATACAATATTAAAAAACGATGTAATAAAAATTCAAAAAAAGATTATAAATTTGCAATTAAAAAATAAAATGTCTTTCATTATGAAAATCGGGTTTTTAGCACTATTGCTAACCATAGTGTTTTCTTTTATACGCATCTATCAGGTTGAAGATATTAGTATGCATCCTGCATTGATTGATGGAGATTATGTCATTGTTGAAAATGTAAGTGCAGGTGTTCAAATACCAAGTTTCTTTGGGTATTTTGATAAACATCTATATGAGCATCCACAAGGTATTTCACGTGGTGATATCCTTGTGTTTAAACATCCACTTGATAATCGACTTTACATTAAGAGATGTGTGGCCTTACCTGGTGATAGTGTTATGCAGAAAAATAAAATTTTTTATCTGCAAATTGCAACAGATGAAAACCTAACCCGTCAATATGCAAAAAAACACTTATTTAAAACTGTACAACTTGATGGTGAAATTTGGATTCAAGCTCCATACTCTACTTACTATACAATCACACATTTTGACAACATAATAGGACCAAAGTTTCTCTTTAACTATCCAAAAACAAAAATTCCAGAGAAACAATATTTTATGCTGGGTGATCTACGAGACAACTCTACGGATAGCCGTTTTTTTCATGCAGTACCATATGATGCAATATATTATAAGTTATGGTTACGCATTGAAGCTTCAAGAAACATTGATAAACTAAGTTCTATTAAGTTTTACAGTCAATGACTGGAGTGTAACATCACAACCATTAATAATACACAGACCCTTTAAATAGACTGCTGCCTATTAGTTACAACAATTATTAACCTTTTAATATCTTTATTACTTTATTAATAAGTTATCACTGTCACTATCTAAGCATAACGTAACAGTTCCAATATTGCTGATCTGTTTTGGAACAACAGTGACATGAGGTATTTTTCCTATAATTTGTCCGTCTTTTATTACCTTTAAGTTGTATGTACCTGACTGAACATGACTCATTTTGAAATTGCCAACTGGATCTGTAATGGCTTCAAAGGAAGTACCGGGGATATAGATCCTCACGTCTTCATTCGAACCTAAAACCATACAGGTATTAATTTGACCAGTAATATCACCTGTATATTTTGGGTTATCAAAATTTGAACTCGGTGAATTCGCAATAGTTTGACTACCTACAGCAAGAACGAAAAGCATTAAAACCAATCCCTTATATAAAACAGACTTCTTCATGATATATTCCTTCCTTGTCACTAATTCTTTATTCCGTATTACAGCCTTAATCTAAAATAATATATTTATATAATAATATAAAATAATTAAAAAATCAATTCTCTATAAAATATGGTAAACAGAATAGCTTCGTTTATAGATTAAACGGCTGGATATTTAAGACTAGGATATTCATTGATCTCGATCATGGGGAATGATCAAAACAAAGATGGGAGTTGTTCCCATCCTTATAGTTTTACAAAAGTATATTAAAGTAATATCATTTGATGAATTTTTTCTTGATGTAGACTCTATGCTTATATAGCCATATTTTTACATCGAATCTCCAAGATGCATTGCAGTTTCTGAGTCCCATCTTGCAACGTGAAGCACCAGCCAATGTTTGAATTCATCTTCCAGAAACCTTTGTATCTCTTCCGGGTCCCTATGGCTTTCCCAGTTTTTTTGGAGTTTATCGAGCTTCTGTCTCATCGTATCGTGTTCACTTTTATGCATCTGCATAGCATAAAACTTACTCTCTTCCATCATCGCTTCTTCAGTTGAAAAATGATCTTCTACATCAAACTGAACAACTTTAAAGAGCTCATCTATTTTCTCACTCTCTTTGGCTACTACAGCATCATGAAACTCATTAATGATTCTGATCTCTTCTTCGTGTAATATATTCATCATATCATTGGAAACATGTTGTATCTCTTTATCTTTTATGAGCATTATTTATCCTTAGTATGTTCTCATATATTTTGCAAGTTCCAGGTCTTCATACACTGTACTCGCAAGCTCATTATTTTGAAACTTTCAAGAAGTCTGAGGGGAAATCCCTCTTTTACGCTTCGTTCTGTTGTTCCATTTTTCTTGCAA
Source organism: Sulfurovum sp. AR (assembly GCF_000296775.1). GTDB lineage: Bacteria > Campylobacterota > Campylobacteria > Campylobacterales > Sulfurovaceae > Sulfurovum > Sulfurovum xiamenensis. Next base: position 313,995 of record NZ_AJLE01000006.1, on the reverse strand, counting down.
TATAATCTGCTGTGGGTGCATCTACCGACTTGACATGCATGACGATCCACTCGGGTGTTTTGGCGACAAAGTTGATCATTTTTTTAATATCTCCAAACTCTTTCCACTGTTTTGTTGCATACTGAAGATCCATTATAAACATATCATGCGCCAATTTATGCATCTCATAAGAGGGGAAGTGATACTCTTGCATTAAACGCTCTTCATTGGCAAAGTGTGCTTTCACATGTTCGATATATTCATCCAGTTTGTTTTCCAGTTCACTTTGTTCTGTAGTACCTCTTTCGTATCCTACGGCCAGCTTTTCGATCTCATTGATAATTTTAATTTCATCCTCATGTGTCTTCTGCATCTGATCGACACTCATATACTCGACCTGTTCAGCATAAATTAATCCCATAGAGGCTCCTTTTTTAATTAATTGTAGTATAGAAGTATTAAAACTGTATTGATAAAAGTCAATATACCAGGCTTTTGATTTTTATCTAGGTCCACGGAGTTGTGATATAATTCACTTTCTATCGGTAATACAAAACCCTGAACGGTCACAAAGTCCATTATCAAACATGGGAGTTTGGAGTGCTTCCGTGTAAGATAAATAAATGTAAGGTGTATGATGGAAAAACGGAATATTACGGAGATACTGAAGCAAATCACTCTTTTTTCTTCATTAAGTGAACAAGAACTCAGTGAACTTGCAACAGTGACACACATCTCTGATTATGATAAAGATTCGATCATTTTTACCCAAGGGGAGATGAGTAAAAATGTCATGATATTGATCGATGGAGTCGTGAGTATCTATAAACATGACAGTAAGGGGAATGAGGTAGTGATCGGATATTTTAACCGGTATGCACTACTTGCTGAGGCAGCTACGTTAAGAAAAACTCCCTTACCCTCATCGGCAAGGTTTCAAACAGATGGAGCTATTCTGAAAATTTCACTTGATGGTTTTGAAAGGTTTCTTCTCAGTCATACGAGTCTATCTTATGCCATTATCCAATCACTGCTTGAAAAGATCGAACTCCTCCAACAGAATATACATTTTAACCTTGCGGCAACTTCAAAAGAAAAAGTATTGAATTTTTACCAGAAAAATCCTAAACTGGCTTTAGATCTCAAACAGTACGAGATAGCCTCTATACTTAGTATGACACCTGAAACACTCTCTCGTAATATCTCCAAACTATTGCAGGAAGAAAAACTGATACAGGCTTCAACGGGCTATAAAATACCGTGATCTCTCAATCTTGACATATATCAATACATTTTTTTAATTTTTTATGTATGATGCGATCATTGCTTATATAAGGATAAAAGATGATCAAAAAAAGTATTTTAACCGCAGTCATAATTGGGATAGATATATTATATGCTAGTGGAGTTGATTTGGTCAAGTCAAAATGTGCCACCTGCCATATGCTTGAAAAACCAACAGCCAGTATGATACCTGAATTAAAAGCACCGCCTATGGAGGCTGTGATGTATCATACCAAGCTGGTTATGAATGATCAAGAGACAATGAAAGCTTTTATTGCTGATTATGTGATAAACCCTGAGGCAAAAAAATCAGTGTGTGAGTCAAACAAAGTACAGCAATACGGTGTGATGCCTTCACTTAAAGGGAGTATTTCCCAAGAAGAGCTGTCTAAAATCTCGGATTACCTGATCGAGCATTATCCTTCCAAAGCCTTTGTAGATATGATCAATGAAATTCAAAGAAATGACAAAATGAATGCACTGCAGAACTCTCCATTTCTGATCAACAAGGAAGCGTTGCCTCATATGACAAAACTTCTTATCAAACATTGGGATAAACAGACTTTGGGACTGAGTGATGAGCAAAAAAAGAAACTTCTTATCATTCGACATCATACGATAGGAGAGGTTCAAAAAGCAAAACGAAACATTGATACTTTGGAAACAGAACTTATGGAAGCTTTGTTCATGGATGAGGAATCCCCAAAAAGTTTGGACAATAAAGTAGATGCAATTGCTAAACTGAAAGCATCCGTGACAAAAGTGCATATCCGATGTATCGCTGAAACACTTGAGATACTCGATGATGAGCAAATAAATTATTTACTACCTTTCTGGGAATATAAATAGTTTTTTTAACCTTCAAATTACAGTATCAGTTGGCTGAATCTATATATTGATTCCTAATAATATATTTGAAATAGGATGGTAATGAAAATGAAATATCCTTTATTTTTTGATGAAGTTGAGTCTATTCAACTTTATGATCCGCTCAGTGATTTTTTAGGAGCATTTGAAGAGGGCAAAGTTGAGATTGGTTATTTGGATTGTGTCAAGCAAGCAGGCCATTCTTGTCCGACTGTTGCAGGCGCATATCTTATGACAATGATAGGATTAAAAGTTCTCTACGGTACTGAGCTGCCACAACGTGGGAATATCTATGTTGGGATAAAGGGGAAAAGATCAGAAGGCACCATAGGTGTCATAGGCAATATTATTTCCTTTATTGTAGGTGCAAGCGGTGAAGAGGGATTTAAAGGGATAAAGGGAAGATTTTCAAGGGATCACTTACTTGCTTATGATCAAAAAATGATGGGAGAAGTCACCCTAAAAAGAATGGATAATGATACGTCTGTTTCTCTAAGTTATGATCCCTCAGTGGTTCCGGGAGATCAAAGATTAAGGCCGTTGATGGGAAAAATACTGCAGGGAAAAGCATCTGATCAGGAAGAAAGGATTTTCAAAGAGTTATGGCAATCAAGAGTAAAAGAAATTTTACTCTCTACAGAGTTAAGTAATAAAATCATTCAAGTCTATTGACCATGCATGATGCTGAATGGTTAAACATGCAATCTTGATATAAATCAATTTTTTAAATCATTTCTTGGGATATACTTCGGAAACTTTATAAACAACAGGAGATAAAATGTCACTTTCACAATCAACGATTACTACGGTCAAAGCTACAGCAGGTGCTGTTTCTCAACATGCAGAAGCCATCACAACAAAAATGTATGAGATCCTTTTTAGCCAACATCCGGAACTCAAAGAGCTCTTCAAAGATGCAGATCCGGATCAGCATAAAAAACTAGCTTCGGCAGTGGGAGCCTATGCAGCAAATATTGATAACCTTGACGTTTTATCTAAAGCGGTTGAGAAGATGGCCCAAAGCCATGTACGTACCCATGTCAAGCCTGAACACTATCCAATGGTGGGTACTGCAATACTTGGTGCAATTAAAGAGGTGCTGGGCGATGCTGCTACAGATGAGATCCTTGATGCCTGGAAAGAAGCTTATTTTTTCCTAGCTGATATCCTGATCGCCAGAGAAAAAGAGCTATATGCATCGTAAATAAAGGATTCAAACTGTATAGTTGCTTTCTTGGATTTTTACCGGGAATACTACCCTTCAAAGGAGACGGTGATGCGCCGGCATTTATATGGCTATTTCAACCGAATGCGGGGCTTGGAGGCTCCGCCATCTAGAGCACGTCTGTCACATGTTATATGGTCTGGTATAGGCGCTTTTCTTGGCATTTACCTTATATCAGTGCTGCATAAATACATGTTTATGAATGTATCAGATACTCTTTTTCTAGTGGGCTCCTTTGGCGCTTCTTCAGTACTGATATATGGTGTTCCCCAGGCAGAGTTGTCACAGCCCCGAAATTTAATTGGTGGCCATATCCTTTCCGCATGTATAGGTATCACGGTCTACAAATATATTCCACTGGAAACTTCAGTCCTAAGTGCCTTGGCCGTCTCTTTATCTATCGTGGTCATGCATTTTACACGTACTTTGCACCCGCCTGGAGGTGCTACGGCATTAATTGCTGTGATAGGGAGTTCTCAAATCCATGAATTGGGATACAAGTTCGTAATCACACCGATTGCAACAGGTGCTTTCATTCTGTTGATGATCGCACTTGCAGTCAATAATATGTCTAACAATCCAAAGCGGCACTATCCGCGTTATTGGTGGTAAGACTAAAGATCGACGGATCTATGTTCTGAAAAGTAGAATGTATGATCCCTAGCTATTGAGTTCTATCGCTTTTTTAACACACGATTCAAGTGAAGTTGTATCAGAAATGACAGGTGTAATATTTTCCGGAAAGTGATGTGCAGTTGTATGGCCTATGGATATGGCTTTAAAACTTTCATCCCAAGATATGTTTTTAAAAAAACATTCAATCGTTGAAGGTGAAGAGAAGATTATGGTTGAATTTTTAGGTAATTTTACTTTTTTATCAAAATGTTTACAAACTGTTTTATATATGATCAACTCGTCACACAGTATGCTATTTGTATTTAAAATATCTGTAATATTCGAGATCACTTTAGAGGCTCTGACATAAAGAAGTTTTTGATGTTTAAATTTTTCTGCTATCTCTAATGCAAACTGATCCCCATGTTTTTCTTTGCCAACAAATCTTAGATTCCCGCCTAAGTGTTTCACTATTTTAGCCGTCTCCGGCGCTATCACATATGCTGGTTTCTTTTTCCAGGTTTTATCCATAGTATCAAGAGCATAAAGTGCATTTTTGGACGTAAATATCAAAGCATCATAAGAAGAGAGATCAATATCTTGTTGGATCGGTTCTATGTCGAATACCGGTAAGTTCTTGGCCCATTTAACTTTTTTATCACTCAAGATATAGATAGGCATTCTGCTGTTCTTTATGTTTGCGATCATTGATATGAAGTGTCTTTTTATTTTTTTCAATAAAGTATCTGAATCTGCGATCACGATAGATTTATTTTCATCAATAAAAAAGTGGATATGTTTTTTACTGAGTGCATGTGTGATTTTGATCAATTCAGGGTAGGTATACTCACTGGCCCAATTTTTATCCAATATTAAAAGGTTCTTTTTTTCATCATAGGTATAATAGATTAAGTTTAATGGTTCCAGTATGTTCTGTATTTTTTCCATGATTCACATTTATTTTGAAGATCGAATTAGAGTATATGGTACAACTTTGTATTTAACTGTTTGTTAACAGAAGGTTGAGTGTCACGGAAAACCTCCTTAAAAAATAGAAGTCATTTGAGAACCGTGATGACGTTCCTCTACTTTTCTAGAAAAGTAGAGGAAAAAGTCTGAATATCAATCAAGGAAAGGGGATTAGACAGTCTTTGAACTGTCAACGTAACGAGACTTTAACTTCCCTTCCATGCTCAAGTAAGAATTTAGCGCACCGATATAAGCTCTTGCCGAGGCTAACATGGTGTCTATGTTCAATCCATGTCCTATGATGGCAGGTTCGCCGTTGAATGAGACTTTAACGGTGACATTTGCCAAAGCATCTTTACCCTGACTTACCGACTTTACTTTGTAGTCCATCAATTGACCCTCATAGCCGGAGATCCTGTCAATAGTTTTAAAGACCGCATCGATGGTCCCTTCACCTATACCTGCATCAATGATCTCTGCTTCGCCTTTTCTAATACTTACTGCCGCTGAGGGTACACCATTGGAACAATCCATTAACTGTAAAGAGACCAATTCAAAGACTTTAGGCGCCATTGTCATCTCATCAGTGACCAACGCCCTTAGGTCATCATCATAAATATCTTTTTTCTTATCTGCCATGATCTTGAAACGTTCAAAAGAAGCATTTAATGCTTCATTATCTAAAGTAAATCCTAACTTCGCCAATTTGTCTTTAAAGGCTGCACGGCCCGAGTGTTTACCTAAGACCAATGTGTCATCCATATCCAATCCGATATCTTCCGGACGTATGATCTCATAAGTCTCTTTATTTTTCAACATACCGTCCTGGTGAATACCGCTCTCATGTGCAAAAGCATTTTTACCGACGATGGCTTTGTTCGGCTGAGGTTCTATACCTGTAATATTGGCGATCAAACGGCTTGATGGGTAGATCTCTTTGGTGTTGATATTGGTTTGATAGTCAGCAAAGACATCTGAACGTGTTTTTAATGCCATGACGATCTCTTCCAGTGCAGCATTTCCTGCTCTTTCACCTAAACCGTTGATGGTACACTCTATTTGTCTTGCACCATTGATCACCGCTTCTAAAGAGTTTGCGACACCCAAACCTAAGTCATTATGATTATGTACGGAGATGATCGCTCTACCCTTGGTGTATTCGCTCATCTCTTTGACCATTGCACCGATCTCAAAAGGAAGTCTGAACCCCACCGTATCGGGTAAGTTGATCGTAGTTGCACCTGCCTCTATGACGGCATCAGAGATCTCTTTCATAAAACCGATATCTGAACGGCCTGCATCCTCACAGGAAAATTCTACGTCATCCACGAATGTACGTGCATACTCAACAGCTCTGACCGCTCTTTTGATCACTTCATCAGGTTTCATCTTAAGCTTATGTTCCATATGGATGCTTGAGGTGGCTATGAATGTATGGATACGTCTCATCTTTGCTTTGGCGATGGCTTCCCCTGCTGCTTTTACATCTGCATCGATCGCTCTGGCCAAAGAACAGACCGTCGAGTTTGTGACCCTTTGTGAGATCTTGTCAATCGCATCAAAATCTCCGGGACTTGCTGCGGCAAAACCCGCTTCGATGATATCTACACCCAAACGCTCTAACTGTGCAGCGATCTGGATCTTCTCTTCAGTGTTCATAGAAGCCCCTGGGCTCTGCTCACCGTCTCTTAATGTGGTGTCAAATATTTTTATGGTTTCCATTCTGTTTCTCCTCATAATGCGGCAGCGCCACATTATCATACCTCTCATTAAAGCTACACCTGGCAGTGAGGGTTCAATAGCATACTTTTTTAAAGTACGGGTGTAAATGATTGTCTAATTCTACCTAAATTGTAGTTATTAGAAACTAATTGTTTATTTATTGTGTAAAAAGGGTATGGATCGTTAGACGATTAGAGTGCGAGCAGCAGCAGGAGAGAGCTATCTTTAGTGAAAATAGTATGTTGGTTTATGATAGTTTTCATAATCTCTCCTTTAAATTTTAGAAATTATACAGTATTTAAAAATAAAATACAAGGGATAATAATTATCTCTTAATTTTGATATTTCGTACATTTAATGTCCGTAATGCACGAAGAGGACCATAGAGTGTATATCCTAAGATAATAATGGCAAAGCCTTCTGCCGAAAAAAGATAGAGTAAAGAAGCGGTCAGCATCAGCATGATCATGGTTTTAAATACCATGGGCTTGTCCAGGCTTACCTTCTTAAATGAAGGGTAACGAAAGTTACTTACCATCAGTACGGCAATACCAAGCGTTAGAAAAAGCAATATGATACCGTAATCTTCAAGTGTATATTTATAAAAGAGAAGTATCCACATGGAGACAAAAATGGCTGCAGTAGGAATAGGCAGTCCTATAAATACGTTGGGGTCTGTTTTTGCAGTAGAGATGTTAAATCGCGCCAAACGAATCGCACCGAAGATCACATAGAGTGCAGAGACCAGTATGCCAAAACGTCCAAATTCATTACCAATGAAAAAATAGAGTAACATGGCTGGAGCGATACCAAAAGAGATAATGTCTGCTAAAGAGTCAAACTCTACACCAAACTGACTGGTGGTGTTTGTCATACGTGCAATACGCCCATCCAAACCGTCAAAGACAAGTGCCAAAAGGATGAGCCATGAAGCAAGTATTATGTTTCCTTTGCTTGCTTCGACCATACTTATCACCCCTACAAAAATGCTGCTTGCAGTAAACAGATTTGGCAGGATATAGATAAGCTTTGCATTTTTCATTGGTTACTCGTCAGTTTTTTCTTTCTCGGCAGTTTCAGCTTCAGCTTTTGCTATTTTATCACCATGGGCTAGACGGCTCTTCATATTATTCTCTTTTTCATAATTCTCTATGATCTCACGTACTTTCTTACCTTCGATCACTTCAACATCTAAAAGTACAGCCGTCATATTTTCTATGGCTTGATGGTAATCAGTTAACGTATTTTTGACATAGGTATAACGTTCATTCAACGTAGAACGGATATAGTTATCCATATCTTCTGCCATTTTCTCACTATAGTCTGTGGATACTGCACCACCGCCAAGGAAAGAGTTTTGGCTACGAGAAAGAACCATGAGCCCTGCCACATCGGTCATCCCATATACAGAGATCATATCTTTTAAAATAGCCGTTGCACGGTCAAGGTCATTCCCTGCACCTGTACTTATCTCACCGATGAAAACTTCTTCAGCCGCACGGCCACCAAGAAGTACATCTATCTCAGCCATAAGCTCATGCTTTTGTTTTAAGAAACGCTCTTCATCCTCAGGAAGGTGCAGGGTATAGCCCAATGCACCCAATCCTCTAGGAATAATAGAGACTTTTGTGACACGTGTGGCACCTGGTGTAAGTTCTGCCATCAGTGCATGACCACTTTCATGATAGGCTACGATCTTTTTCTCAACTTCTGAGATCTTTCTATTCTTCTTTTCGAGTCCCACAAATGAACGCTCTATAGATTCTAAAAGATCTTCTTGTTCTATCTCTTTTTTGTTAAATCTTCCGGCTAAAAGCGCAGCTTCGTTGATGATATTCGCCAGATCAGCACCTGCCAAACCAGCTGTCTGTTTTGCAACAATAGTTAAATCAACATTGGCTGCTAGTTTCACATCTTTAGAATGTACTTTCAAAATAGCCAAACGTCCGTCATAATCAGGTTTGTCTACCAGTACCTGTCTGTCAAAACGTCCTGCTCTAAGAAGGGCTGCATCCAGTGTTTCTGGTCTGTTCGTCGCAGCAAGTACTATCACAGGGGTATTTGTACCAAAACCGTCCATCTCTGCGAGTAGTTGGTTGAGTGTCTGTTCTCTTTCATCATTTCCACCCATCTGTCCACCCGATGCACGGCTTTTACCAATGGCATCGATCTCATCAATGAAAATAATAGAGGGTGCTTCTTTTTTTGCCTGGGCAAAAAGATCACGTACACGGCTTGCGCCTACACCCACAAACATTTCAATGAAACTTGAACCACTTACAGAGAAGAAAGGAACGGAGGCTTCACCTGCCACAGCTTTTGCAAGCAGTGTTTTACCCGTACCTGGAGGTCCTACTAAAAGTAAACCTTTGGGGATCTTTGCTCCCAGTTCTATATAACGTTCAGGGAATTTAAGGAAATCAACGATCTCTTTTACTTCATCTTTGGCTTCTTCCACTCCCTGTACATCATGAAACTTCGTATCAGGTTTTTCAGAGTTTATCAGCTTGTCGGCTTTACCTGCACCCAGTATACCGCCCCCCATACCTTTAGACATTTTTTTAGCCAAGAAGATCCAAATAGCAAAGAAGATGAGGATAGGCAGCAGTGACCCTAAAAGATCAGAGAGAAAGCCACCCCCCATGATACCTTCATAAGTGATATGTTTTTCTTCCAAAAGAGGGATAAGATCTTTGTCATAGGTTGGAACATTTTGTGCAATAAAACGCGTTTTACGTCCATCGATATCAGCGATAGCTTCTACCGTTGTAGGCGTAAGTTTTACAGATGTGATCGTTCCTTTTGCTATTTCACTCTTGATCTCAGAGTATTTTACTGTCTTGGTTTGTGTGACATTGTTGCTGCTGTCGAGCATATTGCCAAGACCGCCACTATCACCCACAAATGATTTAAAGATCATGATGATAACAATAGAAAAGAGTGCAAACGCCAATAACGGGTTATTGTTGAAAAAATTATTATTATTATTATCTTGATTATTATTTTGCTTAGCCATTTATTTCCTTCTTATATACGAGTGTGACCCATTCATCTTTAAGTATTCTTTGTACTAGTGTAAGTTCTTTAAATGATTCTACTACTAGGTTTTCTTTTTTATCTAAAATACCTGAAAGTATCAACAGTCCATCTTCTTTACACGCAGATTTTAAATCTTTTGCGATAAATCTGAGTACATCTGCTATGATATTTGCAATGACTATATCATAGGTACCTTCAGCTTTGTCTATAGAGCCTTCCCAGAGTTTGTCGTAGGTTTCTTCGTTGAGTGTGAAGTTCTCTTTACAACTTTCAACAGAGAGAGGGTCCGTGTCACAAAGTTCTACATTTGCCCCCAGTTTCTTACACGCAAGACCCAAAATACCAGAACCACAACCGACATCTATAACAGATTTACCGGCATCGACATAAGTGCTGATAGCCTCCAAACATGAAAATGTCGTGGCATGGTGTCCTGAACCAAAAGCAAGTGCAGGGTCTATTTTGATATTGATACACTCTTCTTTAGGCGCATACCAGCTTGGGAAGATATAGAATTTACCAGCTTCTATAGGTTGGATAGAGTCTTGATAGGTTTTTATCCAGTCTATATTTTCTTTCTCTTCGAGTGTATAGTCCATTTTGATGGCATTACTTAAAGTACCGGCTAATGATACAAGTGCATCTTTAACGAAAGTTAAATCAGATTCACTTCGTACGATGATCTTTCCTGTACCGAGTTCCAGTCCTTCACCATAAATATTGGCAATGAAGTCTGCGATAAAATCTACATAAGTATCATCAAGTGTGATGGTCAGTTCATAATATTTATCTTGCATTAGCAACCTTAAATGCTTCTTCCAAGTCAAGTGTACCTTCGTAGAAAGCTTTACCTACGATCGTACCATCGATACCTGCCTCTATAAGTGCATTGATATCTGTCATATCTTTTAATCCGCCAGAAGCGATCGTTTCAAGGCCTGAAGCCTTTTGAATTTCCAGTGTAAAATCTACATTGACCCCTGTCATCATTCCGTCACGGCCTACATCAGTACAGATGATTGCTTGTACACCTGCGTTGGCAAATTCCCGTGCAAGGTCAGTGGCTTTCATATCACTCACTTCTGCCCAGCCTTCCACAGCGACCATGCCGTCTATGGCATCAATGCCCACAACGATTGGGTATTTGGCTGCCATATCTTTTACAAACTGAGGGTTTTTTACTGCTACTGAACCCAATATGAGTCTGTCAACCCCCAAGTCAAGGTACATCTTGATAGTCTCTTCATCACGGATACCTCCACCCAGTTCAAGTTTGAGGTTGCAGTGCTCACGAATTTGTCTGATCTGCTCTAAGTTCTCAGGCTTACCTGCAAAAGCACCGTTAAGGTCAACAAGGTGCACCCATTCACTCCCAAGCTCTTCAAAACGTTTGGCCACTTGCCAAGGTTCATCCGAGTAGATCTTTGCAGATTCCATGAGCCCTTTGCTTAGTCTTACTGCTTTACCGTCTTTAAGGTCTATTGCTGGTAGTATTGTCATCTGTTCTTTTCCTATAGTTTTGTAAAATTTTCTATGATTTTCAAACCATTCTCATGGCTTTTCTCAGGGTGTGGTTGGATACCGTAAATGTTCCCATTTTGTACGGCCGATACAAACTCATACCCATAGTGTGTTTTTCCTATGACGTATTGATCATCACATACAGCATGGAATGAGTGGACAAAGTAGAGATAGAAGTCTTTGTTCAGTCCGGCAAAGATAGCCGTTTCTTTTTGTTGAAAGAGTTCATTCCAACCCATATGCGGTACTTTGAGGTGATGGTCAAATTTCTTTTCATCAAAAGCAACGACTTTGCCGGGAATCAGTCCCAAACCTTGTGTCTGTCCAAACTCTTCAGAACTTTCAAAAAGCAATTGCATCCCAAGGCAGATACCTAAAAGTGGTTTGCCTGATGCAGCAAAATCAATGACTGCTTTATCCATACCGTTTGCTTTGAGGTGTTCCATAGCATCACCATAGGCACCTACCCCAGGTAGGATGAGTTTATCATACTGGCCAAGTTTGGAAGGGTCACTCTCCAGAGTGGCATCTGCACCGACCTTGGCAAATGCATTAATGACAGAGGCCAGGTTCCCCATGTTGTAATCGACGATTCCTATCACGATCGTATTCCTTTGATACTCTTATAAATTACTGTGATTATAGCAAATTAAATTGAAAGCAGGTGTTTGGAGTCTTTATCCTTTAGGCTATTTGGGTAAAATTACATATCATATTTGCAGACAGGATAGGAATGAGAGAAAAAATAGAGTATGCGTTTGTAAGACTATTTTTGTGGTTGGCAAAGATAGCACCTACATCATTTATTTATATGATGATGAAAGCGCTTACCCTTCTTGTCTACCGACTAGATAAAAAAAGACGCCATCTTACTATTACTAATCTTGCCATGGCCTTTCCTGAGAAAACACCTCAAGAGATAGTGATCCTCTCTAAAGAAGTGTACAGGGAACTCTCTAAAACCATTACTGAAATTTTGTTGATGTTCACGGGAAAATTCGATATCGACAATGCGATCAAAAACAGAGAAGAAGTCAAAGAGAAATTACAAGAATTGGCACAAAACAGTCCACATGGTATCGTCTTTATGACGGCACATTTCTCCAACTGGGAACTCATGGCACACTTTATCGCAAAAAACGGACTCCCTATGATCGTCATAGGACGCAAGGGAAACAACAGACTGATAGAATCCAACATTACCACACCGTTTCGTGAGAAATACGGTAACAGTGCTGCAAGTAAAGATAAAGCAATGCTTTCTATGATGAAAAAGCTGAAAGCGAAGGGGAATGTGGGACTGCTTATAGATCAGAAATCGGGTGGTTCACACAGTGCCAAGATAGACTTTTTTGGAAAACCTGCGGAAACCACGCTTTCTGTTGCTTCACTGAAATTGAAGCTTGATCCCTTGATCGTACCTGTTTTTGTAGTGAGAGGTAGTGACGGGTTGTATGAGTTGGTGATCAATGCACCCGTTGAGTATATGGCAGATGAGATAGAAGATCAGCAGAAAAAGCTTGAAGCGATGACTTTGCAATACAATAAAGCCATCGAGGATGTCGTTAGAAAGTATCCTTCTCAATGGTTCTGGATGCATAACAGGTGGCGGCTGTGAGTAGAGTACTTATACTCAGTGATGGTCGTCCGGGACATCTGAATCAGTCGCTAGCTTTTGTGAAGTATTTGAATGTATCTTATGATGTTGTATCGGTCACATTTAAACATCAATGGTTTAAAGCACTGAGCTATATATTTGATAAAGTAGGAATATACAGTGAAAATCTGTTTGATATACAGTTAGATAAAACATATGATATGGTCGTGGGGACAGGCTCCAGCACATCCTATGCAACGAAAGTGCTGGCTAAAAAAATGCATGCAAGATCGGTAGCGATGATGCTGCCTCGAGGTTATCACTATGATTTTGATATTATCTTTGCTCAAAGCCATGACAATCCGCCTAAACAGAAGAACATTATAGAGATACTTGCAAATTTTTCTTATGTGGAGCCTAAAGGACTTTATAAGGCACAAAAAAAGTCTATAGGTATCGTGATTGGTGGGGACAATAAAAGTTTTACTATGTTGAAAGAAGAACTACAGGCACAATTAGACACGATAGTTGACGCATACAGAGAGTATGAGGTTGCTATCACCACATCTCCTAGAACCAGTAAAGAGATAGAAGATTTGATAGCGTCATATGCTTTTGATTATGAAGTGATCTTCTCTAAAAATCCCGTCAATCCCATTCCTGATTTTCTAGAACAGTGCGAGACGGTGTTTATCACAGGTGACAGTACCTCTATGATCTCAGAAGCGGTCTCCTACGGTAAGTCTAATGTGGTTGTTTTACCTTTAGAGAGTGAGAAAGATAATAAATTCACCCGATTCATAGATATGTTGGAAAAAGAAGGGTATCTGCATATTTTTGATGGCACTATAAAACATCATAATAAAAAAATAGATTTTAAGACATACCTTGAAGGGGTAAGTCTATGAAGATAGTACAGTTATTGCCTGAACTGAATGAAGGCGGTGTAGAACGCGGTACTGTAGAGTTGAGCCGTGAGTTGGTGAAATTGGGGCATGAGAGTATCGTGATCAGTGCAGGGGGAAAACTGGAAGAACAGATCACAAAAGAGGGCGGGATACATATCACTTTTGATGTCTGTTCCAAAAATCCTTTGACTGCTCCTTTACGTATAGTGAAATTACAAAAAATCTTGAGCGAATTGAAGCCTGATATCCTTCATGCAAGAAGCAGAGTCCCTGCATGGCTTACTTACCTGGCAAATAAAAAGCTGCATATCCCTTTTGTTACCACAGTGCATGGATTTAACAGTGTGAGCCCTTACAGTGCCATTATGGCAAAAGGAGATAGGGTGATATGTGTGAGCGGTGCCATCAAAGCGTATATCCAAGAGCATTATCACACAGAAGAGAAGAAGATCAACGTAATACCACGAGGCATAGACTTAGAAAAATTCAATCCTCAAAATCTTGATCAATCATTTATCGAAGATTTCAAAAAAGAGTATCATTTAGAAGATAAACGAATCATCACAACGGTAGGACGTATCACGCAACTCAAAGACCATCAGACCTTTATCCGTGCTATTGCTTTATTGAAAAAAAATGATCCAAATATTGTAGGCTTGATCGTTGGTGGAGTACGAGAAGACAAACAGGAGTATTTTCACTCCTTAGAAGGCTTGCTGAAAGAGTTAGGTTTAGAGGATACTATCATCTTTACCGGTTCACAAAGTAGGGTGGCTGAAATTTATGCTTTAAGTGATGTAGTGGTGAGCAGTTCTAAAAAACCAGAGAGTTTTGGAAGAAGTGTTGCTGAAGCATTGGCTCTTAACACGCCTGTAGTGGCGACAAGTCATGGAGGCGTATTGGATATTATCGTTGAAGGTGAAAATGGATTTTTTTATCCTGTAGGTGAGAGTGAAGTATTGACTGAAAAAATTTTAAAGTCAAAGGAATTAAAGTTCGATGGATATAATTATGTAACTTATAATTTTTCCTTGAAGAATATGGTAGAAAAGACTATTGCAGTATATGAAGGCTTATTAAAACGATGAAAATATTAATGGTTAGTTTGGATTATCCTCCAACAGTAGGAGGCATTACTGCACATGTCTATGAGCTTTCACAAGCTTTAAAAAATATAGGATGTCATGTCAGTGTTGCTACTAAATTTGTTGAGAAAGGTCAAAAAGCCTTTGAAACGGTAGATGGCATTGATATTTATAGATTCAATTTAAAATATATTGGGTTTACCTACGGATATCAGATCAATAAATTTTTAAAAAAACTGGCAAAAGAAAACCATTTTGATATCATACATATACATGGGATGAGACCATTAGAATTTTACAATATCAAAGATATTCCTCTGGTGTACACAAACCATACTTCCGGTTATTTGAAAAGAATTAAAAAAGGCGGATATAGAATCCCTCTCTTAAAAAGACTGTTCAGTAAACCCAAATTATTTTTGGCACCAAGTGAAGAACTTCTTGAAGTCCCTTTTCATATTGATGCAAAAAAGGTTTTTATTTCAAACGGTGTGATCTCTTCTAAATTTACAAGAAATGAAGAGGTTCGAAAAAAATTAAGAGCAGAATTATCCATTAAGGATGATGAAATACTAGCGATCATGACTCGAAGAATGGTTTGGAAAAATGGAATTAACTATCTTGCTCTAGCAACTAAATATATAAAAAATGATAAATTAAAACTACTTTTTATCGGTGATGGTGAACAGTTCCACGAAGTCAAAAATATTTTAGAAGAAAATTTTAAAAATAGATTTATTCTTTTGGGGTCCAAAAAACATGATGAAATCATTGACTATTACAGTGCTTCTGATCTCTCCATCTTACCATCCTTAATGGAGGCTACAAGTATCAGCGGATTGGAAGCAATGGCTGCATCTTTACCTTTAGTTGGTACAAAAGTGGGTGGAATACCTGTTTTAATAAAAGATGGTATCAATGGATATCTTTGTGAACCAAAAGACCCTAAAGACTTGGCCGAAAAAATTGATAAGATTTTAGAAGGGGACCTTACAAAAATGGGTGAAAACTCTAAGAAGTTTGTTGAAGAAAATTTTGATTGGATCCAAATAGCAAACAAGACATTGAATGAATACAAAGAGCTTTTAAAATGAAAAAAGTACTTTTAGTATTTGGAACAAGACCAGAGGCCATAAAAATGGCGCCTTTAGTAAAAGCATTTGAAAAAGAGGCTTCAATTTTATCCAAAGTATGTGTAACCGCACAACATAGAGAGATGTTAGACCAAGTGCTTGAGATGTTTGATATTAAGCCTGATTATGATTTAAATATAATGAAACCAGGACAAGACTTATTTGATGTAACATCCAATGTCTTGTTAGGTATGAAAGGTGTATTGGCTGACTTTAATCCTGATATTGTCTTGGTACATGGAGATACGACAACTACAAGTGCCAGTTCTCTTGCAGCGTTTTATCATAAAATAAAAGTAGGGCATGTAGAAGCAGGCTTAAGAACGGGTGACCTATACAGCCCTTGGCCTGAAGAAGCTAATAGACAGATAACAGGTATCTTGGCAAACTACCACTTTGCTCCAACCACTACAAGTGAAGATAATCTTCTTAAAGAAAATAAAAATAAGGACACTATTTTAGTAACTGGAAATACTGTTATAGATGCACTATTTTTAGCTTTAGATAAAATAGAAAATACTCCTCAACTAAAAAATAAAATCATTGCATCTATAAATTCTCAGTATCAATTTAATGATACTAAGAAATTGATACTTGTAACCGGTCACAGAAGAGAAAACTTTGGACAAGGATTTATCAATATCTGCGAAGCACTAAAAACACTAGCGAAAAACAATACAGATATTGATATCGTTTACCCGGTCCATCTCAATCCAAATGTTCAAAAACCTGTGAAAGAGATACTATCTGATGTATCAAATGTATTTTTGATAGAACCACTACAGTATGAAAACTTTATTTATATGATGAATAAATCATACTTTATTATCACAGATTCCGGTGGAGTTCAGGAAGAAGCTCCGAGTTTAGGAAAACCGGTACTTGTAATGAGAGATACTACTGAACGGCCAGAAGCCGTTGAAGCAGGCACAGTGAAACTGGTAGGAACACATTCGCAAACGATCATAGATGAAGCACAGAAGCTTTTAGATGATGAAAAGGAATATGAGAGAATGAGTAAAGCACATAATCCTTATGGTGATGGAAAGGCATGTGATCGGATTATAGATTTTATAAAGGAAATGATGTGGCAAGAATAATACATGGTACTTTAAAAATTGTTCACTGTGCAAACTTTAGTGAAAATAAATATGGTAATGTTTATTATTCAATGGATAGAAAAATATCTCATGGTTTGACTCAAAATAATCACTTAGTATATGATTTTAGTTATAGGGATATTGCAAAAAATAATAGATTTTTAGCATTTAAGAAAAAAGCTATTCAAGAGATGAATAAAAGCCTGATTGAACTTTGTCGAAATTTAAAGCCGGATCTACTGTTATTATCAAAAGCTGAGATGATATCTCCACAAACTTTAAAAAAATTAAGGATAGTAATCCACAGATAAATATAGCTAAATGGTTTGTTGATATAGTTGAAACACAAAATAATATCTTTTTTGAACAGTTTGAGTATATAGATTTCTTTTTTCAGACTGCTGGTTCAAGATTAGAGAAGTTATCTAAAAGTTTTGAAAATCTAACATGTGCATATTTGCCATCTATAACGGATGAAGCTTTCGATAAATCAAAAAATAAAGAAAAGCAATATGATATTATATATATAGCGAGAGATCATAAGGAGGATATTAGATATAAATTTGCAGTTGAATTAGATAAATTCTGTAAAAAAAATAATTTAAAACTAAAACTTTTTGGTTCTCTTGGTAACCCTCCAGTTTTTGGACAAAATTATTATGATGAAATATCTAAATCTAAGATTGCAATTAATTTTAATAGAGATGAATATTTAGATAAAAAGAACGAAAATAAAGTCATGGAGTCCTCTGATAGAATGAACCATTTTTTAGGTGTTGGTGTTTGTACTTTTACACCAGAAGTAAATGAAATGGATAGGTTATTTAAAAATAATAAAGAGATTGTTTACTTTATAGGAGTTGAAGATTGTTTTAATAAAATTAAACAATATCTTAGTAATAGATTGTATGAAAAAATTGGAGCGTCAGGTTCCAGAAAAGCTTATGAAATAGTAAATGCAAAAAGAGTTACGAAATATATGATTGAAGTTATTAATAATGAATTACTGGAAAAATATGAGTGGGATGATTATATTTTTAAAAATGGTGTAAAACTACAGGAAGTATGAAATGTCTAATTATGAATTGATAAATTTTAAAACCTTAGGAGATGAAAGAGGTTCTCTTATCGCTATAGAAGAAGGGTATAATGCCCCATTTGATATAAAAAGAGTATATTATATATTTGACACTAAAGAAGGTGTGATAAGAGGTTATCATGCTCACATCAATCTGAAGCAAATAGCTATAGTCGTAAAAGGTAGTTGCACTTTTATTTTGGACAATGGTAAACAAAGAGAAGAGATTACACTTAATAGTCCAAACAAAGGTCTTTTAATAGAAGGGCTTATATGGCGAGAAATGTATGACTTTAGCGATGATTGTGTACTGGTTGTAATTGCAAACGAACTGTATGATGAATCTGACTATATCAGGGATTATCAATCTTTTATATCGAAGGTTAATAATGCAAAAAACTAAAAAACTTATCATTATAGGAAGTGGAGAGACGGGTTTAATCGCGTATGAGTATTTTCAATTCGATTCAACTTATGAAGTAATAGCATTTAGTGTAAATGAAAAATTTATTAAAGATGAAATAGTAAATAATTTACCAGTTGTTCCTTTTGAAACATTAGAAAAAAACTATAATCCAAATGAGTATGAAGTATATGTTGCGATTAGTTCGGGAAAATTAAATAGAAATAGAACAAAAATTTATGGAGAAGCTAAAAGAAAAGGTTATACATGTGCTAGTTATATCAGCTCAAAAGCATTTGTATGGAGAAATGTTGAGATTGGTGAGAATTGTTTTATTTTTGAAGATAATACCTTGCAACCTTTTGTCAAAATTGGAAATAATGTCACTTTATGGAGTGGAAATCATATTGGACATAATTCTACTATAAAAGATAATTGTTTTGTATCTTCCCATTGTGTAATTTCTGGATTTTGTGAAGTTGGTGAAAATTCATTTTTAGGAGTGAATTGTACTGTAGAAGATAATACGAAAATAGCCAAAGATAATTTTATAGGAGCCGGAGCTCTTATTCAGAAAGACACAGTCGAAAGAGGATTTTACCAACTAAAGCAAACAGAATTATCAAAAGTAAATACTCATAGATTATTTAAAATCAAGGAAGATCAATGAAATGGGAAAAGAAAGGTTTGGTTTATCAACCACCCAAAGATGGAAGTTGGAAAGATAATTCTGCACTTACGCCTACAGCATTTTTATTAGATGAAAACACCATAAGAGTTTATGTGAGTTTTAGAGATGTAAAAGGGGTAGGTAGAATAGGCTATATAGATTTAGATGCAAATAATCCATCAAAAATATTGAAAATATCAGACGTTCCTGTTTTGAATATTGGTAAAGATGGAATGTTTGATGATAATGGAGTCATTTTAGGAGATTTGATTAGAGTTGAAGACAAAATTTACATGTATTATGTAGGATTTCAACTTGTTAAAAAATCAAAGTTTTTGGCATATAGTGGACTTGCTATCAGCCATGATAATGGTGAAACATTCAAAAGATATAAAAATACTCCAATTTTAGATAGGGAAGATGAGGCACTTTATATAAGAGCAATTCATTCGGTGATATATGAAGATAATAGATTTAAATTTTGGTATGCTACAGGTAATGGATGGGAAAATATAAATGGTATAGATTTCCCACAATATGATATTAATTATATAGAATCAGAAGATGGAATTCACTTTGGAGAAAATGGAATAAAGTGTATAGAAAATGATAAAGATAATTTAGAGTATAGAATAGGGCGGCCGAGAACATATAAAAAAGATCATAAATATATTATGAATTTTACTTACGGTACGACTGATGGTAGATATATAGCAGGACAAGCTATATCAGAAGATGGCATAAATTGGGAGAGAGATGATAAAAAGTTAGGAATAGAGTTATCTGAGGATGGATGGGATTCTATACATTTAAGTTACCCATCAATAATAACAATAAAAGAAAAAACATATATGTTCTATAATGGTAATAATATGGGGCAAGATGGATTTGGATATGCAGAGTTGGTTGAGAAATAGATGAAAGTTATTAAATATACAAAAGAATTTAAAAATAGTTGGGATAGTTTTGTTAAAAACTCAAAAAATACTCACTTTTTTTTTCAAAGAGACTATATGGAATACCATTCTGATAGGTTCGTAGATTTTTCGCTTCTGGTATTTAATGAAGATGATAAGTTGATAGCTGTATTGCCAGCAAATATAAAAGATAATATTTTGTATTCGCATCAAGGACTTACATTTGGTGGCTTTTTGGTTGATGATAAGATGAAAACAGAAACTATGTTAAATATTTTTGAATCTTTAAAAGTTTTTCTTAAAGAACAAAATGTAAAAAAAATAGTATATAAGTGTATCCCGTATATCTACCATATTAAACCAGCCGAAGAAGATAGATATGCACTTTTTAGAAATGATGCAAAGCTTTTAAGAAGAGATGTGACTTCTACTATAGACTTAACAGAACAAGTTCGATATTCTAAAGGAAGAAAGTGGACGATAAATAAAGCAAAAAAAGAAACAATAGAAATGTTTGAGTCAAATGATTATCAAATATTTTGGCAATTGTTGACCGATGTTTTAGAATCAAATCACGAAGCAAAGCCTGTGCATAGTTTAGAAGAAATTAAAAAGTTGGCTATGTTATTTCCAAAAAATATTCGACTTTTTATAGCCAAAAAAGATGAAAAAGTAGTTTCAGGTGCTTTGATTTATGAAAATAAAAATATTGTACATGCACAATATTTGGCTAATAGTGAAGAGGGACGGGAAATAGGTGCATTAGATTTACTAGTAGATTATTTAATAAAAGAAGTCTATAAAAATAAGAAATATTTCGATTTTGGTATATCAAATGAAGATGCAGGTAGATATTTAAATACCGGGCTTATATCCCAAAAAGAAGGATTTGGTGCTAGAGCTGTAGTACATGATTTTTATGAAATGGAGATAAAGTGATACCTTTTTTAGATTTAAAAAATTTAAATGCTCAATACAGAGATGAATTGATTAATGCATGCACTCGTGTCATAGATAGCGGTTGGTATATTCAGGGGAATGAGTGCAACAGTTTTGAAAATGAATTTGCCCAGTATTGCGGTACTGAATATGCTGTAGGAGTTGCAAACGGTCTTGATGCCCTGACACTTATTATTAGAGCATATAAAGAGATGGGCATCATGAATGATGGGGATGAAATAATAGTACCTGCCAATACTTATATTGCTTCGATTTTAGCGATAAGTGCTAATAACCTAAAACCAGTTTTAGTTGAAGCGGGTATTAATGACTATTTAATAGATCCAGAGAAAATCGAAGAAGCAATTACATTGAAAACAAAAGCAATCATGCCTGTTCACTTATATGGACAGACTTCTAATATGGAAAAAATAAATGAGATTGCAAAAAAATATGATCTAAAAGTCATTGAGGATTCAGCACAAGCACATGGTGCATATTATGGAGATAAAAAAGCCGGTAATCTTGGAGATGCAAGTGGATTTAGTTTTTATCCAGGAAAAAATTTGGGTGCTTTAGGCGATGGTGGTGCTGTAACGACTAATGATAAACAACTTGCAGAGACTATAATGGCTTTAGGAAATTATGGTAGTCAAAAGAAGTATGAAAATCTCTATAAAGGTGTAAATAGTAGACTCGATGAAATACAAGCGGCAATGTTGAGAGTAAAGTTGAATTTTTTAGATAAAGAGATAGAAAATAGAAGAAAAATTGCTGCTTATTATCTTCAAAATATAAAAAATGAGAATATAGTTCTCCCTGTAGTTAGAAATATTGATAATCATGTATGGCACCTGTTTGTAATTAGAACGAAAAATAGGAATCAACTTCAAAAGTATTTAGAGGAGAATGGTGTACAAACGCTTATTCATTATCCTATACCTCCACATAAACAAAATGCATACAACGAATTTGGTAACAATAGTTATCCTATAACTGAAAAAATACATTCTGAAGTATTGAGTTTACCTATTAGTGGGGTACAAAGTTTGGAAGATACACAAAAAATTGTTGATCTATTGTTGGAATATCGAGGGTAAAATGAAATTAATTAAAAAGGTTAAATATCATTTTGAGAATATGATATACAAAAAAAGGTTTGGAAAAAAGTTTTATTTGGATGATTACAAAATAAAAGGTAATAATTTTTCTGGGCGGAAGCTAAATATCATTACATTGTTCCATACAATAAATACATTTGCAGAAAATAATATTATTGCGCCTTTAAAAGAATTAGGTGATGTAGATATTTTTGAATTAACACCTGTTGCACATTCAAAGGAATGGTATAAGTATAAAAGTCAAAAAAATCGGCTGATGTTAAATTTTGTTGATAATATTACTTCTAAAAAAAAGGTAGATGTAATAATGATTTATATAACTGGCCATGGGACAGATATGGAAACGTTAAAAAAATTGAGAGAATATAATATACCGATTATTAGTGAATGTTATGATGATGAGCGAAAATTTAGAAGTAGAAAAGGTAAAGATGGCATATACAGAGGGATGAAAGATGTTTGTAAATATTTTGATCTATCATTAACCACTTCAAAAAGTGCAATTATTAAGTATTTGGTTGAAGGGGGACATCCAATTTATAAAGATTTTGCAGGAAATGAGAAAATATATAAAAACCTATATTTAGAAAAAGAGTATGATGTTGGGTTTGTTGGAGCTAGCTATGGAGTTAGGGGTGAATATATTAATTTTTTGAGACAAAATGGAATCAGTGTTTATACAAAAGGAAATGGTTGGAAAGAAGGTTTTGCTGAAGCTGATGAGATGATTGAAATTTTTAATAAATCAAAAATTGTTTTAGGTTTCTCTACGGTAGGGAAAAATGATGATATATATATATTGAAAGGAAGAGATTTTGAAGTTCCTTTTACTGGGAGTTTTTATATTACCGGTTACCATGAAGAATTAAAAGAATATTTTGAATTGGAAAAAGATATTGAAACATACACATCAAAGGAAGACCTATTAAAAAAAGTCATCTATTATCTATCGCATGAACAAGAGAGAGAAGCTATTGCTCAAAATGGATATCAGAAATGCTTACAAAATTATACAGCTAAAAAATCATATGAAAAAGTCTTTGGATATTTAGATTTATAAGGAAAATAACATGGTTTCACATTCTTTATTAAATAATTTATTTATAAAGTTTTTACTAAAGTCCAAAGCAATAACTATTAAGGGTAAATCAAAAATAAGAATTAAAAAGAATGTTAAGTTTATTACATCAAAAACTACAGACTTTGTTATTGGCTTTGGAGACTCAACGACAGCTAGCTATGCATCTAGTGGGAGTAGTCTTAATTTGATGAAAGATAGTAAACTTTGTATTACAGGAAAAGTCAGTATCGGCATGAATTCAGCTATTACTGTAGAAGATGGTGCGAACTTAGAAATTGGTGATAAAACTTATATTGGAGCGAAAGCACATATTAGAGTAGGAAAATCTTTAAAAATTGGCAAAAATGTTGCTATTGCATGGAATGTAACTATAATGGATAGTGATTTTCATGATTATGCAATTGATGGTAAAAAACAAAATATTACAAAAGATGTTATTATTGGTGATAATGTGTGGATTGGTAATAATGCAATGATTTTAAAAGGAGTTACTATAGGAGAAAATGCGATTATAGGAGCGGGAAGTATTGTTACAAAGGATGTAGAACCCGGTAATGCTGTAGCTGGTAATCCGGCAAAAGTCATAAAAAGAAATGTAAAACCAATACATTAAAAAAGTTCAATGAGGAAGCATGAAAAAATATACCAGAGTTAAATTACTGAATCGTGGAAGTTTAGCTGATGAAGAATCAGGATTCAAAAAGCAGTCTCCGCATAATGATGCTAAATGGGGATCTTGTTCATTCACATTTAACCCACTAGAAACAGATTATGATTGGTTAGTCATCATAGATGATATTCCTCATATTACTCCTAATAGAGTTGAACAATTATCGTGTCCAAAAGAAAATACAATTTTGGTAACAACTGAGCCTACTTCTATTACACGATATGGCAGAGGTTTTGCAAAACAGTTTCATTATTTGATAACAAATCAAGATGAAAAAGCATTGCCTCATCCAAACGCCATCCGTTCTCAGACAGGCAATGTGTGGTTTTATGGAAAAGATTATGATGATATTGTGAGTGTAACTCATCCGACTAAAACAAAAAAAATATCGACAGTATGCTCAAATAAACAACAAGGGCATACAATACATAAACTTAGATATGAATTTACAAAAATCATGGAAGAAAAAATTCCTGAATTAGAAAGATTTGGTAGAGGATTTAAATGGATTGAAACAAAAGCAGAAGCCATAGATGACTATGAGTTTCATGTAGCTATTGAAAACCATTATGCTCCACATGTTTGGACAGAAAAACTTGCAGATACATTTTTAGGATATGCTGTACCCATTTATTATGGTTGTCCAAATGTATATGAGTATTTTCCAGAAGACAGTTTGCTTCTAATAGATATATATAATGTTGAAGATTCTATTGAAAAGATTAAAAAAATCATATCTACACCTGGTGAATATGAAAGAAGGTTGCCCGCAGTAAAAGAGGCCAGAAGAAGGGTTATTGAAGAATATAACTTACTAGCAATGATAAATAATATTGTTGAGAATTCAAAAGAAGACGAATCTACTGTAGGTAATTATAAGATATATAATAGAAGAATGATGAGAGTAAGGCATTTACCAGATTTAGTACGATTTGTTTTCTGGAAAATCAATAATTTTATAAAAAATATTTAACAGAATTGAATAATCGATTTAATATCACTTGAATTGAAATCATCTATATTATGTTAACCTTTTTCAGCTATCATAACGAAAATTTTTACAAGGGTCACATTGAAACCTAGAACATCAGCTGCTCTTATTATAGGGGTCTCGTTATTTATCGTACTTTTTACCAATGTTTCATTTTTTAAGCATGTGCTGGAAGTGTATCCTTTTGATAGTACCTATGCACCTTTTGTTATCTCGCAAGGTTTGGTACTTTTTCTTTTTTTAATCTTTTTATTTTCTCTTTTAAGTTGGAGATATGTCACTAAGCCCATGCTCATATTCATGTTGATGACTGCAGCGACTGCAAACTATTTTATGCAAACCTATAATGTCATTATGGATACAACGATGATTGAAAATACGGTCCAGACAGATATGAATGAAGCCTCTGATCTTATGAGCTGGAAACTGTTTGGTTATGTAATACTACTTGGGGTTTTGCCTTCTTATTTTATCTATAAAACACCTATAGTATATCATGGTATAAAAAAGGAATTTTTTTCAAAATTAAAACTGAGTGCAGGCAGTTTTGCCTTAATCTTTGTTATTATGCTTCCTTTCTCCAAGTACTATACCTCTTTTTTCAGAGAGCATAAGATCTTACGTTCTTATACCAATCCAACTTATGGACTTTACTCTTTGGGTTCTTATGTGAAAGGACAGGTCACAGAGAGAGATATGCCACTCATACAGACAGGATTAGATGCCAAGATAGGGAAAAGAGAAAAGAGAAAAGTAGTGATTATGGTTGTGGGCGAGGCAGTGCGTGCTGATCATTTGTCATTGAATGGGTATCAAAGAGAGACCAATCCACGGATGAAACAAGAAAATATCATCAATTTTTCGAACATGTATTCATGTGGGACCACGACAGCTGTTTCCGTACCTTGTATGTTCTCTGTCTATGATAGAGATGATTATGATACACAAAAAGGACTTCACACCGAAAATGTACTGGATGTACTTTCTCATGCCGGGGTAGAGGTATTATGGAGAGACAATAACTCCGATTCTAAAGGTGTGGCGAATAGAGTACAGTATGAGTATTATAAAACACCTGAGAATAATACTATGTGTGAGGGGGAGTGTCGAGATGTAGGGATGCTGGTCGGACTGGATAGAGTGATCGAAGAGAGCTCCAAAGACATGGTGATCGTGCTGCATCAAATGGGGAATCATGGCCCAGCATATTACAAGCGGTATCCAAAAGAGTTTGAACGCTTTACTCCCACTTGCCAGACCAATCAGCTAGAAGAGTGTTCCCAGGAAGAGATTGCCAATGCCTATGATAATGTACTACTCTATACTGATTACTTTCTTTCTCAGACGATAGGGCTTTTGAAGAAGTATGAGGATACTGTGGATACAGCGATGTTCTATATGGCGGATCATGGCGAGTCTTTGGGCGAAGGAGGTTTCTACCTGCATGGACTTCCATATTTTATAGCGCCGGATGCTCAAAAAAATGTGGCTTCTCTGCTATGGTTAGGAAAAGATTTTCCTCTGGATAAAGAAGAGATTAGAAAAACTGCTTCAAATGAATTTTCTCAAGACAATCTTTTCTCCACACTGCTTGGATTGTTTGATGTGCAGAGTGAAGTGTATGATAAAAAGATGGATATGTTAAAATTTACAAACTTATAAAAAATATATTCTGTTATATTTTATATATGGTAAAACGCTCTATACCACTGTGCAAATTTGTCCACACCCTCCTGGATAGAAGTATCGGGTTTATAACCAAAGTCATTCATGAGCCCACTGACATCTGCATAGGTTGATTTAACATCTCCTGGCTGCATCGGGAGATACTCTTTCTTTGCTTCTTTTCCTAGAGAGTTCTCTAAAGCCTTGATAAAATCCATCAGTTGTACAGGGGCATTGTTCCCGATGTTATAGATCTGATAGAGATCTTTTTCATTAGGGTGGTCGATCACCTTGATACAGCCATCTACAATATCGTCGATGTAGGTAAAGTCTCTGCTCATATCCCCTTGATTGAAGACCTTGATGGCTCTGCCATGAAGAATGGCATCCGCAAAGAGCATGGGTGCCATATCGGGTCTGCCCCAAGGACCATAGACGGTAAAAAATCTAAGACCAGTTGTAGAGATACCAAAGAGGTGAGAGTAGGTATGTGCCATCAGTTCATTTGATTTTTTGGTAGCTGCATAGATAGAGATAGGTCTGTCGACTTGATCAGTGGTTTTGAAAGGTTGTTCTTTGTTGAGTCCATAGACAGAAGAGCTGGAAGCGTAAGAGAGGTTTTTGATACCGTTCTCTCGACACCCCTCAAGAATGTTCATAAAGCCCTGTATGTTACTTTCGATATAGGCATGGGGGTTCTCAAGGCTGTACCGTACACCTGCTTGTGCGGCAAGGTTGCAAACCGCATCAAATTTTTCTTTTTTAAACAAGGCTTCCATCTGAGCCTTATTGGAGAGATCTAACTTGATAAAGGTATGTTTGGGAAAAATGCTCGAAGTGACAGGTTGGTTCTCTTCTATTTGTATAGGGGTAATGCCTAACTCTTTTAAGCGCCCATATTTGAGATTTATATCATAATAGTCATTGATATTGTCTATGCCAATGACTTCATCCCCGCGCTCAAGTAATTTCTTTGCCAAATTAAACCCAATGAACCCCGCTGTTCCTGTGACTAATATCTTCATTTCCTTCCTTTAGTCATTACCAAAAAGATCTCTAGTATAGACTTTTCCCTTTATATCTATGAGGTCATCTGAGAGTCTGTTCGCGACAATCACATCGGAAATATTTTTGAATTCTTGTAAGTCTTTCATTACTTTTGAGTGAAAGAATGTTTCTTCTTGTAGTACAGGTTCATAGACCACAACATTGATTCCTTTAGCTTTGATACGTTTCATGATACCTTGGATCGATGAGGATCTAAAATTGTCTGACCCGCTTTTCATCGTCAGGCGGTAGATACCGACTGTAGAAGGGTGCTTTTTCAAGATAGAGTCCGCAATAAAATCTTTTCTCATAGTGTTTGCCTCTACAATAGCACTAATAAGACTGTTGGGCACATTTTTATAGTTCGCCCGTAACTGTTTGGTATCCTTAGGCAGACAGTAGCCACCATATCCAAATGAAGGGTTGTTGTAATGCATACCTATCCTAGGATCAAGTCCTACTCCTTCTATGATCTGTCTGGTATCAAGGTGATGTGTTTCAGCATAGGAGTCAAGTTCATTGAAGTAGGCGACTCTCATTGCAAGAAAAGTATTTGAAAAGAGTTTCACTGCTTCTGCTTCTGTAGACCCGGTAAAAAGAATATCGATATTCTTTTTGATGGCACCTTGTGCCAAAAGGTTTGCAAAGGTTTTTGCACGTTCGCTCTCCTCACCTACAATGATACGAGATGGGTAAAGGTTGTCATGGAGGGCTTTCCCTTCTCTAAGGAACTCTGGAGAGAAGATGATGTTTTCACAGTTGAATTTTTCTCTGATGCTTTTCGTGTAGCCTACAGGAATGGTAGATTTGATCACCATCACTGCATCTGGGTTGATCTTAATGACATCCTTGATCACGGATTCGACCAGTTCGGTATTGAAATAATTGGTCTCAGGATCGTAATCTGTAGGGGTAGCGATAATGACAAAGTCCGCATTCTCATATGCTTCATGTTTATCTAGTGTCGCTTTAAAGTTCAAAGGTTTGTTTTTAAGATATTCTTCTATTTCTGCATCTTCAATAGGAGAGATCTTTTTGTTGAGCATTTCTACTTTTTCAGGGATGACATCAAGGGCAACCACTTCATTATGCTGTGCCAATAGGATCCCATTTGATAGTCCCACATATCCCGTACCTGCAATGGCTATCTTGTAATTCATGATCTTATCATTCCTTTTGATTTAGTTTCTTCTTTAAAATGATCTTTCCTGCTTCTACTCCGGGTTGATCATAGGTATTGACATCGATAAGCTCTCCCACCAGTGAAGTAAGTAGTTCATAATAGTAAAGCAGTGACCCAATGGTGTTCTCATCAACGTGTGGGAGTAAAATAGTGTCAATAGGAATGTCATCTTGTGCTTCTAGTGACTCCAATACCGAATCACACTGCATATTGATAAGTTTTGAAAAAGGTAGATTGTTAAGGGTATCAAGCCCGTCCAAGTGAGGAAGTGTGATATCTGGGATAGTGATATTGTCATTAAAATCTTCAATCTTAATGAAAGTAACAGATTTGTCTCTGGTCCCTTCCATAATAAGCTGTAGAAATGAATGCTGGTCTTCCGGACCGATAAGACCAATAGGGGTCAGACCGACATGAAATGCACTGTGGCGTTGGTGTTTACCTAGGCTCTCTCCCCAAAGCTGCACATACCACTCACAGAAATATTTGAGTGTTTCAGAATAGGCAAAAATGCAGTTGATATTGTATTGGGTATGATTTTTTGCATAAAAGGCAGCTTTTTTAAGTAGTGTATCTTTTAGGTATCCATCATGAAAAAAGCTCTCTTTGACCTCCTTTGCACCATTAAGCAGTGCTTGTATATCTATACCGCATAAAGCCAAGGGAACAAGCCCTACCGTTGAGAGTACAGAAAACCTTCCACCTACATTGTGAGGTAGGTGAAGTACGGTTGCATTGATCTCTTTAGCATATGTTTCAAGTGGTGAGCCAGGATCAGTGATAAAAGTATAGGTTGTAGGATCATTCTGAAGTGAATAGAGATATTTATAGATAGAGAAGGTCTCTACCGTGGTCCCTGATTTGGAGATCACGAGAAAATGGGTTTTTGCAAGTTCTATTTTTGAGAGTAGGTTAGTGATATTGATAGGGTCTGTACTTTCAAAAAAGTAAAGTTTTCGTGTAAGCCCATTGAGAGGTTTGAGAAATTTATATACGGCTTTAGCACCTAAAGAACTCCCTCCGATCCCAATGACTGCTATGGTATCTACCGTATCAGAGATCGAGTCACAATACGCCAATATAGGTGTGATATCTTGATCTGGCAGCGTATAATAGCCAATACTCTGCTGTTCTTTTTCAATTGCCTTAAAGGCCTTTTGCTGGGTCTTTTCATCTTCAAAAGTAAAAGAGAGTCTGTTGATCATAATAGGCTCTTTGCTTGTGCAATCAGTGCATTGACTTTGAATTCATACTCTTTTGCCAGTGCTGCATCGGTAGATTCGAACCGTGTGACAAGTACAGGTGTGGTGTTACTGGCTCTCACCAGTCCCCAACCTTTTTCAAAGTTGATACGTACACCGTCTACATCAATGATGTTGAGAATTTTAGGAAAATCTGCAGGTGGATTGACAAGAAGTTCTTTCACTTTGTCAATGATCGAAAATTTTTCTTCTTCTGTGGTCTCCACTTTGATCTCTTCTGTGGAAAACACAGTTGGAAGCGCATCGATCTCTTTATCTAGATCAATTCCATCATGGATGAGCTCCAGCATTCTAAGTGTGGCATAGATGGCATCATCATACCCAAAATAACGGTTCTTAAAGAAGATATGCCCGCTCACCTCACAGGCAAGATCGGCATTGGTCTCTTTCATTTTTACTTTGAGGTTGGAGTGCCCCGTTTTATACATGATGGCTTTTGCACCGCGACGCTCAAGTTCATCGTACATAACCTGTGAGCATTTGACCTCACCTATAACTGTAGGGTTCTGCATCTTCATCGCATAGAGCAGTGCCATTTGATCCCCCTTGATGTTATGTTTATGTGTGAGCACGGCGATACGGTCAGCATCTCCATCGTAGGCAAAAGCGATATCCCCCTCTTTTTCTAAAGTTGCTTTGATATCTGCAAGGTTCTTCTCTACAGAGGGGTCTGGATGGTGGTTCGGGAAAGTACCGTCTGGTTCAAGGTAGAGACCAGTGTAGTGAAAGTTCAACGCATCAAAGATATCTGTGATGACGGTGTCTGCAACACCATTACCCGCATCAATAACAATTTTTTGAGGGAAGTTTTTCAGGTGGGCAAACTCTTTCACCATAAAGTTGATGTAAGGGGTTCTTACATCTATATCTGTTTTTGTCGTATTGTCTTTAATGACGAGATCCTGATGGGACAGGATCTCATCCCCCAATGCATAGATATCTTCTCCGAAAAAAGGACTTTGATCCACGGTGATTTTAAAACCGTTATATTCGCTAGGGTTGTGTGAACCTGTGATCATAATAGAAGCATCTGTGGTCATACCATCAAAATCGATGTAGTTACTATAGTAATTCACAGGAGTAGCAACCATCCCCATATCCAAGACTTTACATCCTGCAGCATTGAGTCCTGAAGTCAGATAGTCTCTTAGAATGGGAGAGTGTGAGCGGGCATCATAACCGATGGCAACGACTTTGTCTCCACCGATTTTCTGGCCAAGGTAATAGCCGATCAGTTTGACAGATGTTTCATTCAGCTCTTTTTCGAATATCCCACGGATATCATACTCTCTGAATATACTTTTTTCTATCATAGCTGTCATTCTATTCCTCCCAGATAGCCGGTTTGGCGTGTGCATGAAAGTATAGCACTAAAAACTAAGTTTTAACCCACCATAAAAGCTGTTATTAAACGTTTGATCATGGGTATCATACTCTGTATTTATATTACGATACCCGGTAAACAGATGTACATTCGTGATGATCTCCATATCTGCTTCTACTCTAAATTCCGTATAGCTTTCTCCATCACTGAATGTAAGAACAGAAGGCGCATAAGCCAAACTTGTTGTTAACGAAGTGGTAGGGATGCTGTAGTTGAAGGGAAGTGTATATTTTGCTTTAGCACAGAAGGGAATAGCGATAAAATCATCGGCAAACACAGATTTTATCCCTAGTCCAAGTGCAAGTCCTTCGACACCCTGGAAAGTACTTTCCGCACTGACACCCACGGTCGCTAGGTTGTCTCCATCCGTATGAAGATAAGAAGCATCCAGTGTATAGGAAGTACTGTCAGAATAGTAGGTCAAAGCATTCAGATCGATAGAAGCACCTACTTCTAGATCCTCATTATTGACATTAAGCCCTATATTGCTTTGGGCATGAAGCAGTCCAAGTGTTAAAAGTGAAGTGATACAGAGTTTTTTTATGTACATAGTAAGCCTTTGATATTTATGCATATAATACTATCATAAACTTTCTTGACAGATACTAATCTGCCGGTCGATAGTTTTTTTCTTTTTCCAGTTTTTCTTGTTTGATCTTTTTTTTATAGGCCTTTTTCTTCTCTTCCATCATAGCAGCATCTTTCAGGTCCTCCTCATTGTCGTGACGGACCGCATCTATGAATTTACTATGGTCGTCGAATTGTCCTGTTCTTACCGCCCAAATTAAAGCCAGTAAGCCTATGGCACCTAAAAATGTAGAGACACCTATCATTAAAATGACTATATTTTCTGACATTATCTATCCTTGAATTTTAAACGTTTAATACGCATAGAGTTACCGACCACGACCAATGAACTCAGACTCATGGAGAGTGCTGCCACCAGTGGATTGACAAATCCCATGACAGCCAGCGGAACAGCTACAACATTATACAACAAAGAAAAACCAAGATTTTCCTTGACTGCACCAAAGGTTCTTCGTGAGAGCTTATACGACTCATAAATACTTTCAGGTTTTTCATCTAAAAGCACTATGTCACTTACAGAGATAGCCACATCTGCACCATTCCCCATCGCTATAGAGATGTCTGAAGAAGCAAGCGCTATGGCATCATTGATTCCGTCTCCGGCCATGACGACCACATGTCCCTCTTGATGGAATGTGTCTATCAGTGCAGCTTTGTCCTGAGGAAGAAGTTTGGCATAAACCTCTTCTATTCCTACCTGTTTTGCCACTTTTTGGGCACTCTGCTCATGGTCCCCTGTAAGCATGACCACCTTGATCCCTAGATTTTGAATCTTCTTGATAGCTCGGGCTGCACCTTCCCTAATGGTATCGGTCAGTTCAAACCGTGCGATAAGCCTGTCGTCTATCATAAAGAAGAAGAGGGCATTTGGTGAATCTATATCCACATCGAGCTTTGAAGCTTTCATCAGTTCTGCGTTGCCTCCAAGCAGTACTTGGTTTTGATATTTGGCTTTGATCCCTTTGGCTTCGATAGTGGTGATTTCTTCAAGCGTTCGCGTCTCTAACTTTTCATGTGTATCTTCAAGATATGCTTTGATCCCTTTAGAGATGGGATGATTGGAGGTACTCACAAGCGCATAGAGTAAAGAGGGTTCAAAGGCTTCAAGATACTCAGATTTGACAACAGAGGGTTTACCTTCGGTGATCGTACCTGTTTTGTCCAAGGCTAAAATGTCACTTTTTGCCATTGTTTCAAGAAAAGAAGCTTCTTTAAAAAGGATACCCCGTTTTGCTGCAACGCTGATACCCACAAGGGTTGCCATAGGCGTAGCCAATCCCAAGGCACACGGACAGGCAATAACGATAACGGAGATACCTACGATGAGTGCCTGTTCAAAGCTCTCTGTCCAAAAGTACCACCCTGCAAAGGTTAGTAGGGCAATGATGAGAATGACCGTTGAAAAGTACCCTGAAACCGTATTTGCTAATTGCTCTATACGGGGTTTTTTTGTGATGGATTCTTCAAGAAGATTGACGATGGAGGTCAGCATAGAATTTGAGGCATCTTTGGTTGCACTGTAGTGTATGACGGAGTCTAAACACAAAGAACCGCTTAAGATCGTGTCATATTTCTTTTTATAGATCGGTTCATTTTCTCCTGTGAGTGAACTCTCATCAAAAGAGCCCTGTCCCCAGGTGACTTCACCATCGATCACGACTTTTTCACCGGGTTTCAGTTCTATGATGTCTCCCACGATGATGTTCTCAATGCTCACGAGGGATTTTACACCATCTTTCAGTGTGGTCACTTCGGTCGGTGTACTTCCCATAAGTGTGTCCAGTGTGTCAACGGCATGTTTTTTACTCAGTACTTCAAGGTATTTTCCTACCAGTACAAAAGTGATGATCATCACCACGGAGTCAAAGTAGACCTCTCCGCTTTGAGTGATCATGGCATAGATGGAGTAGATATAGGCAGAAAGCGCACCTGAAGCAACCAGGGTATCCATATTGACAATGTTATTCTTGTATCCATAATACGCACCTCTGAAAAAGATCCATCCGGAGTAAAAAAGAACAGGAGTAGCCAATATAAACTCAGCCACATTCAGAATATCTTTAAAGGATTGTTCTATACCCCCAAAGTATCCGGCATAGTGGGCAACAGCCAGCCACATGATGTTCATGGCACCAAAAACAGCCACTAAAATACGGGAATAATAGGTTTTTCGTGTACTTATGGCACGTTCTTCTTGAAGTTTCGGGTCATAGGGGTAGGCATTGTAACCGATGGAACGGATCGTTTCTATGATCTTAGAGAGCTGGATGACCTCAGGATCCCAGATGATCTTGGCTTTGTTGTTGGTATAGTTGATACTTGTTTCTATGACACCATCCGTCTTATGCAGGACCTTTTCGTTGAGCCATACACATGCAGAACAGTGGATACCTTCAATGATGAGGTTGATCTCATATAGTCCATCCTCATGGAGAGTAATGTATTTGTTTTTAAATCCTTCCAAGTCAAACTTTTCGATATCTTCATTGCTTTGTATGGCAGGTTGAAGTTTGGTATCGCCTAACTTGTCATAAAAGGTATCCAGTCCTTTGGAGTTCAAGAGATGGTAGACCCCCTGACAGCCTTTACAGCAGAAAAAGAGTTGTTTCTCATTCTGTTGTTCAGCGATCATCACTTCTTCAGCGAAAGTGAGATTACAGTGGGTACAAGCTATGTCTGCCAATGATACTTCCTTGATTGATTGTAATATATGGTTATTTGTCGATATCACGAGAAGTATATATTTTATCTAAATATGGGTAAAATCTTCTATGGAAAATGCACTTTTATTGACAATGATCCTTCTTTTTGCAGAACTTTTTGAGGCAACTATTCAGCGTGCCCAGACGCTTGTGGGAGTTTTGGCAAAACTCTATACTTATTATCAGAAAAGCATTTTTTTGTTTTTTCTCATCCAACCAGGGTTTTACTTTATACTTTTTGTAGTCGTACTTACCGGTGTATTGAATTTGACTATGATCTTTCTTTTAGCCATTAAAATCTTTGATCTGTTTTATAAAATAGAACTGATTAAAAAAGTCTTTATCGAGCGTAAAGTATCACCTGAGATAGCACAAATGTTAGAATGGAAAATACCTTCAATGTTTTTTTGGATGGGAGCAGCCTTGTATCCACCGTTACTGCTTTTTGCCCTTACATAGGGAGTCATAGACTGTTCAAGGTTTGCCCAAGAGACGCGCTTTAATTATAATTTCAGCCAAAAAGGATTATAATGCGATTAACTACTACACGTAGCATATCGTATGGCTAACGTACAATCTTCACAATGCATATTCAGAACAAGAGGAAATATGAGCGATAATAAAAAATCTTCTAACGGCAATGCTGCCAGCAGGAAAAACAGAACACACGTACCGGTAGAGGGCTACAAAATAGAAAATCTTCAACAACTTCCACTGACAGAACTTGTAACGATAGCAAAAGAAGTTAAAGTTGAAAACCCTAATGAATTTCAAAGAAAAGATCTTATTTTCGAAATCCTTAAATCACAAGTGAGCCAGGGAGGATTTATCCTCTATACGGGTATTCTTGAAATCATGAACGATGGTTTTGGTTTTTTACGCTCAATAGACGGAAACTTTGCCAACTCGAGTAATGACACCTATGTAAGCGGTACACAGATCAAACGATTTGCACTGAGAAATGGTGATATTGTTACAGGTCAGGTACGCTCGCCTAAAGACCAAGAGAAGTATTATGCACTGCTTAAAATTGAAGCGATCAATTATTTAGCTCCGGAGAAGTCGAAACAGAGACCTCTTTTTGAAAACCTTACTCCATTGTATGCCAGTGAACAACTCAAACTCGAATATAATCCAATGAAAATGACCGGACGGGTACTTGACCTCTTTACCCCTATAGGAAAAGGACAAAGAGCACTGATAGTTGCTCCGCCGCGAACAGGTAAAACAGAACTTTTAAAAGAGCTTGCACATGGGGTTACACACAACAATCCCGATGCTTCTCTGATGGTACTACTTGTAGATGAGAGACCGGAAGAGGTTACAGACATGCAGCGTTCAGTGAAAGGTGAAGTCTATGCTTCGACGTTTGACCTTCCTGCACAGAATCACGTCAGAACAGCCGAAATGGTGATAGAAAAAGCCAAAAGACGAGTAGAGATGGGTAAAGATGTCATCATCTTACTTGACTCTATCACAAGACTTGCACGTGCCTACAACACAGTTACACCAAGTTCAGGTAAAGTACTCTCTGGTGGAGTGGATGCCAATGCACTTCATAAACCAAAACGTTTCTTCGGTGCAGCTAGAAACATAGAAGAGGGTGGTTCTTTGACCATCATTGCTACAGCACTGATAGATACGGGTAGCCGTATGGATGAAGTGATCTTTGAAGAGTTTAAAGGTACAGGTAACTCCGAAGTGGTGCTTAGCCGTCACGTCTCTGAAAGACGTATCTATCCTGCGATCGATGTGACAAAATCAGGAACAAGAAAAGAAGAATTGATGATGGATCCTGAAACGCTTCAAAAAGTATGGGCATTGAGAAATGCAATGCAAAACATGGAAGAAGTAGAAGGGCTGAAGTTCCTCTTCTCTAAAATGATGAAAACCAAAACAAATGAAGAGTTTCTTTCTCTGATGAACGAAGGTGCGTAGGTAACTACAATGAAAATATCTATATTTTCATCTGAACCGATAGGTAAAGCTTTAGTGAAAGGCGCCCCAAGGGCATTTCCTAACGGAGCAATTGTAGATGGGCTTTGTCTATCTACAAGGAGATAACTATAATGCGTATAGGTGTTTTTGATTCTGGTTTGGGTGGCTTGACTGTGGTTCAGGCTATGACCCAAGTGATCAAAGGTGCACAGATCTTCTATGTGGCAGACACTAAAAATGCGCCTTATGGTGAAAAAACCCCAGAACAAATTCTACAATACTCACTCAATATTACCAACTATCTTATCAATACCCATCAGATCGATGCATTGATATTGGCATGTAATACGGCAACTTCTTCCGCGATCCAACATTTACGTGAAACGTACCCTTCGCTGATCATCATAGGTACAGAACCAGGTATCAAACCGGCTATCGAACAGACAAGAACTGGGAAAATAGGAGTTTTAGCAACACCGGCCACACTTCAGGGAGATAAGTATAAAACATTGGCACAAATGCTCTCATCACAAAAAAGTGTTGATATTTTTGAACAGGCGTGTCCCGGTTTGGTTGAACAGATAGAAAAAGGTGAACTGGAGAGTGAGGTGACAAAAGGGCTACTTGAAACATGGCTTTCACCGATGCGTGAGAATAATGTCGATACGATCGTACTGGGGTGTACACACTACCCTCTTGTGGGTCAAAGTATAGAAAAGATCATGGACTGTAACGTAAGCCTTATCCATACAGGTGAAGCGATCTCCAGACATTTACTTACACTAGGTACCCAAAAAGGACATCTCAATGAGGGAGACTTGCAGGTACATATTCATACGACAGGTGAGATTCGGATCGAAGTGGTTGAGAGTATCATTGAGAACTATGTACATATACAAGTTATAGAAGTGGATAATCATTAAGACCCTCTATTTCCCCTGATAAGCTCCTACTTAATTATACATTAGATAAAGTTATTTTCATATATATTTTTAATAAAAAACACCTAATATAAACTTATCTATGCTAGAATACATCCATACGGTTTTACTGTATGTAAAAAGCCTAATTTGTTGTGAAGCAAGTTATGGGACTCAGAAATGTCATAACTGAGTTTGCCAGACCACCAATTTGAGGATAAAAGATGAAAAATTTGTTAGAAAGCTTTGCAATATTGCTTGTTGGACTTTTGTCTATAGGTATCGTATATTTAATTGTACAGTACAATACGATCGATGATCAAAACTTTGTGGATCCGCTAGATAAGAGTGCCTATGAAATGCCGACAGATGCAGAACTAGAAGCAGATGATGACCTTGATCTTGATGATGAAGGGGATATCGAAGCGGATGAGGATAGTGATCTATAGGGGTAAGTGTGATGAAGTGAAAGTAGGACCGACTTTATAGTAGTCCTACCGCTTCTCTTACTTTAGACATTTTGGTATGTGCGATCGCTCTGGATTTCTTCGCTCCTTGTGCCAAAATATCATTGACTTCATCCATATGGTTAAGGTAATACTCTCGTTTTTCTCTGGCTTCACCCAACTCTTCCCAGATCAATTCTTTGAGATATTTTTTAAAGTGACCATACCCCTCTTTACCGCTTTTATAACGTGCCTGCAGTTCAAGTTTCTGTTCATCATTCAAAAAGAGGGATGCCAATGCATAGATATTGTCTCCCTCATATTCCAATGGTTCACCTAATGGTGTGGAGGATGAAATGATCTTATTACATCTTTTTTGAAGGGGTTTCTCCTCCATGAATAGATCAATGGCATTGTCATAGCTCTTACTCATCTTTTGCCCGTCAATACCTGGGATCGTAGCCACATCTTCTTGTACAAGGTGCTCTGGAAGCGTAAAGATCTCACCATATTCATTGTTGAATTTTATCGCGATATCTCTGGTCATTTCAACATGTTGGATCTGGTCTTTACCTACAGGAACTTTTTGGGTATCCAAGATAAGGATATCCGCTGCCATCAATACAGGATAGGAGAAGAGAGCATGACTTGCTGGGATACCTTTGGCCACTTTGTCTTTGTAGGAGTGCGCACGCTCCAATAATCCCATAGGTGTGAACTTAGAGAGTATCCAGTAAAGTTCAAGTACTTCAGGCATGTCACTCTGTACCCAAAATGTTGTTTTCTCCGGGTCAATGCCAATGGAAAGATAATCCACAGCAGCATCGATTGTGTGTTGTTTTAGTGTAGCTGCATCTTTTGAACTTGTGAGTGAGTGGTAGTTGGCGATAAAAGTAAAAAGTTCATGTTCTTCTTGAAGCTCAACCATAGGCTTCATGGCTCCAAAATAATTCCCTAAATGAAGTTTTCCTGAAGCTTGTATTCCTGTAAGTACACGCATATAGTATCCTAAAATAATTTTAGGAGATTATAGCGAAGTGTTAGTAAAAAAACCTACTCATCATCATCGAAGCGCTCGCCGCGTTTACGGGCAACGATGTCTAAAGGTACCCCTTCAAAGTCATATTTGCTTCGAAGGAAATTCGCCAGGTAGCGTTTGTAGGAGAAGTGTATAAATTCAGGTCTATTGCTGATGAGGGCAATTTTTGGTGGTTTTGTCTCATACTGTGTTGCAAACTTGATGTTTACTACCGCACCGTTATGTGAGGGTACATGGTGCCTTCTTATGGCTTCACGTATCGTATCGTTAAGTTCGGAAGTAGGGATACGACGGGTATATCGTTGATAGATCTCTGTTACTTTGTCAAGTATTTTGTTGACACGCAATCCTGTTTTTGCCGAAATGGTGATCAGCGGTGCATAGTGCAGGAACTTCAGCTCATCACGTATCTCTTCAACCATTTCCTCATAGGTTTTCTCTCCATGGATATCCCATTTGTTCACGACGATCAGGCAAGCCAGTCTGTATTTTTCTATCAGTCCGGCCACCCTTTCATCAAGCTCTGTCACACCTACGGTAGCATCAAGCACAAGTAGAACAAGGTTTGCTTTTTCCAGCATTTCTTCTGTACGTGAAAGTGCATACTTTTCAATACCCACGATCTTGCTTCTTCTTCTGATTCCCGCAGTATCGACAAAAGTAATTTTGTAGTCATTGTATTCTATGGTCTCATCAATAGGATCGATAGTTGTACCTGCAACATCAGAGACCACGGAACGTTCTTGACCCAACAGTGCATTCAGGAGTGAACTTTTTCCTGTGTTTACCCGACCGAGGATGGCCACCTTGATCTCGTTATCTATCTCTTCTTCGACGCTATTGATATCGCGGACTATCTCATCAAAAGGGTCTACTTCCGTATCTTCGGTTAGTTCAAGTCCTATAGGTTCTTCTTCACGAGGAGGTATGAGTGCTTCAAGCCATGCATAGAAGTCATTAAAATAACGGTTATGACTGACGGACATAGGAAACGTTGCCTCTGCACCAAACTCCAAAAATTCCCAGTAACGCTCTTCTTCTTTGTCATTGTCGATCTTGTTCACCACAAGCGCAAGCGGCTTGCCCAGTGCCTGAAGTTTGTAGAAGAGTTCTCTGTCCTCTTCAGATGGCAGTGTTTTACCATCTACCATATAGATGATGATATCTGCCATTTCTGCAGCTTTCATTGAAAAATCAGCTACTTTGGAGAAAAGTTCGGAAGAGTAGTCTATCCCTCCGGTATCGATCACTTCAAAGTCACGGTTCTCTGAGATGGTCACGATACGCTTTTTGATATCTCTTGTGGTTCCTGAGACATCAGCAGTGATGGCATCTCTTTGTCTTGCCAAACGGTTGAAGAGTGAACTCTTTCCCACGTTTGGTCTTCCTAGTATCGCTACTTTTTTAAGTTCTTGCATAAATAATATTCTTTCTTAATAATTATTGGAATTATAACACATTTTTATCAGGTGTCTGTTCTATATAGATAGAGCGTGAAGGGAAGGCAAAGCTTGCTCCGTTCTCTTCAACGATCTTCATGATCTTCAGATGGATATCTTCACGTATATTTAAGTAGCGTTCCCAGTTGGAAGTGTCGGTAAACGTATAGATGAAAATGTTCAGGGATGAATCTCCGAATGATTCGAAATTGACAAGCAAAGTCTCTTTTTGGGAGATCTTCTCATGTCCATGCAGCATGGCTCTGATCTCTTTGACGATGGCATCCACCTGATCCCTGCTGGTACCGTATGTAAGTCCTAGCTGCATTTTGATCCTACGGACTCCCCTGCGGGAAAAGTTCTCTATAGGGGAGTTTGATACGATCTGGTTAGGCACTGTGATAAGTGCTTTCTCAAATGAGCGTATTTTGGTCGTACGCATTCCTATGTCTTCTACTGTACCTTCCACACCTCCTACTTTGATCCATTCGCCGATGCGTATAGATTTGTCTGCAAGCAGGGCAAAAGATCCAAACATATTGGACGCGGTATCTTTCGCAGCAAGTGCGAAGGCAAGACCTCCAAGCCCCAAAGAAGCAACAAGCGCGGTCACATTGATCCCCCATACTTGAAGCATGGCCCCCAAACCTACAGCCCCAACAAGGATCTTGGCTATTTTAAGTATGAAGTTCCCCATCTCTTTGGCAAGGTCAGGGTTGAATTTCTCCGTTGCATGGTGAAACACACTGCGCAAAGACTCCATCACAGAAATAATGGCCCAAAATACGGTGTAGACGACCAGTGTATTGAGAATGTTTTTAATGAATTCCGTCTCTTTGAATATCAGCAAGAAAAAGAGATGTACACCGATCAGTATAAAAGCAAAACGTATAGGCCCTTTGAGTGCAGATATGACCTTGTCATCATAATAGGTCTCTGTTACTTTGGAGATTTTCTGCAGGGTACCTATAACAATAAGTGTGAAGAGTTTTCGAAAAAGTAGAAAGAGTAAAAAAACGACTATAGCAGCAAAAAGGTTTGCCAAAGGGATATCCAAAAAGGTGTTGTGCAAAAAAGGAAACTTTTCATACACAGGTACAAGCAGTGTCTGTACGGTTCCTTCAAGGTTCATGGAGAGGTCATCTATGACATTGAGGGATTGTGTGGCATTGAGTTCGGTCGTATTTACTTCAGTTGTTGGCATATTTTTCGTATCCTCCACTTTTTATACACATCATTATAATAGAATTTGGTATAAATTGAGATGGAAAAGGACCGATATGCTAAGAAGAATGATTATATTGAGTGGTTTGTTTTTACTTTTAGGAAATTTTGCTTCAGCCAAAGTGACACAATTGGATTATAGAGCAACCTTTGGAATATTTGGTACGGTAGGAACGATAAAAAACAGACTGACACAAAATGCTGAAACCTATGAGATCAATACAAAAGTAAGATTGGCAGGATTGGCGAAAGTCCTGATGGGCGGACAGACTGAACATTATCTTTCTAAGGGGCATATGAAAGACGGACTCATGGTGAGTGATTTTTATCAGATGACAAGTGAGAAGAGAGATAAAAAAGTCGTTAAAGAGTATCGTATCGATCATGATAAGAAGAGTGTCACAAAAAGGGTTCGAAAATGGAAGAAAGAAAGATTGGTAGAAGACCATACAGAAAGACTCAAATTTTATGCTGAAGATGACCTTTTGACACTCTATTTTAACCTGGGTAATGCTGTGAAGGAAAAGCAGAAAGGGAAAACATATTTGTTTAAGTCAGTGGGACTTGAAAAACAAAAGGGTAAAGTCCAAATTACTCTACCCGATGAGGGGCAAGTAGCAGCATACAAAAAA
This sequence comes from Sulfurovum sp. AR, assembly GCF_000296775.1. Classification (GTDB taxonomy): domain Bacteria; phylum Campylobacterota; class Campylobacteria; order Campylobacterales; family Sulfurovaceae; genus Sulfurovum; species Sulfurovum xiamenensis. The sequence goes on along the minus strand of NZ_AJLE01000006.1, from coordinate 271,612 downwards.
GATCTGGGTCAGGATGGAAAGATCTATGCGAAGGCATTCATCCATCAAAAAAATTTCAGAAAGAAAAAAGGTGATATCCTACTTTCTGTTGCAGAAGATGGATTTATCCATAGATCTGTGATCAAGGATATACTGTTATATGGAGATGCAAAGCTTACAAGGATCAGATAGCTTTAGCATGAAGCACAAAGTCTATTACTTTTTTATCTGACATTTCACAAGGTTTAAGCATCCCATTTTTCATGGTGGGGTAGTAGTTCCCACTGATAATGTCATTGCCTCCCAGCTCTTGGGCATACACTTTGAGAAGTTTGCCGTCCAGCAATGTCTCTTTTCTCAGTAAATACCATTTGTCAAGGTAACGTACATCATTCGCACCATTGGGAAGTGCTAAAAGCTTGGTATAAAATTCTGTATCATTCATAAAGGTATTATGCTACACTTTCACAAAATTAGCAAATATGGTTTTGCCTAGGTAAAAAATTTTTTTAGAAAAAATGGGGATGATCTTTTGACAAAAATGATTAAAAATATGGATAGAGGTATCCTTCTGATGCTTTTAGCTTCACTGAGCTTTGCTGTGATGGGAGGATTTGCAAAAGTCGTGAGCCAGGCGCTGCCCCCGGTAGAAGTGACTTTTTTTCGAAATATCTTTGGAGTCATTCTTGTAGGCATAGCCATTTATAAAGTGCCTTTAAAGCAAATAGGCGGAAAGCCCTTCTTGCTTATTTTCCGCGGTTCTATGGGGTTTGCAGCGCTTTTGGCATACTTTTATATCATGGCATATATCCCCCTGGGCGAAGCCGTGACCTATAACAAAACCTCACCGATATTTGTGGCGATATTTGCCTATCTGTTTTTAAATGAGAAATTACACAAGAGTGCTTTACTCGCTATCATCATAGGATTCGTGGGGATCATTCTGGTAGCACAGCCTGAAGGTGGGACTTTTGACAAGTATGACATTCTGGGTATTTTTTCAGGTATGGGTGCAGCGCTGGCGTATACTTCCATACGGGAACTTAGAAAATACTATGATACACGTGCTATAGTCATGTCATTTATGGGGGTAGGAACAGTTGCACCGCTTTTTCTGATGTTGATCACACCCTATGTGAATGTTACAGAGGAGTTTGATTGGATGTTTGCAGCGTTTGTGATGCCAGAGGGTATAGAGTGGGCTTACGTTGTGGCAGTCGGTATCTTTGCAACCATTTCTCAGCTTTTGATGACCAAAGCGTATGAACTCACAAAGGCAGGGATCGTTGGTACCATTAGTTACAGTAATATTGTCTTCGCGGTAGTGATCGGTATCATGCTTGGAGACCCCATTCCTGATATTTGGACAGTTTTGGGTATAATCTTGGTAATATTATCAGGGCTGCTTGTAGCTCTGCCAAAAGGACTAAAATGATTTTGATCGCTGGACCTTGTGTTCTGGAGAGTCGTGACAATGTGATGCGTATTGCAGAATCTTTAGGGAAATATCATGATGACTGTACTAAAGATTTTTATTTTAAAGCAAGTTTTGACAAAGCCAACCGTACAAGTTTGGATTCTTTTAGAGGTCCTGGACTGGATGAAGGGCTTAAAATGCTTCAAGAGGTTAAAGAGCAGTTTGGCTATAAGATCTTAACGGATGTCCATGACTACACACAGCCAGCAGCAGCGGCTGAGGTAGCGGATGTACTTCAAATTCCTGCATTTTTATGTCGTCAGACTGACCTGCTGGTTGCTGCTGCAAAAACCTCTGCAGTCGTGAACATCAAAAAAGGACAATTCCTGGCACCTGCTGCCATGGAGCACTCTGTAGGAAAAGTGCTTAAGACCAGAGGGTTCGATGGTGAGGTGAGTTATGAGAATGCCAAGAAGTATAATGTATGGCTTACGGAAAGAGGTACAACCTTTGGCTATGGTAACCTTGTCGTAGATATGCGTGGTCTTAAAACGATGCGTGAGTTTGCCCCTGTGATCTTTGATGCAACACACTCTGTACAGATGCCTGCATCGGGTGGAGCAAGTTCAGGTGGAGATTCTTCATTTGTGCCTTACCTTTCACGTGCTGCTGCAGCAGTAGGTGTGGATGGTTTCTTCTTCGAAACGCACTTTGATCCGAGCATCGCTTTAAGTGACGGACCGAATATGATAGAGTTAAGTAAGTTGGATGCATTGATAGAACAGATCGATGCGATCAGAATGATCGTTGAGTAAATAAGAATTTAAATATTAAAAGTAAAGGAATAACATGAAAATCGTAGAAGGTCAATTATCGGTAGATAAGAGTAAAAAAGTAGCGATCATCAATGCAAGATTTAACCACTTCATTACAGACAGACTGGTAGAAGGGGCAAAGGATGCTTATGCAAGACATGGCGGAAATGCCGATGAGCTGGATCTTATCTTGGTACCAGGTGCATTTGAAATACCATTCGCATTGGATAAAGCATTGGCTTCTGGAAAATATGACGCAGTATGTTGTTTAGGTGCAGTGATCCGAGGTGCAACACCTCACTTTGATTATGTATCTGCAGAAGCAACCAAAGGTGTGGCATCAGTAACATTGAAACACGGTAAACCAGCAACATTCGGTGTACTTACAGTAGACAGCATCGAGCAAGCCATAGAGAGAGCGGGTACCAAAGCCGGGAACAAAGGTGCTGAAGCGATGGTAGGACTGATCGAGCTCATTAACCTTTACAGTGAGCTTGACTAATGGCTACTAGACATCAGGCACGTACTGCTGTAGTGGGGCTACTTTATGCCTATGATCTGGGAAATGAGAATATAGGTAAATTCTCGGATGAAATTTTGGAAGAGGGTAAGATCCGAAACAAGCAAAAAGAGTTTTCAGATATTCTTTTCCAGGGAACCATAGAAAATCTTGATATGTTAGATGCTAAAATCAAAGAGCATTTGAAAGATTGGGATTATGATGCCATAGGAAAAGTAGAAAAAGCGATCATGAGGCTGGGAGCCTATGAGATACTTGTCGCAAAAACAGATAAAGCCATTATCATCAATGAAGCCGTTGAATTGGCAAAAGAACTTGCAGATGAAAAGTCACCACAGTTTATCAATGGTGTTTTAGATGCATTGGATAAAGAGAAATAAAAAAATGATATGCGTGAAAACGCAATGTAAGAGAGGCACTAAATGACGATTCGTACCAATTCCGCACATAAACGTATGAGTATTGATGAGGCAGTAGAGCTTATTGAAAACGCTGATCTGAAAACCCTTGGGAAGATGGCACTCGCACGTAAAAAAGAGATGCATCCCAAAGGTGTCACTACTTTTGTTGTAGACAGAAATATCAACTATACGAATATTTGTTGGGTGGATTGTAAGTTTTGTGCTTTTTATACACATGAGAAAAAAGAAGATGCGTACATTTTGTCCTTTGATGAAATCGATCAAAAGATAGATGAGCTCTTGGCTATAGGCGGGACACAGATACTCTTTCAAGGAGGCGTACACCCTAAACTGCAGATAGAGTGGTATGAAGACCTCGTTGAACATATCTCAAAGAAATACCCTCAAGTTACGATACACGGTTTTTCCTCCATCGAGATCGATTACATTGCCAACCGTTCAAAGATCAGTATCTCCGAAGTCCTGAGAAGATTGAAAGCAAAGGGGCTCAGTTCTATCCCTGGTGCGGGTGCCGAGATTCTTTCAGACAGGGTACGTGACATCATCGCACCTAAAAAACACGATAAAGATACATGGCTGGAAGTACACCGTCAGGCACATAAACTTGGTATCAAGTCTACGGCTACGATGATGTACGGTACGGTAGAGACAACCCGAGAGATCGTAGAGCATTGGGATTATATACGTCAGCTTCAGGATGAGACCGGAGGGTTCAGAGCCTTTATCATGTGGTCTTATCAAAGTGACCATACACAGCTGAAAAGAGAGTTGCCAACGATCACCAAGACCTCTTCCAATCTCTATCTTCGTTATTTGGCTGTTGCCAGACTTTTTTTGGATAATGTACCGAACATACAGAGTTCATGGGTGACACAGGGCTCTTATATCGGACAAATGGCACTTCTTTTTGGCGCCAATGATCTGGGTTCAACGATGATGGAAGAAAACGTGGTTTCAGCAGCAGGGGCTAAAAATCAGATGAACCAGGAAGAGATGATAAAGCTCATTAGGGATGTGGGGGAAAAGCCTGCAAAACGTAATACCGCGTATGAGATATTAGAACGGTACTATTAATAGGACGTTGCAATTTAGTTGTTTGTTAGCAGTCGACTTATGTGACCATACACATTTATGGGTATTGTAGAGTAAATAAAAACCTAAAGGTTTTATATGACAAGAATTAAAATTCAGTACAGTGAGGCACTAAATGCCGAATCTTAAGAAAATAATTTTATTATGGATAGCAGTACAAGGAGTATTGATGGCAGCATTCGTTCAAGAGATAGAGCTTAAAGGGAGCAAGGTACCTGTTGTATTTGAGCAAGAGAAGTATCTTCCTATTGTGTCCATCCAACTGATCTTTCAAAATGCAGGACATTTGAGTAATACCAAAGATGGTTTGGCTGATATGTCTGCAAGGCTCATGAATGAAGGTACCTCTAAAGAGGGAAGTGTAGGATTCGCTACAAAACTTGATGCACATGCCGTAGAGATCGGTGCACATGTAGGACGTGAGAGTTTTGTGATAGAGGTCTCTTCATTAAAAAGTGAATTTCCTTATGCAGTAGAGCGTCTGGAAGAACTTTTAAAAGATCCAAATTACACCAAAGAAGCACTGTCTCACATTAAACATCAAAAGATAGGTTGGCTGACACAAAAGAAGAGTGATTTTGATTATATCGCAGGGACTTCTTTGCGTGAAACACTTTTTAAAGGGAGCGTTTTAGCCAGACCGTATGACGGTACGATCGAGAGTATAGAGAGTATATCATTGGAGGATATTCAGACATTTATCTCTACACATTTAGGGTATAACAATGCCATAGGTGTTGTGGGCGGTGATATTACTTTGGATGAAGCCCAAGGGTATCTGACAAAACTTCTTGCAGTATTGCCAAAAGTGGAAGAGAAAGAAATAAAAAGTATTCAAGCTTCAGATAAAAAAGAAGTGGTACTCATCAATGAAGATACACAACAGGCCTATATCTATTTTGGTGCACCGTTCAACTACAGTTATAAAGAAAAAGATCAATACCTAGCAAAAATCGCAGAATATCTTCTGGGGGGTGCCGGGTTTGGTTCACGTCTGATGGAGGAGATACGTGTGAAACGCGGGCTCACTTATGGGGTCTATTCCTCATTCAGACGTACAAAACCGGTTTCTTATTTGAGCGGATATATGCAAACAAAGCTTAGTACGCAAGATGAGGCAAAAGAGCTGATACAAGAAGTGGTAGACACTTTTGTCAAAGAGGGGATCACCCAAAAGGAGCTTGATGATACTAAGAAGTTTTTACTTGGTTCTGAGCCCTTACGTACAGAAACACTTTCCCAGAGACTGCATAGGGCCTTTAATGACTATTACTATGGGAGACCGCTTGATTTTAGTAAAGAGCAGTTAAAAAAGATCGAGTCTGTTACACTGGATGAAGTCAATGCCTTTATCAAAGTACATACAGAGTTGTCAGATATTACTTTCAGCATTGTCACAAAAAAGGAAGCTTCTCCTAAAAAATAATATGTCAAATTGACATATTATTCCTTTTGTCTCTAAAACTTTTGTATAATCATTAAAACAGAAGGGAATAGGGATGGAAGAGGCAAAACAACTTTTTAAAAAACTCAAAATTCACTCTTTGCTTGATCTAGCACTGATCATCCCGACTTCTTACAACGATACGACACTTTCAACTACCCTGGAGCTAGGTAAGATCAATACCATTGAGGCCAAAGTAGTTGATTCGAGTGTTTACGCGGGAAAATTGCGTGTCACTTTTAATCTCACACGATCAGGCAGACGGCTCTCTTCTACATTTTTCAGGGTCACCCCGTACCACCATAAACTTTTTGAAGTAGGGTCAAGCCATGTGATACAAGGCAGATTGGAAGAGTATAAGGGCTACTTGCAAATGTCACAGCCCAAATCTATCAAAACGATAGGAAAAATAACACCTAAGTACAAAACTGTACTCAAAGAGAGTGAGATCTCTTCACTTATTGAGTGTTATGTTAATGAACAAAATCTCTATCATGAAGGTTTGGACAGTAAAGAGGTTTCTACACTGATGCATATACATTTTCCAAAAAGTATGGAAGAGGTGTATGAGGGTACGACCTTCAAGCCTGACTTTATCAGTGTACTGAAGTTTGTTGAAGCCTACAATCATATGAAAAAATTACGGGGTAAAAGAGCAGATTTCCCTGCACACAGATCACTGACAGGCAGTATAGAATCATTTGTGAATCATTTGCCTTTTACGCTGACACACGAACAACAGGAGGTCATAGCACAGATACGATCGGATTTGGCAAGAGAAGACAAAGCAGCCAAACGCATGGTCGTTGGTGATGTGGGTTCTGGTAAAACGATGGTGATACTTGCCTCAGTGATGATGGCACTACAGCATAAGAGTATATTGATGGCACCTACATCACTGCTTGCACTGCAACTCTATGAAGAGGCATGTAAACATTTGCCAAAAGATATCAAAGTGGCACTGGTCATGCAAGGCAAAGACCAGGGAAATTACAAAGAGGCAGATTTTATCATTGGAACTCATGCACTGCTATTTAAAGAAGACCTGCCCCAGGCTTCTTTGGTCATGGTCGATGAACAACACCGTTTTGGTACTAAGCAGCGACAGAGTTTGGAAGCGTTGGTCAGTGCAGGTGAGAAAAAACCGCACTTTATACAGTTCTCAGCTACCCCGATACCAAGAACACAGGCGATGATGGAGTCTGAACTTCTTGATGTCAGTCTCATCACTACCACACCTTTTGAACGTGAAGTCTTGACTCAGACCATAAGTAAGCAGGATTTTCCCAATCTTTTGACACATATCAAAGATGAGATTGCCCAAAAGCATCAGGTGCTCATCATCTACCCTTTGGTAGAAGAGAGTAGTGAGGTTCCGTATCAGTCTTTGGAAGAGAGTCGGGGCTTTTGGGAAGAGAAGTTTGAGAATGTCTATGTCACACATGGTAAGGATAAGGATAAAGAGGATGTATTACTTGAATTCAGAGAAAAAGGGGATATACTCTTAGCCACAACAGTGGTTGAAGTGGGTATCTCATTGCCAAGGCTTACACTTATCGTGATCGTAGGTGCAGAACGGCTTGGACTTGCTACACTGCATCAACTCAGGGGTAGGGTAGGCCGTAATGGGCTAAAGAGCTGGTGTTATCTTTACTCCAACACTGCAGAGAATTTCAGGCTTGAACAGTTTGCACGAACGAACAATGGTTTTGATATCGCGAAACTGGATCTGAAATTTCGTGACAGTGGTGATATACTGGACGGTACGATACAAAGCGGTCAGCGGTTCAAATGGCTGGATATGGCTGAAGATGAAGCAGTAGTTGTTAGGGCAAAAAATAGATTAATAAGTGTGGGAATTTGATCCCCAGGGCATCCTGGAGAACTTAAGAAAGGGATTTTAATAAAGTCCGAATCTACCATCCGCTCTTTTATACATGACACGCATCAATCCCTCATTGTCATTAAAGACAATAAATTGTCTTTTTTTCTCAGCTTGTAGTGCCTCTATCGCTTCGTCAAAATCAAGAGGTTTGTGTAACTCGAGGTCCATTGGGACAATCTCTACTTCCTCTGTTGTTAATTCACTGACAGCTTCAGCTTCTTCTCCCAGATCCCTAAAACTCATGATTTTATGATCTTTTATTTTATCGGCATGTCTTCTAAGTGATTTTTTCACTCTTTCTATGGCCAGATCCATAGCGGCATACACATCTTTATCTACTTGGGTGATAACGATCGTATTTTTATCTTTAAGGTTAATAATGAACTCTGTGACAAAGCCTTTTTTCCCATTCTTTTCACTCGCTGAGATCACAGTACTTGCAGAAATAATGTCTAAGTGATATTTTTCCAGGCTATCAATAGCTGCTTCAGCATAAGTCTTGATAGGCTCAGTAAGTTCGAAATGTCTTCCCGTTATACTTTTGTTCATAATATATCCTTAATGTTAAAGTATAGATATATCGCTATATCCATACTTAATTTTAACTTAAGATACTTAATGAAAGGTAAATAGAAAAGAGATTAAGAATCTAATTGGCCTACGATGAAAGCATAGCCTGTTTCAGGATTTATTTGGATGGAGAAGGTATCATCATCTGACATTGTAAAGGTAAATGTACATGCTGTATTCATATAGCTTCCATAGGTAGGTGCAGTAGAACCTGAGAAGCTGACATGAGGTCTACCCAAATGGTCAAAACCTATATCTTGAACCCCAGCACATCCATTTGCACCAGCGATAGCTTTGATACCGAACTTTTTTGTAAGAAAGATACGGTCACTGGTATTGCTGTCACCTCCATCAGCACAGTTTGTAGAGTTGTCCCAATACATTATCTTGCCATTCACTGGATCCATCGCTGACTCTGTTTCAGATATGTCCCCATCATAGCCTACATCTGTTCCTATATTGGTAAACAAACCATTATCACTACATGGTTCAAAAGATATTTTCCAAAAAGCTCTTTGCCATTTTGGTTCATCGAATTTATGTTTAGAACTCATCAATGCCAAATGTTGTGTGTATCGAATGTCTGAGAGTACACTATCTGCTGCTTCTTGTTTGATGTCACGCTCAAATCTTGGCAGGGCAAGTGCGGCCAATATACCTAAAACGACAATGACCAAAACCAGTTCGATCATCGTAAAAGCTGATCTTTTCATAGAGATTCCTTTTGTAGTAAAAATATTCACATGTATCATTTTTAAATCTTCTGTAATGTTCTTTTATGATAGGTAACCCATGGGGCACTTGTATTATCTGCCTCTTTATACTCTACATACACATCTACAATGATATTGAGTGGTGAATTAGCTTCATTGACACTATTGCTAAAAACTGTAGAACATGTACCGACTTCTGCATTATGGCCGATATAAGCAATACGTGCACGAATACGATAGCCATTTCCATTGGCTGGATTAGATCCGACAGTACCGTCGATATCACTCAGACAGTTAGTCGTTCTATCATTGGCTGTGACTGCCATAATGGCATATTCTGTATAACTTTTGGCCAACAGAGCCGCTTGTTCTCTTTGGTACTGTGTTGTTGTCTCTTTTACCATTTTCCCTGTCATGTTCATCACAAGCATCGCTACAGTCGCCATAAGAACAATGACAAATAGTGCGGTCAATAGGGAAAAAGCATTACGTTTGGATTTTAATATCATTAGAAGACCGCCTTTTCTTTACATGATGTGATATTGAAATCTTCACCAATGTTCTCTTGTTTACATACTTTAAATCGGGTGGTACGTCCTGCACCCTGGAACTTGAAATTCGTCACGTTCTTAAGTAGCAGAGACTTGATGTTCCCTATAGCAGCTGCCGGTGTAGGAGAAAAATTGTAATAAAGGTAGAGGTCTCCATTTTCAACAACCAGAGCATAAGAGCTCCAAGAGAGTTTATAGTGCTCAAATATTCTTGGGGCATTGGTACCAAGTGTAATGGTCTCTCCTGTTCCTGTAGTTATATCATAGGCTGTAGTATCATAAGGGAAGTAAAGGTATGCATTTGTAATACTTTTCACAGGCGTAGCACTTTTCGATAGATTGCCGATAATAGTACTGGCCAAACCTAGATTTGAACCTGGTGTACTGATACTGTTTGTTGTACTTGTATTGATATCACAAAAACCACTCCACCCAGGTTTACGGTCTGTAGCACTGGAAATGGCTTCAAAACTGTCGCCATCATAGGCAACCCATTGGAGCACAGTATAGGCATCAGGGGAACTGGCCATGGTCTCACTAAGCTCCTCTGGGGTACCTGTTTTACCTACTCTACGGATAACTGTACCAGGGATCGCATAGCGCAAACGATTGGCAACTTCAGTCGCGACAAGTTCTGTTTTAAGAGAAGCACGATGCTGTGCTCTTTGCAATACATAACTTTGATATACATTTGCAATGATCTCAGCACCCAAAGAAGAGACGATACCAAGTATCACGATGACAAAAATAAGCTCAAGAAGAGAAAAAGCTGATCTATTCATTCGGTTATGCATCATTAAAATCCTCTCTCTGCTAATGTATATCCACCTATATTACATGAAAAAGCATGTAATATGATTTGTTTATCCAATTCTGTAACTCCACTGGTGCTTGTGAGCGTCACAGTGATTCTTTTTATATTGGTACTGGTTCCCGAATTCGCTGTAAAGTTAGGCGTGAATGTGATTTTATTATCAGCTCCAGGGTCTGCATAGCTTCCGCTTCCTGGGGTGTCAGGAATATAGGCAACCACTGCATTGATATTAATAGTGGTTTTTTCTACATTATCTGCTACTGCAGTGTCGATCTCTGTGAGATCTGTATTGCCTGAAAAATCATCGATATCATCTTTTTCTGTCTCCGTTCCATCAGCAGCACCAAATGTGGCAAGGGCTGATGCAGCAAGGTCATCTGTTCCATCAGAACGTATAAAGGCACGGTAACTCTCTTCAGGTGTTCCTAAACGACGACCTGTATTTCCATCTTCATCTAAATCACCATTCCCTGAGGTTACCTGTAAGATAGGGTCGACATAACGCTCATCCGCATCATTTTCATCCCAGTGATATCCCATGATCATATTCAGATGTGAAGCAGCTTCATGGATGGCCTCTTGTTGGATAGCAACAAAGCCACTTTTAGTAGAAGTACTTATGAGCATCGGAGCAGACATCAGTACGATACCCATGACCACGATGGCAAAGATCAACTCTAACATAGCAATAGCAGGTCGTTTAAGTGTAGTGTTTAGCATTGTTTACCACCCCAATCGTCTATTTTTCTTTGTACTAGCATCAGTATCAACCACATGTCCGGTATCACCATAGCCTGCCCAGCCGCTTTGACCTATGAAACGGACGCGGTAAAAAGGAATTGGTGTCTCATTTTTATCTTTATTATAAACAAGCCATCTGTTTGTATCTGCTCCAAAGGTAATATCAACATTTAGAGGGCGTATAGTGGCCGTTGCTGAAACTCTAACATCAGGATCATTCACACCTCCACTATCGTTAATAGCTACGGCAGCAGGGTCAGTAGGTGAAACACTCCCCCCAGTACTTGCATTTAAGGTAATATTCCCATCATTCTCATTTGTAACATGTCCAAGTGAAAGATACCAGTTATATTCATCTGTTTGTCCAAATGTGGTATTTGTTATATTGTATACAGCAGAACATGTAACAGGGTCTTGATCACAATAAATGACAATTGAAATTGGGGTGTCTACAAAGTTTGCAGTGACATCATCATAAAAATATTGAGAAGGTTTAGCTCTACCATAGACAAATGTAACATCATGGTCAAGTATGATATCCCCAAAGATTTGGTGATCACTTTGGAGATCGGCTTTGATATTCGTTGGATTTGTTTTATAGGTGATGTTAAAGTCATGGAATTCTATATATCTGGGGTTTAGTGTGTTATTATAATCACGTTTAAAGTTGTATCCCAAGTCCATAGTGATGGCACCTAACATAGGTTTTACAAAGAAAGTTCCATTTTGGTCAATAATCAATGGTACAGTGCTACTATTATGATCTCCTACTTCAAAGTGATCATCTAAAAGATAACCTGAAACAGGAACAGGTCTATAAATATCTGTTTTATCGGTCGTGTTATGGTCCTTTAAACTATATGAGAGGAATGGTGTTTTGCTTGAGGAAGGTTCAGGACTGTTATAGGTAAAACTAAGAGCCATATTGAGATCATCCGCATAACATCCCGTAACGAAATTACTGAGGCTACCAATGTCATTATACCCTGCGGCAAAGAATGTACCATTCATATTGTAGCTCATATCCGTGTTATTTTCATCCATCGTAGGCGGTGTATCGATATAGACAAAGGTTTGCCCATTGGTCCTTGTGTAGGGACCTACATTGGGATTGATCGGATTGCTACCGTTAAGATCGAATTTGTAAGGATGCACACGCAATGCAATATCTTTGTATTCTAGATTATTGTTAATATTAGTGTGGTTATCAGAGGAGATATCACACCCACTTACATTAGTAAGATTCTCTCCACTAAATCCTGTTAGTGTATTCTGACTAGGTACGGCAGATGTACCCCAAACACAATCTCTCCCCGTTAGAAAGTACCCAGCCCCTTGTCCTGTTGTATGATGTGTCATGAGTGTCGGATCCCAGTCAACTCTAGTCCATAGCCTGTCAAACATAGTTAAATTGTATTTACCAACTTGATCACTGCTGAGATTGAGATCTGCTCCTCCGTTGAGCAATGTTACTGTTTTATTGTGATCTGCTGTGTCATTACAGTAGGTTGATGATGGATTGACTGATGCAGGCCATGCCAATCTAAAAGAACGTTGACTGTCATTTCCATCCATAAAAAATCCCACATTATAACCAGGTGTTGCGTTATCATCTACGTGATTGGCCGCACGAATTTGAAGTGCATAGTTGTATCCAGCTGCCACATGATATGGCGTATTATTTGTATGATTTCTGTTTTGATTTCCTGCCAAATTATCATTGATAGCAATGAGGCTTTGTTGTGTGGGATCATTCTGATTTTGGTCATTCAGAGTCATACGGTAGCTCTCTGGCCGTATGGCAAAGTTGTCACGTGAACAGAGGAAGTTGACATCAAACCCATAAATACATTCCATGCAGGTTGCCAATTCCCCTGGTGTCATTGCAGAAGCTGCAGCAGTACCGGCATTGTTACAAAATTGTGGAATTTTATCTATATTTTTAGAATTACCATCAACATCTTGCGCACAATTCCCACCATTATACTTAATGGCTTCCGTAAAATTCTTAACATTATAACATGTCCCTGCACCGGCTTGAGGTGGACAAGTGACTGCTTCAGTATTTAGTAAATCGCCACTTCCCGCACCATTATATGTAATTCTGAAGGCAGCATTTTCTCTTGCAATACTGTAAAATTCGGGTGCAGTAGAGATGAATGGACCATTGATTGGAATCTGGTCAGAGAGAGCACCATTGGCAATGGCATCGGTAATGGTAGTATAATCAAAATCTGTACGTGAGACGTTGTTATCAAAGGTAAGCCATATACGAGGTGTTAGTGCACTATCATATTGCGCACAGGAAGTAGCAATTCCGCCATGTTTTGCCGCATCGATTAACTCTACAGCAACAACAGTAGAGACATTTTTTCTCTGATAAACATCATCCGCTTCATAGGCAGCTACTACAAGATCACCTACACGATTGGCTGTTTGTGTTGGAAGATTATATTTGTCTAGATACGTGAGTATACTGTCTTCTACATTGAAGATACCATAAGCAGGTGTATAATTTAAGGAATTATTGTTACATAAAGGTATTGTACTATCAATGACAATATTGTTACCCGTATAATTCAGTCTGACATTGAGAGGTATATCAATTTCATTTCCCAGAGGTGATAAATCATAATTCAGATAGAAAAAGTCTCTACTGATGACATCATTGATAGCTATGTCATTGTTGTAGCTTGCACTACTGTTGACATCAGTTACATTCGTGGGTGTAAGCTCTCCAGGCTGCGTGACCCAGGTAGAATTGGGAACATAAGTAGCTTGAGATACATTTATATCAAAGATATCAACGGTTAAATTTTCCATGGCAGTATCTGCAGGATCTATATTTTGTATATAGAGCTCGACAGTGATATTGTCATTCGTGAGCCCTGTACCTTGGATACGGGGGTCAAAAGAGCCATCATTCTCTTCGGTCAAGTATACGTCATTTTGTTTGTATGCATAATCATAACAGATATCTACAGGAAGAGCAGGTTCAAAGTTTAAGGTGATATTGTAGTCAGCATCATTGTGGAAATATTCCGCATGAATATAGAGAGTTTCTGTATCCGTTACATTAACAGTTACATATCCACTTGTTTCACCATTACCGATACTCAAAATCCCATCATCGTCACATGCATCCTTACTTACATAAATATTTATCTTTTCAGTGGCACTAAAGCTTAGCGTTATTTGTCCGTAATCACCAGGGGTATACCTATAATAATCATCTTCATTTGTATCGTCTATGAGTGCTGCATTAAGAACACTGCCAGATATAACACTACCAGGACATGAATTAGATGCGGCAGTGAGTTGAGATGTGTGAAGTAGTAGAAAGAGAAGAGATGGCAATAGATATAATTTAAAAATTTTACTCAAATTGTTCATGATAATACCCTTTAATGCTCATCTATTATATAAGCTAAATTTGTGTATGTACATTTGAGAAATGATGATATAAGCATGATGGCTTACGATTGGTAACCTGGCTATCTGCTAGAGACCCATGGCTTTCCGTCCTTACTTCACAGTAAGTTTGGCTTTTTCTCTGTAATACTAAATTAAAGAATATCATAGTTAATATAAAATTGATATTAAATAATAATTAATTATATCATATTCTCGTTGTACAAGCGTTACCTTTTTACTTTGTGAATTTGAGATACCCCTATAAGAGCCATCTTTTTGGAATTATCTATACTAGCTAATACGCTTTTTACATACTTTGAGCTATTATATATATTATTAGATTTTAATTTAGGGAAAGATATGAACTTGAAGAAAAGTGTGTTTGTAGGTATGGCTGCAGCGATATTATTTTTATTTGTGGGGTGTGGGGAGGAGAAGGAAGTGGCTGAATTTAATAAACCGGCACTCTATTGGTATCAGAAGATAGCCAACAGTATTACGAGCGGAAATTTGGATAAGGCTGATGCCTATTATATATCTCTAAAGAGTGAACATATGCGTTCACCCCTTATGCCGACCTCTTTGATGATGCTTGCTCATGCACATATGAATGCGGAAGAGTACCTGCTTGCGAACTATTATCTTGATGAGTATAATAAACGTTTTGGCGAGTATGAGAGCCGTGAATATACAGACTTCATGAAACTCAAAGCGTCGTTTTTAGGTATCAAAGATGTCTATAAAGATCAAAAGCTCATTATGGACAGTATCGCTACGGCTAAAGTATATATCAACCGTTATCCGGGCTCCCCTTATGCACCGCTTGTTAATACGATGCTGATAAGATTACATATGAGTCAATATCTGCTCAATGAAAATATCGCAGCACTCTATGACCGAACAGGAAAAGAAGAGGCAGCCAAGATCTACAGAGAGAAAAATAAAGGCTCAGTGGTTGAAATGACTGATATTACGCCACCTGAAAAAGGCATCATAGGTTATGTCTTCGACTAATCTTTAAAATGCAGGAACACAACACCTTTTAAGGGTGTGTTTGATATATAAAACAAAATTTAATATTTTTAAAGGAGCAACATTATGCAACTCAGTGATTATGATGCATTTCCGACTACCTTGCCTATAGTGGTTGAGGATGAACTTTTCCTCTACCCATTTATGATAAGTCCCATCTTTCTTACAGACCAAAAAGATATCGATGCAGCAGCCGATGCTATGGAAAATAACTCGTTACTCTTTGTGACTTCTTCTATGCCTGGTAAAGAGGGTACACATGATTTTGATACTATGTATAAAGTAGGAGTGATCGGGTCGATCATGCGAAAAGTACATATACCTGATGGCAGGGTCAAGATACTTTTCCAGGGACTTGCCCGTGGAAAGATCGTTGAACCTCAAGAAGGTCCTTTTAACCGTGCTGTGATAGATGTGGTCACGTTAGAGAGTTATAATAAGCTTAAAGCAGATGCGTTGATGGATATTCTCAGAGACAAGGTCAAAAAACTTTCTGCTCTGAACAGTCAAATCCCTGCGGATCTTGTACGTACCATAGAGGAAAATGATGAGCCGAACCGTATCGCAGACTTGGTCTCTTCTATGTTGAAACTGGATAAAGAAGTCGCTTATGTTCTTTATGTGGAGATGAATATAGAAAAACGTCTCCTGGGGCTCATTGACATAGTCACCTCTCAGATAGAGTCTGCAAAAGTGCAGCGTGAGATACGTACAAAAGTGCATTCGAAGATAGAACAGACCAATAAAGAGTATTTCCTTAAAGAACAGCTCAAAGAGATACAGCAAGAGTTGGGTATGGATACACAAAGGGAAGAGGAGATCGCTAACTTTAGAGAAAAGATAGCAGAACTCAAGCCTCATATGCAAGAGGATGCGTTTAAAGAGATCAGCAAACAGTTAGACCGTTTTGCCCGTATGCATCCTGACTCTGCTGATGCCAATGTACTTCAGAGTTATCTGGAATGGGTACTTGAACTTCCATTTGGAAAGTTAACCAAGAAAAATCTCAGTGTGAAAGATGTGTCACTTGAGCTCGATAAAGACCATTACTCTTTGGAAAAACCAAAAGAGCGTATCGTTGAGTTTTTCTCCGTTCGTGAATTGGCAGAGCTTAGAGGTATCAAACAAAAAGAGACTGGAGGTGTCATACTCTGTTTTGCAGGACCTCCGGGTGTAGGTAAAACTTCACTTGCCAACTCCATCGCTACGGCATTGGGAAGACCGCTTGTGCGTATGGCACTGGGTGGACTTGAAGATGTTAATGAACTGAGAGGACACCGAAGAACCTATGTAGGAGCAATGCCTGGACGTTTAGTGCAGGGATTGATAGAAGCCAAAAGCATGGACCCGGTCATCGTACTTGATGAGATAGATAAAGTAGGACGCAGCATGAGAGGTGACCCTACTGCAGCGCTGCTTGAGATACTTGACCCGGAGCAAAACAGTAAGTATAGAGATTATTATCTCAATTTCAACATTGATCTGAGTAAAGCTATTTTTATTGCGACTGCAAATGACGTGGGACGTATACCTGCACCACTGCGTGACAGGATGGAGTTTATAGGGTTGAACTCCTATACACCTAAAGAGAAGTTTGAGATCGCAAAGCGCTATCTCATACCTCAGGAACTGAAAAAACATGCGCTAAAGAATAGAGAGTTTTCCATTACAGATAAAGCACTAAAAACACTGATAGATGAATATACCAGAGAAGCTGGGGTACGGAATTTACGCCGTAGGATTGCCGGCTTAATGAGAAAAGGTGCAAGACAACTACTAGAAGATAAAACAAAAGAGTCGATAAGCATCACAAGAAAGAACCTGGAGAAGTTTACAGACAAAAAAGTCTTCGAGATATCGCAAGTAGACAGTAAGCCTCAAGTCGGAATTGTCAGTGGTTTGGCTTGGACAGCGGTGGGGGGAGATGTTTTAACCATTGAAGCCATTAAGATCAAAGGTAAGGGAGCATTACAGCTTACCGGTAGTTTAGGTGATGTGATGAAAGAGTCTGTGCGTATCGCACATTCTGTTGTGAAGATATTGATAGACAATGGAGAACTACCTATCTCTCCTTCCATCATTCCTCATAGTGCAAAAGAGAGAGAAGAGCGTATCGTAGTGGATCCAAGTGAAGTCTATAAGCGTTATGACCTCCATATCCATGTACCTGAAGGAGCAACGCCGAAAGATGGCCCAAGTGCGGGTATCGCCATGGTAAGTGCCATCGCTTCCATCTTAAGCGGACAAAAGATAGATAATAAAGTCGCTATGACCGGTGAAGTCACACTGACAGGAAAAGTATTGCCTATAGGTGGGCTCAAAGAGAAATTGATCGCTGCGTACAAAGCAGGAGTTGAAAAGGCGCTCATCCCAATGAAGAACTATGAACGTGATCTGGATGATATTCCTGATGAAGTAAAGAATAATGTAGAAGTTATTGGGGTGTCTCGTATTGAAGAAGTATTGAAAGAGATATTTGTATAATAAGGCGATTTTTTATAGAGTTTAACCAGCCTTATGGCTGGTAGGATTTATTGTTGTAAGAGATCAGTTAGTTTGCCCACTGGTCTATTTTTTCATAGAGATTATCTTGCATAACAGGTTTACGCAAGAAGTCGTTTGCCCCATTATCATAGACTTCTGTTTTACGTGTATCATCCGTAGAGAGTACAATAACAGGTACATGTGCATTATTCATATCAGATCTAAAGATCTTCAAAAACTCTATCCCATCCACAACTGGCATCATAATATCCAAGAGTATCATATTGATACTAGGATCTTTCTTCATTTTATCTAAGGCGTCAGACCCATTTTCTGCCTCTATGATCTCTGTTACTTTTGGATTCTTTTTTAAAAGAGTCTGTATGAGCTTTCTGTTGATGAAGTCATCATCAACAACAAGTACTTTTAATGCCATGTTTCTTATCCTCTATACTTTGTGATTATGTTTTCTATCTCTTCTTTAGAAGCAGTACTTGAGATGGTTTCACCCTTTTGTACATTGACTTCTTGAGGAGCATTTGTATTGCTTGATGAAATTATAGCTACATTTCCATTAGAGTGGCTGATACTTTCTGTAACTAGGTCTGTATCAGTAAAGAGTATATCATAGTCGCCTGATGCCAATGTGTTCTCTAACATCTCCATATCATCCAATGTATCATAGTCATGTCCTAGATTTTCCAAAACTTTTGCTAAAACTCTACGAGCCAGCAATAATTTTTTAGCAATCAGGATCTTTTCTTTTTTAGGTGTTTCAATATTCTCTACTGCAGGCTCGTCAAGCGTGAGTTCTGGTTCATCAGAGATCTCAGCTGTCGGAGTGATACTCTCTTCAGATGTTTCAACCACTGTTTCTTCTGTTTTGGTAGCTTCTGCAGTTTCGCCAATTGCTTTGTCTGATAAGAACTTGTTAAGTATATAAAGTAGTTCAGTCGTTTCAATAGGCTTAGTGATATACTCATCCATACCCTCGGCCAAGAATCGCTCTCTGTCACCCTTAAGGGCATTGGCTGTTAAAGCTACGATCGGGATATGTGCTAACTCTTCATCCTCTTCATAGTCAAGGATCTCATGTGTCGCTTCAATACCATCCATCACAGGCATTTGAATATCCATAAAGAGGAGGTCATAATCACCACTTCTACGTTTTTCAAAGGATTCAAGACCGTTATTTGCGATATCCACGGTAATCCCATGCTCTTCAAGTATACGTCTAATAAGTTTCTGGTTAATAATATTGTCTTCTGTCACTAATACTTTAGCATCAAATCTGGTCTGTTGTACTGCTGCTGCTTCTTCAATACGCTGAGGCGCTATAGTCGCAGTATTGTTCAAGACAGTTTTTAGTTTACTGAGTGTAACCGGCTTAAAGAGAACATGGCTTTGATCAATATCCAGTGCTTCAACCTTATTACGGCTTGTAACATTGGCAATAATAATGAGTTTCGATTTATCCATATTTTCAATAGCATCAAGCATGTTTTGTCTTGCTTTGTCAATATCGATCCAGTAGTTCTTACAGGTATCATTGTAATCAAGCTCTTTGAGTTCAGCTATGGATTCAAAATGTTTGACAGTTGGTCCAAAGTATTCAAACCATTTTTCTAGATTTTTGTCTAGTTTTGTCGGAACATCCTGCTCATATTTACCTAGGACAAGATCGTTGAATGCATTTTCATAATTAACCTCAGTAGATGCAACCTCTTCTAATGGTAGTGAGAAGAAGAATGTTGTACCGTAGTCTTTAGCACTTTCAAGTTCAAGTTTTCCACCCATAAGTTCAACGAATTGACTAGAAATAGTCAAACCTAGACCTGTACCACCATACTTTCTTGTGACCGATACATCGGCCTGAGAGAAGGCATCAAAAATACGAGATTGTTGGTCTTTGGTCATACCAATACCGTTATCTCTAACACTGAACTTCACTCTATTCACACCATTTTCATCTGTCTCTTTGACAATATCAAGATTGACTTCTCCACCGTAACTTGTAAACTTAACGGCATTGGAAAGAAGGTTAATCACAATCTCTTTGATCTTCGTCGGATCACCTTTGAGTTTTGCAGAAATCGTTGGATCCATGTAGTAGTTCATGTCAATATTTTTCTCTGTTGCTGCAACTGCATAGGTCTCAACTGCACTCTCAAACTCTTCAGCTGCATCAAATACGATACTTTCAATCTCGACCTTGTTACTTTCAATTTTTGAAAGGTCGAGAATGTTATTGATAATACTAAGAAGGTTTTCAGAACTTTTATCAATAATTGAAAGAAACTCTTCTTGTTCTTCAGTAAGATTCGTACTACGTAAGATCTCTGTAAATCCAACAATACCGTTCAGAGGTGTACGAATCTCATGTGACATGTTTGCGAGGAAAAGTGATTTTGCTTCATTGGCCTGGAGGGCAATAAGTTTATCATCTTTTGCTGTTTCAACAAGGTCCTCAAGGAATTTATAGGCTTCTTTTGTACCTTCATGCGTATCAAGGTCGATATTTTCAATCGCATGTGAATCTGATGCAAGGTATTGATCACTGGCTTTCATCTCTTCAACCGCTTTGTTCAATACGTCTTCAAGCTCTTTAATGTTTCTTGTAATATCTCTTGCTGTTGTGTACCCCAGGTAGGCCAAAATAAAACTCAGCAACCAGATAGCGCCTGCGATAGCAAGAAGCAAAAGTTGTTTATCAAGATAGAGGTTACTTTTTTTCCATAGAGCATTTGAAACCACGAGTTCTGCTTTTGAAAGCAGTGCGATCTTCTGTGTCTGCAATGCAAACCAGTCCATAACTTCTTCTGCATAGTCACCGTTATCGATATCTGTCTGGATCGCAGATGATGTCAGAGCCAGGTCATTCATCACTTCTTTGGCATGATCGTTATAGAGGACTTTTTCCAGTTGTGTACGCAATGCATCATTGTTTACCTGTTTGAGATCAAAAATATGTGCTTTTGTTTTGAATTCATCCCATAATGCAATTTCCTCAAATGAGAGAGAAGATCTTTTTGCCATATAATATGCAATAAATCCTCTTTCAAGTCCACTGTACTCCTGAGCTGTATAAATTTGTGTAAGTGTATCGATCAGTCCTGAAATATCTGTATCAAGTGCATACTTCTTAAGTATCAGGATCTTGTCAAGCGTTGGTGTAGATAGACCGTTTCTATAGGTTTGAAAAAACGTCGTTTTAAAATCTACATTTTCAGCATCTATCTTTTTTCTGGCTTCGGGAAGTTTATCTATATTGGCTACTAGCAGTGTATAAGGGTCTAATGCTTTTGCCGCCCCTCCTTCTAATAGTTCAACTAAGAATGGAAGGTATACCTTTTTGTCTGTGATGATTTCATATTTGAGGTTTTCAAAAGACTCATCTAGTTTCTCACGTTGTTTGATAAGTGCATCCGCATACATTTTCTTATCGCTTCCAAGATATAAGGCTGTTAATCCGTTCTCTTTACCGATTTCGATAAGTGATTTGTCCAAAGCACCATTGTTGATCAATGTCGTTTTCAGTGCATTAGCCTTTTCATAGTTTACATATGAAGTTACAAAGAAATAACTTGATAGTAGAATGAGTAGAGAAATTGGTACCAGACCAATAAGTTTGAGTCTATTACGTATAGTCATAGTGTATTTCCTTTTATTTTGCTAGCGCATTTATTTGAATTTCGAAAGACAAAAAGTGTCCCCAATAGTCTTTGATCAAAGCTTCTAAAGTACTGCTGTCTTCACAAAACTGTATCTTATAGAGCGTATCAGAGAGTGGATTGATACGAAGGTTACTTGCTGCACCTTTAAGCAGATGTCCTATTTTCTGAATGGCATCCAGATCGCCCTCTTCATAGGCTTTGAGCATATTTTTGGTCTCAATATGACATTGCTCGATAAAATCATGTACAAATTCTTCAATAAGGTCAACCGGTAAAGAGAGATCATTAGCAGCTTCTTCAAGTTGAAAGTCAAAGTGAATAGGTTTGATACCTTCAAGTGAAATCGTACCAAATCCCTTTTCATTGATAGGCGCTTCTAGTTCAACTTCTTTTTCTTCTACATCGAAAAGATCCATCTTATCTTCTTCTTGGGTATCAAGGAGTGTCATTTCAGGTTCTGCTTGAGAAGTTGGTGTTGTAGTGATTCTTGAGAGAGTTGCGTAAAAAGATTCTACAGTTGCTTTTAGCTCATCTGCAGGTACAGTATCTATTTTGGCTATGATGTCTCCGATAACCGGTAGTTGTAATACCTCACCAAGATGGGAAAGTGTTGCAACAGCATTGGAACGTTTTGTACTCTCTTCACTCTGTAGATCCTGCTCAAGTCCCAGTGCCGTATCGATATATTCATTGAGGAATGTATCGTAGTCTTCATGAGAAATACCGATCTGTTGACACACTTTATCGATATCTACAAGAATTTCAGCACTCTCTTCTGACACAGTTTTCTCACTAGCTACTTCCTCTTCTTTATCGGATAAGCCCAAGTCAAGGATCTCTGTATCTTCGGTCATAATATCGAGTGGTGCTTCTACCGTTTCAACACTGCGCTCTGTCTCCTCTTCCATAACAAGGTCAAAGAGTTCGTTATCCTCTATGGCAAGCTCCGCCTCTTTACTTGTATCTTGACTACCAAGAGGAGTGATACTTTCTGTTTCCTCTTCCATGACAAGATCAAAGAGTTCGTTGTCATCGATAGCCACTTCTTTTTCTTCACTGCTTTCCTCTATTTCGAGAGGTGCGATATTTTCTATAGTATCATCAAGCGTTAATACCGATAGATCATCTTCAGCAGCTTTTTCCTCTTCTGTTTGGATTTCAACCAATGTGATACGACCAAGCATACTTGAAAGGGAAGTTTTAGAGACCGGAAACATTGTATCATCTTGACCTGTTGTGATCTTGATATCTGTTTCGGATAAATCAAATCTTGTATCGCCTAATGCAATTTTTAATGATAATTCATCTATATGCGATAAACCGCATAATTCCAATAGACTCTTATCTGCAGCGATAATTTGATTTGTTTCATTTAGTATATAGTACATTTTGTTGACAACCTCTCTTTAATTACTTTCTTTTTCTAATAAATCCCTGTATATAGGAATTGTCTCTGTTACTTCTGTTTCAGATGCCGGTCTTCTGGCTGCAGTATAACCAGTGATCTCTCCATCAACGATGATAGGTGAAATATGTGAATAAACCCAATAATATCTGCCATCTTTTCTTAGGTTCTTTACGATACCGGTCCACTCTTTTCCGCCCTGTATCGTGTCCCAAAGTTCTTTGAATGCTGCTTTTGGCATATCTGGATGTCTGACGATATTGTGATTTTTGCCTACGAGTTCATCTTTGGTATATCCTGCTATTTCACAGAATTTTCTATTCGCGTATGTAATGATGCCTTTAAGATCTGTAGAACTTACGATCAAGCCTTTTTCAAAGATATACTCTTCATCAATTGGATCAGGTCTATTCATTGTATTATTCTCCCCCCTTTTGTAGTGTGTAGTGTAAGAAGTGTAGTTCCAATAAACTTACAATCATAAAGTTTACTGTTTGCAGCCTGGCAATCTTTATAAGACCCATGGCTTTCTGTCCTCACTTCACAATGAGTTTAGCTTTTAATTTAACGTTATGTATTACATAAGATGCACTAGAACATTGTTGTCTGGAAATACTGCAAACATAATAGCACTGCTAAAACTCTATAACAACTAAACTAAAAATAGATTGAATTAAGAAGTTTTTTAGTAAAAAATATTAAATTATGGTTGTTTATAGATTATAATTTTTAATAATGTTAGAGATTTTTTTATTCGTAACTTTTTCTATTTCTTCGTAAGATGCATTCTCTATGGCTTCAAATGTTCCGAAATAGTCGATCAACTTTTTGAGGGTTGCTTTACCTATGCCTTTTTTATTCAGAAGTGAGATTTGTGTATCCTCTTTACGTTTTTGTTTTGGTGGTAGGTGATGGCATAACGGTGTGCTTCATCTCTTTGGCGCTGTATCCAGTGCAGACGTTTGTCATTTGCTTTGAGCTCAAGAACACCATGGGAGGTATAAAGGATGTCCTTGGCCGCACCTTTCGCACGGTGTGCTTTGGCATCGAGCTTCTCTTTGGCTATAGCTATGACATCAAGATTGACATGGGCTTCTTTTAGAAGTTTTTTTGCAAGATTGAGATTGGCTTGTCCTCCATCAAGTATCCATAGGTCTGGAGCAGGTTCTTCTTTGAACTTCTCTATCCGTCTGGAGAGCATCTCTTTCATCTGTCCATACTCATCACGTTCATGCAGGATGTATCGTCGGTATGCTGTTTTATCCCATTTGTTTTCATCCCAGACTACCATACCACCCACGGTAGCAGCTCCCATAAGATGAGAGTTATCAAAAGTTTCTACACGGTAAGGAATGACAGAAAGGTCAAAGAGATCTGCTATTTTTTGTTCCATGAGCGTATCGCTTTGCGTTTTACGCAATAACTCTTCGCAGTTCTGCAGGGCTAGAGAGATCAGTTTGGCTTTAGGGCCGCGTTGAGGGGTAAGTATCTCTATTTTTTTGTTAAAGCGGGCAGAGAGACTGTGTGCCACCTGTTCTGAGTCTTCAAAGGTATGGGCCGTAAGGATCTGTTTGCTTATATTAGGGGTATCGATGGTATAGAATTCCAATAAAGCTTGTTTGTAGGCTTCATTCTCATCAAAAATATGTGTATGTCTGAAGTAGGAGTATGAGGATGAGATGATCTTTCCTCCGCGCATAAAGAGTTTGACGATCACTCCTTTTTCATCACCATTAAGTATGGCAAAGATATCAAGGTCCATTGCATTTGCAAAATCGATGTTCGATGAGATGGTGAGTGAAGAGATAGCATTGATGCTGTCGCGCATAGCCGCTGCTTCCTCATAACGTTCTTGCATAGCAAGGTTTGTCATCTTCTCTTCAAGGGCAGAGAGTAGATCTTTACGTTTGACAATGGATGTTTTGGCCTGCGTGACGATCTCTCCATAGGCTTCAGGTGATACTTTTCCTTCACAGGGTGCCAGACACTTTTTGATCTGGTAGAAAAGACAGGCTTTTCCTTCTTTTAAACAAGACTTTTTTTGTACAAGCGGATAGACCTCATAGAGTGCATCAAGCAAGGCTTTCCCACCGGTAGGGAAAGGGCCATAGTAGGTAATGTTTTTTCCTTTGATGACCTTTCTAGTAATCTCAAATCTGGGATATGCGACAGATTCATCGATATATATGTAGGGGTAGGTTTTATCATCACGAAGTAAAATGTTGTATTTGGGTTTGAGCTGCTTGATCAGCGAGTTTTCCAGGATGAGTGCATCCTCTTCTGTTTCAACTACGATATACTCAAGTCTACTGGCTTCATAGAGCATTTTGATGATGCGAGAACTTTGCGTAGGATTGGGTCTGAATTCAGGAGAAAAACGCCAATAGCTTTTGACCCTGTTTTTAAGGTTTTTGGCTTTTCCTACATAGAGCAGTTTGCCGTTTGTGTCAAAATACTGGTAAACGCCTGCAGAGGCGGGTAGATCTTGGATTACTGATTGCATGTGACTATGGCTTTAATACGTTCAAATTTTTCTTTGAGTTCGTTATCTGAAGGTGTTTCAAAATTTCCCTTGGCGCGTTCATGATAATGCGGGACACTGACATAAGAGACTTTTTCCTGAGGCATCGCATAATACTTGCTATGAAATACCACAACTTTTTCAGCCTGCATCATCTTACACGCTTCATCATGTTCGTTAAGCTGTGTTAATAGGGTTTTTAATAAATCTCTATTATAATTAAGTTCCATTTTAAAACCGGGGTGTGTGACTGCTATAAAGAGTGTTTCATCTTTGATGTATACAAAAGCAATAGCTTTTTGCCATTTGGGACTCAGAAGATCGATAAACTTTTGGTAACACTCCTGCCGTTTTAATGATTTAAACTGAGGCTGAGAAGATAAATGAGACAAAATTATATTGGCTTTTTTCATAAAGCGATTATATCATCACTTTGCTGTATCATCTTAACAGGGTGTGGCTACAAAACTGACCCTGTCTATGTAGAAGAGACTGTAGAGAACAATACAAGTACGAAGACAGAAGGTTAAAGATGCAGAAGTATGATGTATTGATCATAGGTGCAGGTATAGCAGGACTCTATGCAGCCATGCAGCTACCTGCAAGTAAAAAAGTCTTAGTAGTCTGTAAAGACATCCCTTGGGAGTGTAACACGTTTTATGCCCAGGGTGGTATGACAACCGCTTTGAATGAAGCGGATATTCCTCTTCATGTCGAAGATACCATGGCTGCAGGTTCGTATCATAATAATAAAGAGGCTGTGGAGATACTTTCACGTACTTCACTGGAGACCACGCCTGACATCATTTCTAGAGGGATGGAGTTTGATACAGATGAAGTGGGGAACATATTATATACGAAAGAGGCTGCACACTCTGTAGAGCGTATTATCCATGCTGGAGGAGATGCTACGGGGCGTTATATGCACTACTTTATGATGGTGCAAAACAAACACCAACTTCAGAAAAATACACTGGTGTATGATCTGCTTATAGACAATGGCAGATGTTTTGGAGTCAAAGCAACGGTCAATTATGAACCTACGACCATCTATGCGGATGATGTGATCATCGCTTCTGGAGGTATAGGCTCTCTTTATGCGTACAATACAAACTCCCGTACCGTTAGTGCTGATATACATGGTATTTGTGTGGAAAAAGGTATAGAACTTGCCGATATGGAATTTATGCAGTTTCACCCTACGGTATTTGTTGAGACCCCTTTTGCAAGAAAACTGTTACTGACTGAAGCACTTAGGGGTGAGGGTGCACATGTAGTGGATGAAGAGGGAAGACGTTTCTTGTTTGATTATGACGAGAGAGGAGAATTGGCCAGTCGTGATATTGTGGCTCGCGGTATTTTCAATCATAAGCGAAAAACGGGACAAAAAGCTTATCTTGATTTTTCCATGTTCGAAGAGAAATGGTTTGAACATCGTTTCCCTAATATCACACATACTTTTGCCAGACTTGGCTATAAATTTCCGAAAGATAAGATCGCTATTTCTCCTGCATTTCACTACTCTAACGGGGGTATTAAATGCGATACCAATGGCTGTATAGACGGTATGGAAGGCCTATATGTCATAGGTGAAGCCGCTAGAACAGGTGTGCATGGTGCAAATCGTCTTGCATCCAATTCACTGCTTGAAGGGGTGGTCTTTGCAAAACGTGCAGTGGACCATCTGCTTTCCAAAGAGCATAAAGCCATGAAAACACCTCTTTTTGAGAAAGATTACGGTAATATTCTGCACAAAGAAAACGATAAAATCTATAAACAAAAATTGCGTCAAGTGATGTGGGATGATATAGGGATTATCAGGACAAGAAAAGGTTTGCATGAAGCTAAAAATCTCATTTATGATATGAAAAATAAAGAGATAGGCAGATTACTTAAACTTAGACTAAATACTGCTTCTGCCATTGTAGATGCAGCACTTGCGAGAAAAGAGTCTTTGGGCTCGCACTATATAGAGTCTTTATAACGTTCCATGTATGGACAGATATGGCATACCAAAGAATTAGGAGAACAATTAATGACCACAGAGATATTACACACAGATTTGACAACCACATGGGTGGGGATCGCTTCACTTATCATATTTGTCGTAGGATACTACTTTATTGCAGCGGAAGATAAATACCTTATAAACAAAGCAAAACCGGCACTTTTTGCAGGAACAATGATTTTTATGTTGATCGGTGTCTATTATGCTATCAATGGTTTAGACGGGGCACATCTGCACCACGAAATAGAGTTGCTTATTTATGAGATCGCAGGGATATTCTTCTTCCTTTATGTGGCTATGACCTATATTGAAGCGATGATCGATAGGAATGTGTTTTCTGCTTTACGTTACAATCTTGTCTCTAAAGGGTATAGCTATAAAAAACTGTTCTGGATCACAGGTCTTTTGGCTTTCTTCATTTCTCCTGTTGCCGATAACCTCACCACAGCATTGATCCTTTCAACGGTATTGATCACCATTGATAAGACGAATAAAGCCTTTATTGTACCTTCCGCGATCAATATCGTTGTTGCGGCAAATGCAGGTGGTGCCTGGTCACCGTTTGGTGATATCACTACATTGATGGTATGGGTTGATGGCAAGGGGGCATTTGTTGATTTCCTTTATCTTTTCCCTGCATCTATACTGGGCTGGTTTGTCACGGCATTTCTATTGAGCCGTTTTGTACCGAACGGTACACCACCATTTGCAGCTGATGAAAAAAAGGTGTATATTTCTGCAGGTGGAAAAGTGATCATGGGTCTTTTCGCTTTAACCATTGCTTCAGCAGTTCTCTCGCATCAAGTGCTTCATCTGCCTGCAATGTGGGGAATGATGTTCGGTTTGGCTGTGCTTAAACTCTATATTTATAGAATGAGCAGAGAAGTAAGATATGATAGTGATGGTATTGTATGTCCTCCGGTCAATGTTTTCTCATTCATTGCTAAAATTGAAAATGATACACTGCTTTTCTTCTTTGGTATTTTAGCTGCGGTTGGCGGGCTTCACTTTTTAGGTTTCTTAGAATATTTCACGGCACTTTATTCTCAGTTTGGTGCAACTACCGTGAATATCGGGGTAGGATTCCTTTCTGCAATCGTGGATAACGTACCTGTGATGTCAGCAGTACTTAAGTCAAGTCCGGACATGGGTGCTTCTGCACATGCACAATGGATGCTTGTAACACTTACGGCTGGTGTGGGTGGTTCGCTTATCTCGTTTGGTTCTGCTGCCGGTGTGGGTGTCATGGGTAAACTTCATGGTATCTATACATTTGGTGCACATTTAAAACTGGCTTGGACCGTACTGGTAGGTTATATCGTATCTGTCTCTGTCTGGTATGTGCAGTTTCTTATACTTGGAATAGGCGCGTAACCTTACGTAGGTTTGGTTTATGGAATTAGTAGTTCTGAACATCCCTTAGAACTACTAAAAACGTATTTTTATAGTTAAGTTTTTTTTGAAAGATTTAACCATACATATACAAGGAAAGATGATGAAACAAGTACCTATATTAGTCTTAGACTTCGGATCACAATATACGCAGCTTATCGCTAGAAAACTGAGAGAGAGTGGTGTGTACACAGAAGTGGTACCGTATCGTGAGAGTATTGAAGACATTAAGGCCAGAAAGCCGCAAGGTATTATCCTTTCTGGTGGCCCGGCTTCTGTTTATGCGGAAGATGCGTATAAACCAGATGATGGCGTGTGGGACCTGGGACTACCTATCTTGGGTATCTGTTATGGTATGCAGCTTATCACACAGCACTTTGGCGGAAGCGTGATTGCAGCGGATCATCATGAATACGGAAAAGCAAAACTTCACATAGAAAACAATGGCGGTATCTTCAACAATATCTCAAATGACTCTATCGTATGGATGAGTCATGGTGATAGAGCAGAACGTATACCTGATGGTTTTGAAGTGATCGGAACCAGTGAAAACTCACCGTATGCAGCTATAGCTAATGAGAGTAGAAACATCTATGCATTCCAATTCCACCCGGAAGTACATCACTCTGTTGAGGGTACTGCGATGTTGAAGAACTTCGCTAAACACATCTGTGGTTGTGACAGTACTTGGAACATGGGGAGCTTTGCCAAAGAGAAAATCGCTGCTATTAGAGCCCAAGTGGGTGACAGAAAAGTCCTTTGTGGTGTAAGTGGGGGAGTAGACTCTTCTGTTGTTGCTGCTATGCTCAACGAAGCATTACCTAAAGAACAACTGATCTGTGTATTTGTGGACCAAGGACTGCTTCGTAAAGATGAAGCAGAGCAGGTACAGGATATGTTTAAATTGGTCGGTATACCTTTGATCACGATCGATGCAAAACAAGAGTTCATGGAAGCATTGGCAGGGGTAACGGACCCAGAGACAAAAAGAAAAGCGATCGGTGAGAAGTTCATTGAAGTGTTTGATAAAGAAGCAAAGAAACATACAGATGTAAGTTTCCTGGCACAAGGAACGCTCTATACAGATGTCATCGAGTCGGTCTCGGTCAAAGGGCCATCAAAGACGATCAAATCTCACCATAACGTAGGTGGACTTCCTGACTGGATGACATTTGAACTGGTTGAACCGCTGAGAGAGATCTTTAAAGATGAGGTAAGAAAACTGGGTCTTGAACTTGGACTTCCAAAGCATATGATAGGCAGACACCCTTTTCCTGGCCCAGGTCTTGCCATAAGAGTGATGGGTGAAGTCAATGAAGAGGCTTTGAGACTGCTTCGTGAGTCAGATGCCATCATGCAAGAGGAACTCAAAGCAACAGGTTACTATGACAAAGTATGGCAGGCATTTACCGTACTGCTGAATGTACAGTCTGTAGGAGTGATGGGGGACAACCGTACATATGACAATACGGTCTGTATCCGTATGGTAGAGTCAGTAGATGGTATGACAGCTACGTTTGCACATGTCCCGCATGATGTACTTGAGGGCATGAGTAGAAGGATCATCAATGAAATTGACGGGATCAATAGAGTGGTTTATGATATCAGCTCTAAGCCTCCTGCAACCATCGAGTGGGAGTAAGTTCTCCTATTTGATCTATGGGAGTTTGTTCAGTCAGTCATGTGACTTCGCAAGCTTCTTCTTAACAACCCTTGAATCCAATACCAATGAGAAAGAAAGAGAATCCTAGGCATACCGTTAGATGCAAGTCCATTGTGTTACAATAGTATTTACAAATAAAAAGGAAATAGAATGATGAAATGTATCCCCGCATATATTAAGTATATTCTCCTAGGTGTAATGGTCGGTCTTTTTATCATCTTGTCAATCTTTTATACACATAGTACACTTCAGCTAGGAGTAGCAATGGTCTTTGCTATACTTCAGAGCCGTATCACCTGTCCTAAGTGCGGTAACTCCCTATTGAAAGACAAAAATGGCTGGTATTTCTTTACTGTGAGAACAACTTGCCGTCATTGCGGACAAGATACAATGTTATGTGAAGTTGAACCTGATGAAGTGACCCAAAATCGTTTGCAGTAATGATACCTACAGACATAGCGTTTATTTGAAGTACTTCAACTATACTATTTTTTAAAGGAACCTCTTATGAAACAAAGGCTTATTTACACACTTTCATCTCTTGTTGTTACAACATTGTTGACTGCCTGCAGTGGTCAAATGACTGATAAAATGGCTGTAGTAGGACCCCCATCTTTATCTTCTGATCCTTGTGCTGTGATCGATCAAAAAGTGGTGAGATTGGATAGATTTACTGAAGTAGTACAAAACACCAGTGCTTTTCATTTAGAAGAAAAAGCTGCTGCGCTGACAGTACCGGGGATCACAGTCAGTACCAATAGAAAAAAAATGCTAAAAGATGCAGAGAAAAAATATGCAGAGTATGCTGCAGAGCATCAAAAATACGGTTGTGAATCTTCTATACATACAAGCACTGCACAAATGGCAGTGGTAAGTAAAGCTGCTCTCTTATCTAACCGATGTGATACTATCGATAAAAAACTGATAAAGTTGGATGAATTTATCGTCATGGTCAACCATACCAGCGCTTTTCATTTGGAAGAAAAAGCCGCGGCACTTTCGGTACCGGGGATCACAGTCAGCAATAATAGAAAGCAGATGCTGAAAGATGCAAAGAAAAAATATGCAGAGTATACGGTAGAACGCCAAGCATACAGTTGTCAAACACCTATGCCTATACACACTGCTGACATACCAGATAAAAAAGAAGTGGCAGAAAAACCTGTGTCGGTGACTGAACTATCAGCAGATAGTGATAAAAAAATGATGAAAGCAGATCCATTGACCACTAAGGTAAACACTATCGGTACTGTCGATATGAAAGAAAAAGCTGTAGCACTTCCGGCACCAGCAATCACAATGAATGAGAAGAAAGAACAAACACTCAGTATTGAACAGAAAAAAAATGCAGAACTTGAAGTAGAAAGTCAAAAATATACTGATACAACCCCTAGATCTTCTGGCACTACTCAAGTGGTTGAGAAAAATGCAGTGGCAAGTACACCTGATACGTCGTCTGATGTATGTGATGGGCTTGATAAAGAACTAATCGAACTGTATGAATTTATGATTATGGTAAAGAATACCAGTGCTTTCCATTTAGAAGAAAAGCTTCAAGCAATGCCAGTACCGGGGATTACGGTGAGTCATAATAAAAAGAAAATGTTAAGAGATGCAGAGAGAAAACGTGTAGAACTTTCAGCAGAGCGTCAAAAACAGGGTTGTAAATCAGCTGAAGAATAATAAGAAAATATATTTTGAAATGGGTGTAGTTTTGGTATGAAAAGCGAAAGTAAAAAACATCTATCCCTTCTTATTATGGCTATTTCTTTTATAGCCTTTATCTACGGTACGATCAGAGCGATGGATATCGTAGACAGGACCCATATAGATACATCTAATGGGTTCTATAGATCCTATGTTACGACCTCCCAAGAGATACAAGAGAAAGCATTTGCACTAACAGCGCATTGTTCCGATGAACTCTGTAAAATACAATCCTTATTGGATTTTGTGACCAATATCCCTTACCAGACCAACACTTTTCAGCAGTATTCTGCACAAAAAACAATACAGCAGAATTTTGGAGATTGTGATGATAAGAGTAATTTACTTATTTCTATGCTACATGCATTAGGGATAGAAGCCTATTTTGTTTTGGTACCCAAACACATTTTCGTCATTACAGCCATAGAGGATGAACGTTTAGATAAGACAAAAGGGCTTTGGGTCAATAACAAGAAATACTTTATCCTCGAAAGTACAGCCAGAAATTCAAATATAGGTTTTCCTTTACGTTATACACTGGATCAGATCGATGTCATTGTCGAGCCATTCTCAAACGAAAAACTTTCTATAGAGAGTCTAGAGTGGAAAGAGTAAAGGTCATGTATACATTTTGGGGTAAATAAAAAAGTTCAGTTTTGCTTTTTCGGGTTTTAATTTCTTCCAATGCTTGATAGGAAGTTTCAAAGCGACGATACCTAAAGTAGGTACATTGTCAATGTAGTCATCGAGCATCAGGTCTGTTAATTCAGTTGTTTCGGGATTGTGCCCAACGATAAACACATCATCATATTTGTCTTTGATCTCTTTAATAATGGAAATGACATCCAGAGGTTCTGCCATATAAAGAGCATCGATATATTTTATTTTTCCCGTATAACCTATCTCTTTGGCTAAACCTTTGGTTGTGAGTTGGGCTCTTTTGGCTGAACTGGAGAGTATGAGATCCGGCATTACTTTTTTCTCTTTGAGTGCATTTGCCATGGTAGGGATCGCTTTTTCACCTCTTTTATTGAGACCCCTATCGAAGTCACTTTGACTCTCATCACTCCAATCTGATTTTGCATGTCTTATAAGGTATAAATTTTTCATATTTTTATTATAGCAAGATAAAGAAATATTTTAAAACAAAAATACTTTAGTCAATAACACTAAAGTTTCCTTCAGAAAACTTGTAAAATTTAGAAAAATATATTATAATCCCACAAAATTAATACACTATAGGAGAAATAGCATGGCAAAACATCAATTTCAAACAGAGATCGGTCAACTCTTAAAACTGATGACACACTCTCTTTATTCAAACAAAGAGATATTTATACGTGAACTTGTATCTAATGCTTCAGATGCGTTAGATAAATTTAATTATCTTTCTCTTACAGATGAAAAGTTCAAGAAAAATGAGTGGTCTGGAAAAGTATTTATTAAATTAGATAAAGAGGATAACTCTCTTACCATCGGTGATAATGGTATAGGGATGAATGAGACCGATTTGATGGACCACTTAGGGACCATTGCCAAGTCTGGTACAAAAGCATTCATGGAAAACTTGACCGGTGATGCTAAAAAAGATTCAAATCTTATCGGTCAGTTCGGGGTAGGGTTCTACTCTGTGTTCATGGTTGCAGACAAAGTAGATGTGATCTCTAAAAAGGCAGGTGAAGAGCAGGCTTACATGTTCAGCACTGACGGTACAGGTGAGTATGAAGTGAAACCTGTGACGAAGGAAGCGCATGGAACGATCATCTATATCAAACTTAAAGAGGATGAAAAAGAGTTCTTAGATAAGTGGAGAGTACAAGAGGTGGTGAAGAAGTACTCAAACCACATTGCATACCCTATTATGTTGAACTACTCTGAAGAGGAGACAGAAGGTGAGGGGGATGAAGCAACGACTAAAATGGTCCATAAATCAGAACAGATCAATGCGGCTACTGCACTCTGGACACTTCCAAAATCTGATTTGAAGAAAGAGGATTATGTAGAGTTCTATAAAACATTGGCCCATGGAGATAATGAACCATTGAGCTATCTACACAATAGAGTAGAGGGTGCCAATGAGTTTACCACACTTTTCTATATCCCTAAAACTGCGCCTATGGATATGTACAGAGCAGATTATGAAGCAGGGGTTAAACTCTATGTGAAGCGTGTATTTATAACCGATGATAACAAAGAGTTACTGCCACCGTATCTGCGTTTTGTAAAGGGAATCATTGATTCTGAGGACCTGCCGTTGAATGTCTCTCGTGAGTTACTCCAGGAAAACAGAATTTTGGCTAACATTAAGCAAAATTCAACAAAGAAGATACTCCAGGCTATTAAGAAACTAAGCGGTGAAGAGGCAGATACATTTATTGGACAATACAATAGAGTAATGAAAGAGGGTATCTACACAGACCATGTGAACAAAGAGTTATTGCTCGATATCGTAAAGTATAAAAGTTCGACAGAGGAAGGTCTTGTATCGTTTGAAGAGTATGTGAGCCGTGGTGATTCTGAGAAAAAAGAGATCTACTATATGGTAGGTGATGATGAAAAAGTACTCAGAAACTCTCCACTTCTTGAAGCTTATAAAAAAGCAAATATCGAAGTACTTATCATGGATGATAAAGAGGTGGACAGTATCGTTACTCCTATGATAGGTGCCTATAAAGAGTGGAACTTTAAAGACATTACAACGATTGAAGCACCAGACTCTAAGACGGAAGAAGAGAAAGAAGAGATCTCTAAAGAGTTCAAATCGCTTACGGATAAGATCAAAGAGGTATTGGGTGAAGAGGTTAAAGAGGTGAAAACTTCCACAAGACTGACATCCAGTCCATCATGTGTACTGAAAGACAGCTCAGATCCTATGGCGAGTATGGCAGCGATGTTTGCACAAATGGGACAGGAAATGCCGGAGATACCTTTGATACTGGAGATCAATCCTGACCATGAAATGATCAAAAAGCTTGATAAACTCGATGACGAATCTCTCTTTTCCGATCTATCATGGATACTTTTGGATTCTGCAAAACTCTCTGAAGGACTTGAGCCTAAGGATAAAGGAGCATTTGCACAACGCGTAGCTTCTTTAGCGACAAAAGCACTGTAAGCTTATCTGAGCAGGTACACCATTCTAGTGTACCTTGCACATTAGTATCAAAGAAGTTCCTCAAACTTTTTTATAGGCATAGGTTTATGTGCATAGTAGCCTTGGTAAGCATGACACTCTAATTTTTTTAAAGCATTTAACGTTTTTTCATTCTCTACACCTTCTGCTAATACTTTAAAATTAAACTTTTGTGCGATTGCAGTAACAGCTTCAACAATGGCAATATCACCTTTACTTTCATGCATATTCATAATAAAAGATTGATCTATTTTTACTATATCGACAGGGAGCTCCTTGAGATATGAAAGGGACGAATACCCTGTTCCAAAATCATCTATGGCAAAAGTAAAACCGAAATTTTTTAATTCTTTGATCTTTTTTACAGCATCAGACATATTTCGCATGATACCACTCTCTGTGATTTCTAGTTCAAACCATTCTGCCTTTACATCGTGTTTCTGAAGCTGCACCATCAGCTTTTCAACAAAGTGAGGCTGTAAGAAGTGTATGGTAGAGATATTGATAGCGATATGATCTAACAGGAAGCCACCCATGCACTGACTTAAACTTTTTACTTCACTGAAAACTTTATCGATGATCCACTCTTCAAGTTTGATGATAGTACCACTCTCCTCAGCAATAGGTATGAATTGTGCAGGAGAGATAAAACCTTTTTTGGGATGATGCCATCGTATGAGTGATTCTGCACCGATAATCTTGTTTTGTTCTATATCCAACTGTGGTTGATAATATACAATGAATTCATTATTGATCAGTGCCTTGTGCATATCGTTTTCTAACATGAGTGTTTCATGTGTCTCTTGACTCATACTGTTTTGATAGAATTGGTATGTACCCCTTGCACTTTTCTTTGCTTCATACATCGCTGTCTCAGCACGTTTAAGAAGATCATAGGCTGATACATCAATGTCATTGAAAAGTACAATACCTATAGTGAAATTTACATGATACTCATCACCTGCAAGGTTAAAAGGCGGAGTAAAAATATCATGAATTTTATTGATATATTTTAATGTCATTTCTTTGGAGAGTTCCTGCTCTATGGCTAAAGAAGGAAGGAGTATGACAAATTTATTCCCAGTGACACGTGCAAATATCTCATGACTGTCTATATTGTCATCTACACGTTTGACCACCAGTTGAAGTAAATGGTCACCTATATCATGTCCATAAGTCTCATTGACCTTCTTAAAGTGATTAATATCAAGGAACAGTAAGGCAGAGTACTCCTTACTTTGTCGTTTTTTTCCAAGAAAGGCTTTGAGCTTGTCTAAAAGGAGTGTACGATTTGGGATATTGGTAAGCATATCATAGTAGGCATTTCTAATCATTTCTTCTTTGGCTAACACTTCATTGGTGATATCATCTATAATGGTGATACCTCCGGCAACATTGCCTTCTGCATCAAGCATGGGGACGGTTGAAAGGTTTACATAAAGATTCTGCGTACTATGGGGAATTTGAAAAGGGCCACGATAATTGCCTGTTTTGCCTTGTAAGACTTCTTGATGCGCTTCGATCATTTGTTGATATGGTGAACCATGAATATCTGAATTTATCAACATTTCTTTGTCTTCTATCTTATTAATATGCATAAAGTGCATGTTGACATCTTCAAGTTTCAAAGCCGGGTTATAGTAATAAATCCCCACAGGTGCACGTTCAAATAGTGCAAAAAAACGTTCTTTGAGTTTTTCGTGTGTATGTTTGATACTGATAAAGTGTTGACGATTGTTTAATGCATTATTGATCACTTTTCCATAATAGTTCGCTGTGAGTATCATGATGAGCATTAATGCAAGAATAATATATGCGATCTTTGTATAAATTTCTCCTTCAATAAAAAAGAGACGTAGAATTATAGGAGAGTATGTGACCAATGCATAAGTTAATACAAGATTACGTTTGGATGCCAATATACCCATGGCTGAAAAACCAATAGCAAATAAAAAGAAGATCACGACCATTTGATTTAAAAGTTCAGACTCAGGAAATATTAAAAATGCACTACTCCCCCAGACAATACCATTGAGCAAGATGTTCGTATAGTATTTATCAAGCCAGATTTTTGAATCCCTAAGTTTATTATGTTCGCTTTCACGTTTGAACAGATAATAGTGATAAAATTGATAAAGGAACATAATACAACTGACCAGAAGCCAGATAGTAATTGAATACAGATCTACAGATCCTAATTGGATAGCACACAGAAGGAGTGTACCAAAAAGATTTCCAAAAAGCATAATAGGGGATGAGATATAGTAGAACCCCATTTTGTCATAGGCAAGTCGTTTTTCAAATGATATTTCTACGTTGTCTATAGCTTGGTCTAAAGTATTTTCTTCTGTAACATTAGGTCTTTTAGTCATGTAGGGAAGTCCATCCAATAATATGTATATACTTAATACATAGGCATACTATAAGTTATTTGATTATTATATCATAAGTTTATTTTAATTATCAAATCCTACTATTTGTATGGAGTGTATTTAAAATAACTATAAAAATTATTTTTGCTCTCTGATAGTATAGAAATGTTACCCGTGCCATTTAAATCTAACTATGCTAAAATCATTTTTCATTTAACATTGAGGCCATCATATATGAACATCCCAAATTTATACGAAGAAGTGATTGCATTTGGATCGCTTCTTTTCGCTGTAGTAGCACTCTATTTTATGCTTAAATTGCATTACCAGTTTGCTTTCGGGTTGATGAAAAATACCTCTTCATATGAAACACATCAGGCTAAAATAGAGAAAGCCAAACACTATCTTTTTTTTGTACTGAAGGTGTTGTTATGGGTAGGGCTCATAGGTGTCTTTATATTTGGTAGCTATTATCTCTCAGAGGGGATGAGTCTTAAAGCACTTCTTTTTGAATTATGGGATAAGATACCAGAGGGATTTTGGTTAGAGGCATTTTTTGTTATCATTAGAATAGCTGTGATCATTACTTTGTCACGTTATATGTTAAAGTTTGTCTATGCATTCTTGGATAAACATCAGCAAAAAGCGATTGAAAACCGATGTGACAATTGCCGTGAAATAACGATTGTTACATTCTATACACGTTTACACAATATGGTGAAATATACAGTCCTACTAGGTATACTGTATCGTATTACACTTTTCTTCACCTTCTTGGATGTAGTAAGTCGTGGATTATGGATACTTCTTATAATTTATTTTATGGTATCTATGGGATTGTTAACACTCAATGGGTTGACAATGATGAAAGAAAAAAGAGGAGTATGAATATGAGTCAGGCGTTAAAAATGTCACCACAAAAACGAGCCACACTTGTGTCAAGTTCGGTTGCAACACTTTTGGTGATCTTAAAATTGGTCTTGGGTATAGCAAGCGGATCAGTGGCGGTACTTGCTTCTGCAATTGACTCACTTTTAGATATGTTGGTGTCCGGGTTTAACTTTTTTGCGATTAAAAAGTCAGAAGAACATCCAGATGATGAATACCACTATGGTAAAGGTAAGATCCAAGCTATTGCTGCGGTTATAGAAGGGACGATCATTACTATGTCGGGTATCTATATCATTTATGAGGCGTTTAAAAAGTTAAGCAGTGGATCTGTAACCACGCTTCTTACCCCTTCCATTGTGGCAATGACACTTTCTATCATCATTACCTATCTTTTAGTTAAGTATCTTTTGAAAGTTGCAAAGGAAACAGACAATCTTGTGATCAAAGCAGATGCTTTACATTATACAACAGACCTATGGAGCAATGCTGCTGTTCTGCTGGCACTGGGGCTGGTTTATATGACAGGAATTGATGCTATCGATGCGATCTTTGGTTTAGGAATAGGATTTTATATTATCTACTCTGCCTACGAGATCATTCAAGAAGGTATAGAGATACTTTTAGACCGTGCACTGGATGCAGATATGGTGGAAAACATTGCAAAGATCCTCTCGAATCATCCTGAAATCACAAGTCACCATTGGCTTAAAACTCGTACGGACGGTACCACCAACTTTGTAGAATTTCATATGGTTTTACGCCCTAATATGTTGCTGCTTGAAGCACACCGTATCGCCGATCAAGTAGAGGATCAAATCTTTTTACTAGATACCAATAAAAACTGGGTCATCACACCACACTTTGATCCTTATGATGACGAACGTATGAATGTGGCGATGCTGAATGGTGAGCATTTATCCAGAGTGGCAAACAAGTAATCATGACTCAAAATGATGGTATGATTTATCTTTTATCCCCTCTACGCAAGGAAGGAACGATACATCTACCCATGATACGTTTTTCGCTTCTACATTCAGCGCTAGATCTTTCAAAATGTGACACCCTTCTCTTTACCTCCAAGCAGGCGGTTAAAAGTGCAGAAGCATTAAATCCTGAATGGAAAAAATATCCATGTATAGCCATAGGTTCAGCAACGGCAAAAGAGATAGAATCTTTGGGTGGAAACGTGATCTATCAACCCAAATCATTTTATGCTGAGAGACTCAGTCAAGATATCATCACACAATTTCAAGATAAAAAGATTTTATACTTACGTCCCAAAGAAGTCTCTTTTGAGTCCAAAAAAATTTTAGCCACGGCAGGGATAGCACTTCAGGAACAAATTATTTATGAAACATCCTGCATTCGCTATGATAAACAAGATAAACCAGGTAGAAATGCCATTATCATCTTCACATCTCCCTCGACGATTCATTGTTTCTTGAAAAATTTTCAATGGGACGATAGTTATACAGCTGTTGTGATAGGTGAAGCGACAAAAGTACATTTACCTGACGGGGTACACTACGAAGCCGCGGATAGACCAACAATAGATGCCTGTATACTAAAAGCAAAGCAAATTTTACTCACTTCTAACTCCAAATAGGTTATAATATATTTAGCCTAGGTGATGCGACTACTGTATTTGGGGTCCAACATTTATTCTTAGTGGGACATGTAGTCTCTTAGTGTGTGGATGTTTTCGTTTGAGCTTGACTTGGTCAGCGAGGGATCATCCCCTAAAGAGAGACTCTCTCCTACACCGTTGGCTATATAGGGCCGACTTGACACAGAACGCTCGCCCGGGTCTTATTAGTGACGATGTTTGCACGCATAGGACTTTGGAAAGGTCATTGACGGACAAGGAAGTTCGCCTTCTTACCTTTCCAAAACCCTCTACGGACAATGGTATCCCTGCTAATCAGACCGCATATTATGGTGATAATTAAACTTTTTTCGGAGAATTGTAAATGAACGTATTGATAATAGGTGCCGGCGGTAGAGAATATTCTATTGGTTTGGCATTGACAAAAGATGAGAATGTAGAGAAGATCTATTTTGCACCGGGTAACGGAGCAACAGACACATTAGGTGAGAACTTAAAGATCAGTGATTTTTCTGCATTGGCAGATTTTGTTGAAGCCAATGGTATCGAACTGACTATTGTGGGGCCTGAAGCACCATTGGTCAGTGGTATTGTTGATGTATTTAAAGAGAGAGGTCTTACGATCTTTGGACCCACAGCCCAAGCTGCACAACTTGAAGGTTCCAAGATCTTTATGAAAAACTTTCTTGCGCGACACAATGTTCCTACAGCAAAATATATTGAAACTGATTCATTGCAGGATGCCTATGATTTTATCATGACACTTGATACACCGATTGTAGTGAAAGCAGACGGACTTTGTGCTGGTAAGGGTGTGATCATCGCGCAAAGCCATGACGAGGCAAAAAAAGCCGCAGGTGAAATGCTTTCAGGCAATGCATTTGGTGCTGCGGGAACCAGTATCGTTGTGGAAGAGTTCCTGGATGGCTATGAGCTTTCTGTATTTGCTATCTGTGATGGAAAAGATTATGTGGTTTTACCTGCTGCACAAGACCATAAAAGACTTCTTAATAATGATGAAGGTCCAAATACCGGTGGTATGGGTGCATACGCGCCTACACCGCTGGTCAATGATGAGATCTATCGTAAGCTGAACGAAAGAGTGATAGAGCCTACACTGAAGGGTATGGAAGCTGAAGGTATGCCGTTTACGGGTGTACTTTTTATCGGTGTGATGGTGGTAAAAGGTGAGCCTATAATTCTTGAGTATAATGTACGTTTTGGTGACCCTGAATGTGAAGAGTTGATGCCACTGCTTAAGTCTCCGGCTTCTGAACTCTTCTATAAGGCAGCAACGGGTGATCTTAAAAATGCCAAGATAGAGTTTCATGACAAATATGCAGTTGGTGTCGTTATGGCAAGTAAAGACTATCCTTATAAAAGTACACCGCCTGCAGAGATCATTGTAGATGATATCTACCATGAAGAGGTAAAGGAAAATGCACATATCTCATATGCGGGAGTCACGCGTGGTGAAGATGGAAAACTCTATGCAACAGGCGGTAGAGTACTCGTTTGTGTAGGTGTTGGTGACAGTATCAAAGAGGCACAAAGGCGTGCCTATATGTTAGTAGGGCAGGTACATTTTGCAGGCAAGCAGTGTCGTACAGACATTGCATATCAAGCACTCTAGGAAGTGGGGATGTCTGAATCTCTCTCCTTGCCTATTGCAAGTTTTCACAAAAGAATTACTTCTTTTGTGATAGATGATATTGTTATCACACTGTTTTTTATTATTATTTTTTATGATCAGTTCTCTGCGGTTTTTTCAAATATCACAGTGGTAGATGAAGCAGCACTTGAAAATATCAATGCTTTTATCGCTCAAAACCTTTTGGTGGTACTCTCTATAAAACTCCTCTATCATACTGTTTTGATATGGCAAAACGGTATGACACTAGGTAAGTATTTTATGAAGATAAAAGTCATAGACTTAGAAACAGGAGAAACTCCTGGTTTTCAAAAGGCATTTTTACGCGCTGCAGTGAGAATACCGAGTGAGGTACTCTTTTACTTAGGCTTTCTTATGGCATTTTTTGTACCTCTTAGACAAACGCTGCATGATAAACTCTCTAACTGCGTAGTTGTGAATGACTAAAAAGATCTTTTTTTTTCTTGTATCTATGGTAATGGGTGTGCAAATACTGCATGCTGCTTCAGATAACAGTAAGATAGAGATCACAGCAAAACATGTGGATGCGACTAAAAACTTAGTCAAAGCTAGAGAGAATGTGGTCGTATATTATGAAGATTCTGTGATAAAAGCATCTTCTGCATATTTTGACAAAAGCGCGAAAATACTTGTGCTTGATGGTCAGATCGAAATGCTGGGATATCAAGGAAGTAAAGTTCATACCAATCATCTTGAAATTCATACAGAGTCGAAAGAGGTCACTTTTGACGAACTCTTTTTTATCGGTAAAAATGATGTGTGGATCTTTTCGGATGATGCACATAAAGAAGAAAGCAACTACACGTTGGGTGCATCTCTGATATCCAGTTGTGATATAGCAGATCCTTTATGGAAAATGGCTTTTTCAGATGCTTTATACGATAGTGATACAAATTATATAAAGATCTATGGGGCAAAAGTATATTTATGGGATATTCCTGTGTTTTACACACCGTATTTAGCTTTTTCTACTGATAAAGAAAGAAGTTCAGGGCTTCTCTTCCCTGCTTTTGGGTATTCATCCAATGGGGGATTTTTGTATGAACAACCTATCTTTTGGGCTATTTCTCCAAGTATGGATATGGAGTTTAACCCTCAGATTCGAACGGCAAGAAGTATAGGGATGTATAGTACGTTACGTTTTGTTGACTCAGCGTATTCATCTGGAAAGTTAAGGGTAGGATATTTCAAAGATAAAACGGAGTATATAGAGGAGAATTCTCTTCCAAATGGTAGTCATTATGGGGTAGAGTTCAACTATGAATCTTCTAAAGTATTTTCTCATAAATTACCCACTGGATTTACAGATGCTCTCTATATCAATAC
The DNA here is from genome assembly GCF_000296775.1 of Sulfurovum sp. AR. Lineage (GTDB taxonomy): Bacteria > Campylobacterota > Campylobacteria > Campylobacterales > Sulfurovaceae > Sulfurovum > Sulfurovum xiamenensis. The sequence goes on along the minus strand of NZ_AJLE01000006.1, from coordinate 228,349 downwards.
CACTTATCTGAATGATATCGATTATTTGAATTTACAGCAAAGTCATTTGAAACATTTTGGACTTATTCCTTTACAGGAATCCAGAGTGAATTATTTTCTTTATAACAATGATTATTATGCAGGATTCAATAGCAAATATTTTATCGATACAAGAAAAGAAGATAATAGTGATACATTACAGATACTACCTTCTATACAATTACATAAATACTTAAGTCATTTACTATGGGATAATCTTACCTATAGTGCAGATCTCCGTATCAATAATTTTGATAGAGAAAAAGGTACAACTATGCGTCAGGCAGAGATCAAGGTACCAGTGGAATTCACGACCTCCTTTTTTGATGATTTTTTGAACCTCTCCTTTGGAGAAGAGTTATATTACAGTAAATTCTTTTTTGGTAATGGAGAGTACCTTTATGATGATTTTGAGTATTATAGTAATATACATAAGGTAAAACTTTTTACAGATCTAACGAAAAAATATGATGGCTTTATCCATGTACTGCAACCGGCTTTAGCATACATTAGACCTGGGAATGAATACAAGTCCCCTTCATTGTCTGCACTGGATGTGAACCAAACAGCATTGTTCACGGTAGGGTTACCAGAAGAGCACTATGCATTTAATTTAAGCCAATACTTTTATGATGAAATGATGAATTTAAAGTTTTTTCAAAGATTGACGCAGACCTATAACCCTGACAGAAGCTATGAGTTTGCTGATCTGAGTAATGAAATGCAGTACAACTGGAATGGGTGGAGTTTGTATAATAATGTGATCTATTCATATGAGTATGGTAAAATACGTGAGTCAGCCAGCCGTGTTACCTTGAATGAACAAGGTTCCCATTTTAGTTTGGGGCATACCTATAAACAAATATTACCTGATGTACCGACGTATATTACCGGTAATATCAATGCAAATGAAGTCTATTTTTCTTTTGAATATACACTCAATGAACAAATGCAGTTGAATGGCGGTGTCACATATGATGTGGATGATGCATCAAGTAAGCAGTGGAGATTTGGGGGGAGTTATCATCGTGATTGCTGGAATGCTACAGCTTCTGTTCGACAAGACATTGTACCTAGGCCAACAGGCTATACAGAGGATACTACTTTCTATTTGCAGTTGAACTTTATTCCTTTTGGTGCAGTAGGAACAGAATAATGAATATCAATCCTAAAGATGAGATAGAAAAAGCGTTAGAGATATTACATCTGCCTAAGTTGATCAGCAAAGCAGATATAAAAAAACAGTACCATTTTTTGGCTAAAAAGAATCACCCTGACCTGGGTGGAGAGGTTGAAAACATGGAGCAGTTAAATCATGCGTATAAATTATTGATGAAGTATATAGAAGAGTTTCGTTATACTTTTGATGAAGAAGAGATTTCCAAACAATTCCCAGGAGCAGATTATGCCCAACGATTCAAACCCTAATGCCTATTTTGAAGATAGAGAAGATGCCTCAAAACAGTTGATCGAGACGCTTCCTATAGAGCTATTCACAAAAAATGAAACGGTAGTGATAGGTGTCAGTGAAGGGGGCGTTTATTTTGCAGATAAGATATCCAAGTCTATTAATGCACAGATGGATATTTTACTCGCAGAACCTATATTGGCACCGAATAACCCTGAGTTGGCTATCGCAATGGTCTCCGAAACAGAAGATGTGGTGATACATAAAGCACTGGTAGATGCATTTGAGATCAATGAAGACTATGTCTATGGCGAAGCCCACAGAAAGTATGAAGAAGAAGTACTCTCTTATGTCTATAAATATCGAAAAGGCAAGGATTTGATCTCTCTCAAGGGGAAATATGTTATCTTAGCTGATGAGTGTATAGAAACAGGACTGACCATGATGGTTGCACTGAAGTCGGTCATCGCAAGAGGAGCTAAAAATATTTTTATTGCAACACCTATATTGGATAAAGGTGTCTATCAAAATCTTCTTACGGTGTGTGATGGTGTATTTTGTCCTCATAAGATACAAGACTATATTTCGATAGAATACTATTACAAAGATTTTGAAAGATTGAATTTTGAAGAGATATCCTTCATGGTCCATGATCAAGAAGTAAAACCAAAAGAAGTAGAATAAATATATTTTTATGAAAATAAACATGCAAAACAGCATAGTATGAAAGTATTTAACAGTTAAAAGGAAAGAGAAACGAATGAAAGAACAAAACATAGAGATCAAGGTAAACAGTCTCGAAGAAAAATATGAATTTAATAAAATAGCAAAGCAGGCAAGTGGTGCAGTGATGTACCGACAGGGGAAAGCGGTACTGATAGCAGCTGTTGCAGTCGATGAAAAAGCAGTCGATGAGGATTTTCTTCCTTTAACTGTGCAGTATATGGAAAAATCTTATGCTGCAGCCAAGATCCCTGGCGGTTTCATCAAGAGAGAGACAAAGCCTGGTGACTTTGAAACACTGACATCTCGTATTGTTGACCGCTCTTTACGTCCGTTATTCCCTAAAGGGTTTCACTATCCTGTAACGATCACAGTGATGGTGATAAGTGCAGATTCAGAGGTTGATATGCAGGTAGCTGCTTTACATGCGGCAAATGCAGCACTGTATGTTTCAGATATCCCAGTGACCACAAGTATCGCTGCAGTCAGAGTTGGTACAGTCGGAGATGATATCGTTATCAATCCGACACTTACACAACAGGCAGAGAGTGAACTGGATCTTTTGGTTGTTGGTTCAGGTAAAGATGTAGTGATGATAGAGATGCGTACACTTGCCACTGAGGGTGAAGAGGGACAAAGTGCCAATGAGTTTGATGAGTCAGCACTGGTTGATGTGATCGCAATGGCAGCAGAAGCTATAGATGCAGCATCAACTGCTTATGCAGATGCCTTTACTCCTATGGTAAGACAACCGCTGGACCTACCATTAGCTGAAGAGAAAATAGATGCATCACTGTATGCAATGATAGAAAAGAATTATGCAGCGGATGTCGAAAAAGCTATCTCACATATGGCAAAGAGTGAGCGTTCTACTGAACTTAAAAAAGTGCGTACGAAAATCATGGAAGCTCTAGAATCAGAGGGTAAAGAGGCAGATAAAGAACTGGTATCCAAAGTCCTGGAACGCTACAAAAAAACAGTGGTTAGAGCGATGATTCTAGATAAAAATATTCGTGCAGACGGCAGAACACTCGATGAAGTAAGACCTATCAGCATCGAGACAAATCTTTTACCTTCTGTACACGGGTCATGTCTTTTTACACGTGGCCAGACTCAGGCACTTGTCACGGTGACACTTGGCGATAAAAAAGATGCACAGATGTATGAACTGATCACTGAGAAAAACGCTCAGTCAGAGAACTTCATGGTACATTATAACTTCCCAGGTTACTCTGTAGGAGAAGCGAAATTTATAGGTGCGCCTGGTAGAAGAGAGCTTGGACATGGTAATTTAGGAAAAAGAGCATTAGAGCCTACTTTAGATCTAAACTATGATGGAAGTATCCGTTTGGTCTCGGAAATTTTAGAAAGTAATGGTTCGTCCTCTATGGCGACTATCTGTGGTGGTGCATTGGCATTGCGTGCTGCTGAGGTACATACTACAGCACTTGTGGCAGGTATCGCTATGGGTCTAGTGAGTGAAGGTGACAAGTATGCTGTACTGACAGATATCATGGGGCTGGAAGACCATGATGGGGATATGGATTTTAAAGTAGCAGGTACTTCAAAGGGTATCACCGCACTTCAAATGGACATGAAACTCGGTGGTATAGACTTGGCTGTACTAAGAGATGCATTACAAAAAGCCAGCCAGGGTAAGAATCATATTCTTAATATTATGGAAGAAGCAGAAAAAAACATTGTTTCAAGTGCTGCACTTCCTAGTACAGAACATTTTACAGTACATCCAAGCAAGATAGTAGATATCATCGGGAAAGCAGGTGCAACGATCCGTGAGATCATAGAAAAGTTTGAAGTCTCCGTTGATCTTGACCGTGATGTAGGTGGCGTAAAAATTTCAGGTGAAGACAAAGAAAAAGTAGCAGACGCAAAAGCCCATATAGAAGAGATCGCTTCATCCCCTGTGAAAAAGCAGATGGAATATAAAGTCGGTGAGAGCTATGAAGGTAAAGTGAAAAAGATCGTAGATTTCGGACTCTTTGTTGAAATGCCAGATGGCTTTGATGCACTGCTCCATATTTCAAAAGTAGCCAAAGAACGTGTTAATAACCTTTCAGAAAGATACAGCGAAGGTGATACGATCACTGTTGTAGTGATGGAACAAAAAGGCAAAAAGGTTGAGTTGGCAACCCCTGAGTTTTTAGCGTAAATTTTTTCTTCTATACTTTGTCCATTTTTGGCAAAAGTACAGAAGGTTTATTCTCAGTATATGTTATATACTTTTCTACATATTCTATAAAATTCGTATTTTAAAAATCCCTTTTCTCCCTAAGTAATTTCAATAAATATAATTATGATTAATATTGATATTTTTATATTATTGATGTACAATAAAATAATATACGAGGAAGGGAAAGAAAATGAAATTAATCAAATTAATAATGATCTTAGGTGCACTGTTGTTGACAAATCTTTCGGCTGCAGTGATTTCAGGCTATTGTTTTGAGGATGTGAATGGGGATGGTATTAAAGATCCCGGGGAAATTTGTGCAGAGGAGGCTGTTTGGGCAAAGATTGTAAATCTTTCTACTGGGCATGTAGAGGTATCTAAAAATCTTTACAGTATAGATCCTGAAACATCAGGTTATTTTGAGTTCAATACACATAGTAAAACAGGACAATTTAAAGTTTTTCTTGACAATAATGCTGATGGAAAAGATACAGTAGCTACCCCTCCGGTAAATACTCACTTCACAGTGGATCCATTGGGTGATGGGACTGATACAAACCGAACAAACGGTGAGACATACTATACTATTGATCCTGGAGAAGAGGATACAATTTATGAAAATCAGGACTTTGGATTTCAATTTGGTGGGGATTGTGTCTGTGAGGGTGCAGATGGCATTATTATTAAAAAAACGATAAATATTAACGGTGATGTTAGTGATTGGGAAAGTGTTCATACGGATGCCGACAATAATGTATGTGACCATGGAGATTCAGAAGACAAAGATGCGATTGTTCAATCTACAGGTAGAAACCTGGTTCAGTTTACATGGACGGGAGATAATGACTTTGCCTATGGATTTACGCGAAGAGTAGGTTCAAGTACCAATACTCAGACATTTATCTATTATGCAGATAGAGATGGTGATGGTAGAATGGAAGCAGAGGATTTCGCACTTGTAGCTGGTTGGCAGGGTAATACGGGAGCAACATCACTGTATTATTATCCTTATTTACCTGCTGATCTTGTGAATGGTGATTCTATGGTATGGACACAGGCAGATATAGATGCAGGTAAATTGCCTCCTGGTGGACAGACACCAGACACTTCTTGGATAGGATCTGGAGATGGCTATACGCTGGCAGGAAATCTTGATACAGGCAGTGGTGTAGATTTAATCGCTGCAGGTAATGGTCTTGCACAGGGAGTGACTGAAGCTAGTGGAGGACTTGATGATGCAGGTGTTACAATGGAGTGGCGTGTTCGCTGGGATGCCATCGGATTAACGCCATTCCAGGGAATTACTTACCATATCAGTACTATGAATTCTTCAGTCAATGATAACAATCCTCCAGGTCAGGTTGATGATAATATGGCAGGATGTTATGGTGAAGCGACACTTAGGTATTGTGGTGTTACGTTGGTGCCGGATCGTTCTATCATACTTCCTAGTGGTTCTGTTGGACCAGTTTACTTTGAACATAATCTTACCAATACTGGAAATGGGGATGAGAATTTAACTTTAAGTTTAACCCAAACAGAGAGTGATTTTACTGTCACCTATATAGAGTATTATAATGATGCTAATGGTAATGGTGTAGAAGATCTAGGTGAGGAAAACTTAACCGGAGGACCTCTAGCCCTTGGTGCAGGTGAATCGATCAATCTCCTTGTCAAAATAGGACTTCCAACCGGTTTGGATGATAATATTGCTACGGGTGAGATCAATGCTACAACTACGAGCTGTGCAGTTAACAAGAGTGCCGTTGTATATGATCAGATCCGTGTGCTTCCTCTTAATTTTGACCTTGACATCACAAAAGAAGTCAGTGATGATAATGCAAGTTGGGTGGACACAATCGAGCTCAGTGAAGGAAGTCCAGCTTATTACAGGATAACCGTTACCAATAACGGACCAGATGGTGCAACGGATGTTACGGTAAATGATGTGCTCCCTGCTAACGTGAACTATATCGGCTATTATGCCACCCAGGGAACATATGGAGCTGGACAGTGGATGGTTGGTAATTTGGCTCTTGATGGTAGTGCAGAGCTATTTATCGATGTCAATGTAAGTCAGACAGCAGGAGATTTGACAGTGATTCAAAATATCGCATCTACTACTGATACAAATGATACCGATACCAATGATCAGGATGATGCAAACATTACTGCCATTCATATCCCTGTGGTTAATCTCCAAATAGTCAAAACTGTCAGTAATCCAACTCCTTATGAGGGAGAAGATATCAACTATACTATCACAGTGACAAAATTTGGTATTGATGATGCGGAAAATGTTGTAGTGAACGATATCTTGCCTCCATGGGTCAGCTATGTTGATTCTACTGCATCCGTAGGAAGTTATGATGAGACAACTGGAATATGGGATATTGGTACAATGAGTAATTCTGTTGAGACTCTCATAATTCAAGCTACTGTTGATACCAATGCAACATTACATAATCCTATTGTAAATACAGCATCTGTGAGTACTGACACCACTGACACCAATCCTGATGATGATATTGCATCTGCTACATTTAATGCTAGTAACCCTGCAGACTTGGGTATAACGAAAACAGTAGATAATCCAAACCCTCAAGAAGGTGATACTATTGTATATACGATCAGTGTGACAAATTATGGCCCACTTGATGCAACTAATATTTATGTCCAAGAAGAGCCATTTGATGGTAATCTTTCAATCACAGGGACAGATACTACACTTGGAACCTTCAATGCACCATGGTGGCATATACCTGAGCTTAATGTTAGTCAAACAGCTGTTCTAACGGTTACAGCAATGGTAGATCTCAATAGTACGGGTGATATACTGATCAACAATGTTATAATCGATACCGAGAGACTTGACCAGAATGATACAAATGGTGAAAATGATAAAGCTACTGCAATTGTGATAGTTGGCTGTCCATGTGACAACATTTCAAGTGATAGTGCTTCAGCTATGAATAAAACAGTCGGTCTATTGATGATATGTATGACTCTGCTGATCGGACTTATTTTTGTCAGAAGAGAAGAAAAATATAACAGAAATGAAAGATAAGGGAGGGGTAAAGATGAAAAAAACAATACAAATAATGACGCTTAGTTCACTTATGGCAACAAGCAGTCTATTTGGAGGGGGTAATATCGCTCCAGTGGTACCGATAGAAGAGGTTGATCCAAATCCTTTTTATGTCGGTGTAGGTCTTCTTTGGGCAGGAATAAGCAGAGATTGTTTTTGTCCTCCTGATAGAAATGTCAGATTGAAAGATTCCACATGGGGAGGAATAGTAAGAGCAGGGTATGATTATAATCAATATATCGGGATAGAAGCTCGTGCACTTCAATCAAGTATAGAGAGTGACTGGGCAGATAAAACAACACATTACGGCATTTTTCTTAAACCAATGATGCCAGTAGGTGAACAGATGAATATCTATGGTCTTCTTGGATATGGTCATACAAAAGTCGAAACTGACTGTCCTTTTCTAAAGGATGAATATACCTATAATGGTTTCAGTTATGGTATAGGACTTGAATATGACCTTTCTGATAAAGAGGATGACTATGAGGCCCACAAAGAGAATGAATCGGATGTTCTGACTTTTGATAGAGAATTTGATGGACATGGCGATCAAGAAAAAGGCTGGGGCCTTTGGATAGATTATCAAAATCTTATGCATAATAAGGGACCAGATAACTATAAAACAAATATAGTTAGTTTCGGTATCACTTACGACTTTTAATAAGAAACTACAGAGTTAGAGAATGATCTAACTCCGTTTTCTTGATAGTTTGATAAATGCTATAAAAAGTCCCAATCCAACACTTATCAATAGCGCATTGCCAATAAGGTCATGCGACCAATAAAAATTTTCTTGTTCTCCTTCTTGTTCTACAAAATAGACTACTAACAATATACGAAAAACATTTATAAATGAAAATATTGTATATCCAAGACTCATCCACACTATTTTATACCATAGCCCAGAAGGGTATGCAAGTATGGATGCAAACAAAAAGAGTATAGGTATGATGCCATTACATGTATGGTTAATAATAATTTTATACTGGGGGTTTATCCAAATATCAATACCTTGAAGTTGTCCTGGCTGTAAAAATATTTCCAGAAAAAAAAGTGTGAGTTTTGTTTGTACTTCATTGATAAAAGTACTCAATATTGAAGTTTCATTGTAAAACAAGATAAAGAGTACTATCAAATATAAAAAGTATAAAGATACAAATCGTTTCATAATAATACTATAGCACCATAGTGCTTATTGCACACCATATGTAGTTTTCAGTCAAATAGTACATATTATGAGGGGGGATAATGAATGTATCAATCCCTATACGGGTAGGGTAGTACAAAAGTGATTCTAAATAGATTTGCATTTAACAAAATTTAATCATGATAAAGATATAATTCGACGTTATTTGAAGTGATCAGTAGGGAAATGTAGGCATTTATGTCTATGTTGGCGATCATTTAGTATCGTTTACGCTATCCGAACAGACTTCTAGAACAGTCGAAGAGACTTAAAACCCATTAATTTAAAGGATATAAAATGAAAAAGTTTTTCTTACTTTTCTTAGCACTTGGTGCTGTTGCATTTGCTGGTGAAGCAGATGGTGAATCTATGATCAAAGCATATTCAGTAGTTGCTGCTGGTATCGGTCTTGGTCTTGCTGCACTTGGTGGTGCTGTTGGTATGGGTAACACTGCTGCTGCGACTATCGCTGGTACTGCTAGAAACCCAGGTCTTGGTGGTAAACTAATGACTACAATGTTCATCGCTCTTGCAATGATCGAAGCACAAGTTATCTATACATTGGTAATTGCGCTTATCGCTCTTTACGCTAACCCATTTATCGGTTAATCTTAAAGACACTGAAAGGTTGTGATGGATATAATCCGTCACAACTTTTCAAACCCTCATTTTGTAAAGTCCAGTAGTACTTTTAAACTACAAGTCTATGTGCGTCAGTGGTGGAACGGTAGACACGCTACCTTGAGGGGGTAGTGCCCTACGGGTGTGGAGGTTCAAATCCTCTCTGACGCACCATCTTTCTCAAACCTTTTAAATAGTTATATTTCATCCTGTATCTTTACTGTATTGATATCCATACAAAATTCGATTACTGCACTTTTTTATTTTCTGACATTCAAATGCTATTGTACATATTGGTTCAGGTTTTGAAGTGTTTCGTGTTTATATAGAGAACTAATTTGATTATCAAAAGGTACATAATTTTATTTTTAAGGATCTATGTCAGATGAATGGAATGATGCTTACACCGTCTTTTATAGGCCATATTGTCATGATATAGGCTATAGAATATAATCTATACGTATATTAACTATTATCTATTTAAATAATATAATATTATATTTAGTCTTTTTTTTAACAAAAGTGTATGAAATGCCGTAAAATAGGGCTTTTTATTATATTTTTATCTTTTTTTAAGAATTAGTTGTGATATAATGATTCCATCTTAAAAACAAGGAAGTAGAATGACAAAAGCAGATTTCGTAGAATTGGTACAGAAAAACGGTGAGTTTGAAAGTAAAGCAGCAGCAGAGAGAGCGGTAAAAGCATTTATCACTTCAGTAACTGAAGCATTAGTAAAAAAAGAAACTGTATCATTGGTAGGTTTCGGAACATTCTCTACAGTAGACGTAGCAGAAAAAAGTGGTAAAGTTCCAGGAACTGATAAAACTTATACAAAACCAGCACACACAGCACCTAAGTTCAAAATGGGTAAAACACTTAAAGACGCTGTAGCAGGTAACTAAGTTCATTACCATATCTACTACCTAATGGTAGTAGATACTCTTCACGTTATTTCCCCTTACATTTTTAAAACACCCTATAACCATCCCTAAGATATACTACATTATTATTTTTTCTAAGGATATTTATGCAATTACAACATACAATATGTTTAGGTGTGGCAGGGAACTTTGCACACCATTTAGAACAAGCAGGTGAACTCAAAGATTTCGAAAATGTCATGACTGCTGAACCTGATGCACCCAAAGGTATATTTCCTTTTTATCTCCCTGGATCAGATTCTTTTTTAGGCGTGTACTCTATAGGTACAGACAGACTTACCCTTCCAGAGTATGAAGCCAATGCACAAGTTGAACCGGAGATCGCTGTACTCTTTGATATAGTCTATGATGAGGGGAAAAAGGTCATTGATCTCATCGCTCAAAAATTTACTACGTTCAATGACTGTACTATCCGTAAAGAAGGGGCAAAAAAGATTTCAGAGAAAAAGTCATGGGGGCGCAATTCTAAGGGTATTGGTGATACATGGATACCTATTGACAGATTTGAAGAGGGTGGTGTGATGGATCATTATCATTTATGTTCTTTTGTAAAACGTGAAGGTATCTTACATCCCTACGGTGTGGATGCCCCACTGTTAGGATACTCTTACTTCTATACGAAGCTGAAAACATGGTTGATCGACAAAATGAACACCCAAGAAGATTTCGGACCTCTGGAAAACATCGCTGCACATCTTCAAGCAACACATTATCCTAAACAAGCCCTCATCTCTATAGGTGCGACAGCCTACGCAGAGTTTGGTAAAAAGAATTATTTAAAAAGTGGAGATGAAGTCTATGTCATTGCTTATGACCATCGTACAGAGGACTCAAGTATAGAACCATCGGCTCACAAGGTTATATTACACCAAAAAGTAAGCTCATAGTTTAAAAAGAATGAGGCTTGCAGACATCACAAGCATACCGATCACAAGGCCAAAGATGGTGGTATGGTCATTACCATAGACTCTAGCAGCAGGTAAGAGTTCATCAAATGAGATATAGACCATAATACCTGCAACCACACCAAATGTGATCCCTAATGCCAGATCTCCCATGATAGGTACCAAAATGAGGAATCCAATGATCGCACCTACAGGCTCTGCTAATCCAGAGCCCAAGGCATAAAGAAAGGCTTTTTTACGATCTCCTGTTGCATGATAGACTGGAAGAGCGATGGCCAATCCTTCTGGAATGTTGTGAAGTGCTATGGCTAGTGCAATAGATATCCCGGTAGTCATATTATTTAGGGCTGATACAAAAGTAGCAAATCCCTCTGGAAAGTTATGTAAGGCAATGGCAATAGCCGTAAAGAACCCCATACGTGCCAGTGGTGCTCTATAGTTTTGGATAGTTTGTGTATCCTTGTTATCTATACTGTTTTCAATATCAAGGGTATGGTGGGGATTGATATTGTCAGGAATTAATTGATCAATGACAAATGAGAGTGCAATACCTACAAAAAAAGCAACAAGGCCTAAGCTTTCACCTAAAATCTCTCCATATTTTAACGTAAAAGCATCTTGGGATTTGACAAGGATCTCTACAAATGAGACATAGATCATAACGCCTGCAGAGAAGCCTAGACCTACGGATAAAAATTTTGTATTTTTCGCACCGCCCCAAAAAGTAAAGAGAGCACCAAGGGCAGTAGAAAGACCTGCAAACAAGGTTAACAAAAATGCAGGTAACATCTCTGCGATGGTCAATGCTTGCATCTTTCTACTCCATCATATTTTATTACATTATGAGATACTCACTATCTGTCAGCCTAAGTTTCAATCATCACTTTTTAGTGCATATTTTTTTTGAGGTCTGTTATAAACTCAGTGATATCATCATGTAGTGCCTGAAGATCCTCTTCATGTTCTACCTCATCTGCAAGTATTTCTGAGACGATGTCATACGTTACGATATCTTTATCTCGTGTCATATCTGCGAGTTTTGAATAGACTGAGATAGCACACTGTTCTCCTTTAATTGAATCTTCAAGTATACTTACTACATCAAAATCTTTTGGTTCTTCATATCCACAGTTCGTATGCGTAAACCACTCTTGTGGATTGAGGAGAGGAGTCCCACCAAGCTGAAGAATTCTGTCTGCTACCATATTTGCATGTCTGAGTTCATCTGTCGCATGCTGTGTCAGTTCTGCTATAGCTGCATCCTTCATAATACCCTTGATGACTTTGGCTTCAATGAAATATTGATAATAAGCCAACCATTCATCCGCATACGCTTTATTGAGCATTGAAATAATCTCATTGATATCTAAACCTTTGATAATCGAATTACCTCTTTTTGCCATACTAGATCCTTTCAAAGTTATTAAGGAAAAAAATTATCCTTTGTTCATTGTAACGCTATTAAACTTAAAGGGAAATAGTTCTTTTTTTATGTACTAACGAAAAATTGGCTAAAATACTGAAAAGAGATAGAGAGGGTAGAATTTGAAAATAAGATATTTTTTTCTGGCAGTGGTATTGGTAATATTTTATGGATGTGAACAGGGTAATGTTTCTAAAGCCCGTCTGATGGAAGATACGACGAAAAAACAGGAGGCTGGAGCATCTGATAAGCAGGCATATAAAGAAGCGAATGAAACCTTGGAACTTCAAAAACTGGTCGGGGCTAACCAGATCGCTTTAGCAAAAATCGAATCAGAGAAACTTCAGCAACTTAAAACACTGGAACTGGAGCAGACAAAACTGCAAGCGCAAGAGGCAGCTAAATTACAGGAGAGTAAATTAGCGTATGAAAAAGAGCTGCAGGGCATGAAACTTGCTCAGGAGAAAGAACTTACTATGCTTCAGGAAGAACGGCTTCTATCTAACCAGGGGAATCAAAACAGACTGTCCCAGATCATACTCATCGTAAGTACGTTGCTTGTATTGCTTATTTTACTACTTCTGCTATGGATCCATAAAAAGAACAAAGCCCATGAAGCAAAGATGCATGAAGCCTCTTTAAGACACGAGGAGTTTATGCAAGCAAGTCAGCAGCATCATGAAAAGGTCACAAAAATGTTAGAGATCGTAGTGGATGAAAAAACAGATAAAAATATCAAAAAAGAGTTAGTGAAAATGCTCAAAGAACAGGGAGAAGACCCAGTTCTTTTATTAGAAGATAAAAAAAGCTAAAGGCTAGTTGCCAAACCAGCTTTTAACTCTGTCAAATGCTGATTCGAAAGTGCTTTTGTGTGGTCTACTCTCCACACCATAACTCTCTTGGAGTTTTTCGAGAAGCTCTTTTTGTTCATCACTGATCTTCTTAGGAAGTACCATACGTACTTGTGCGATAAGACGTCCTCTTCTTCCGCTATGTACATCAGCCACACCTTCACCATTGAAGACGAACTGTTCTTTATCTTTGGTGCTTTGTTTAAGCTCCAGTTCCAATTCACCGTCAAGCGCAGGGATGGAGATAGTTTCTCCTAGGATCGCTTGTGTGAAGAAGACAGGTACTTCTATATAGATATCGTTTCCATTACGTATGAAGTTTTCGTCTTCTTCTACATGGAAGGTAAGGTAGAGGTCACCACGTTGTCCGTTTTTGGCTTCGTTTCCGTAGCCTTGTGCTCTTAGGCGGTTACCAGAATCTACTCCAGCAGGAATGTTCACAGTAACGGTATCTTCTTTTTCATGATACCCTTTACCATGACAGCTCCCACACTCCTCTTTAATACTTTGTCCTTGACCATGGCATTTTGGACATGTTTGGGCAAACTGCATAGGCCCTTGTCTCATTAGCACCTGTCCCTGTCCTTGACAATAGTCACATGTTTCCAGTTTTGCATCTTTTGCACCCGTACCTTGACAGTCATCACAAGGTGTTTTGTAACGGATCTCTATTTTCTTTTCACAGCCAAAGACCGCTTCATGAAATTTTAAAGGCACTTCTATCTCAAAGTCCAGTGCATATTTTTGGCCCGGGTCTCTGCGCGCTTGGCCAAAACCGCCGAATCCACCGCCAGAGCCTCCGAACATAGAGTTAAAGATATCCATGATATCATCCATGTTCGCACCGCCAAATCCACCGCCCATGCCGCCTTGGCCTTCGAGACCTGCTTTACCGTAACGGTCATAGATCGCTCTTTTTTCTTCATCGCTGAGTACCTGGTAGGCTTCGTTGACTATTTTGAACTTATCTTCCGCTTCTTTATCATCAGGATTTCTGTCTGGATGATATTTCATCGCAAGTTTTCTGTATGATTTCTTAAGCTCAGCACCTGAACAGTCTTTGCTGACTTCAAGTACTTCATAATAATCTAAATCTGTCATTGATATATCTCCATAGCTAGGGAATGTTTTGGGGCGAATTCTACCATAATTTGGTTATAATCACAAAAATATAAATAATAGGTAGTTTATTATGGTTGTACATATCGTCACATTTAAATTTAAAGAAGAAAATAAAAAAGCCAATATCATACAGGCAAAACAGATGTTGGAAAATCTTATGGGGGCGGTACCGACACTAAGAAGTATAGATGTAGGTTTGAATTTCTCTACGGAAGAACGCGCGATGGATCTCAGTATCATTACGGTATTTGAAAGCAAAGAAGGATTGGATGCTTATGCGATACATCCAGAACATCTTAAAGTGGTAGACTTTATCAAAACAGTGGTTGAATACTCTAAAGTTGTAGATTATGAGAAGCGTTAAGAAATGATGAATAGTTTCATGATTTTAGCTTCGGAACCGAAGTGGTCGGAACGTAGTATAGCTATGAAGGCGGCGTCCTAATGAAACACTACAAGATAGAAGCCTTTGAAAACCTGGTGGAGGCCTTTGGTTCTTTACCTTCCATTGGTAAAAAAACAGCGATTCGTTTAGCCTATCATGCAGTGATGGAAGACGGATTTGGGGCTATGAAACTAGCACATGCACTGGAAACAGGTGTCAATGCCATACAAAAATGCAGCAAATGCCACAATATGAGTGAAGATGAGCTTTGTGCCATTTGTTCCGATCCCTACAGAGATAATACAAAACTGTGTATTGTACAAAGTGCTAAAGATATCTTGACCATAGAAGAGAGTGGACAGTTTGACGGTGTCTATTATGTGGTAACTGAGGTAGGCGATCTGGATGAAGCACATCTATTTTATGCAGTAGGAGGGGTGGATGAGATCATCTTTGCATTTCCTCCGAGCATTGCTACAGATACAATGATCCTTTACATAGAAGATAAGCTTAAGGGGCTTGAGATAAACTTTACGAAGATCGCCCAGGGTGTACCTACAGGGGTAGACCTGGAGAACATAGATGTGATGTCACTTTCACGTGCTTTAGAAGCGAGAGTGAAGATCTAGCAGTGTAGCGGATAGAGAGTCTATTCGCACTTCTTGTCTATATACTCCTGCACAAATTGACGTACCTCTGCATAGACAAAAGAATCTTTATACCCCTCTATTTTTCCACCGCTCGCATTGGGGTGTCCACCACCATTTCCGATGTGAGCAGCCATAGCAGAGACATCCATTTTGTTGTTACTTCTCAGTGAAAAATGTCCTCTGAAGTTCACATCCATATAGAAGTCATAGTCATCATTTTCTACCATACAGGCATTTCCTATGAGGGAAGTATTCCCTACATTGTAGCCAAGTATACCCCTATAGCCTTTGTAGTGGATGGTAAGTCGTTGTTTGTCCTTGGTAAGCAGGTCTGTGACATAAAAGGCAACCAGGTTGTCTTTGGTGTTGTTTTCACCTTGCCTAAAAAATGCTTTTTTGATCTGGTGTAGATCATCATCCAGTTGTATGGGTGCATCTTCTTCGCTTACTCTTTGTTTTGCAGCTTCTATAAGAGAGAGTTTAAAGGCTCTGTCCTCTGCCGGAAATAAAATACGGTTGACTTCTCTTGCCCCGGAGATCATACCAAGCATCACTTTTCCATATTCGAACAGTGTATCATCACTGAGCCAGATATCGATGGCATTGATCGCGTTTACGATAGTAGCGAAATCACTGCTCTTATCAAATTCATAATGTTGCTGCAGCCAGTCATAGGTAATAAGCGTAGCACAACGTGTGGTGTCAAGTTTATACCAGGCAAAACGTTCTGCAGCAGGTGCTCCTGTAGCATGATGATCAAGCAGTTGAAGCTTCGCACCGATACGTACAGCTTCATTCTCTATCCAAGTACCCTCTTTGGTAGTAAGATTGAGGTCTGTAATGAGAATGAGTGCTTCGACATCATCTCCATGTAAAAACTTATCCTGTTCGATCTTTTTAACGATCTCAGCCAGTCTTGCCGTTACTTCCGGGCCATAGTTTGCATTATAGCAGTCGATGATGTCGAAACATTGTTCTGAGAGATATTGACATCCGTAACCATCAAGATCGATATGGGAGAGGTGGTAAACATGTTGTTTCATAAAAATATGCCTTTTGAGGGTAAAATATAAATGTATTATACAATGAAGTACTTGTAGGTCGATAGAATCGACCCCTGAAGAGATGTAAATGGTGATAGGGTTAAAGTATGTCGCCCAGTGTTAAACCATTTAAAAAATCATCTATCTTCGTTTGAAAATTGATGAGAAAAGGTGAGATAGCACAACTTCCTATGGTCCCATTTGGACAGGTACTTGTATAGCTGGTACAGTCAAAGACAGCAGGTGCTTTACCTTCAGCAGCAATAATGATATCTTTCACACTGATCTCATTTACTTCTTTGGCTAAGATAAATCCACCATGCGCACCTTTGCGTGATTCAAGGATACCTTGTTTTGCAAGACTTTGTAAAATCTTTGCAAGAAAACTTTTAGGGATACAGAGTTCATTAGCCAACTGTTCTGCACCGATAGGACTGTCAGATTTTCGTATAGCATCTAAAGAGAGTAGAGCATATTCACTTGCACGGGTCAATAGCATAATCAAACCTTTTTCTTAATTAGGAGTATTTTACTCTAATTATTATTAAAATATAGGCATGGTATCTGCCAATATTCGTCTAAGCTTATTATGCTATGATTGCGTTCCCAAATTGAATTTTGGAAATTAAATACCAATCAGGAGGTCATTATGGCTTTAGATCAGGCGAAAAAAGCAGAAATTATTGCTAAATATGCTAGAGGAAACGGCGATACAGGTTCAACAGAAGTACAAGTAGCTCTTATTACAGAGAGAATTAAATACTTAACTGATCACCTTAAAACAAACAAAAAAGATCACTCTTCAAGACTAGGACTACTTAAACTAGTAGGTCAAAGAAGAAGACTTATGAGATATCTTAAAAATACAGATCTTGCTAGATGGAACACTATCAAAGCAGATCTTGGTATTAGAAACTAATACTTCATCTCTTATCAGCCTTTGGGCTGATAAATTCTATACACACTAAACTACAAATACTTTTCCCATCCAATTCCCAAAAACACTTTATTTTACACACAAGTTACACATCAATTTGCTAACTTACAAATAGACATTTAGGCACTTTTTACTAAGTTTAGTCATATCAACTCAACTAGTACTTGACAAAGATACACTCAATGTTGTATAATTGCCGCAAGCATTAGATATGAAGATGCACTATTTATAAAATTTATAAACAAAAGGAGGTCTGTATATGAGTCAAGAGAATGAAAATCTTGAGGAACCTCAGGCAGAAGAACTCGAAGAGCAGACAGAAGGAGAGGAGACTGCGGAAGTTGATCCCCTTGAAGCTGCACGTGCAGAAGCTGCTGACTATAAAGATAAGTACCTCAGAGCCCATGCTGACTTTGAAAACACTAAAAAGCGTTTAGAGAAAGATAAAATGAATGCTGTATCTTATGCAAATGAAAGCTTTGCAAAAGACATTTTAGCAGTTATGGACTCTTTTGAGAACGCACTTGCATCTATGAAAAGTGCAGATGAAGAAAATAGTTCGGAAGTACTTGAAAAGATGAAGGAGGGAGTCAACTTAACCTATGATCAGCTTAAAAAGATATTGGAAAAAAACCATATCAAAGAAGTGGAGTGTGAAGGTGAATTTGATCCGGAAGTGCATCAAGCGATCATGCAAGTGGAAAGTGATGCACATGAAGCAGGTGACATCGTTCAAGTGATGCAAAAAGGGTATATGATCAAAGATCGTGTATTGAGACCAGCGATGGTTTCAACCTGTAAATAAGAAATGAATATAGAATAATTAAGGATTTAATATGGCAAAAGTATTAGGAATAGATTTAGGAACAACAAACTCTGCGATGGCAGTGTATGATAATGGTGAGGCAAAGATCATTGCAAACAAAGAGGGTAAAAATACCACACCTTCTATCGTAGCATTTACAGATAAGGGTGAAGTACTTGTAGGTGAGTCTGCAAAAAGACAAGCGATCACAAACCCTGAGAAGACAATTTACTCTATTAAAAGAATTATGGGTCTTATGATGAGTGAAGAGAAGGCTAAAGAAGCACAAAGCAAGCTTCCTTACCACATCATAGACAGATCTGGTGCTTGTGCTATCGAAGTGGCAGGTAAAACGTATACACCACAAGAGATCTCTGCAAAAGTACTTATGAAAATGAAAGAGGATGCAGAAGCATATCTTGGTGAGACTGTAACAGATGCAGTTATTACAGTACCGGCATATTTCAATGATGCACAAAGAAAAGCAACAAAAGAAGCTGGAACGATCGCAGGATTGAATGTACTTCGTATTATCAACGAACCAACATCAGCTGCACTTGCATATGGTCTTGACAAAAAAGAATCAGAACAGATAGTAGTATATGACCTTGGTGGTGGTACATTTGACGTTACTGCACTTGAGACGGGTGATGGTGTCGTTGAAGTTATGGCAACAGGTGGGGATGCATTCCTTGGTGGTGATGACTTTGATAACAAGATCATTGATTTTGTAGCCAATGAGTTCAAAGCAGATACTGGTATAGATATAAAAGCGGATGTGATGGCGCTTCAAAGAGTTAAAGATGCAGCAGAAACAGCAAAAAAAGAGCTTTCAAGTTCAACAGAGACGGAAATCAACCTTCCGTTCATTACTGCTGATGCATCGGGACCAAAACACTTAGTGACAAAGATCACTAGAGCAAAATTTGAATCGCTTATCGGTGATTTGGTAGCAAGTACGATCAAAACAGTACAAGGTGTACTTAAAGATGCTGGGCTTAACACTTCTGACATTAACGAAATCGTTATGGTTGGTGGTTCTACAAGAGTACCATTGGTTCAAGAAGAGATGAAAAAATTCTTTGGTAAAGAACTTAACAAATCTGTAAACCCTGATGAAGTGGTTGCACTTGGAGCGGCTATCCAAGGTGGTGTACTTGCAGGTGATGTAAAAGATGTACTATTGCTTGATGTAACACCACTTTCTCTTGGTATTGAAACATTAGGTGGTGTAACAACTAAAGTGATTGAAAAAGGAACAACAATTCCAGCGAAGAAGTCACAAGTGTTCTCAACAGCTGAAGATAACCAGCCAGCAGTGAGCATCCATGTACTTCAAGGTGAAAGAGAGTTCTCTAAAGACAACAAATCACTAGGTATGTTCGAACTTAGAGATATCCCGGCAGCACCAAGAGGTGTGCCACAGATCGAAGTAACATTTGATATCGATGCGAATGGTATCTTGACTGTATCTGCACAAGACAAAGGTACTGGTAAATCTCAAGAGATCAAGATCACTGGTTCGTCAGGACTTTCTGATGAAGAGATCGAAAAAATGGTTCAAGATGCTGAAGCGCACAAAGCTGAAGATGAAAAAAGAAAGGCAGTAGTTGAAGCAAGAAATCAGGCAGATGCACTGGTTCATCAGACGAAAAAGTCATTGAGTGATCTAGGCGAAAACTTTGATGAGACAGAAAAAGCAAGTATTGAAGCGGCTATTGAAGAGCTTGAAGCTGTAATTAAAGATGACTCTGCAACAAAAGAGCAGATAGAAGAAAAAGTAAAAGCATTGACTGAAAAAAGTCACAAGCTTGCTGAAGCTATGTACGCTAAAGAGCAAGGCGGTGCAAACCCAGAAGCAAAAAAAGCAGACGATGACGATGTTATCGATGCTGAAGTAGAGTAAGTCTCTGCTTTGATAAGCCATACTATTCATAAGAGGCATACGCCTCTTATGATTGGAATAAAATTGAAAATAAGAGATAAAGATTTTTTATTTTGAGTTTTACTTCTTCTATAAAATATGACTATAATCAAGTGTTCTATGAATCAAAAGTCAAATGGATGCTGTGCCATCAACCATAGGTACGTACCCTCTTCACTAGTTGCTACATCAAACCGTATCGGTAATTCGGATACCATGGCACGTAGACTGATCCCTGCATCATATTTCATGTCATTGACAAGATCAATCGTGTATTGATCATGTACCCTTCCGGCTTCTGCAAACAGAACGACCTGAAACCAATCTACTTTTGCTGGTATCCAGGAGATGTCCTTCAGAGGATTGTAGTCGATGATAGCTCTGTATTCCGCAGCAGCGTACAAGGCTGCCTTGTCTGAAAAACGATCTTGATCATAGCCTCTCATCCTGTTAAATCCACCCAGTCTTGCCCCTTCCCACATAGGGGGACGATGTGCATCAAACCCGGTAGAGATCTCTGTATCATTATCCCAGGAGAATGAGTACCCTGTCCATAGACTTAAAGCCAGGACATTTTGTTTTGTGAAAGAAAAAGTGTCAAGTTCAAAGTAGTGATTATACTTAAACTCTAAAAAGTCCCAACTCTGAAGAGAGTCTCCCCAGCCAAAATCTTTTGAGTATTGCACTTGGAACTGGTATCCTCTAGAGGGGTTAATATCAAGATCAGTGTTATCATGAGTAAGAAAAAATCTCACTCCATTGGTATTCCATGTGGGGCGAGATGTCCCGTTTTCCCACCAAATAGAATCTTCCCACATCTCTGTATTCTCTGTATTGTCTGTTTGGGAAAATGTCCGTATCCCTACAGAAGTTCTACCGGTTATGAAAGGTACACCGCCTCCACAATCCTCTCTACCTACACAAAAACCTCCTTCCAGTCTATAGAGGCCTTCAGGGTTGTCCACTCCTTCTCCTATGGGAAGTGTGTATCTGAAGGTAGTGGTAAAGAAATCTGAATCACCTGAACTTATGTAGACATCATCTTTATTAGATGTATGTGAGCCATCTATATAGTAGCGGTTTTTTGGGAAATAACTTTTGAAAGCCATAAAAGAAAAAAAGAGTCGATCGGTGTAAGGAAGTTTATAGTCTGAAAAGGAAATAAATCCTCCGGAAAAGGTCGCTTCATCCGGCTGCTCATTGATGGTCACATCTTGTGGAAGGCCGGTAAAGAGTGTGGCTGTAAATCTAGTTTGAGGTTGGAACAAGCTTCTTCTCATTGTACTTATCCCTCCTGCAAATCCTGTAGCATCACTGGAAAATGCATAAGGTAAAAAGATCCATGTTTTACATTTTGTTGTATTACTGTCATTTTCCACTGCACTTAAAAGTGTGCTACTTAACAAAATAAATAATAAATACTTTTTATTCTTCATTCGACTATTATATCCAAAATATTACTTTGGATATTTTAGGCTATAATACATCTATGATAGCGATACGATTTAAGGATAGAATATGGAAATGAAAAAGTGTAGCACACTTGAAGAAGCGAGAAGTGAGATCGATAGTGTGGATAGAGAGATAGTAGAACTGATTGCTAAACGCAATGAGTATATTAAACAGATCGCACATTTTAAAACCAGTGTAGATGAGGTCAAAGCAGAGGATAGGATCGCAGATGTGATCGCCCATGTAAGAGAACAAGCTATTTCTCTTGGCCTCTCTCCTAATCTTATCAATGATCTCTATGTAAGAATGATAGATGAGATGGTGGAGAGTGAGATCTCCGAATTTAAGAATGCACAGAGATATTAATCTTCTTCATCATCTTCATCGTCTGAACCTGTAATGACACCAACTGTACCCCCTGCGACATCTAAGGTGGTACCCACAACAGAACCTGCAACAGAGATGGGTGCAGTTACCACTTGCGTACAGCCGGATAAGAAAAGAAGAGTGATGAATAGATAGAGTGTTGATTGTTTAAAACTTGGCATAGAGTGCCTCCCTGTAATGAATTGTTAACCCTTGTCGGGCGGGATTATAGCATAGACTCTTTGTGTACTCATCTACACAAAGAGTATGATAAAATATATCATTGAATTAAAAGAAGGTTTAGCATGAATATCTTACTACTTGAAGATGATGTGATATTACAGGAGATCATAGAGGAGTTTCTTGTAGAAAAAGGGTATCAAGTAGAGAGTTTTTTTGATGGTGAAAAAGCACTTGACGCGATAGGTTCCGGTTCTTATGATATGCTGCTTTTAGATGTGAATGTACCCAATATTGATGGTTTTGAAATACTCTCCTATCTACGTGAGATCGGTAATACAACACCAGCGATATATATCACCTCTCTTTCAGGGATAGAGGATCTCAAAAAAGGTTTTGATCTGGGTGCAGATGATTACTTGAAAAAGCCTTTTGAACTTGAAGAATTAAATGCCCGGATTGAACATATTGTTAGACTTTACCGATTACAAGAAGAGATAGAGTTTGACGGAATGAAGTTTATTCCTAAAGCACATCAAATTTTTCTAAAAGACGGTGTGATCGAGATGAGACAGAAAGAATCACAGGTACTGGAGTACTTTATCCGCAATATAGGAAAGATCATCTCTTGTGATGAGATCATAGAAAATGTCTGGGATGATGAAAATATTCCTGCCCATGCGACCATACGTACGTATATTAAAAATCTGAGAAAGATGTTTGATAAAGAATATTTTGAGAACATAAAAGGAGAAGGTTATCGTTTTAACATCGTATGAGCGTAAATCACTTTTTAGTTTTTTAGCTGTTTATTTGATATCAGTCTTTATTTTACTTGCTATCATAGGATACCTTTTCTTTGAAAATAACCGTGTTTCTATGCAAAATGCCATGAAATTTGAAATGATGTACCAGGCGCGTATGTTGTCATCATCCATCGTGATGAAGGCTATGGATGATGACACAAAAAACGAGATGGATTTGGCGAGTCAACATGACTTTTTAAAACATTTAAAACATTGCCGTTTTCAAGTAGGATACTATGATAAGGACAAAAAACCTATATACTCAGAAGTCGATGAGTTTAAAGTGACGGATCAAAGCTTCTTTATTGAAGATGGAAGTGCTTACACAGTTATGGAAGATAAGAGCGACCATTTAGGTGTGCATTATATCGTGTTAAAAGAGAATGCGCTTTCAAAAAATGTACAGAGTTTACGTATCAAGATCATAGGCTATCTGGTATTATCATTCATACTGATGGGAATCGTAGGATATTTTTTAGGCCGCCTGTTTCTAAGACCTGTCAGAGAACAGATAGAGTCTTTGGATAATTTTATTTCAGATACTACACATGAACTCAATACACCCATTTCAGCCATATTGATGACGATACAGTCTCTTAAAGATATCGAGCCTAAAAAATTGCAACGTTTGGAAGCCAGTGCCAAAAGGCTTTCTGTGATGTACAGTTCTCTCACCTATAGACTTGAGGGGAAGGTAGAGCCCTCAGAAGTATTGTGTTTTTCCGATGTGGTAAAAGAGAGGGTTGAGTATGTGAAGGAACTCATTGATTCCAAACGTCTGCATATATCATTGGATCTTGAACCTACAGAAGTGCTGATGCCTAAAACCTCTTCATATAGACTCATAGATAATTTACTCTCTAATGCTATTAAATATTCTGATGTAGGAGATAGCATTGGTATTACGTTGAAAGATCATGTCTTAAAAGTGAAAGATACGGGGGTCGGTATAGATAAAAATGTACAGGAGGATATCTTTAAACGTTATTATAGAGAAAATGATGAACGTGGAGGTTTTGGGATAGGATTGAATATCGTACTTGCTATTTGTAAACAATACAAAATAAAATTAGACCTGGAGTCTAAAAAAGGAGAAGGAAGTACTTTTATACTTACTTTTCCTGTCGTAAAAAAATAAAGTTATTCTACGCTGTCCATAAGGATACCAATGATATCGGTCATGGTGAGGATACCGTAAAGTTCATTGTTATCAATGACCAGTAGACGTTTAATACTGTTTTGTACCATCATTTTTGCCGCATATTTTACATCTAGTTTTGCAGAGACTGAGAAGGCTGGTGTTGTAGCGATATCATAGACATTAAGCAGGTCTATGTCACCATCTTCTGCAACAATACTTTGTAGAATATTTTTAAAGGTCAAAAGACCATAGGCACCATCTTCTGTGTTTTTATCTACAATAACAGAGCGTACTTTATGTTCTTTCATTAACTTTAGTGCTTCTCTTACTGTAGACATCGGTGAGATCACTATCAATTTTTCTTTAGGTGTCATTACATTTTCTACTAACATCTATTCCTCCTTTATATCATCGATTTGATATCATGTTCAAATTTGTGTAACTCTTTTGTATCAAGACCTGCAACATGCGTTAATGGTAGCGTAAATGCCAAGCCACTGTTTTCCGGGTTGTCCAGATCGAACTTTTCACGAAGTAATCGCATGACCTGCAGTGAGAGTTTTCTTGGTAAGACAAAAAGCAGCACAGAGACATTTTCTTCAAGTGTAAGACCAAAGAATACCTTTTTCTCTTCAAGCCCGATATTCTTTCCATGTAGGATGGTCACAGAGCCTGCTCCTGCTCCCTTGGCAGCTTCGATAGCGGCTTCTTCATCTTTATCTTGTATGATGACGATCAGTGCTGTAAATTTCATAATACTTCTCCTTCAATATTGGATGGTTCTACCTTCTGTCTCTTTTTATAATACTCTGCATGAATACCATACCCCATCACAGTAAGCATTGGAAACAGGGAGGCAAAGGCAATGAGACCAAATCCATCTATCAATGGATTACGTCCCTCTATGTTCTCTGCCAATCCCAAGCCCAGTGCTGCCACCAATGGTACAGTGACCGTTGAAGTAGTAACCCCACCACTGTCATAGGCAATAGGTATAATGTAATTTGGTGCGAAATAGGTAAATATAATAACAAAGATATAGCCTACAATTATATAGTAATGTATCGGATCACCGGCAACGATACGGTATGAGCCTAAACCAATCCCAATAGCTACACCAAATGCGACTATCATTCTAAGTATATTTTGTTTAATTTTCCCTTCACTTATCTCTTCTGCTTTGATTGCTATAGCCAAAAGAGCAGGTTCTGCCATCGTTGTAGAGAAACCTATGAGAAATGCAAACAGATAAATAAGCAGGTTGTTGCCCATATCTGTGAGCTGAAAGGCAATCGTCTCTCCTATAGGGAAAAGCCCCATTTCAAGTCCTACGATGAATGCATACAGTCCCAGGATCACCATAATGATACCAGTAGCTATTTTATGTAAGTGTGCTACAGGTTTTTTGATAATGAGATACTGAAAAAAGAATATGACTATGAGAATAGGGGCAACATCCTTGATCACACCCAGAAGTTCCATAAAGGTATCCATTGCAGAAAATGTATATGCAGTTGCTGCAGACCTTACAGTTTCAACTACTTCTGAAACAACGGGTGCTGCGCTGCTTGTCTCTCCTAAACTATAGACAATAATGCCATAAATCTGTACAAATATCATAGGTGTCAGAGATGCAAAAGCGATGAGACCAAAACCGTCTATGGCAGGGTTACGGCCTTTGATACTTGAAGACAAACCGATTCCCAGTGCAGCAACCAGTGGCACTGTGACCGTAGAAGTGGTGACTCCTCCACTGTCATATGCCAGTCCTATGATCTCTTTAGGCGCAAAAAATGTTACGAGTACGACCAAGATGTACCCTGTAATGATATAGTAGGCGATAGGATGACCCAATAAGATACGAAGTGTCCCCAATGCAATGGCAAAACCTACAGAGAGCGCCACGGTCATACGAAGCCAGAATGCATCTACCAGACCATTAGATATCAGTGCAGCCTTATCTGCAATAGCGATAAGTGCAGGCTCTGCGACAGTGGTTGAAAATCCTATGGTAAAAGCAAAAAGCAATAGCCAAAAGACCGAGCCTTTTTTAGCAAAGTCTATGGCCAATCCTTCACCTATAGGGAAGATACCCAGTTCAAGACCACGGATAAAAAGCGCCAAGCCTACAGCCACTATCGTAAGACCTATGATGATCGAAGTGAGATTATCAGGCACAGTTCGGATGATAATACCTTGAAACAGCGCCACGACAATGATAATGGGAAGGAGATCTTTAAAAGAATTTTTTAGATCTCCGTAAAATATATTTAAACTTTCTTTCATAGAAAGAAATTATATCTATTATAAGATTATTATATGCCATAAAAGTATATTTTCTTCGATAGAAATGTAAAATTGTATCCTTTGGTTTCAAGTCTCACAGTTCAGGGTTTAAAACTTAATCTTTCTTCGGGTTACATCCAGTATTGATCCCAAACAGGGCATAGGGTGGACACCATCCGATGATCGCAGTAAAGAGAAGTACGCCTCCAACCACATCAGCAATGATATTGCCATTCATGATACCCCAACCCAGTAGTGCTACACCCAGTACAATCCTAATGATTCTATCTACTTTTCCTATATTGCATGTCATGATCGACTCCTTTAATGATGATAATGCCATTATGACATAGTGGTGGGGAGTAAGTGTGTAACGCATGTTGTATCTTTGTAGCATAGAATATGTAATCTTACCTCTCTACAAAGATTTTGCGGTATATTTTCATTTTCAACATGATATTGATTTGTAACTACGGTACAGGAAATGGTGAAAATGATTCAAAAGTATTTTTTTGTTTTTATTTTAATAATTGTTATCAATTTAATAAACTCTTAAGAATTCTTTTGATAAATTTCCGCCTAGGTAATAATTTAGATAATAATTATCAATTTAAATGAAAAAAAGAAAAGGGAATACAAATGAAAAGAGTAACTACGGCATTAAGCCTAGCAGCTATATTGGCAACAGGAGTTCAAGCAGCATCACTAGAGGAGAGAGTGACAGCATTAGAAGAACAGAACACAGTACTTACAGAAGAGGTACTTGCTACACAAACAGGTGGTTTTACACTGGTAGACACACAAAAATCATACAGCGGTATGGGACCAGCAGCTTCTAAAGTCTATTTCTCTAAAAACCCACTCTCTATAGGTGGATATGGCGAGATGTTCTATGCAAATCCTGATAATGGAGATGATTTTGCAGATGTCTATAGATTCATTACCTATTTTGGATACAAATTCAATGACTGGATCGTACTGAACACAGAGATAGAGTTTGAGCATGGTGCTGATGCTGGAAATGGTGGTAAAGTAGTTGTAGAGTTTTTCTATCTTGACTTCTTACTTAGTGAGCAAGCTAACTTAAGACTCGGGCATGTACTTACACCAATGGGGCTGGTAAACCTCAGACATGAACCGACACTCTTCAACACAGTACAAAGACCAGATATTGAAAAACACCTTCTTCCAAGTACTTGGCATGAAAATGGAGCATTGGTCTATGGTAGATTCGACAGTGCAGATATTGACTATACAGTGGGTATGATCAATGCATTGAATCTAAACAGTGAATATACAAGAGGCGATGATACTCAGAGTAAATGGATAAGAGAAGGTAGACTCGGTGCGAGTAAGGATGCATCTTTTGAACCTGCATTTGTAGGACGAGTGGATTATACTGGTATCAATGGACTGATGGTTGGTGCTTCTGTATATTATGGCGAAGGTTCAAACCTTAAAGATCCAAAAGCAACTGATCCAATTCAGGATGTATCTGGACTCACCACTACAATGTTTGATATCCATGCAAGCTATGATAACGGTCCATTCTCAATGTACGGGCTTTACACACAGACAAACTTGGATGGTGCAGAGAAGTTAAGTGGTAATGCAGTTGAAAAAGCAAGTGGTTATTATGTGAATGCATCTTATGATGTCTCTTCGTTAGTAGGACTTGATTATAAATTACCGGTTTTTGCACAGTATCAAGACTTTAACCCTGTAGAAAAGACAGTGAATGGATCAAATGAAGATACATTTCAGACAGAAATTGTTACAATCGGTTTAAATTTCTTCCCTGCGGATCAGGTGGTCTTGAAAGCTGACTACGCGATGAAAGAAGTGAATAATGTAGATACTAATACATTTTCTTTCGGTCTAGGCTTTATATTTTAATACGTGGATACACAATGAAAAAAATCTTGTTTACACTGCTACTCGGGACACTGCTGTCCCAAAGCAGTGTTGCCGGTAGCAAAGCGTCTGTAGATGATGTGATCAAATCTTCATTTACCGATGTGACTACCATAGATCCAAAACAGATTATACTGACAAAAAAACAGTTTTCTCAGGTACAGTCCAGAGCGAAAACAGCTGTGAGAACTAAAATTTACCGTTATTACGATATTAAAAGTCAAACTGAAAGATTAGGATATGCGGTATTGATAGCAAGAAAAGTAAGAGGAAAGAAGGCCACAGTACTCTATGCATTTGATAACTGCGGTACCTTGAAATTTACGGAAATTATGGCATTTGGCGAACCACCGGAGTACATACCGAACAAAACATGGATGGGCCAACTGCAGAATAGAGATGCGTCGGCAACACTGACCGTAGGAAAAGATATCCCTACGATCAGTGGTTCCACTCTTTCTGCTAGGTCGATCACAGAAGGTGCAAGAGTAGCCAGAGCCATTTATGAAATTGTTTTGAAGTAATCGATTATGAAATTTTTAGTGACAAAAGATCTGGCACACTCTACCTTACTCAATTATCTGATGGGCAGTGTTGTATTTGCGATATTTCTCTATCTTGGATTTGATGCAGTGCTTCACGCGTATGTTATCGGTTTGGATATCGATAGTGCTTCAGTGACACTTTTTGGGGATGTAGAGAACTTTGTAGAACCAATACTGATAGATTCACTGCTGCTTCAAGTGCATATTGATCTGTTTATGACACTCTTTGCACTCTTAATACTTTCCTCTATCTATATTCGTCTTTATTCGGATAAAGTGATGACAAAATGGGTTGTACATCTTCTCTTTATCATGGGAATGTTAGCACCTATGACATTGTTACTTGCCTATTTTGTCAGTCCGTCATTTACTGCTATGTGGTTGATCAGTTTTGTACTATGGCATGTGCTGGCTTCTATAGTTGCTATTATCATTTTAAAGAAACTCTTGTTCAAATGAAAAATATAGCACTCTATAGTCTTCCTATCAGATATATGCTCATTTATGTTCTTTTGATCTTAATGAGCGGAATATGGCTTTTTTTACTTTCTCAGGGATTAGAGTGCAGTGACACTGTGATAAGTACACTGAAAAATATCATAGCATCTCCTGTAGAAAAGAGTGTAGAAGGTCTGATAGAAGTAGCTACGCCGCATCTTTTTGCTATAGGAACACTGATCTTTGTCACAGCACATTTTATGTTGTTCAGTACCAAATTTTCACAAAAATTGTCTTTTATCGTGGCAATGTTTCTCTTTGTTTTTGCATTGTTTGATATCTTTTCTTATTTTGCCATTGCCTTTGGACTTGTGGTATCGGGATGGATCAAACTCGTAGCACTTTCAGGTTTTGTACTGTTATTTTTACTTATACTTGGACTGGTCGGGTTTTCCTTATAATCTAACCACTCTATGTCAAGGAGATTGGTTAAATTTCCATAAAGTATCTTTCCTTCTTTATCTACCACTACAAAACCAATCTCTTTATTTTTTTTAAAAATGCCAATGCTTCTGTTCTGGACATGACAGAAAGTGCTGTGGCATAGGCATCGATCTTTGCATTGTTTGCAGTGGTAAAAAGTGATACGGACACAAATTCACGGCCCTGTGAAGCTGTTTTTGGATTGATGAGGTGATGTTCTGATTGTGTGGTGGCAAATCTCCTGTAGGTCCCGCTTGTAGAAATGGAGAGCTGAGGGTTTTTACTTTGGATTTTGGCAAATGTCTGTTCAGAGTAGGGTGACTGAAGATAAACCTCACAACGATCCAAACATCTGATATCTCCGCTCAGAGCGATGGTCCCTTTTGTAATATTTTTATCGTTAAGGTATTCGGAAACCTTATCTGCACCATAGCCTTTCCCCATACCACCCAAGTCTATGGTGATGTTTTTATCTGTGATGATCTGCTTGTTATCTATCTGGATACCGTGGATATCCAGATGGGCACTTTGCAATGCTTGTCTAGAGGGGGAATAGGTTTTTTCTTCACCAAAATGATAGAGTTTTTTGGAGATCGATCCAATTGTAATATCAAAATAACCATTAGTTTGTTCATAATAATCTCTTGATAGTGTAAGGGCTTCAGCCAGATAAGGATCATACTTTACATGATGGTCCTTATTCAAGTTTGCCAGTACAGCAGTCTCATCATAGGTAGAGAGGGAATTTTCGATACGTTTGAGTAGTTCAAATGATTGGGTGATCTCCTGATTGTATTTTGGTGGTAATGAAATGCTTACAAAAGTACCCATAAGTACTTGTGTACGTGTTTGCAGTTCCTCTTGTGCAAGTACAAACAGAGGAAATAAAAGAACAAAGAGACGTCGCATTAACGTTTCTCTAAAATTTCTATGATGCCTTTAAAATCTTTTTCATGTCCAAAACAGCTGTTGGAATTACACAGCATAAAACCGTCATTGGTGTCATTTTTCAATAGCGAGAAAGGATGAGGGAGGATATCTAGCTCTTTTATATGTGTTTTCAGGACATCCTCTTTGGCTTTGATAATGACATCATCTTTGAGATAACGGACCACCATGCGGCTCATACGTGGAGTAGAGATGGGTTGGCGCATAATATCATAAGAGTAGATCTCGAGTGTTTTAAAGACAAACTTTTTATAGACGACATCCACCAAAGAAGAGATGCTGTAAAGCACGGAGAGCATGGTAGCAACGGAAGAGGGATAGGAGCTGTCATAGATGTCCGCATTGGTTTCAAACTCTCCGCGTGAGAACTTCCATTTTCCCTGGACAAAGTATTTTTCAATGGCACTGTTCGTCAGTTTGGTTGCCGTCATAAGATAGGTTTCATCAAGTGTACTTTCATAGGCTTCAATAAGCGTTTCTGCAAGATAGGCATAATCTTCCAAAAATGCTTTGATCTTTGGTTTTTTACCCATCAGCGTAGAGTGAAAGAGTTCAGAATTGATGTACATACTTTTCAGTAATGCATCCAGGGATCTGAGCGCTGGTTTTAGATAAGCATTATCTGCACGAGAGGCTTTGAAGAGCGTTTTGATCATCATAGCATTCCATGAAACAAGGACTTTTTTATCTATGAAAGGGTGAGTACGCTTTTCTCTACGTTTTCTAAGTGCCTGTATCGCTTCATCATAGTAAGGGATATCGTTATGTGTGGGATCCTCTATACGTACAATGTTTTTACCTTCAAAGTTTCCTTCTTTTGTGATATGCAGTGCCTCGGCAAGAGCAGTGTGCTCCTCCTTAGGGATACCTGCTTTATCAAAAGACTTTAACGCTTTTTCATAGGTATAGACAAAGTATTTGCCTTCTTCTCCTTCCGTATCGGCATCAGAGGCAGAGTAGAAAAGACCATCCTCACTCATTTCTTCTATCATAAAATCTATCGTTTCAAAAGCAACAGATCTGTAAAAATCCTTTCCACTTACATGATAGGCTTTGAGGTAGACTTCTGCCAGCAGGGCATTGTCATATGTCATCTTTTCAAAATGAGGTACGAGCCATTCATTATCGGTAGAGTAACGGCAAAAACCACCCTCCACAAGATCTCTCAATCCACCTTTTGCCATACAGGTGAGTGAGTGTAGTGCCATGTCACGTGTCTCTTTATCTCCTGTGATACGGTAGAGGTCTAAGAGTAGATCAAGCATCGAGGCTTGAGGGAATTTAGGCGCTTTGTTAAAGCCGCCGTTTGTATTATCAAAGAGTTGTTTGGCCTGGTCTGAAACCCTTCCTATGATGCTGAGGTCCAATTTTGTAGCCTGTATTCTATCTTCTTTAGGATTGAGAAAACGGAGTATCTCATCGGCTTTTTCGGTAAGCAGAGCTTTTTCTTTGCTGTATTTGTCAGCGATGACTTCGAGTAGGCTTGAAAAGCTCATCATCCCATAACGTGGCTCATCAGGTATATATGTAGCAGAGTAAAAAGGCTTTCGTTCTTGTGTGAGAAAGATGGACGTAGGCCAGCCCCCCGGACGCTGGTTCATCAGCTGGTAAACTTCCTGAAAATGTTTGTCTATATCCGGACGCTCTTCCCTGTCTACTTTGACTGCAACAAAGTGTTTATTCAGTATCTTCGCAGTCGCTTCATCTTTAAAAGATTCATCTTCCATCACATGGCACCAGTGACAAGAACTGTACCCTATGGAAAGAAAGATCGCCTTGTTTTCTTTTCGTGCTTTTTCAAAGGCTTCTTCTCCCCAAGGGTACCAGTCTACAGGATTATCAGCATGTTGCTGTAAGTAAGGGGAGTGCTCATTTTTAAGACGATTTGCCATTTTTAACCTTTATTGTTAACCAATTATTGGTAATATTACACAGCGTATACACGAATAGTACAATAGAATACTATAAAAGTTTAATATAAAAGAGAAAATAATGAATGATTTAGTAAAAAAGTTACTCTTATTGAGTTTCCTTTTCAGTACATTTGCATCTGCAGGGTTTGAGAGTGTACTGAAAAAACAGAAGTTTTTATCGCCGGATGAAGCATTCCAAGTAAGTGCAGTACTCAAAGATGAAGTGATAGAAACCAAGATCAACATGGCAGATAAAATTCATGTGTATGAAAATTCACTAATATATAGAATCATTTCTCCTTCCTCTATTGCATTGACCGTTACAAAACCACAAGCACATGATTTTGATGGTGATATGGTGTACGAAAAAGAGGTACTTGTCCTTATTCCTGTCAAAGAGATCGCGTCCAAAGTTAAAGGTGATTACACACTTGAGATCGAGTTTCAAGGGTGTTCAGATGCAGGCATCTGTTATCAGCCGATTAAAAAAACTTTTGATTTCAAAGGAGCAGAACTCGGTCTGTTTGATAAGATATCAAAACTCGTAAATGAGGGTAATACAGCGAAAATAGCAGATATATTGGTGAATGAAAGCTCTATATTCATCTTGCTTCTTTTCTTTATTTTTGGTTTATTGCTATCGTTGACACCATGTATTTTCCCTATGATACCCATCTTGTCTTCGATTATCGTTTCGCAGCAGGGAGGAAATGAAAAACCAAGCGTAGCCCAGGCATTTTTCACCTCTTTGGTCTATGTCGTTTCTATGGCGCTGACCTATACAGCGGTAGGGATCATAGCGGGACTAGTCGGTGCAGATATCCAGACCGCGATGCAGACACCTTGGGTCTTGACGCTTTTTGCAGCGATGTTCGTGGCTTTGGCATTCTCCCTATTTGGATATTATGAGATAGGGCTTCCAGCTTCATGGCAGTCGAAATTAAGCAGTGTAAGTGACAATGCCCAAGGTAAGGGTATCTTGGGTACGGCTGTTATGGGATTGCTCTCTGCATTGATCGTCGGGCCGTGTGTTGCACCACCGCTTGGCGGGGCTGTACTGTTCATTTCCCATACGGGTGATGCACTTCTGGGAGGGGCAGCACTCTTTATCATGAGTATAGGTATGGGTATGCCACTACTTATTGTCGGACTGGGAGCAGGTAAATTTATGCCAAAACCTGGTGGATGGATGACAGCGGTTTCTCAAACATTTGGTGTGATGATGCTGGGTCTTGGTATCTTTATGCTTTCACGTATACTTCCGGACAGTCTTACGATGATATTGTGGGCATTGTTGTTGATAGGTTCAGCACTCTATATGGGAGTATTTAATCCTAGCAGTGCAACACATGGCGCAAAGAAACTGTTTCAGCTATTGGCTATGGTATTTTTACTCTACGGGGTATCACTCTTCATCGGCGGTATCAGTGGTGCAAGTTCAATGATCAGACCTTTTGAAAAATTTACACAGGTGCAAACCAGTGTAACACCTACTGCATCTATGAGTGCAGACAAAGAGAGTCACAGAGGCTATAGTGTTGAGCGACTTATGAAAGAGGTACGTGAATCAGAGAAGCCTGTAGTGGTGGACTTTGGGAAAAAGTCTTGTACTGCATGTACAGAACTCGAAGAGATCACATTTCCCGATCCACGTGTACAAGAGCATCTTAAAAACTTCACGTTTATCAAGATAGATCTTACAGACAATACGGATGCAGACAAAGCATTACTGAAGAAGTTTGAACTCTTCGGTACTCCAAACATCATCTTTTTTGATAAAGCAAATAATTACTTGCCTGAAAAAAGTTTGACAGGATTTATCCCTCCTGAAGATTTCGCCACACATTTGGAGCGTATCACGCAATAAGCTTTCATGCTTTTTGCTATATAAAGCATTTTTCTTCTTTTTTCTATTGAATCTTATAGGGTCCCTATGATGTTCAAAGGTGCAATGTATGCGAAAGGTGATGCTGCAACGAGTTATGTAGATACGAATAAATACTGGGTGATGTTTGATTACAAATACTAATGGGGTTTATATGTAGAAGGATAGTTATCTTTCTGCAGCCAATTATAGTACAGGTTAGTACATTATTCAGCTATAATGTCACTATCACATTGTGAGTATATCACAATACAAAGAAACGGAATAACACAAATGAATGAAAAATCAAAAAACTTACATATAGAGATCGGAAAAATCAATACCCTCGAAGTTGCTAGAGATACGGATTACGGATTATTTTTAGAAGCAAAAGATGACAGTGAAGTACTGCTTCCGAATGTATACGTCATGGAAGATGAGATGCCTATTGGCGCACTGATAGATGTATTCATCTATACAGACAGTGAAGACCGCCCTGTAGCGACTACTAAAATGCCTTATGCCAAATTGGGTGAGTATGGCTATTTTACGGTGGTGGACTATAAGTCTTATGGTGCATTTGTAAACTGGGGACTCCCTAAAGACCTCTTTGTGCCTCTTTCCCAACAAAAAGAGTATTTTAATATCGGCAAAAAGTATCTTTTACGTGTCTGTCTGGATGAACAAACGGGCCGTCTTTATGGTACGCAGAAAATAGGTAAATATTTCAACAGAGACATGAGTGGCCTGCATCAAAATAAAAAATTGGATGCCATTGTTCTGGCTAAGACACCACTAGGTTTTAAAGTTGTAGCGGACAACCAGTATGAGGGGATGCTTTTTGATAATGAGATCTTTGAAGTGATACGTGTAGGTGACCGTAAACAAGTCTATATCAAAAAAGTAAGAAAAGACTATAAATTGGATCTTTCGTTACAGCCCATTGGAAAACAAGCAAAGATAAGTGAAGCTGAAGGCACTATCTTGCAATTATTGAAAGAAGCGGACGGCACTTTGCCTTTTACCTATAAAAGTGATGCCGAAGAGATCAAAAAAGTTTTCGGCATGAGTAAGAAGAATTTTAAACGTACGCTGACAGAACTTATCGAAGCTAAAAAGATAGAATTGCTGGATGATGCAATTGTTCTGTTGTAATATACTGGGTATAGAAAGAGAAAAGGAAAAGATATGGAATTAGCAGATTTATTGAAAACGGCAGCTTCTATGATACAAAAAAATGGTGATGATACAACCGCTGGACTTGATGAGAATCATATCGTTAATGCGCTCAATACCCTTGTAGGAAATGGAGCAGGAGGACTTGATCTTGTGAAATTTGTAGGCGGGTTGTCTCAAAATGGTCTGGGTGAGATCGTGGGATCATGGTTAGGAAACGGCGAGAACAAAGCTATCTCCATGGAGCAGATCACGACACTGCTGGGTGCTGAAAATGTGGCTACCTTTGCTTCTGATCTTTGTCTATCCAAAGAGAGTGCAGCACGTGCTTTAGCCAATGTCATACCCCAGGTTGTAGATCTGGCAACAAGAGGAGAAGGTACGATTATGGATGAAATGCTTGCCAATACAGGTGGATCTAATGGGGCTATGGAGATGCTGAGCAAAATGTTCCGTTAAACCGTTTAGATAGATATTTCTCTAATTTCTCTCATACCTTATAAAACCTTCTATATAGAACATTTTATAAGGTTTTCTATTGAAGAGTAAAGATTTATAGTCTACAAACGTTACTACAGTGAATAACCTTATAAAATATGTTAGATTATAAGGTTTTGATTCTTATGAGATAAAACGTTTGTCGTGAGCGATAATTTTCTGCTTGCGTAACAGATTGCGTTCCGCGTATTCATTATATGTTTTAAAAAAGTTATATACAACTTAACAAGTCTGAACTGACAACTTCCAAAGTTTGCTAAAACTTTGTAATATATTACCCTTACAAACTCTTATACCATTTTTTAAAAAGTTCATAAATATAAAAAACTAGAAAATAATAAATTACGAATATTAGTATAGTTAAAAAACTTTTTGGATAAAAATATATGAATACCCATGCCATTGATTTATTAATTTCTGGAAATAAAAAGAGAGGGAAAGCAATTAATGTTGGATAGAGTTGAACAATTGGTATGAATAGTAGTAATGAAAGTAGTATTGTTTTTTCTATTACTTTAATAGCTATTGGATTTTTTAAAACAATTTTTTTCCAAAAAATATCGATTTTTATTATTTTGATAATTAAAAAAATCATCCAGTATAAAACTGAGTAAATTACTGCTGTAATTAATTGTCCATATAGTGTAGGAAGATACCAGTCCACATTTTTGACATGTATAAAAAATGGTTCACCTAGTTCCCGCAAGGGAAAGTAATAACCTACATAAGCTAATTGACCGGGTATGCCTAATAGAAGTTTTAATACGAAAAATATAGTAGGTAAAAAAATAATTATCAACCATATTAATATTGACTTTTTATTCATAATTCTCCTAATTTGAGCATTTTCATATAACTATTTATTAGCCGAAGACTTTGTCCTGCTATTATGATATTTCAGTATTAAGAGTATATAGAAATAGCTTGTTCTAAAACCTTATAAAATATATAACTTTATAAGGTTTTGAATCTCATGTATTTACTCTTTGTATGACAATATGTCATACTTATCGTATTCTTTTTTATACTTCGATAGAATGTTATTAAAACTATGGGGTTTATGTGCGATACTTGCTTTTATTTTTACTGCCACTATTAATTTTTTCCAAACCTTTTAAAGTAGCCACTTATAATGTGGAAAACCTTTTTGATGCAGAGTATGTCGGTACGGAGTATGATGACTACACGGTAAAACACAATTGGACACAACGTATGGTGGACATCAAACTGAACCATACTGCTGAGGTCATCTGTGATCTTGATGCAGATATACTGGGGCTTCAGGAAGTAGAGAATGCTCATATACTTCAACAGCTGATGACCCGGTTAAAGAGAGTAGGATGCCCCTATAGATATTCGGCAATCACTCATAAAAAGAATGCATCTATTCAGGTGGCTCTTTTATCTCGTTATCCTATAAAAAGACAAAGTGACATTGAGGTGAGTGTGGCTGCAGGTGTGAGAAATATATTGGAAGTGGAGGTAGATATAAAAGGGAAACCCTTAACATTGTTTGTGAACCATTGGAAATCCAAGGCCTATCAAGGGTATGAGAGTAAACGTATCAAGTATGCGAAGGCTTTGCAGTCTCGTATCGCAAAGATGCCAGAGACAAAAGAGTATATCATATTGGGAGATTTTAACAGTGATCATAATGCTCATCTAACTTTAGAGAATAAGATCAACGACACGCATGGTAAAACAGCATTCAATGATGTGCTGAAAACCAAAGTAGGTGACTATCTCGTCGAAGAAGACGAAATGGTAAAAGCAGATAAAGGGGTGCATTATACATTGTGGAAGGAGTTACCGGTTGATCAGCGTTGGAGCCATAAGTTTTATGGAAAAAAATCCAGTTTGGATCAGATCGTACTTCCCAAACAGATGTTTGACAAGAAGGGTGTAGATTATGTCAACAACTCTTTTAAAGTCTTTAAGAGATCGTATCTTTTTACAAAGAAAGGGTACATCAACAAGTGGGAGTATAAAAATGGTAAACACAGGGCAAAAGGATATTCTGACCATTTACCTGTGTATGCCTATTTTGATACAGCGCCTTATATCGCTGAAAAGAAAAAAAGAAATGTACAAAAAGTAGAGATAAAGTGTATTGAGGATCTCTATACTATAGAAGCATTGGAAGGGAAGATCAAACTTGAAAATGTCGTAGTGGTATTAAAAAGAGGTCGTAGTGCCGTAGTGAAACAGAGTATACATGGACGAGGTATTTACTTATACGGTTGTGCAGACAGATTGGAAGAGGGGCATAGGTATGATCTTCTTGTAGAGGGTATCAAAACATATCACGGATTAAAAGAGATCACCCATGCCTATAGAGTCAAAGACAATGGTGCTGTAGATAATGAACAATATATGCTGAGTAGTGATACATTTATGCCAAAAAAGATACAACAGAACGAAGTGCTTAAAGGGATCTCAGGTATGTATAAAAATAATTTTTTGTATGTCAACGAGAAAAAGGTTCCAGTCTATTTTAAAAAGAAGAAACTTGCCCCTGAAAATGGTAGTCGTCTAAAGATACACTATGCACATCTTGGTTATTATAAGAAGCTACAAGTAGTGATATACACTAAAAAAGATTTTGAGGTATGGGAGTAAATATGGCATATTATAGTTGGATCTTGGCATTTCACGTGATGAGCTTTGTCTCTTGGATGGCGATGTTGTTTTATCTGCCGAGATTGTTTATCTATCATCGTGAAAATGCTGATACGAAAGCATTTACAGATATTGTGGAGATACAAGAGTATAAACTCTTTAAATATATAGGTGTGCCGGCTATGTGGGCAACGATCATCTCCGGTGCGTTTATGCTTTATCTGAATTCAGGCATTTTCTCAAGTGGCGGATGGATGCATGCCAAATTGCTGCTTCTTGCGTTTCTTATAGCCTATCACTTCTCTTTAGAGAGTATTCGAAGAACACTGATCGATGATCCACACTATAAAAGCAGCAAATACTTCAGGATCTATAATGAAATACCGACCCTGCTTATGATATTTATTGTGATTATGGTAGTAGTTAAGCCCTTTTAATGCATTTGTGTTATAATCAATCACTATAATCTTGAGTATATACCAAAGCTTTAGTGCGTACCATCAGAGAGCTTTTAACCTCTCAAAAATATATTAGAAAAGGAGAATAGTATGCAATTACCAGCTATCTCATTACCAAAAGTAGAATTTCCGTTTGATATCCCTGTTTTATGGCACCCTGTCGTAGACCATTTCGTGATCGCTCTACCAGTTGTGATCCTCTTGTTGGAGCTTGTCAATTTAGTGTTGAGAAAGAAAGCAATCAGCGGTATGTCTTTCTTTTTGATTCTTTTCACTGTGTTCGCAGCGATTGGCGCATATTTTACAGGACTGGTGGATGGAAGCGAAGCTTACCCTACATTGAATGATGCGGCTAAAGAAGCTCTTGCTGCGCACAAAAATTTAGGGACCTACCTGATGTTGGCCTCAGGGGTTCTTTTACTTTTCAAATTAATCTCCATGCTTACAGATAAAAGTATTATAAGAGTCATATATATCTTCATTCTTATCGTATTTGTTGCAGGTATTTTTGAACAAGGTGAAGAGGGTGGAGAACTTGTGTACAAACATGGGCTAAATGTTGCACAAGTTAAAGTACTCGATGATGAACTCTTTGATGTGCAAGAAGAACTTGATGAAACGATAGAAGAACTCGAAGAGATGAAAGCTTCAGTAGAAACAGAGAAAGAAGAGAACATAGAAACAAACACTACTCAGACTGAAGCAGAAACAGCTGTAGAGACTACGCCTGTTGAAACTGAAGTGAAAAAAGAAGTGGAAACACTACAAGTAGAAGGCATGCCAGAAGAGATGGTACAACCGGAAATTGCTACACATTAAGTAGCCATCTTTTATCTTATGATCCGCCATCTCCGGCGGGTGTATACTCTATTTCATAACGCTCATCATCCACTTTTGTTTCCAGATTTGATAGATACTTTGCCATCTCTATGGTTTGATTTTGATCAAGTGCTTTGGCAAATGATACCATGATCGTACCAAAAGCAGAACGGGTCTTTCCCTTTTGTAGATCTTTAAGTCTTCTCAATAATACCTCTTCCCTTACCCCTTGCAGTCTGGGGGATGCACCCATACCTTCTCCATACATTCCATGACATCCATTGCATCCATTTTGCAGGTAGAGTGCTTCCATTTCGTTATTCGCATGAGAAAAGCATAATATGGCGGTAAAAATAAAGAGTTTCTTCAAAAGGTATATCCTTGCTGTATTGTTATGACATTCTAACAAAAAATTGTAGATAGAAAAAGAAAAGGGTCATCCATAGACAATTCTTGAAAGATAAAGTCCTTCCGGAGGAGCAAGTTTGGTGGTATGTTTTTTTTGGCATGTGAGTTGTTCTTGAAGTTGTGTGATACTCATATCCCCCCTGGCACAACGCATCGCCGCATCCACCATCATACGTACCTGAGAGCGTAAAAAGCCATTGGCTTGAAAATAGATAAAGTGATATCCGTTACGTTCGACATAATCGGTACGATAGATCTTCCGGATAGTAGTATGTGTAATCGTACCTGTCTTATGAAAGAAATTAAAATCATGTTCGCCCTCAAATATTTTGAGTGCATTGATCAATAGAGCAGGATCGAATGCTTCATAATATGAAATATATTTATGTTCAAAAACAGAAGGTTTGTGTGTTTTAAATACATAACGGTAGACTCTTTTTTTCGCACTGAAACGTGCATGAAAATCATTGGCTGCAACCGAGATATGTTTGAAAGAGATATCCGTCAATTTTCGGTTTAAATTATGTTTGAGTTTCTCCAGGTCGCTCCAGAAATCCGGTAGGTCAAAGTGTATGACCTGACCGGTAGCATGTACGCCGGAATCTGTTCTTCCACTTCCAACGATAGGTGAATCTATCTGTAAAGAGGCAAGTGCCTTCTCTATAGCAGCAGTAATGGTCATTTTGGTAGATTTTTGTTTTTGAAAGCCCTGATAGGGACTTCCATCATAACTGATCACAGCTTTTACACGCATAGAAAGCCCCTTAGAAGTACTTGGCTACACGTTTTTTAAAGAGCCATTGACCTAGTATGGTAACAGCACTGATAGTAAGGACCAAGATAAGAGGATTTCCCCATTTTTCTAAAGACGACGCGATGACATAGAAGAACAGTGTCGTGACAAAGATGATAAGAAATGAACGGTTTTGTTGATAACGAGGATTGATCATGGTAAAAGAAGCAACAAGATAGACTGAAAGCAAAGGAATAAGGCTTGTGAAAACATAAAATAGGATTCTATGCATTACCTTCTCTCTGCTTTCTTTCCCTTCACTCCAATAGGAGAGGATACTTTGAAATTGAAATCCTTGGCTTTTAGACCTGTCAAAAACTTCCATGGTTTCATATTCTGCCTGTTGTAATTTTGTTTTTGCATAGGTATATCCATATCCCTTATGCAGAAGTAGAGAAGTCAGATTTTCATTGTTATTGATGTGACCTGTTTGAGATGAAAAGAACTGTTCATCTGCTTTATTTGTATGGTTATAGATGACAATATCATGAAAAGTATCCCCTGTTTTCTCTTTGACATACATATAATAGTCTCCAAATTTTTGACCCAGTTCACCAGGAATGATGTTCAGTTTTGCTTCATTTTTTTTCTCTTCTTTGAAGGCTTTATAGAATTGTTTACTCAATGGCATAGCTAGAAAAGAGATACTGGCCAATAGGAGTGAAAAAAGAAGACCGAGCAGCAGCAGACTGCTGAGTATCTTTTTTGCTTTCAGTCCGAGTGCATAGAGGGCAATAAGTTCATTGCCCTGAGAGAGATTGATCAGTACATTTGCCAAGGCGGCGACAAAAGAGAGGGGTATCGTATAAAAAATAATTTCTGGTATAGAATAACTGTAAAGGAGGATCAATTCTGCAAAACTGATCTGTATTTTGGAGGTCAGTGCTGATATTTTGACAAAAAATACGAGAGATATAATAATGAAAAATGGCAGGAATATCATCAAAAATGACTTGGTAAAGTTTGATGATATATAGCCTTTGACATTAACCATAAATGATTGTTTCCAAGAGTTGTGTGGCTTGTACATCATAGAGATATACAATAAAGGTAGCTAAAGCTAAGAAAGGTACGAAAGGTACGCCTTTATCTCTCCATATCAGTGCAGGGATCATGGCTAACAGGGCAGAGAGGAAGAGTGCAACAAAAAAGTTTGGGAATCCAAGCAGTGCACCCATGGTTCCAGCAACAATGACATCTGCACCACCCATCGCTTGCTTTCTTGCGATCAGTGATGAGAACAGGCCTATCAGGTAAAGTCCACCCGCAGCAATGCTTGCATAGAGAAGTGCCATCAGAAATTCAGGTTGTACAAGGGCAAAAATGAGTGCTGCAAAGTTTACATTGTCCGGGACTGCCATATATTTGAAATCTATCATCACAAGCGCAAGCAGTGCGGCAAATGAAGCAGCAATAAAAGGCAGGTACCAGACCAATCCTAGTTTGAAATAGAGTGCTATAAAAATAATACCTGTCAGGAATTCAACGATCGGGTACTGTGCAGATATCTTCTCTTTACAAAAACCGCATTTACCACACAGGACTATCCATGAAAAGAGAGGGATATTATGATACCACTTAAGCGGGGTTTGGCAGCTTTGGCATTTGGATGCGGGGAAAACAATACTTTCACCTTTTGGTATACGGTAGATGACTACATTCAAAAAAGATCCTATCATAATGCCAAATATAAAAACCAGGATGCCTGTCACTGTTTCTATCATTTAATACCTCCAAAACGTCTATTACGTTGTTCAAAATTTTCTATAATTTTCTGCAACTCTTTACTTGAAAAATCAGGCCAGAGTGTAGGGGTGAAATAGAGTTCACTATAAGAGATCTGCCACAACAGGAAGTTGGAAATACGTTCTTCCCCACTGGTACGGATCAGCAGATCTATATCGCTGTACGGTGTCTGCAATGCTCCAGAGATATCCTCTTCTGTTACACTTGTCTTACCTTCTGCAATAAGGCTATTGACCGCAGAGGTTATTTCTGCACGACCACCGTAATTTAATGCAAGCACCTGTGTAAGACTGGTATTGTTTTTGGTGAGTTCTTCCGTTGTTTTAATACGATCCTGTAAAGACTTGCTAAAGGCTTCAATATTGCCAATAGCTTGAAAACGGATATTATGTGATTGATAAGTTTCCAGTTCTTTTTGGAGATATCGGTTAAGCAGTTTCATGAGGTATTCCACCTCAAGTTTAGGACGTTTCCAGTTTTCGGTACTAAAAGCGTAAAATGTAGCGGTCTCTATACTTGGGTGTTTCGCGCAGTACATCGTAATATCACGAATGATCTCTGCCCCTGCTTCATGTCCTTTGGTACGTTTCAGACCACGCTCTTTTGCCCATCTTCCATTACCATCCATAATGATAGCAAGATGTTTTATTGTATTTTCAGACATTAGTCTCTTCTTCATTGATAAGTTTTT
Organism: Sulfurovum sp. AR; assembly: GCF_000296775.1. GTDB lineage: Bacteria > Campylobacterota > Campylobacteria > Campylobacterales > Sulfurovaceae > Sulfurovum > Sulfurovum xiamenensis. Next base: position 184,578 of record NZ_AJLE01000006.1, on the reverse strand, counting down.
TGGATTCATCTAGTATCTTAGTAGAGAGCGTGAGTTTATCTGCACGACCTAGAGAAACTTGTGTTTCCTTGGTAATAAAGGTGATTTCATTTTCATTACCACCAAAGCTTTTGGCATCTTTTAAAAGGTTGTAGCACACTGCATCCACACCTTTTTTTTCTAAAAGGGCTATGGCATTGTTTAATCCTTCCTGTGTATCCATTTCAGCTTTAAATCCCACCGTTTTGATAGCATTTTTGTCGATCGAAGCCAGTACATCAGTAGTCTGCTTGAGTTCAATATTCCACGTATCGCCAAGCATGGATTTTTTTAGTTTACCACTTTGCGGCGCTTTAGGTGTAAAGTCTGCAATCGCTGCTACCATAAAAAGATAAGGTATTTTCATCTTGTGGCTGCTTTCTGCTGTGACTTTTTGAATAGCGTGCTGCGTGGACTCTAAAATATCTTGTGCATCGTTAGCTTCTATGGTTGTAATGGCAGAGGGCAGGTCATCGAATCCCATCGTAGAGATATACGAAACATCCGCACCTCTCAAATAGAGTGCGACAGAGAGTGCTTTGGCCATTTTCCCTGATGAGAAGTTTGATATATAGCGTACTTCATCCAGCTTTTCTCGCGTACCTCCACCTGTCACGATGATAGATCTGTTTTCCCAAAATGGATCACGATATAGTGCTTTGGCGACTTCAAAAAATACCTCAGTCGGTTCTGCCAGTGCACCAGATCCCACATCTCCACAGGCAAGGAGTTTATCCTGGGGATTGATCATCGTATAATTATTCTCCTGTAAAAAGGCAAGGGCATTACAGGTAGCAGTTTTTGCTAGCATCTGTGTATTGGCTGCAGGAGCGATGAGAATCTTATCTTTAAATGCCAATGCCGTTTGCGTTAAAATATTATCCGCGATACCCTGTGCAATTTTGTTAATGGTATTAGCTGTGGCTGGGGCGATAACAAACACATCACACTTTTTACCCAACTCTATATGATTGAGCTCACTGGCCCAAGATTCACTCTTCTCTGTTAACACAGGATTACGTGTCAGGGCCTCAAATGTGAGTGCAGAGACAAAACGCTCGGCAGAGGGGCTCATGACTACATGTACCTCTGCACCTGCTTTGACAAATAGGCGGGCGATCTCACAGGCCTTATAGGCAGAGATACTGCCAGTAACGCCTAAGAGTATTGATTTACCCGTTAGATCAATTTGCATATTATTTGTCTCCGAAAAATTTATAAAAGAAATTTTTCACCGTTCTTAGCGGTGCTCTAGAGATGGCAAGCTCACCTTGTGCAACGTTTTTGTTGATGGTACTTCCTGCTGCTATCATCACATCATCTTCTATGGTCACCGGTGCGACAAGTTGTGTATCAGAACCCACAAAGACATTTTTACCGATCTTGGTTGGGTATTTGTTCTTTCCATCGTAATTACAGGTAATGACACCTGCACCGATGTTCGTACCTGCATCTATAGTTGCATCTCCCATGTAGGAGAGGTGTCCGGCTTTGACTCCTGTCAGTGTGGATTTTTTTACTTCAACAAAGTTACCGATATGTGTATCAATGAGTGTTGAATGCGGCCTTACCCTTCCCATAGGACCGACATCGGAATTCTCTATATGTGCATCTTCTATGACAGAGTGCGTTTTAATATGTGAAGCAATAATATACGCAGCACCCTGGATGCTGACACCATTTTCCAAGATACACTCACCTTCAAAAGTGGCACGTGAATCAATGTAAATGGTCTCAGGCAAACGCATAGAGACACCGGCTTTCATCCACTCTGTTTTGATACGTCTTTGCATGATCTCTTCTGCATGTGCCAGATCGAGCTTGGAATTCACCCCTTTGAACTCCTCTTCATCCACCATGACAGGGTGGACGATCTTCCCCTCATCTACTGCCATCTTGATGATATCTGTTAGGTAGTACTCTTTTTGGGCATTATCGTTATTGAGATGCGGGATGTAGCGTTCCAGTAATTCTTTTTTGACGCAGTAGACACCTGCGTTGACAGTCTGTATCTCTTTTTGTGCAGGAATGCAGTCCTTTTCTTCTACGATCTCCACGACATTACCTTGGTTGATGACGACACGTCCATAGCCCGTAGGATTGTCCAGTTTGATCACAGACATATTGATGTCAGCATCTCCCTGCATCAGTGACTCCAGTGCAGACATCGTGACGAGCGGCATATCACCATTGAGTATCAATGCTTTAGAGTGTTTGACCGTGACACCTTTCATAGCCCCACCCGTACCTGGAAACTGTACGGAATCCTGCATGTGAAAATGTATACCGCTGTAGTATGCCTCTATGGTTTCTTGGATCCGTTCCGCCTGATGGTAGAGTACCACAGTGATATCATCAGAGATCTTCTGTGCGGCATCAATGGCATGGAAGAGCATAGGTTTTCCGGAGATTTCATGAAGTACTTTGGGGGTCGTGGACTTCATTCTTGTACCTTGACCTGCTGCGAGTATGACAACACTTATAGACATTTTGGACCTTTTGGGTAAAATTACGAAATTATAATATTATTGTGATTATATCCAATGCAAATTAAAGGTATGAAGTTTGAATTGTAAACATTTTGGAAGTTGTGGTTCCTGCGGACTCTATGAGATAGGCTATGAGGAACAATTAAAGCAGAAACAGCAGTGGGTTTCCGGGCTTTTGGAGCCTTTTTATCAGGGTGACTTAGAGGTTTTTAATTCGCCTTCCGACCATTATAGGGCCCGAGCAGAGTTCCGTATCTGGCATGAGAGTGAGAGATGTGATTATGCCATGGGGAACATCGAGAAAAATGCTGCGATCACTGTAGAAGAGTGTCCCAAAGTCATCGAAGCTATAGAAAAACGTATGTGGAAGCTGCTTGAAAAGATCAATGCATCGACAGATGTGTTGAAGCAGCGTCTTTTTGCCGTGGAATTTTTGGCAACGACTACCGATGAATGTCTTATCACGATGTTGTATCACAGAAGACTTGATGATGTGTGGAGTGCTGAGGCCAAGAAACTTGAAGCAGAACTCAACTGTAAGATCATGGGGCGTAGCCGTAAACAAAAAGTGATCCTTTCGAATGAATTCGTTACAGAAACGTTGGATATAGAGGGTCAAACATTCACTTATGTACAGTATGAAAGCGGTTTTACCCAGCCAAACCCTGCTGTGAATGTCAAAATGATTGCGTGGGCCATTAAGCAAGCCAAAACGGTAGGGTATGGGGATTTCTTAGAGAGTTACTGCGGTCTGGGGAACTTCACACTGCCTCTCTCTCATTACTTTGATAGAGTATTGGCCACAGAGATCAGTAAACGATCCATTCATGCAGCACTGGAGAATTGTGCGCTCAACGCTATTGACAATATCACTTTTGCAAGACTAGCATCAGAAGAGATGACAGAAGCTTTGAATGGGGTAAGAGAGTTTTCCAGACTGAAAGGGATAGATCTGAAAAGTTATAACTTCAGTACGGTTTTGGTAGATCCGCCAAGAGCAGGATTGGATGAGGGGACCATAGCGCTTATTTCAAATATAGAAAATATTATCTATATCTCATGTAACCCTGAAACACTTGCAAGAGATCTTGCAACACTGACCAAAACACATGATGTGATTGAAGCAGCGATGTTTGATCAGTTCCCACATACGGAGCATGTGGAGAGTGGTGTATTTTTGAAGAAGAGATCAGTGTGATTCAAGGTGCACGATCTAGGTTGTCGTAGAGAGCAGCCTTGATGAGGATGGCGTATTTGCCTTTGAAGCTTGTCTTTTCAGTAATAAGATCTTGATCTATCTTATGCATATGCTTTTTCTTACGGTAGGTAATGATCATGCCATCTGGATGCTTTTTTATGAACTTAGAGATCTTTTGTTTACCTGATAAGACGATGATAGGATCATGGAGTCTTCCTAAAAAATGAAACTGATCATGGTATTTTTTATCTTGTGCTACTGGTATACCTTTTTGTTGCAACGATGATATTGTTCGTGAAAAGTCCGAAATATCTTGTGCGGCTAAAAAATTGTGAATGGAAAAATGTACGGCAAAAACAGCCACTATGATACTTAATGCCATAGCCTTTATGGCATTGTGTTGCAGATTGAAATGCTTTTTTAACAGATAGAATCCAAGAACGAACAGTAAAAATGCCGACAGCAGAAAAGCAGTGTGATCCACAGGAAATGTGATGGATTTTGGTGCAACAAAAGGTGCAATGGCAAATACTATAGCAAAGAAAAGGTAGGTATACCCTAGAGACTTTGTATAGCCTTTCATGTCAGGATCAGTAGTCGTGAGAACCCTTGAAGCAAAGAGGGAAAATGCAGCGATTTCGGGTAAGATATAATGCACCTGTTTGCCGCTGATAAATGAAAATATCAGCAGTGCAAAGAACATCCAGATCAACAGCATTTTCAACCCGTGATCCATCGTGATCTGTTTGAATGAAGTATAGAATGCCTTATGGAACGACCATGGGAAAAGGAGTAATGGTAATAGAGCAAGATACCACCAAATAGCTCTTTGGTGTGCAAAAGAGTTGACCATCCTATCGGCTGTCTGCCCCCAAAAAATAGCATGTTGATAGGCTTCACCACCTGCGATACCTGCAGGGATCGCCCAGCAAAGTGCAATGACAACACCCCCTAAAAATGCTAAGAAAAATTTAAGATATACACGTTTATCTATTTTTTGAGCATTCCAATAGGATGCCAGTATTAAGAGTGGAAGCAAGTGGACTAAAATAACCGGTCCTTTGGTCAGTATGCCAAAGCCAAATGAAAGTGAGATAAAACCAAAGGAGAGAGGGGTCTGTTTTTGTATAGCCTGTACGATACCCAAAACACCGAGAAATACCCAAAATGTCAATATGATATCAAACATAAACAGTGAATTGTAAAAAGTAAATATCAAGGTACCTGCCAAGATCAAAAGGGTGTTCTGGGCACCTTGAAGATCTTCTTTCCAGAGTGCAAGATAGAGTCTATAGGCCAGTACCAGTGTCCCAAAACCAAATAACATAGGTATGAAACGTACAGTGGTTTCATTCACACCAAAAAGTGACCAGTTCAAATGCACCAACCAAAATATAAATGGAGGTTTGTGGTGGTAAGGTTCACCATTGAGTAGTGGAACCAAAAAGGAGCTTTTATCCCACATCTCCCATGCGACACTTAGATAACGTGTTTCATCGATGATCCAAATAGGACGAAAATAGATGCCGATAGCTGCCACCAGGATAAGTATGAAAAAGGGAATGGAGAGATGTTTTATCATGACTTGTACTTTTTTCCTTCAGTAGAGATAGAGATAAAATACATATCGTTTTAACTTTTTGAGATAGAATGAACTCTGTCTTGAGTCTAAAACGTATGATGGTGTATGTGACGAAAAGTATATCCTTATTCTCTTTAACATCATTCTCAATGGTTGAAATTTTATCTCTATCCTATGTGAAGATCCATAAAAATCCTCCATAAAAGTAGTAAATATATATGCCTGGAAAATCATTGAGAGCTTTTATATTATAGTACGTTATAATATTGGGAATCTACATTAAAAAACATATGGAAATAGTATGATATGAAAAGTAACTATAGAATGAGTATCATTGTACCTGTCTACAATGAAGTGGACAATCTAGATAGGATAGAGGCTGTTTTTACAGAATATTTTGCTCACAGTAACACCAAAAGTAAGGTCATATTTGTCGATGACGGCTCTACGGATGGCAGTTTTGAGAAAATAATGGAAATTTGTAAAAAAGATGATTTCAGCTATATAAAATTCGATAAAAACTATGGATTGAGTACGGCTATTAAAGCAGGGATTGATGTGTGTGATACAGAGCTTGTCGGGTATATCGATGCAGATCTGCAAACCACACCGTTTGATTTTGATCTACTCCTTGAAGAGATAGACCAGTATGAGGCAGTTATTGGATTTAGGGGTAAACGAAAAGATACGTTAAGTAAGAAAGTACAGTCCTCTTTTGCCAACTCTATCAGACGTGCCTTGATCGATGATGGCGTGATCGATACCGGATGCCCTCTGAAGGTCATGAAAACTGATGTGGCAAAAAAAATACCTTTTTTTGACGGGATGCATCGTTTTATTCCTGCTTTGATCAAACTTCAAGGCGGTCAGATACAGCAAAAAAGCGTTCAACATTTTGAACGAACGGCAGGGGTATCAAAATTTAATATCTTTAATCGTTCCATTAAGCCTCTTCAAGATGCCTTTGCCTACCGCTGGATGAAAAGCAGATATATTACCTATAAAGTTGAAGAAAGTAATCCTAGTGTATGAGTAGTGGATGGCTCTCGTATGGACTCTTTGTCTATGTTATAGGATTCAGTGCACAAATTCTTTTTTCGGCACGTCTTCTTGTACAATGGATACAGTCAGAAAAAGTGAAAAAAGTACTCACCCCGGAACTCTTTTGGGAATTGAGCCTTATGGCCTCTTTTTTACTCTTTGTATATGGGTGGTTACGTGATGACTTTGCTATCATGTTGGGACAGTCAATCACCTATTTTATCTATATAAGAAATATGCAGCTTCAAGGATCTTGGAGAAAGATCCCTTATTTTTTACAAATCTTTTTATGGTTTTTCCCTCTATTTATTGTTCTTTATGCCTACAACAATAACGTGATCGATATGCATCGTCTCTTTAAAAATGAGGATATCCCTTTGTTTCTTTTACTCTGGGGAAGCATCGGACAAATTCTTTTTACGTTTAGATTTGTTTACCAGTGGATCTACTCAGAACGTATGAAAATATCTCATCTCCCACTTGGTTTTTGGATGTTAAGTCTGACCGGTTCATTCATGATATTAAGTTATGCCATTTTCAGAAAAGATCCTGTTTTGCTTCTAGGACAACTTTTTGGGTTTATCATTTATACCCGCAATATTATGATAGGACTCAAAAATAGTAATAAAGAGTGAAGTGAAGTCTTAAACAGAGATAGAGGATATATTTTGTTTCTGAAAATTGTATGATGCATAGAAATAGAGAATAGAGAAGCAACCCTTCAATGAAGAAGGGCAATGGAACTTACTATCTTCATAGTAAGTTCAAAGAGAATGGAAATTACTTCCAACCCTCTTTCACGATTTGTGCAGATTTTTTATAAGGGTATTTTTTCACCAATTCTTTGACTGAAAGTTTTTGGTCTCCTTCTCTCATGAAGTGAGCCAATGTAACTGAAGCCCAATAGTCATTTGCATATTCCGTTCCTTCAAGTTGAACAGGTACCCCATTATTATTGACGGTGTGACATGCAGTACAGGTCACTGGTCCGGTATATTTACCATCAGGACTATACTGAAGTGCTTGCTGGTGTGTTGTCACATCTACGGATCTTTCATCACCGTCATATCTTGTAGAATAAAGACCATGCGTCGACTCATGACACGTTTGACATGCAAGGTTACCATGTGCTTTAGAGTATCTATAGAGTGAATATTTGTTAGGCTGATCGATCGGGAAGTATTTACCACCGGTATCCTGCTCAACAAACGGTGCTAAGTGACAATCCGCACAGTGAGGTTCAGAAGCGGACAACCACCAGTCGTTACCAGCAGAAGCTGCTGAATATGGTACATCTCCACCTGTTTTATGGTTCCAAGGCTTGAGATCGAGTTTACCGTCTTTACCTACATTTTTAACCAATGTTGCAGACTTGTGATCTGTGTAGTAACTAAGGACTTCATCCTTCTCACCAGCTGATTTAGGGTCTGCCCAGGAAGCAAATTTCTTCATGTCTCCACCTGTGATACCTGCTACCATTTCTTTAAGAGATTTGTTTCTAAGTGTTTTCCCCTCTTGTTTGGAATCATTGGTCAAGTCATCTGCAGCATAGAGTGCTTGCGCCACTTTCGTGTGACAGTTCGTACAGTATAGACCTCGAAGTTCACCAGCATCTTTGCCATGCTCATCTTTGGTCGCAACGTTCTCAAGCTGCCATTTCCCATAAGCATTAAGGAAGAATGGAGGTTTTGCATTAGGGTTGGAGTGTGCATCACGTCTTACATAACATCCACCACCAGACTTTCTGATATCACCTTTAGAGAATCTTGCTTCACCATATCTGTCTGTTACACGGAACGGGTTCGTGTCATCATTCATATTAGGGTTTTGGAAGTGTGTTGGGTGACAGGATTGACATGATTGTGATCTACCAGCTGCATCAGGCATAGGCACCATGGCAAGGTGGAATCCGTGTACTGCTTCTGAAAGAGGTTTTGCTTTCACCGTTTTGTAACCGCTAGCCGTTACTCTTGGCTCTTGTAGGTTCCCAGAAACATTATCCCCGTGACAGTCTGTACAATTTACAAAACCGACTTTACCTAAACGCTGTGCAGGCGCATCCGGACGATAGTCTGAAAGAAATGTCGTACCATGATGCTTATCGTGGAGTGAAAGGATGTTGATAGAACCTTCAGAAAGTCTTGCCATATACTCGGATGTATCAGGGTAGGATTTCCAGTAGTCATACTCTTGATCTCCTTGTTTAAGACCTTCATCTCTGGCCATTTGAGCGGCTTTACCGGTACGTGAGTGACAGGAATAACAGTTAGGAATATCCACCGGGTTTGTACCGAAGTAAGAAACCGCGCTTCCATCAGGCTGTTTTATCTGCTGTCCTGCATCTGTATGAAGTTCAACAGTGGAGTACTGGAAGGGTTGGAAATCTCTTTCTGTGACCGTACGAAGTGAACCTTTTCTTGTACTATCGTTGAATGCTGTTAAAGGCAGACCCAGTGCATCCCATAAGTGTGAAGCAGTTAGGACAAGTTTAACATCTTTTACTGGAGGCACGAGGGTATCGGTCATCACAACATTACCGCCATCTTTACCGGCATAGGTCATATACCCGGTCATAGGTGCACCGGAAGGACCATGATCCACTTTGACCTGGATCTGACGACCTACTCTAAGTCTGTCTTTTTCTGTGACACCTGCAGGCATGGTACCTTCAAGATCTTTATAGATAAAGAGGTGTGTCCATACATAGTTGGCAACATTATCACCCGGACTATCAAGGTGCCCATCCCCATCGGCATCTTTCGCTACCATCCAGTACTTCATTTTATTCCCTTCAGAGTATGAGTTGTCTCTGGTATAGGCAAAAAGTTTGACATTGTCATTGGGTGTCATAAGCTTAGGAAGGCTGCTCCCTTTTCCTACTCTGATCGCTTGTGACTGTATGGAGTTGTATGGAGGGATGACACAGCAGTAGCTCATATCAAAACCAACACAGTGCATACCAAGTTCATAGTTTACAAACATGCTATAGTCTGCTTTGGGTTGATAGGCAGTTTTCCCTTTTATTTTTACTGCCTCTAATTTATCCATCGAAAACGGCGGCGTTTTGTCATAATCAGCGGCAGAAAAAGCAGCAGTAGAAAGAAGTGACAAGGTTACTGTGCTTTTTAGAATTTTTGAAATCATTTTAGTCTCCTTTTAAAAATTGATTACTTTTTATTTTTGCATGTGTGTTGTTAATAAAACTTTAAATTATCGTAAAAATACAAATCTTCTAATATAATAAATGATTATTATTTTTCCTAAGAATATTTATTATAATTTTTTCGAATAACTATGAGAATATGAGGTTTTAATGGGGTAATAAGTACGTCAGTTTACAGAGGAAAAATGTGTATGCATCCATTTGATCCTATGAATGTTTATTGTTATAGGTTAAAGGATGTATGAGAGGTACAGTTTACTGCTTAACGGTACTTTTGTATCTCAGTATAGCAGAGTCTGTCTCCCTGGTACTATTTGACTTTTCTATTGTTCGGGTTAAAATCTAAACCATGAAGTGCTTCAATGGTCGTATCGGGTTTTTTAGCTTGTACTTTTTTCATGATATTGATAGGCCTGTCCATTTTATAAAGTTCCATTCTGGTCACTTTCCCATCTTTGTCATACCATCGTTTTTCACCCTCTTTATATCCATGTCTATACATAACATCGTTGTCGAGTATTCCGTCCTCATTATACTCTTTTTGTAACCCCTCTTTTTTGCCGTTTTTAAACGTGACTTCAGAGGCGAGTTTACCTGTACTGAAGTAGTACTTCTCTGAACCCTCTTTTTGATCATTAATATAATTGACCTCTATACGCAGTGTACCGTCAGCATAAAATATTTGATTGATGCCATGGCGTTTACCTTTTCGATAATGGATCACTTCAAGATGGTTTCCTTCTCTGTCATACCAATTGAGCGGTCCCTCTCTTAATCCTTTAACATTTTTCACTTCAAATGCCAGTTGACCGGTATTATAATAGACCTTTTCTAGTCCATCTTTGACGCCCTCTGCAGTTTCTGTTCTTGTACCTTTTAGATATTCAATCTGTGATTTGACCACACCATTTTCAAAATGATCTGTGAAAAGTTCTGCCTGAAGCACAACTGTACCAAGTAACGTAAGTATGATTAAAAGTGTTTTTTTCATAGTGGTCCAAGTTATGCGATTAAGGCTTGATGTTCAATTTTACTACAGTAATTCTGTACCACTTTCATTCCTGCCTCTTTAGCTTTTTGTGCTGCAGCATTGTTCACTAGTCCAAGTTGACCCCAAAATACTTTAACGTCACCTCTTCTAATGCAAGCATCTGCAATCGCATCAAATGCACTGGGTTTTCTAAAGATATTCACCATATCAATTTCAAAAGGGATATCTTCAAGTGAACGGTAGACTTTTTCCCCTAATATCTTCTCTTCTTTGGGATATACAGGGACTATTTTATACCCTGCATTTTTAAGATATCTTGCAACCATATTACTTGCCTTGCTTTCATCTGGTGAAAGACCAAGGATCGCGATCGTCTTGACACTTTCAAAGATTTCTTTCATCTCTTCACGATTAGAGTTGACCAGCGGCATTTCACATTCCATGCTTTATCCTTAATTTTGATATACTTCGGACAATATAATAGCTAGGAAAGATAATGTTAGACTTAAAAAGTATCCAAAAAGCCTATGAAAGAGTATCGGATGTTGTACACCGTACACCCTTTTCGTATGCCCCTATTTTAAGCCAAATGAGTGGCTATGAAGTGTACCTTAAAAAAGAGAATCTTCAACGTACCGGTGCATTTAAACTCAGAGGAGCATTTAATAAAATTGCTTCTTTGATAGAAGCAGGTGACAGAGGTGGCGTTGTTGCTTCATCTGCGGGTAACCATGCACAGGGTGTGGCTTTTTCAGCAAAACACTTTGGTATCGAAGCAACCATTGTCATGCCAGAATCCACACCGCTTACGAAAGTGATGGGCGTGAAAGAGTTTGGTGCCAATGTGATACTTCATGGCTCTAACTATGATGAAGCCTATGCCTATGCCGTCAAATTCGGGGAAGAGAACAACTATACATTTGTACACCCTTTTGAAGATGATGAAGTCATGTCAGGTCAAGGTACAGTTGCACTTGAGATAATTGAAGAGATGAAAGATCTTGATGCTATGGTTATATGCGTAGGTGGAGGGGGACTGATCTCAGGTATGTCTGTAGCAAGTAAGGCACTGAATCCTAAGTGCAAGATCATCGGTATCTCTTCAGCAGGAGCACCTGCGATGAAACAGTCTTATGATGCAAAGACACCTATAGATACGACTTCGGTAAGGACGATCGCTGATGGTATCGCCGTAAGAGATACGTCACCGATCACTTTAGAGTATATTCTAAAAAATGTAGATGTGTTTGAGACAGTGGGTGAAGATGAGATCGCTGCTGCCATACTTTTTTTGTTAGAAAAACAAAAAGTGTTGGTAGAGGGGGCAGGTGCCGTAGGTGTTGCTGCCCTTTTACATGGAAAGATAGACTTGCCTAAAGGTTCAAAAGTGGCTGTGGTACTGAGTGGAGGAAACATTGATGTGACAATGCTTTCTCTGATCATCGAAAAAGGATTGATGAAGTCTGCACGTAAGATGAAACTGCTTGTTACACTTGTAGATAAACCGGGGGCGTTACAGGCATTAACCGAGATACTCACAAAAGTAGGAGCGAACATTGTACAGATAGGGTATGATAGAACCTCTATAGATCTGGAATTCGGTGATGCAAATGTCTCTGTCTCCTTGGAAACCAAAGGTGTGGAGCATCAGGAACAGATAAGAGAGCAACTCAAAGAGGGTGGGTTTGCTTTTAAAGAAGAGCATTAATGATAGCGATAGATCTAGGTTCAAATACTTTACGTGTATTGGAGTATGAATGTAGCACGGGCAGACAGATAGCTGAATTTGAAAAGATCGTGAAGACGGCAGATGGTCTAGCGCAGTATGGGTTGATCAATGACGAGGCTGTAAAAAGGGTCATCTCAGGCATACAGGAAGCACAAGAACAGATCGATTTCTCTTCTTCTGTAGTAAGGGCTGTGACAACAGAAGCTGTACGTAGAGCAGAAAATTCAGAGGAAGTCCTCTTTCAGATCCAAAAAGAGACAGGGGTGCATTTTGATATCATTTCGGGTGAAGAAGAAGCAAGACTCACTTTACTTGCAGTAAAGCATAGACTCTCTGTATTACAAGATACTTCAGAGAGTTTTGTACTGATTGATATAGGTGGAGGTTCTACCGAACTTATCTTCCATTATGGAGATGAAACGATCTCTAAAAGTTTTCCTTTAGGGATTGTAACTATTGCACAAACCCATGAAACATTGGAAAACATAGACAAAGTCCTTCCTGAAGAGATGGCTGAGATGCAACGATTTTGTAACCATCTTTATGAGAAAAAAGGTAAAGTCAATACTTTCGTAGCCACAGCCGGTACACCCACTACCGTAGCTGCGATGAAACTCGGACAAAACTATGAAACCTATGATGCATCAAAGATCAACGGTATCTCTCTTGAGATAGATGAGTTAGACTTTTACTTGAAAAAATTACTCTCTATGCCATTTGAAAAGAGAGAGATCGCTGTAGGTACCGGACGTTCTGATCTGATTGCTGCAGGTATACTTATCTATAAACAACTCTTTACATTATTGGGGTTTGGAAGTTGCATTGTGATAGATGATGGTCTGCGCGAGGGTGTGGCCATAGAAGCTTGCGGGCACGAGACCCATTAAACTCTAATCTTTTTTAGATATAATCAAAAAAAATTTAAATGGAGTGTAGACCATGCAAATGAGTGGTGCACAAATGGTGTGTGAAGCGATCATCGCTGAGGGTGTTAAGACCGTATTTGGTTATCCCGGCGGAGCGATCATGCACGTTTATGATGAAATTTACAAACAAGAAGGGTTTGAGCATATCTTGAACCGTCACGAACAGGCAGCGGTTCACGCAGCAGATGGTTATGCAAGAGCTACAGGTGAAGTAGGTGTTGCAATGGTGACAAGCGGGCCAGGATTTACAAACGCTGTCACTGGGCTTGCAACAGCCTATATGGATTCAATTCCTATGGTTGTTATCTCTGGACAGGTGCCTTTATCGCTGATCGGTACAGACGGGTTTCAAGAGATAGATGCTGTAGGTATATCCAGACCATGTACAAAACATAACTTTCTGGTACGTTCGTTGGAAGAACTTCCGCGTTTACTGAAAGAAGCATTTTATATCGCGCGTTCTGGACGACCAGGACCGGTACTTATCGACATTCCTAAAGATATTACCGTAGATATCGGTGAGTTCGTGTATCCTGATTCTGTCAATATTCCTACGTATAAGCCAACATACAAAGGAAACAAAAAGCAGATAGAAAAAGCGGTTGAAGCGATGAAAAAAGCAAAGAAGCCTTTGCTTTATATCGGGGGTGGAGCTGTACTTTCAAATGCAAGTGACCTTGTACGTGAATTGGCTGAAAAAACACAGATCCCTACCGTTGAAACATTGATGGCAAGAGGTGTAATGGGTGCAAAGAATCCATTGCTTCTTGGTATGTTGGGGATGCATGGGAACTATGCATCCAATATGGCAATGTCAGAAACAGACCTGGTAATCTCTCTTGGTGCCAGATTTGATGACAGGGTTACAGGTAAACTTTCTGAGTTTGCCAAATATGCAGACATTATCCATGTAGACATTGATGCAGCGAATATTGGTAAACTTGTGGATGTTGACTATCCTATAGTAGGTGATGTAACAGAAGTACTTGAAGCGATGTTACCGCTTCTTGATGGTATAGATACGGACAGATTCCAGGCATGGAGAGAGATACTCAAACGCTATGATGAGCTTCACCCTCAATCTTATGTTGATTCTGATGATGTCATTAAACCGCAATGGGCCATAGAACGTATCGGTGAACTGGTAGGTGAAAATGCCATCATTACTTCAGATGTTGGACAGCACCAAATGTGGGCAGCACAGCATTACCCGTTTGACAGACCGCGCCAGTGGATCAATTCCGGTGGATTGGGAACTATGGGCTTTGGTTTCCCTGCAGCATTGGGTGCGAAAAGAGCCTTCCCGGATAAAACAGTGATCAATGTCACAGGTGACGGTTCAATTTTGATGAATATGCAAGAACTTGTAACAGCGGCTGAGTATAAAATACCGGTCATCAACCTGATACTCAATAACCATTTCTTAGGGATGGTTAGACAGTGGCAGACGTTCTTCTATGAGAAACGCTACTCTGAGACAGACCTGACATTCCAGCCAAACTGGAAAGCCTTGGCCGAGGCATGTGGCGGGATCGGGTATGATGTTACCACGAAAGAAGAGTTTGACGCAGCGATCAAAGACGCTATAGCACAGGACAAAGTATGTTTCATGAATGTTGCCGTGAACCGTTTTGAAAATGTACTTCCTATGGTACCAGCTGGAGGAGCACTGTTTAATATGATGTTACCGCAAAAAGGAGAGAAATAATGGAAAATGCTATGAATGAAAGACGTGTTATTTCCGTTATCGTATTGAATGAGAGTTCTGTACTTGCACGTGTGACATCACTTTTTGCAGCGCGTGGCTATAACATCGCATCACTCACTGTGGCACCAATACCCGATAGTGAAATGTCACATATTACGATCGAAACGAATGGTTCTCCTAAAGTGATGGAACAGATCACGAAACAACTGCATAAACTCATACCCGTCTATAAGGTTATAGAGCATGAAGAGATGGTTGAAAAAGAGATGGTATTGGTGAAGTTCCCTATTACCGAACACTTAAGTGATATCGGAGCATTGTGTGCAGCCTATAATGGTGGCATCGCCAATGTGGGTAAAGAAATGATCATTGCCATGGTTGCAGACGAACCTGTACGTATTCAGCATTTTATAGAGGCAGCTCAACGCTACAATCCTTATGAGATAGTACGCGGCGGTGTGGTTGCCATAGAAAGATAAAAATTATTCTACCTCTATCACTCTCCTTGCTTACAGGAGAGTGACATCTACTTTAAGTTAAAAGGACCACTTTATGACTTACACACTCTCTCAAATAACAGAACATATCGGTGTAGATTTTCATGGTGAGGATATCACTATCGAAGGGATACATACCTTAAGTGAAGCTACTTCCACACAACTCAGTTTTTTTTCGGACAGTAAATATGCTTCACAATTGGCAGATACCAAGGCTGCTGCTGTATTGATCGATGAAAAGCATGCTGGATTGCTGCCTTCCGGAACGATCGCACTGGTCACAGATGAAGCGTATCTTAAACTGGCACTTGCCTCTAAATTTTTTGCACATAAACTTGAGAGTGGTTCATCAGAACCTACAGTAGGGAAGGGATGTGATATAGATAAGAGCGTCTCTTTTGGTAAAAATGTGACACTTGGAGATAACGTGACTATCTTACCCGGTTGTTATCTTGGAGATAATGTGACTGTTGGTTCCGGAACATTATTGCATCCCAATGTAACCCTCTATCATCATACAAAAATTGGTTCTGAGTGTATCATTCATAGTGGTACGGTCATTGGTTGTGATGGGTACGGTTTTGCACATACAAAGCTTGGTGAACATGTGAAGATCTATCAGAATGGTAATGTGGTTGTAGAAGATGATGTAGAGATCGGTGCAAACTGTGCCATAGACAGAGCTGTGTTTGGTACCACCTATATACGTAAAGGCACCAAACTGGATAATCTGATACAGATCGCACATAACTGTGATGTGGGTGAACACACCCTTTGTGCTGCCCAAGTGGGTCTTGCAGGTTCTACGACTTTAGGCAGAAATGTAGTCATGGGTGGACAAAGTGCCACTGCGGGACATTTGGAAGTGGGTGCCTTCGCAATCATCGCAGGAAAAGGTGGTGTGACCAAGTCCCTTGAAGGGGGTAAAACCTATGCTGGTTTCCCTGCGATTGATCATAAAATGTGGTTACGTCTGCAGGCCAAAATGATGGGTTTGCTCAAAGGTAAAAAATAGTTAAGTCATTGTAATATAATCATTGATATTAAAAATTTAAAGGAGAAGATATGAGTGGCACAGTGACAAAAATAGATGAAATGGGTTTGAGTGGTACAAAAGATGGGAAGATCACGATTACGACAGTAGCAGAACCTTATGGCCCAAAGAGTGAAAGTGTAGCAAGTATCGGTATTTCACTGCAGGCAGGTGCTGAAGAGCCGGATTGGAAAGTGCATATTCCTAAAGCAAATATCGATGCAGTGATCGCGGCATTGCAAGAGGCAAAAAAGGCTTTATAGCCTTTGATATACTTTTTGGTTAATGGGTTGCCCCATTAACTACACTTCATCATTCTTCATGACCTTGTATTTGTCAAAAGCTCTTTGCATAAGGTCTTTATCTGGGATCTTTCTTCCTGCGATATATCCGATGAGATTGCCATCATCATCCAATTTAGGTTTGATCCATACAACCACATTGTAATATTTACCTTCGCTTGTCATATTTTTGACAAAACCTTCCCAGTAGTTTCCACCTTTGATTGTTTCCCATAACTCTTTGAACGCTGCTTTTGGCATATCCGGATGTCTGTTTATGCTGTGTGGTGCTCCAATGAGTTCTTCTTTCGTATACCCGGTAAGTTCACGAAATTTACGATTGGCATAAGTGATGATACCTGCCGGATCTGTCTCCGTGATCATTACACCACCATCAAATGGTACTTCTACATCTATAGGATCTGGTTTTGTGATCTCTTGACCGGTAATAATATTTTTAACTGTTTTTCCCATTTTTTCTCCATGGACAATAGATATGTTGTATTAAAGGTTTATAGGACACAATGAAGTACAAATGCAGATCAAATACATTTGGCAGTTTGGCGATCTGCATTGAGACCCATAACTTTCTGCCCTCACTTCACAATGAGTTTAGCCTTATATTATGATACATTATATAGTATCTATCTATAGCTTATATGGACATAATACACTACCTTACGACCAAGATTTAATCATATTTTCTTCATACTTTGCTACAATTACAGAATTATGATAAAGGGGCGTTTTTTGTCTATTACAGAAACAATCAAATCACTTTTACAAGAGCGTATACTCGTCATCGATGGTGCAATGGGTACACAGATACAAGACCTTAAAGTTCCGGCTGACGCATGGTTGGATGACAAAGGTATTTCTCAAGAGGGGTGTAATGAGTTATTGAATGATACAGCACCGGAACTTATAGGACGTATACATAAGCGTTATGCTATGGCGGGTGCCGATCTATTAAAGACAAATACATTTGGTACTATGCCATGGGTACTTGATGAATATGATATGGGTGAACGGGCCTATGAACTTTCTAAAAAAGGTGCGCAGCTCGTCAAAGAGGTATGTAATGAGTACGGTACTGAGGAGTCACCGAAGTTTGTCTTAGGTTCTATAGGACCTGGAACAAAGCTTCCTTCTCTAGGGCATATTCATTATGATGAGATGTATGAGGGGTATAAACTTGTTGCGCTTGGACTTATTGATGGGGGATGTGATGTTTTCCTTTTGGAAACCTGTCAGGATCCTCTACAGATCAAAGCAGCACTTCATGCCTGTCAGGATGCAAATGATGAGAGAGAAGTTCAGCTTCCTATCATGGTTTCTGTCACGATCGAACTCAGTGGAACCATGCTCATAGGTACCAATGCCGAGACGATAGTTACCATCCTTGAACCGTTTGATATATTATCGCTTGGATTTAACTGTGGTACTGGACCGGATCAGGTAAAAAAACATCTCAAGACACTCTCTGAACTCTGGCATGGACCTATCTCAATCCATGCGAATGCCGGACTGCCTCAAAACCGTGGAGGATACACCTACTATCCAATGGGACCAGATGAATTTACTGAAAAGCAATTGGAATTTACAGGGTATGATGGAGTAAGCTTTTTAGGTGGATGTTGTGGTACTACGCCTCAGCATATTCAGGCGCTTAAAAAAGAAGCGGAAGTGATAATTCCTAAAAAACCAACAGGGAGTATCAAACCAAGTGTGGCATCTCTATTTAACACGGTAGAACTTTTCCAAGAACCGGCTCCTTTACTGATAGGAGAGCGTTCCAATGCGACGGGGTCAAAAGCATTTAGAGAGCTCATTCTGGCCAGTGACTATGAAGGTACACTTACTGTTGGTCAGGCACAGGTACGTGATGGAGCGCATATGCTTGATGTCAATGTGGAGTTTGCAGGGCGTGACGGTGCTAAGGATATGAGAGCGGTTATGGAGCTCTATAACCAGAAGATACCACTTCCTCTGATGCCAGATGCTACACGACCCAATACCATAGAAGAGGGACTGAAGTGTATCGGTGGAAAGCCGATCATTAACTCAACGAACCTTGAAGATGGCGAAGAAAACTTTGCAACCTATTG
Source organism: Sulfurovum sp. AR (assembly GCF_000296775.1). Classification (GTDB taxonomy): domain Bacteria; phylum Campylobacterota; class Campylobacteria; order Campylobacterales; family Sulfurovaceae; genus Sulfurovum; species Sulfurovum xiamenensis. Next base: position 165,814 of record NZ_AJLE01000006.1, on the reverse strand, counting down.
TAAATTGGCTAAGAAGTATGGGGCTGTGCTTGTCTGTCTTGTGATCGATGAAGAGGGGATGGCAAGAACCAAAGAGAAGAAAGTAGCAGTGGCTAAACGCATGTACGAACTTGCCGTGAACACACATGGGCTGGAACCGCAGAATATCATGTTCGATATGCTGGCCTTTACTGTGGGTACGGGTGAAGAAGAAGACAGGTTTGCGGGGAAGAATGCCTATGAAGCCATCAAAGAGATACATGAGATCTATCCTGAGGTAGGTTCTACTCTTGGACTCTCAAATATTTCATTCGGACTGGAAAAACATGCGAGATTCTACCTGAACTCGGTCTTCTTACATCACTGTGTACAAGCAGGTATGACATCCGTGATCATCAATGTGAAGCATATCATTCCACTTGCAAAAATGACAGCAGAGGATATTGCTATTTGTGAAGAATTACTCTTTACACCAGATGAGAAATCATTGTTTAAATTCATCGATCATTTTGCAGATGCAGTGGTAGAAGATGAAGGTGCAGATGAAGCCTATGAGGCTATGAGTCATGAAGAGAAGATCAAAAAACTTCTTATGGATGGTGACAAAGAACGTATGCTGCCACTTGTAGAAGAGGCTCGCCATGAGATACACCCGGATGTGATAGTGAACGAAATTCTTATTGACGCGATGAAAGTGGTGGGTGAACTCTTTGGTTCAGGACAGATGCAACTTCCTTTTGTTCTACAAAGTGCTGAGACGATGAAAACAACGGTAGATTACCTCAATCCTTATTTGACCAAACAGGAAAAAGAGACAGATACCACACTGGTGATCGGTACAGTCAAAGGTGATGTCCATGATGTGGGTAAAAACCTTGTAGACATTATCCTTTCGAATAATGGTTTTAAAGTGGTCAATGTAGGGATCAAAACTGAACTTCAAGAGTACCTTGATGTGATAGAAAAACAACCCATACAGGCTATAGGGATGAGCGGTCTCCTGGTGAAATCCACAGCAGTGATGAAAGAGAATCTTGAAACGATGGCCGAGATGGGTATGGAGATACCTGTACTCTTGGGTGGTGCAGCACTGACACGCTCTTTTGTGGATGATTTCTGTAGACCTATCTATAAAGGCCCTATATTCTACTGTCGTGATGCATTTGACGGTGTGATCGCTATGAGCCGTATAGAGAAGTTCAATGAAGACCCAAGTGTAGGACTGGATACACGTCTGGCTGGAGATATGGTAGAACGTGTAGAGAAAGAAGTAAAAGAGGTGGTGATACCACCATTTGAAGAGATAGAGATGCCTGAGAAAGTGGAGATACCTACACCGCCATTCTGGGGAAGAAGAGTACTACAAAAAGAAGACTTGGATCTCTCCATGATCTACGAGTGGATCAATACACGTTCTGTCTTTAAGATGCACTGGGGCTATAAGAGTAAAGGTATGGATAAAGAGGCGTATCAAAAGCTCATTGATGAGACGGTCTATCCTGCTTTTGAACGCTTGAAAAAAGAGTTTATCGAAAAAGATCTTTTTGAACCAACGATCATCTATGGATATTATCCTTGTAGGAGCGATGATCAGGAATTGTTCTTGTTTGATGAGAGTGAAGGGTGGAATGTCGATGCCAATGCCAACCGTGAACCTTTAAACAAGGTTATCGGCAGGGCAGTCACGAAATTCTCTTTTCCTAGACAAGGCAGAAAACCTCACCGGGCACTTTCTGACTTTTTCAGACATGACAGACACGATGTCATTGCACTTACCTGTGTCAGTGCAGGTGCGAAATTCAGTGCCTATGAAAAAGAGCTTTACGATGCAGGTAAATACCTGGAGTACAATATGGTACATGGGCTCTCCGTTGAACTGGCTGAGGCATTGGCTGAAGTCGTACATAAACAGATACGTTTGGATCTGAATATCACTGCGAACGATGAAGGCAATACGTTACGTGATGTGCGTATGAACCGTTATCAGGGGGCGAGATATTCGTTCGGATACCCGGCATGTCCAGACCTTGAACAGAGTAGAGAGTTGTTTGATATGTTAAAACCCGAGGAGTTTGGTATCGAACTCTCTGAGACATTCCAGATCGTACCAGAGCAGAGTACTACGGCACTGGTGGTACACCATAAAAGTGCGACCTATTATTCTTTATAAGTTTTGAGGACTTTATCTGATTCCCATAATCTATATGGGAATCAGTGTCATATGTTCATATGACACTGATGTTTTTCCAGATCAAGCTTTACTTCCTCCATGGATCATATCTGAAATGATCCCTTGTTCATCTCTGCTTTCAGCAACAATAACCCCGATGATATGCAATGGCACAAAGATCAATACGGCATTATAAACAAGTTCATGTATCTCTTTGATATCATGGGCTGTATCTTTTGTAAGAGAAAGTGCTTCATAAAAGTGAATGGTCAATCCTGTAATGGCCATAAAAAGCAGGACAGCATAGAAAACGATATAACTCATAGTGACCATTTTTTTATGGAAGGTCTTTTCTTTGAAGTTTTGATAGTTGCTTTTGCCACTTTGGGTAAAAAAGAGCAAGAGTCTCCACAGGAGTAAAACTGCAAATGCATACCCTAAGAGGATGTGCCACTCCCACATAGGTGCACGGATAGCTGTGGCAAGTGTTTTCGCTTGATCAGCTGTGACTTCAATATTGATCTCTGAAAGTTTTTGAGTAAGCAGCTCAGAGTTCGATCTCCAACTTAAAAAGGTTTTACGTAAAAATACTGTTCCAAGCAGGCCTAAAATAACCGTTGCATGTACCCAGTGCCACACTCTAAAATCTAAACGCCACTGTTTCATTGTCTATCCTTTTACATAAAATCTATAATGATTAGTATATTATAGTATCTTTAATGGAAAATGGTATAGACTAAAGTAAATAGTTGAAGAGAAGGATGTTTAGAATGAAATTGGAAAAGGGAGTGTATAGACACTATAAAGGAAACCTTTATGAGGTGTTTATGACAGCACAACACTCAGAGACTGAGGAGTGGATGGTGGTCTATAAGGCTTTATATGGGGATCAAGGAATGTGGGTGCGTCCGTATGAAATGTTTGTAGAAAAAGTTGAGGTAAATGGTCTCTTCATCCCCCGCTTTGAAAAGCTGGAGGGTGAAGGTTAGATCCCTTCCATTCTTCTGGCCTCAAAGCTCACTAACACTTCCCCCAAAAACCTGAAATGAAGTTCTATAGGACGACAGCAGACTTCACAGTCTTCAATATACTCACTCTCTTCCTCCGAACTGTCCAGTATCATGGAGATGCGTTCCCAGCAATAGGGACAGGTAAAAAAATGTTCCATGCAGACTCCCTGTTTTTTTATATGATTTTACTATAATTTGGAAAAAAGAGTCTATATGTCATCCATTATCGAGCACTTTCAAACCCTCACACAGATCCCGCACTGCAGTAAAATAGCAGATAGGTTATTGGAATTTTTAGTAGCGTTTGCTGAAGAAAGAGGATATGAAGTTGAAGTTGATGATGTTAAAAACATTTACCTCTCAAAAGGCAGACCGACACTCTGTCTTCAGGCACATTATGACATGGTCTGTATGGGCAAGGCTCCTGTTCTAGAAACCTATATAGAGGATGGCTGGATGAAAGCCAAAGGGGCTTCACTGGGTGCAGATAATGGTATGGCCATAGCGATGATGATGCAGCTTATGGATGAAGGCCAAGAGTTGGAGTTTCTGTTGACTGCAGATGAAGAGGTGGGGCTCATAGGAGCAAATGAAGTTGCCTTTGATCTGAAGAGCCCATACATGCTAAACCTGGACAGTGAAGATGAAGCAGAAGTTTATATAGGGTGTGCAGGCGGTGTGGATATTACAGCCTCAAAACAAGACAACTATGTGGATGGAAGCGGGTACTGTTATGAAGTGGCGGTCAAAGGACTGGTCGGTGGACACTCAGGTGTAGATATCGATAAAGGTATTCCTTCGGCAATCAAAGTACTGGGCGAGTATTTACATGAGCATCAGGTCACACAGTTGGCAAGTATCTATGCTGGGGAACGCCGAAATTCTATTCCAGCCAATGCAGTGGCCATTGTACGTAGTGCATCGAAGTTGGAGAACATAGCGTTGGTCAAGGTACGTGAACTAACTGAGAGACCGAAAGTGTTGAGTGAGGGTGAAAAAACTATAGAGATGATACATCGATTCAAGCACGGCGTACATGCACAGAATGAGGAGCTGGGCATTCCTGACGTCAGTATCAACCTGGCGATTATCACTGCTGATGAGAAAGGGGGACTTCTTGTGGAAACCAGTGCACGTGCCATGGATGCGGTGAAGCTGGAAGATATTTCACAAGAAACATTGGCGTTCTTTAACACTTACGGTTTCCACGTAAAACTTGAAGATAAATACCCTGCGTGGAAACCGGATATCAGTGATTTTACCAATCTTGTAAGCCAAGAAGTGCAATCCGTGTTCGGTAAAACAAAGATGATGGCGATACATGCAGGACTTGAATGCGGCGTTATCGCAGAGAAATACCCTGACATGAAGTTTGCCTCCATCGGGCCAACGATCCGTTACCCTCATTCTACCAGAGAGATGGTGGATCTAGAATCTGTAGAGCGTACGTTTAAGGTAGTGAAACAGATCATAAGATCAGTGAGTGAAGAACAGAAAAGGGATTGAATAATGACTAAGAGAATTCTTACACTTTAAAGGTTTGTTTTGTTTTGCAATGGGCCTCCATAAAGCATCCTTCACACTCAGGTTTGACCGCTTTACATCTGTAGCGTCCAAAGAGTACCATGGCCTGATGGAGCAGGTGTAGGTCAGTTTTAAACTTCTTACTTAACTCTTCTTCACACTTTACAGCGGTTTTGGCATCAGAGAGTCCTAAACGGTGTGCAACCCTGAACACATGGGTATCTACAGCCATGAGATTGGCTCCTGTGTACTCTATCATGACGACATTGGCTGTTTTTTGACCTACACCTGCAAGTTTGACCAGTTCATCACGTTCGAGTGGTACTTCATTCCCATAGTTTTCGACGACGCTCTGTGCCATTTTGATAAGGTTTTTGGCTTTGTTGTTGAAAAATGAACAGGTATTGATGTATGATTTGACTTCATCCAGATCAGCATTGGCAAGAGAGACTGGGTCAGGATAGGCTTCAAAAAGAGCAGGGGTGATGATATTGACACGTTTATCTGTACACTGCGCAGAGAGCATGACTGCAATGAGCAGTTCATAAAGATTACGATACTCTAATTCAGTGACAGAATCAGGATAGTGTTCAAGAAAGATACTTTTTATCTCTTCTATCTCTTTTTTGGTTGCTTTTTTGACTTTTGCCATACTGATTTGCCTTCTTCTAATAAAATAGTAATTAGAATAGTAACACATTAATAAATGATTTACCCAAGAGGGTTATACTTCTTGGGTAAATTTAAGTCATTAAGGATAATTCAATATGTTAAAACTAGCAAAAACTTCACTTCTTGCTGTCGCTGTCATGGCAACATCAGTAGTGGCGTCAGATATACTTGTAACAGTCAATGGTAAAAATATCACTAAGCAGGATGCACAAGCATTTGTAGCTGCCTCTGCACCTCAGGCAAATTTCATGGAACTTCCACCAGCTGAGAAAAAAATGGTTACAGAGAGACTAGTAGAAAAGGTCCTTTTTACAGAACTTGCAGCACAAGAGGGTATAGATAAAAAACCTGAATTTAAAAGAAACATGGAAAAGATAAGAGATGAACTTATGGTAAACATGTGGATGAAAGAACAGTTGGATAATGCCATTGTCAGTGAGAGTGAAGCAAAAGCATTTTATGATAAAAATACCGACAAATTTATGGAAAAAGCTTCGATGCATGCAAGACATATCTTACTTGAAAATGAAAAAGATGCACAAGATATTATTGATACATTAAAGTCACTGAAAGGTGAAGCACTCAAAGCCAAGTTTATCGAGTTGGCTAAAGCGAAATCTACAGGACCTTCTGCACCTAATGGTGGAGATCTTGGTACATTTAACCAAGGTCAGATGGTTCCAGAGTTTTCAAAAGCAGTGTGGGCACTTGATAAAGGTCAAATAACGACAAAACCTGTTAAAACACAGTTTGGTTATCACGTGATCTACCTTGAAACAAAAACGGAAGCAAAACCCGCCTCTTATGAGAAAGTTAAAAATAATATCATTACTTTACTAAAGCAACAGCAGTTTACTGTTAAAATTAAAGAAGTTGCAAAAGAACTTAAAAGTAAAGCCAAAATTGTTGATATGACAGAAGAGGTAAATGCAACTAAGTAATTTTAGCCATTAAAATAGGGAAAAGAGTATGACAAAAATTTTTATGGGGGTAGGAGTATCGTTTAGTTTAATGATGACTTCAGTCTCTGCAGATGATTTAAAAAACAGTTTAACAGATATGTTAAAGACGAAAGAGACATCAGGTATGGTGGATCTGGGTAATATAAACCTGGATGCAAAGCCAAAACAGCCAAAAACACGATCTTCTAAAGCAGTGATCGCTACGGTCAATGGGCATAAGATCATCAAAAAAGAAGCAGACAGTTATCTTGATCAGCGTACACAGGGTAAGGTAACCAACTTTGACCATTTGCCACCGGAACAACGTTCAAGACTCATTCAGGAACTGGCGCTTCCTATGATGGTACTGGATGCTGCACAAAAAGAGCTGTCTGAAGAAGAGAAACAGGCAGTCTATACACGTGCATGGATGCAAAAAGAAGCACGCAAGATCAATGTCACGGATGAACAGGCTTTGACAGTGTATAATCAGTTAAAACAACAAGCCGAAGAGAATAATACTACCCAAAATATCCCACCATTTGAAAGCATTAAGGATAAACTTAAAATCCAAATTATTGAGAAGACCTTGGTCGATAAACTTATCAAAGATGCAAAGATAGAAGTATTGTAAGAACGTTTATTAATGAGTAATTGGTAAATATTAGGTAGAATACACACAACATTATACAAAAGGAAATAGAGAATGAAAAAAACTCTTGTACTATTAGGTCTTACGCTGGCATTTACAACACATCATGCAGTAGCTGCAACGGCTGCGGGTACAGTGAATGGTATAACCATTACTGTTGAAGAAGTAAACAGTGCACTTAATACACTTACCAAAGGTCAGAAGACTTGGGAAAAACTTACAGCCGCTGAGAAAAAACAACTGATTGAAATGATGGCACCGGCTAAACTGGTAGCGGCAGAATCAAAAAAATCTTTAAACGATAAAGAAAAAGAAGCGGCACTTGCAGGTTTCTGGATGCAGAAAAAAATGGCAACAACCGAAGTGACTGACAAAGAAGCAGAAGATGCATATAATAAGATGAAAAAAGCAGCCGAAGAAGCAAAAAGTACCCAAACAATACCGCCATTTGATGCAGTGAAAAATAACATCAAGATGCAACTTGCACAAGAAAAAGTTGTGACTCAGCTCATGAAAAATGCAAACATTAAAATAAAATAATTGCATAAAAAGGAAATTGTAAATGTCTACAAAAGTTCTAGATGTAGTGCCAGCGGGTGTAGTGACAGGGGATGACCTTCAAACATTATTTAAAATTGCAAAAGAGAACGGGTTTGCCTTACCTGCGGTGAATGTGGTGAGTACCCCTTCAGTGAATGCTGTACTCGAAGCTGCTAAAAAAGTTAATTCTCCTGTCATCATCCAGTTTTCAAATGGCGGTGGTGCATACTATGCAGGCAAAGGATTGCCTTCAGACGAAGCAGCGATATTAGGGTGTATCTCAGGTGCCCAGCATGTACATACGGTAGCCAAAGCCTATGGTATACCTGTTGTGCTTCACACGGACCATGCAGCAAGACCACTTCTGCCTTGGATAGATGCATTGTTGGATGCAAGTGAAGCACATTACAAAGTACATGGTATCCCTCTTTTTTCTTCTCATATGTTAGATCTTTCAGAAGAGCCTATAGAAGAGAATATCGCTACATGTAAAGCCTATTTGGAGCGTATGTCAAAGATAGGTATGACACTTGAGATAGAGCTTGGTGTCACAGGTGGAGAAGAAGATGGGGTTGATAATACCCATATCGATAATGCATTGCTCTATACACAGCCTGAAGAGGTAGCGTATGCGTATGAAGAGCTCTCAAAGATCTCTGATAAGTTCACGATCGCTGCTTCATTTGGAAATGTGCATGGGGTGTATAAACCGGGGAATGTTTCACTTACACCAAAGATCCTTGACAATTCTCAAACGTATATCGAAGAGAAGTACAATACCGCTAAAAAACCTGTCAATTTTGTCTTCCATGGTGGTTCAGGTTCTGAACTCTCGGACATCAGAGAAGCGATAGGTTATGGTGTGGTTAAAATGAACATCGATACAGATACTCAGTGGTCATTCTGGGATGGTGTACGTAACTATGTTGCTAAATATCATGATTACTTGCAAGGACAAATCGGTAACCCGGAAGGTGAAGATAAGCCAAACAAAAAGTATTATGATCCAAGAAAATGGTTACGTGCTGCTGAAGAGTCGACAGTTGTAAGACTTGAGAGAGCATTTGATGACCTTAACTGTTTAAATAGAAACTAACATAATGTTCATTATCCCGGGGATCTACCCGGGAATTTAGAAATGAAAACCTTACATTTTCCCTCTCCGATCCAATCAATCACTTTTGATAATCATCATTTTTATCTGAAACGGGATGATATGATAGACGCTGATTTTTCCGGCAATAAAGCACGAAAATTTTACTATTTTCTTCAAAATGATTTTCCTAATGTAACTAAACTTGTTTCTTATGGCTCTGCACAGTCCAATGCCATGTATTCACTCTCTGTATTGGCAAAGATGAAAGGATGGGAGTTTGAGTATGCAGTAGACCATATTGCTGACTATTTGAAAGAGCACCCTCATGGGAATTACAAGGCTGCACTGGAGAATGGCATGAGTATCATCAGAAAAGAGAATATTTCTTCCAACTATCCTGAGAGTGTTCTTTTTATAGAAGAGGGTGGACGGCAAAAAGAGGCAGAATTTGGACTACAGGCATTGGCTGAAGAGATCATATCATGGCAAGAAGAGAATGATGTGACACCATTAAATATATTTTTGCCTTCCGGTACCGGTACAACAGCACTTTTTTTACAAAAATATCTTCCTTCACACAAAGTATATACAACCGCATGTGTTGGAGATGAGCATTATCTCAAAGAACAGTTTTTAGCGTTGGAAAAGGATGAAAATCTTCATCCTGAGATATTGATTTTGGAGAAAAAGCACCATTTTGCTAAACTTTATAAAGAAAACTATAAAATTTGGCTAAAATTACAGCAACAAACGGGAGTGGAGTTCGACCTCCTTTATGACCCCTTGGGATGGAGAGTTTTACTTGCACATCCTGAGGTCTTTTCTCTCCCTACACTCTACATCCATCAAGGTGGTGTGTTAGGCAATGAGAGTATGCTCCCGAGATATGAACGAAAATATAAAGATATAGATAAGGATATATTGTGAAAATATTTTACAGTAGTGACGATACATTTGATGCAAATTTTGATGAATTACTTCAGCGTGGTAAAATGGACATTGAGGGTGTGACAAGCATCGTAGCCGGGTTACTGAAAGAGATACAGACCCAAGGAAATAGTGCAGTAAAAAGTCAGATAGCGAAGTTTGACAGATGGGAACCGGCAAATGATGAGGCACTTTTGGTTTCTACAGAAGAGATGGCAAAAGCCTATGATGCGATTGATCCTGACCTTCGTGATGCATTGCACCTTGCGTATGACCGTATAGAAAGCTATCATCAGAAACTGATGCCAAAAACATGGATGGACAAAGAGGCCAATGGAACAATTCTGGGGCAAAAGGTCACTGCTGTAGATAGAGCAGGACTTTACATTCCTGGTGGAAAAGCGGCTTATCCAAGTTCACTATTGATGAATGTGATCCCCGCACAAGTTGCAGGTGTGAATGAGATAGTGGTATGTACGCCTACACCGGATGATGAGATCAATGAACTGTTACTGGCAGCTTGTCACCTTTGTAAAGTGACTAAAGTCTTTAAAGTAGGTGGTGCTTCTGCGATCGGTGCAATGGCGTATGGAACTGAGACCATTCCCAAAGTGGATGTCATTACCGGTCCTGGAAATATTTTCGTGGCTACAGCAAAAAAACTGGTTTACGGTGAAGTGAACATAGATATGATCGCAGGACCATCTGAGATAGGGATACTTGCAGATGAGAGTGCAAGAGAAGACTATATTGCTATTGATCTTCTTTCACAGGCAGAACATGATGAAATGGCAAGTTCTATCCTCATTACTACTGATGGAGAACTTGCGAATAGGGTCAGTGATAAAGTAGAAGAGTTCCTTGAGACCCTTTCACGTGAAGAGATAGCCAGAAAGTCTATCGAGGAGAGAGGTGCAATCATTGTGACCCAAGATATGGATGAAGCGATCGAACTGATGAATGAGATCGCACCTGAGCACTTGGAAGTGATCACGAATGATCCAATGAGTTTACTGGATAAGATTAAACATGCAGGTGCTATCTTCCTGGGTGAAAATACACCAGAACCTATAGGTGACTATGTGGCAGGACCAAACCACACACTACCTACAGGTGGAACAGCGAAATTCTATTCTCCTTTAAGTGTAGAGCACTTCTTGAAGAAATCTTCTATTATCTCCATGAGTAAAGAAGGGATGCAGGAGATCGGTGATGCGTGTGCTATGATCGCAAATACAGAAGGGTTAACGGCGCATGAAGAGTCTGTGCGTATCAGACTTAGGGATTAATCTTCTTTTTTTCGTTGCTATGATCTCCATAGTAACGAATGCTTCACTTCTAAAACATACTTTCTTTACTATTCAAGTTTCTTTTTATTCCTTTTTTTCTTTGTTGATGCAACAAAAGAATAAAACGAATCCAAAAAAAGAAAATGCAAAGAACTGTCGTACATCACAAATTTCCATTTGTTTTTGAACTTTTAAACACGTAAATATTGTAAATGAATATTTTTTTAGTTTTTGAATAAAGAGATAAAAATTTAAGTGATTTTTTGAGAAAATGGCGCGGCGGACGAGACTCGAACTCGCGACCCCCTGCGTGACAGGCAGGTATTCTAACCAACTGAACTACCGCCGCACCTAAACCAAATAGATGGCTGAAAAGAATTGTACATAAACTTACTTAAATGTACATGGTGGTCGCTACAAGACTCGAACTTGTGACATCTACCTTGTAAGGGTAGCGCTCTACCAACTGAGCTAAGCGACCAGTATTTAATGTTTATTTGGACAGATTGGCGACCCCTAAAGGATTTGAACCTCTGTTTTTACGTTGAAAACGTAATATCCTTGGCCACTAGATGAAAGGGTCATCAAGAACCATAAACATAAATTGTCAAAAATGGTGGTCGCTACAAGACTCGAACTTGTGACATCTACCTTGTAAGGGTAGCGCTCTACCAACTGAGCTAAGCGACCAAACATCGTATATTGTGGTGACCCTTCATGGATTCGAACCATGGGCCCACTCCTTAAAAGGGAGTTGCTCTACCAACTGAGCTAAAAGGTCATAAGATATTATGGCGCGGCGGACGAGACTCGAACTCGCGACCCCCTGCGTGACAGGCAGGTATTCTAACCAACTGAACTACCGCCGCACCTATAAAAAATAATGGTGGTGACCCTTCATGGATTCGAACCATGGGCCCACTCCTTAAAAGGGAGTTGCTCTACCAACTGAGCTAAAAGGTCACACGTTTTTTTGCACTCATTTTTTGAATAAGTGGACGGAATTATAGCTCAGAAACCTTTGATTGTCAAGAGAATTATGGGAAATGTTTTTAAATTTCCAATACTTCAGCCAATTTCTCGATAGCAAACAGGGTAGATTGTTCTTGAACTTCTTCTCTTGTGCCATCAAAGTTACAATGAAACACCTCTTTGGAAAAAGGTGTTTGTACCCCGATATATACGGTTCCTACAGGTTTGAACTCTGTACCGCCTGTAGGGCCTGCTATACCGGAAACAGCTATAGCATAGTCAGAACCTGCCATTTTTTGTATACCATCTAGCATTTGTGAGACACAAGGTTCACTTACGGCACCATGGTTTTCGAGTACTTCTTGAGTGACACCGAGCCATTGATGCTTGATATCGTTCGAGTAGGTGACACATGAGCCATGGAGAACCTCAGAAGCTCCCGAGATTGCAGTGAATGCTGCAGCGATCCGACCACCAGTACAACTCTCAGCAAAAGAGATGGTTTGTCCCTCTTTGGTCAATTTTTGAATAATTTTTTCTGTAAGTTCTTTTATATTTTTCATAAGATAATTGTATCAAAAGTAGCTTCTAATACTCTTTTAGGTACAATCACGGGATAATATAAGACTAAGGTATTATCAAACATGGATTTTAAAGACACACTCCTCCTCCCAAAAACCGATTTTCCAATGCGTGGGAATCTTCCAAACAATGAACCTAAAAAGTACAATGCATGGTTTGATGCCGAGATTTATGAACAGATGAAAACAAAACGCGCGGGCGCTGAAATGTTTACACTTCATGATGGACCTCCCTATGCCAACGGTGACATTCACATTGGACATGCACTGAACAAAATACTTAAAGACATCATTTTAAAATATAACTATTTCCAGGGTAAAGCGGTACGTATGACTCCGGGCTGGGATTGTCACGGTCTGCCTATCGAGCAGAAAGTTGAAGAGAAACTGGGTAAGAGCAAGAAAGAAGCGATGCCTACAGAAAAATTCAGAGAGCTTTGCCGTGCGCATGCAGCGAAGTTTGTAGATATACAAAGAGACGGGTTTAAAGCTCTGGGTGTTATAGCAGACTGGAATAACCCTTATGTAACGATGGACTTTAAGTTCGAAGCAAATATCTATAGAACACTTTGTGAAGTAGCCAAGAGAGGGTTGTTGGTTGAACGCCACAAACCTATCTTCTGGTCATGGGCAGCTCAAACAGCTTTGGCAGATGCAGAGGTAGAGTATGAAAATAAAGAAGACTACTCTATCTACGTACACTTTGAACTTAGTGATGCTGCTAAAGAGAAGATGGGAATTGAGGGTAAAGCAGGTCTTGTAATCTGGACAACAACCCCTTGGACGCTTCCTTCAAATACAGGTATCGCGATCAATCCTGAAGAGATGTATGTATTGACTGATGATGGGCACATCGTGGCAGAAGCTAGATATGATACTATGATCGAAGAGGGTGTGGTAAGCGGACATGCAAGTAGAAAGCTAACGGCTAAAGAGATGGAAGGAGTCTTAGCGATCAATCCACTCAATGGACGTAGTTCAAAAGTCGTACTGGGTGATCATGTAACAATGGATGGTGGTACAGGGTGTGTCCATACGGCTCCGGGACATGGTGAAGATGACTATAGAGTAGGACTTAAGTATGGCCTTGATGTTGTGATGCCTGTAGATGAAAGAGGGTGTTATGATGAATCTGTGGTAGGTCTTCATCTTCTTCCAAACCCTCAAGAGTTTGTGGGAATGCATATCTTTAAAGCGAATGAGCCGATCTTGGAACTGCTTGGTGAGAACTTACTAAAACAAAGTAAGTTTGTTCACTCTTATCCACACTGTTGGAGAACCAAAAAACCTTTGATCTATAGAGCAACGAACCAATGGTTCATCTCTGTAGACGATACGGCAAAAGGTGAAGATACATCTCTTCGTCAAACAGCACTTGATGCGATCGAAGATGTAGCTTTCTTCCCTGCTTCAGCTAAGAACAGACTCAAGCCAATGATCGAAGGACGTCCTGACTGGTGTATCTCCCGTCAAAGAAGCTGGGGTGTACCGATCGCATTCTTTAGAAGTAAAAGTACTAAAGAAGTGATCTTGGATGAAGATGTACTTGAACATATCGCATCATTCTTTGATGAAAAAGGTGCAGATGCATGGTATGAGATGAGTATTGCTGAGCTATTGCCTAAAGGAAGTAAATATAACCCTGATGACCTAGAGAAGATCAATGATATTCTTGATGTTTGGTTTGATAGCGGTTCAACATGGAATTCAGTGATCAAGAGCGGTAACTATGATGCAGGAGAATATCCAACATCACTCTATATCGAAGGAAGTGACCAGCATAGAGGTTGGTTCCAAAGTTCACTGCTTCTAAGTGCTGCGATCGAAGGTAAATCCCCATATAAAACACTCATCACTCACGGGTTTACTGTGGATGAGAAGGGTGAAAAGATGAGTAAGTCCAAAGGTAACGTCGTTGCTCCGGACAAAGTCGTCAAAGAGTATGGTTCAGAAATTCTCAGACTCTGGGTAGCACTTTCTGATTATCAGTCAGACTTGAAGATCTCTGACAATATTTTGAAACAGACAGCTGAACAGTATAGAAAGATAAGAAATACGTTCAGGTTTCTACTTGCAAATGTGGATGATCTTGAAACCTATGTGAGTACTGATGACTATGGTGAATTGGACAGATGGATACTCACTAAGGCAGCAGAGGTATTTGCATCGGTCAAAAGTTCATTTGATGCCTATGATTTTCTTAGAGGATTTGCAACATTGAACCACTTCATTACCAATGAACTTTCAGGTATCTATATGGATATCACCAAAGACAGACTCTATTGTGAAGATAAAAATGATCCTGTTAGAAGAGCTACACAGTCTGCTATGGCACACATTGCCAAAGCGATGTTGGGACTCGTGGCTCCGGTATTGACCTATACAGCAGATGAGATCCTGGAGTATGCACCGGCACTTTTCAAAGATGGGATGGAGAATGTATTTGATCTAGTCTATGTTGCAGTGCCAACAGTTGAGGCAAGTTTTGATGATACCATACTTATCACGGCACGTGAAAAATTCTCTGAAGCGGTAGACAAACTCAAAAAAGAGAAATTGATGAAATCTACGCTTGAAGTGGAGATCTCAGGAGATATAAGTGCATTTGCCATCAATGATAGTAAAGACCTTGAAGACTGGTTTGTTGTATCGGCGATGAAATCAAGCAGTGAGGGTGAAGAGGTCGCTTCGTTTGAAGTTGAGGGCAAAACGTTCACAGTACATAAGGCAACTGCTTCAAAATGTCCGAGATGTTGGAGATTTACAAGCAGCAGCGATGAGTGTGCCTGTGAGAGATGTACCAAGGTTGTTGCCTAATGTTCGATATGACTCAACCGATACAAATGGAAGTGATCGTTGGTTCGATCGTTTTTATCTTTGGATTGGTGGGGATAGGTTTGGCAGTAGTAGAATATTATAAGAGAAAAGGAAGCAATTCGTGATAACACTTAAAGAAGCGCTAACAAAATCTAATGAAGAATTAGAAGAGATAAGAGTACAACTTGAAGTTAAAGCCAAAGAGAGTGGACTCAATGCTTATGTAGGATTTGAAAGTTCAGGTGAGGGGGTACCGATCCTTATCAAAGATAACATTCAAGTCAAAGGGTGGAGTGTGACTTCTGGTTCTAAAATTCTTCAAGGATATATCGCTCCTTATGAGGCGACAGCTATCACTAACCTGAAATCAAAAGGGATGATGGCATTCGGTAGAGCCAATATGGATGAGTTCGCTATGGGTTCAACCACAGAGAGCTCTTTTTATGGCCCTACGAAGAACCCGCATGGAAAAGACCGTGTACCTGGAGGGTCTTCAGGCGGGTCAGCTGCAGCTGTTGCCGGAGGCATTGCTATTGCTGCACTCGGATCAGATACTGGTGGATCTATCAGACAACCGGCAGCCTACTGTGGTGTAGTGGGGATGAAGCCTACTTATGGAAGAGTCAGCCGTTTTGGTCTTGCAGCCTATGCTTCTTCTCTTGATCAGATAGGCCCTATCACCCAGAATGTTGAAGATGCAGCAATATTGTATGATGCGATCAAAGGGCATGATCCAAAAGATTCAACTTCAGCAGATTTTGAGATAGAAGATATCGCCAATAACATAGACTCTGATGTTAAACTCACGATTGCAGTGATCGATAACTATATCTCTGAAGCAGATGAAGATACACAAAAAGCCTATGCTCAGACAGTCAAGGCACTTGAAGAAGCAGGTCATACGATCGTACATAAAAATATGCAAAACACCAAGTATGACATCGCGACCTATTATATTCTGGCTACGGCAGAAGCGGCAACCAACCTTGCACGTTTTGACGGGGTACGTTATGGAACAAGGGCTGAATCAAACACCACCGAAGAACTTTTCTATCATACACGATCCGAAGGCTTTGGAGAAGAGGTAAAAAGACGTATCCTGCTTGGTAATTTTGTCCTTTCATCAGGATATTATGATGCTTATTATGTCAAAGCACAAAAGGTAAGACACCTTATCAGAGATGAGTTCAACGCTATTTTTGAAGAGGCTGATCTGATACTTTCACCGGTTGCCCCATCGGTTGCACCGAAGATAGGATCGTCTGAAGACCCGCTTGAAATGTATAAAAGTGATATGTATACCATCGCTATCAATCTTGCAGGACTGCCTGCCATTTCACTGCCAGTTGCTAAAAATGATGAGGGAATGCCTATAGGGTTACAACTCATTGCCAAAGCATTTAACGAAAAAACACTTTTTGACGGTGCCGCAAGCATGGAAAAAGCTGTAAACTATATTAAATAAACGAAGGAAATAAAAAAATGAGAATTAAAAAAAGAGCATTAACATTTGAAGATGTATTACTAGTACCACAACATTCAGTTGTGCTTCCTAAAGAAGTTTGTTTAAAAAGTAACTTGACCAAACGTGTAACATTGAATACACCTATCGTTTCTGCAGCGATGGATACTGTCACTGAGTACAAAGCAGCGATCGCTATGGCACACCTGGGTGGTATCGGAATCATTCATAAAAATATGGATATAGCAACACAGGCTAAGCAAATTATGAAAGTAAAGAAGTCTGAGAGCGGTATTATCATCGATCCAATATTCATAGGTCCAGATAAGACAGTGGCAGATGCGGATGCATTGATGGGCGAATATAAGATCTCTGGTGTACCTGTAGTGGATGATGAGTTGAAACTTATAGGGATCATCACAAACCGTGATATGCGTTTTATCACTGATATGAGTTTGAAAATTGCTGATGTGATGACAAAAGCTCCTTTGATAACGGCAAAAGTAGGTATCACTCTTGAGGAAGCAGCAAAGGTATTGCAAGAGCATAAGATAGAAAAACTGCCAATCATCGATGACAATGGCGTACTTCAGGGGCTTGTGACCATTAAAGATATCGAGAAAAAAGAGAGATTCCCTAATGCAAATAAAGATCAGCATGGACGTTTAAGGGTAGGTGCAGCGATCGGTGTAGGTCAGATTGATCGTGCGACTGCACTGGTAGAAGCAGGGGTAGATGTGATCGTACTTGATTCTGCACATGGGCACTCACAAGGTATCATCGATACATTGAAACTCATTAAAAAAACACTTGATGTCGATGTGATCGCAGGGAATATTGCAACTGGGGCAGCTGCACAGGATCTTATTGATGCAGGTGCTGATGCAGTTAAAGTGGGTATCGGACCTGGGTCAATCTGTACGACTCGTGTCGTTGCAGGTGTGGGTGTACCTCAAATATCAGCAATTGATGAAGTGGCACAAGTAGCAAATAAAGCAGGTGTACCTGTGGTCGCTGATGGTGGTATCAGATACTCTGGTGATGTAGCAAAAGCCTTAGCTGTAGGTGCCAGCTCAGTGATGTTGGGTTCTGCTCTTGCAGGAACCTATGAAGCACCGGGTGATATGATCCTCTTTAACGGAAGACAGTTTAAAGAGTATAGAGGTATGGGAAGTATCGGTGCGATGACCAAAGGAAGTACAGACCGTTACTTCCAGGAAGGTACCGCAGCAGATAAACTTGTACCGGAGGGGATTGAAGGACGTGTGCCTTACAGAGGGCGCATTGCGGATGTTGTGCATCAAATGGTAGGTGGACTTCGTTCATCTATGGGGTACTGCGGTTCGGAGTCGATCAAAGTATTCTGGGAAAAAGCGGAATTCGTTGAAATTACTTCTGCCGGACTTAGAGAGAGTCATGTGCATGATGTGACGATCACCAAAGAATCTCCAAACTATTCTTCTTAAAGATTCTCATCATAATCCCCGTATGTGATACGGGGATTCCTTTCGTCTATAAATACGATATCTTTTCTTCCAATTAATCCTCTCTTCAAGCAAGCACAAGCTATAATTTACCTATATTATGAAATAAGGAATTGTAATGCACGAACAAACACTGGCCGTCCATGCAGGATATGAGAAAGATGCACAAGGGACTATGGCAGTACCTATCTACCAAAGTACAGCGTATGAGTTTAGAGATACGGAACATGCAGCGAATCTCTTCGCACTGAAAGAGCTTGGAAATATTTATACACGTCTTATGAACCCTACTACGGATGTGTTTGAAAAACGTTTTGCGGCACTGGAAGGTGGAGTGGCTGCGATCGGGACTGCATCTGGAATGTCGGCTATTTTTTACGCTATCGCAAACGTGGCTGAAGCGGGTGATAATATCATCGTCGCAAAACAAGTGTATGGCGGAACAACGACACTTACCGGACATACGATCAAACGTTTTGGTATCGAGACACGTTACTTTGATGTGAGAAATCCCTCAGAGATAGAAGCTTTGGTTGATGAGAGAACAAAGATCATACTTTTTGAGAGTATTACAAATCCGAGTATTGATGTGGCTGATTTTGATGCTATCGTGGCTATCGCAGAAAAACACGGTATCTTGACTTGTGTGGATAATACTGTTGCAACACCAGTGTTATGTAAACCCATAGAACATGGTGTGGATCTGAGCGTACATAGTACAAGTAAATATACGACAGGACAAGGGTTGGCACTCGGTGGTATTATCGTTGAACGCGAGAATCTGGTAGAGAAGATCAAGGGTAATGCACGTTATGATCACTTTAACACTCCAGATGCGAGTTATCATGGACTTGTGTACTCTGATGTACCTCTTCCTATTTTTACACTGAGAGTACGTTTGGCACTTCTACGTGATCTTGGTGGTGCACCAAGTCCATTTAACTCATGGTTGCATATTCAAGGTCTTGAGACTCTGCCACTACGAATGAAACAGCATTCCAGTTCTGCACTTGCTATAGCAGAGTTTTTAGAGGCACATCCAAAGGTGAAAAAAGTGAATTATCCAGGGTTAAAGTCAAGTGATCAAAATCCATTAGTTCAAAAGTACTTTAAAGAGGGGATGGCAAGTGGTCTTCTTTCATTTGAAGTCGAGAGTAAAGAGTTGGCACAGAGTATTGCTGATGCTACAGAGATCTTTGCGGTGGTTGTAAATATTGGTGACAGTAAATCGATCATCACTCACCCTGCAAGTACGACCCACCAGCAACTTTCAGCCAAGGAGCTTGAAGAGGCTGGTGTTCCTGGAGGTTTAGTACGACTGAGCGTAGGTATAGAAGATACACAAGATCTTATCGATGATTTGGCAAAAGCACTTGGATAGTTATAAAGCGCAAATTAGATAAAATACGACAAAATAATATAATGAATGGACATGATGCTTGTATGTGACCCCGTCGCATGAGCCAGGAGTTGAAGTTATCGCTAGTATATCATTCTGTATGTCATAGTGACAATAGGGTTTTTGGCTTAGCTCAAAAATGTCCAATAAATAAAAAAGCAGTCTATGGAAATCACAACTAAAACAGCACAATTTAGCTCTCCTCTCTACCTCGAGAGTGGGCGTATCTTAGAACCGTATGAGATCGCCTATGAGACATATGGAGCGTTAAACGAAGAGAAATCCAATGTTATTTTAGTCTGTCATGCCCTAAGTGGTTCCCATCATGCAGCCGGAACCTATGAAGGTGAACGAAAGGCCGGATGGTGGGATGGACTGATCGGTGATGGTAAAGCGGTCGATACCAACAAATATTTTGTGATCTGTACCAATGTGATAGGGTCATGTTTTGGCTCGACAGGACCTATGAGTAACAATTATCCCAGTGAAGACCCTTATAGACTTCGGTTTCCTGTAGTGACCATCAAAGATATGGTACGTGCACAGATGCATCTTCTCTCGCAATTAGGTATTTATCATGTACGTGCGATCATAGGTGGTTCTATGGGAGGTATGCAGGCACTGCAGTTTGCTGTGGACTACCCTAACTTTGCAGATGAGATCATCTCTCTTGCCGCGACATATGCAACAAGACCCTGGACCATCGCATTTAACAAAGTGGCAGTTGAAGCGATCAGAAGAGATCCTCGCTTTAATCATGGTAACTATGAGAAAGATGCATTCAAAGAGGAAGGACTGGATGGATTGGCTATAGGACGTATCGCAGGGCATATCTCTTACCTAGCACCGGACTCTATGGATAATAAGTTTGGACGTAACTATGTGAACAATGATGGACTTTTTGAACTCTTCGGACGTTATGAAGTCGAGAGATACATGGAGTACAATACCAATAACTTCTCACGTATATTTGATCCGCTTTCCTATCTATATATAGTAAAAGCAATCAATACATTTAATTTAAGTCGTGGATATGATTCGTTACATGATGCGGTTCTACGTATTAAAGCCAATGTGCATTTGATCAGTTTTTCATCTGATTATCTCTTTTTCCCTTGTGAGATGGAACATATCGCAAAAATGATGGAACGTAATGGACAGTCACATACGTATTTGGAAGTTCAGAGTAGTTATGGACATGATGCCTTTTTAGTGGAGTTAGATAAATTTGAAGACCATATTAAGGATGTATTGCAATGAAATTACCTGAATTGTTAAATGAAGCTTTAGTGAGAGGAATTGGAGATGAGCTTTGCTTATCTCCAAGGAGAAAGGGATAATATGAAAAATGAAACATTTGAAGAAAAACTAGAACATTCAAAAGAATTGCTTGAAAAATTGATGAATCCCGAGATCACACTTGAAGAGTCGGTCAAACTGTATGAAGAAGGTTTAAAAAATATCAAAGAGGCACAGACACTGATAGAAGAAGCTAAAACAAAGATCACAGTGATAGAACAGGCCAATCAAAACAGAGGAGATACTCAGTAATGGCACAACTTGTTGTAGCTGCACTCCAATTACCAACATTGGGTATGAATGCAACAAGGCTTGAGTTTTATCTCAAGCAAGCCAAGCAGAGAAATGCAGAGGTCATGCTGCTTGGTGAGTATGTACTGAATCATTTTTTTAAAGAGTTTGCTACGATGTCACCCAATATGGTGAAAGAACAGACGCGCAAACATACAGAACTGCTTAAACATCTTGCGCAAAAATATGATATCGTCTTTGTTGCTCCTATTATTGTCACGAAAAAAGATGGATATCATAAAACCATTGTGAAGATCACGCCTAAGACTACAAGATACTATGAACAGCAAATCCTTCTTCCTTATGCACATTGGAATGAAAAAAAGTTTTTTGCCAATCCTATCACAACACTAAAGGATCCTATGACCTTCAATATCAAAGGATTCAGAGTGATGGTCATGGCCGGATTTGAACTTCATTTTGATCATTTCTGGCAAAGAGCAACGGAAAAAAAGATAGATCTTGTATTGCTTCCTACCGCTTCAACATTTGGATCCCATAACCGTTGGAGAGAGATCATCAAAACCAAAGCCTTTTTACATGGATGTTATATACTGAGAGCAAATCGCTTAGGTGAGTACAGTGATGATGAAGTCAAATGGAAATTTTATGGTGACACGATGCTTGTTTCTCCAGAGGGGGAAATAGAGATGATGCTGGAAGATAAAGAGTCTATGCTGGTTGAGGTGATAGATAAAAGTGAAGTGCTGGAACACAGAAAAGCATGGGCGTTTGAAAAAGAGTTGCAGTTAAGAATGGGTTAATTCTTTCTTGCCAAGAGAAAGACTTTGATAAAAATGTATAAAAAGGATTTGATATGACACCAGAGCAATATTTTAACAGACAAATACAGTTATGGGGTGAGGCTACACAAAAATCACTTCAAAATAAAAAGATAGCCATCATTGGTTCTGGTGGTCTGGGTTCTACTTTAGCGATGGCACTAGGTACTTCAGGTATAGGTGAGATACACATGGTGGATTTTGATATCGTCTCAAATCATAACATCCATAGACAGATCGCATTTACACTGAAGGATGAAGGAAAAAATAAAGCCAAAACTGTAGCTGCATTGATAGAATCTAAAAACCCATTTGTCAAAGCGCTTGCTTTTGATATGGATTTTGATGCCTTCAAAGAATTGGGAAACACGTATGACCTCATACTTGATGCCACAGATAATCTTCCGGTAAGAAGTGAGATAGATAAGCATGCCAAAGCAACCCATACACCTTGGATTTATGCAAGTGTTGAAGAGTTTAACGGACAGGTCTGTTTCTTTGATCAGGCAAATTTTCAAGTATTCAATATTTCTGATCATAAACCTGGCGGTATTACAGCTCCTATCGTGATGCACATCGGATCTCTACAGGCAAATTTGGCATTACGCTATCTTGCCGGGCTTTCTGTGACAAAAGATAAACTCTATTATCTCTATTTCAATGATGAGGGCGAGTTAATGACACAAAAATTTGGTATGCCAGAGGCGTAAACCTAAAACAAATAGTGTTAAAATATGATAAAGGATCACTATGAAACTTAAAACATTATTTATATCAGGAATGATTTTGTTCTTTGCCGGGTGTACACAAGAGACTCAGAACAGTTTGAGCCGTTCACTGCAAAACTGGACAGGAACCAATGGTGTACTTGATATCTATGCCGGTGATAAACTGGTACATAAGTTCATCAAAATAGATAAACTTTCAACCGCGTATGGAAGTAGTGACAGTAAGCAAAGACCGTATCGTTACGGGTATGGAATTGATGATCTAAACTTTAACGGTAAAAAAGATGAAGGGGAGAAGAAAGTCTATTTTGAATTTTCTGATTACTCAACATCATATATATTTTATGAAAGAAATTAAGGAGAACAAGTAAATGAAATTTATTTCGACAAACGAAGCACCCGCAGCAATAGGACCATACTCACAAGCAGTGGTGGCAAATGGATTCATCTATACCTCAGGACAGATCGCATTGACACCGGAAGGTGTGATGGCTGCAGATGATGTAGAGAACCAAACACATCAAGTGATGAAAAATCTTTTTTATGTACTTGAAGCAGCTGGAGCACACTTTAATGATGTGATCAAGACAACGATCTTTTTGGCAGATATGAATGACTTTGAAAAAGTCAATGCGATCTATGCGCATTATTTTGGTACACATAAACCAGTACGTAGCACAGTAGCGGTTAAAACACTTCCAAAAAATGCACTGGTTGAGATAGATTGTATAGCAATTGCCGGAGCGGATTATACTTACTAGAGACAAAAGTAGGGAATACCTAAGGAAAGTCGTTTAGTTTAAAAAAATATTAAAACAACTTTGGGTATAATCACGAACTTTTTAAAAAACAATAGATATAAAGGGTTTTGCAATGTACGCAATCATTAAAGCAAGTGGCCAACAATTTAAAGTTCAAGAGGGTGATATCATCTGTTTTGACAACATGAATCTTGAGCCAAAAGCAGCGGTAGAGTTTAAAGAAGTTCTAGCGCTAGACAACGGTGAATTAACTGTGGGAGCTCCTTTCGTAGAGGGTGCTGTAGTTAAAGGTGAAGTAATCAATGAAGGTAGAGATAAAAAAGTTATCATCTACAAGAAAAGAAGAAGAAAAGATTCAAAACTTAAAAGAGGTTTCAGAAGAGACTTTACAAGAGTTAGAATTACTAAAATAGCATAAGGAGATCAGATGGCACACAAGAAAGGACAAGGGTCCACTCAAAATAACCGTGATTCAGCTGGACGTCGTTTAGGCGTTAAAAAATTTGGTGGTGAAGCAGTTATCCCAGGTAACATTATCATCAGACAAAGAGGAACTAAAGTTCACCCAGGTAATGGTGTAGGAATGGGTAAAGACCATACTATATTTGCACTTATCGAAGGTGTAGTGAAGTTTGATAACAAATCTGCTACTCAAAAGAAAGTTTCAGTAGTACCTGCATAATCCCTTTATAAGTCCGACTGGTTCGGGCTTATTTATCCATATTTTCCTCATACTCTTCTATCACCAATAGATGTTTGCATCTATTACGTCCTAAGAACCAACCATTATTATAATTTTGATCGTTATTAAAAAGCATATGTGATTTTGAATACGTGCCTTTAGATGTGGTACACCCATCAATAATACCTTTTTGATAGTTTACAGGTAAGTCTTTACCAAAATAGATACCGCTATGATAATATCCATTTTGATGTACAGGTTCTTTTTTTGAGCTACAACCTGTAAGATAGAATAATAGACTTCCAATGATGAAGAATGAGATAGATGTTCGATGAAACATATATTCGCCTTTTAGATCAAATATAAAAATTATAGCGATTCTTCCCCTAATTTAGGTATAATTTCATAATTCATATACTCTACTCATATACATAAGGTATATATGGTAGTTTTTTTCACAAGATTAAAGGTTATAAATGTTTGTAGATAGTGTAGAACTAACAGTTAGTTCTGGTAAAGGTGGTGCGGGTGCCATCTCTTTTTGGACAGAAAAGTTTGTCTCTAAAGGTGGTCCCGATGGTGGTGACGGAGGACGCGGAGGTTCTGTGTTTTTCAAAGTAGACAATAATACAGATACTCTCTCGGCACTTCGTGGACGCAACCATATTAAAGCAGAGAATGGTCGTCCCGGAGAAGGACGTAAGTGTTATGGTCGCAAGGGACACGACACCATTATCACGGTTCCTCCTGGCACAACAGTCGTTGATATGGAGACAGGTGAAGAGCTTCTTGACCTGGTCAATGAAGGAGAAGTGGTTCTTTTCCTTGAAGGGGGTAAGGGTGGTTTAGGAAATATGCACTTTAAAAGTTCAAGTAACCAAAGACCGACCTATGCACAGCCTGGACTTCCAGGGATCACCAAACATGTAAGACTTGAAATGAAACTCATTGCAGATGTAGGTTTAGTAGGATATCCAAATGTAGGAAAATCCACATTGATCTCTACACTTTCCAATGCACGACCTCAAGTAGCCAATTATGAGTTTACAACACTGACACCGAAACTCGGTGTGGTGCATGTAGGTGACTTCGATTCTTTCATGATGGCTGATATACCTGGTATTATTGAGGGTGCCAGTGATGGTAGAGGCTTGGGCTTGGAATTTTTGAAGCATATTGAAAGAACAAAAACATTGCTTCTTATGATCGATGCGGCAAATTACCGAGAGATGAAGTATCAGTATGAGACGCTTCTGGTTGAATTAAAACGTTATTCTGAAACACTTGCTACACGAAAGCATGCGATCGCTATTACCAAAATTGATTCACTTTCACAAGAGGAAGTGAATGTTTTGACAGAAACATTCTTAGCGGACATAGGTTTGGAAGCAAATAATACACTACAGAAATATAAAGCAGATACAAACTATCTAAGTTATGGATTTAAGACTGATTTTGGTCTACAACTGCCAGAAGAGAAACCATTTTTTGTACTTCCTATCTCATCTGTAGCACACTTAAATACGGAAGCACTGCGTTATGCGATCAGTGATTTTGTCAAAATGGTCAAAGTAGAACAAGAAGCTGAGTAAGTAGGTCTAATGAAAAGAATAGTCATTAAAGTGGGTTCCCATGTTTTAACAGAAAATGGTGCCATTGCTAAACCACGTATGCTGGCACTGGTACAATTAATAGCCGAACTGAAAACACATCACTATGATGTGA
Organism: Sulfurovum sp. AR; assembly: GCF_000296775.1. Taxonomy (GTDB): domain Bacteria; phylum Campylobacterota; class Campylobacteria; order Campylobacterales; family Sulfurovaceae; genus Sulfurovum; species Sulfurovum xiamenensis. Next base: position 140,031 of record NZ_AJLE01000006.1, on the reverse strand, counting down.
TCTTGGTGAGTTCAGGTGCAGTATCTGCAGGTTATACTCAATTACCACTTGATCGAAGTCAAGTCGCAAACAAACAGGCACTGGCTGCGATAGGCCAGCCACTCCTTCTCAAAATGTATCAGGAGAAGTTTGCCAGGTTTAATTTACTCTGTTCTCAAGTACTTTTGAGTGCAGATGTGTTTGGCGAACCTGAACACATCGCACATGCGAAAAATGCAATAGATACATTGTTAAAAAATAATGTGGTACCTATCATCAATGAAAATGATACCGTCAGTATCGAAGAATTGGTTTTTGGAGACAATGACAGACTCTCTGCACATGTGGCACACTACTTTGATGCCTCACTTCTTGTCATACTCTCAGATATCGATGCTTTTTATGATAAAGATCCAAATAAATATGACGATGCCAAACGAAGAGTAGTAGTCAATAGACTAGCAGAGGATGAACTCAACGCTGAACATACGCCCAATAATGAATTTGCAACAGGTGGAATTGTGACGAAACTACAATCTGCAGATTTTTTAATGAAACAGGGCAGAGAGATGTTTTTGGCAAGTGGATTTGATCTGGGTGATGTGAAAGCATTTCTTGTAGACGGTGAGCATAAGGGTGGAACACTTTTTAAAGCCTAAACACGTGAAGTTATAAAAAGAAGAATGGAATGAAATACAAAATAGTTTACATGGGAACACCCCACTATGCAAAAGAGATACTCAAGACACTGATAGAAGCTGAAGATATGGAGGTCTCTCTAGTACTCACACAACCAGACCGTCCTGTGGGACGTAAGAAAGTGTTGACAGCACCTCCTGTGAAAGAGTTGGCATTAAAGCATGGTATTGATGTCCTTCAGCCTCATCGCTTAAGTGATGAGGGTATTGAAGATACGATCAAAGCGTTGAAACCTGATTTTATTGTGGTGGCGGCATTTGGACAGATACTGCCTAAAAGTATATTGGATATTGCCCCTTGTATTAATTTGCATGCTTCACTTTTACCTCAGTATAGAGGTGCTTCTCCTGTACAGCAATCTCTGCTTCACGGTGACACCAAAACGGGTGTCACTTCCATGCTGATGGAGGAAGGACTGGATACGGGTCCCATGCTTGAAAAGATTGAGTTTGTTATCCCCGAAGATATGCGTCTTCATGCACTCATGGCACAATTAACCTCTGATGCCTGCAGACTGACACTTAGCACTATTAGAAATTTTGAGAATATCACACCTCAAGTACAAGATGAAACCGAAGCAACACTCTGTAAAAAGATCAAAAAAAGTGATGGCGAAGTAGATTTCTCAGATGCAAGTGTCATCTATAATAAATACCGCGCATTTGAAGGTTGGCCGGGTATTTTTGCTGCGAATGGTACAAAATTTGACGGACTATCTCTGGCAGATACAGGATCACATAACAAGGCATTTGAGATTCTCTCTTTTATAGATGAAAGTGTAGTAGTCGGTTGCCTGAAGGGATCTTTGCAGATCGAAACGATCCAGCCTGCATCAAAAAAGGCAATGTCAGCCAAAGCATATTGTGTAGGAAGGGGGCTAAAAGTTGGAGATAGTATCATTTGATACGCTTGCTTCTACACAAACCTATCTTTTGGAACAATTAAAGAAGCAAAGCGTGCAAGCCCCTTTGGCCGTGATCGCCAATCAACAGTATTCCGGTATAGGAAGCCGTGATAACTCTTGGTCAGGAGGAGAAGGAAACTTTTTTGCCTCCATCGCCGTGAACTTGGAGGATCTGCCTAAAGATCTACCGCTTGAATCTGCTTCTATTTATTTCTCTTTTATCATGAAACAAACACTTGAGGCACATGATGAAAATATCTGGTTAAAATGGCCTAATGATTTCTATTTAAATGATGAAAAAATAGGCGGTACAATTACAAAAAAATTCAAAAATACGTTAGTATGTGGAATGGGAATAAATTTAAAAGATTCTCAAAATGGCTACAGAGCCTTAGAATGCGATATTTCAGCTCAATTTCTACTGGAAAAGTACCTTTTGGCACTCGAAAAATTTCCAAAATGGAAGGAAGTTTTTAGAGAGTATGAGATAGAATTTGAACTAAGCAGAAAGTTTTCAGTGCATATTGAAAACGATAAAAAGAGCTTGTCAGATGCGACTTTATGTGCAGATGGCTCTTTAATGATAGAGGGGAAGAGGGTGTTTAGTTTACGATGAGTGAGATAATTAGTATAGCCAACCAAAAGGGTGGCGTAGGAAAAACAACAACAGCAGTCAATCTGGCAGCCTCTTTGGCTGAAAAAGGGAAGAAGGTCCTTCTTCTTGATATTGATCCACAGTCCAATGCAACAACAAGTTTAGGTTTTAGCAGAGGGGATTATGAATATAATATCTATCATGTACTGATTGGAAGTAAAAAACTTTCAGAAGTGATCCTTAAAACTGACGTTAAAAACCTTAAACTTGTGCCTTCTAACATTGGGTTGGTCGGTATAGAAAAAGAGTTTTATAATCCTAAGGCAAAAAACAGAGAATTATTCCTGAAAGGAAAACTTCAAGAGGTTGCTTCTAAATTTGATTTTATTATTATAGATTCACCTCCGGCATTAGGACCTATTACCATTAATGCGTTGAGTGCATCTGATTCAGTGATCATACCGATCCAGTGTGAGTTTTTTGCATTGGAAGGATTGGCACAGCTACTCAATACGGTAGGGCTTTTGAAAAAGACGATCAACCCGAAACTCAAGATCAAAGGTTTCTTGCCTACAATGTACTCTGGTCAGAATAATCTTTCTAAACAGGTGCTGGCTGATTTGAGCCATCATTTTAAAGACAAACTTTTCCATGTAAAAAAAGGGAAAGGGTGTATCGTTGTACCACGAAATGTCAAGATCGCAGAGAGTCCGAGTTTTGGCAAACCAGTGACTTCATATGCTGCAAGTTCAAAAGGTTCTGTAGCCTATAGAGATCTTGCAACCGTCATCGCAAGAGGTTAGGTATGGCATTAGGCAGAGGACTAGGAGAGATCCTTTCTGAAGTAGAAGAGGCGTATGAAAGAGACTTAAGTGATATTGACAGTTTTGAGCTTGAGTCTCAAGGTGCTAGGGTAGAAGAGATCGCTGTTGAAAGTATTGCAGCAAACCCTTTTCAGCCGCGTAAACATTTTGATGAACAAGCCCTCAAAGAGTTAAGTCACTCTATTGTAGAGCATGGACTGCTTCAGCCTATCGTTGTGATAGAAAAAGGGGATGGGTATCTTCTTATCGCCGGTGAGCGTCGTCTTAGAGCACACAAGCTTGCAAAACTTAACACGATAAAAGCCATTATTGCCAATGTGGATATCGATGAAATAAGACTGCGTGAACTTGCGCTGATCGAAAATATACAAAGAGAGAACCTCAATGCAATAGAACTGGCAAACTCTTATGCAGAATTGATAGAAGTACATAATATCACACATGATGACCTCTCATCTATTGTACACAAAAGCCGTTCACAGATCACCAATACCATGCGTCTTCTAAGCCTCTCTTCTTATGCCCAGGAGCAGCTTGTTGAGGGAAAGATATCACAAGGTCATGCAAAGGTCCTGGTCGGACTTGATGAAAAGAAACAAAAAATTGTGATAGACAGTGTCATCGGCCAGAAACTGAGTGTACGTGATACAGAAAATATGGTCAAGAATCACAAAGAGAGTGGTTCTGTGCCTATATCCAAACCAGCAACTGTGAAGTTATTGGATAAGTATGCTGATGTGTTATCTGAGACTCTACCTTTTAAATATAAGCTCAAAGCAAAAAGTATTGAAATCAGTTTTGAGAATGACAAAGAGGTTGAAAAGTTTTTAGCACAGTTACAAGCCAAGAATGGGTAGAAGATAAACACTTTATTTAAACAAAATCTATAATTCCTCTTTATATTTAAAATACTCAAAGATTTTAATCATATCCTCATGTCAATAATGATAGAATAACGCGAAATTACATGAGGAGTTTTAATGCTTGACATACAACCACCATTGATGTTGTTCGTATTGGCTTTGTTTCTAACCCTACTTGTTCTTTTAAATAATATGCTATTTCAGCCATTGGTGAAATTTATGGATGACAGAGATCACTCTATAGCAAAAGATTTAGAAGCTGCAAAAGGTCTTAGCGGTAACAGCGACGAACTAAATGCAAAGGCAGATGAAATTATCAGCAATGCTAAAAATGAAGCTGCTGGAATCAGACAGAAAGCAATTGATGATGAAAAAACATTGGCTGCAAGTAGAATTGAGACCAGACAAAATGAACTAGAAACTGAGTATAACAAATTCGTAGAAAAGCTAAACTCTGACAAAGAGAACCTTAAAAACTCTCTTCTTTCTCAAATGCCTCTTTTCAAAGAGAGCCTAAAAGCTAAATTTAGCAAATTATAGGAAGGGATGAAGATGAAAAAAATAGTACTATTGTCTTTGTTTATGGTACCTGCTATGCTTTTAGCTAGTGGTGATGCTGAATCAAGCCGTTACTTTGCTCAAACTGGTAGAGAATCAGACTTTTGGCCAAGAGTGATCAACTTTACGATCTTTGCATCTTTGCTTTACTATTTGATCGCGAATCCGATCAAAAACTTTTTTAAAGGCAGAAGTGAAGGTATCGCAGAGCAATTGAATGAGATCGAAAAGAAACTTCAAGCAGCTAAAGATGAGAAAAAAGAAGCGCAGAATCGTTTAGATGAAAGTAAAAAGAGAGCAGAAGAAATTCTTGCTGATGCAAAAGCAGAAGCGATTCTCTTAGCAGAAAAGATCGCGACTGCAAATCAAAATGAGTTGGCTCTTTTAGATAAGCAACTTGAAGAGAAAATGTCTCTAGAAGAGAGAAAAGCTGCAAGAGAAACAATCGATGAGATCTTAAGTGAGAATATCACTGCAGATGACATCATGTTGGATGAAGCTAAAGTGGTTGAAATTATTTCTAAGAAGGTGGCGTAATGGAAGAGTTAATTGCCAAAAGATATGCAAAAGCACTTTCTTCAGTATCTAAAGACATCGCAGGTGTTTTAGAAGTACTTAATGTACTTAGTGAAGTGGTGAACAGCAGAGAGATCAAGTCTACATTGACATCTCCGATTATTTCAAGTGAAAGTAAGACAGAAATGATCTTATCTGCACTTGGTGAGAGTGATGTAGCACTTGTGAACTTTATTAAGATTTTAGGTGAAAACGGAAGACTTGATCTTATCCCTGCTATTACAAAAGTATTGAATTCGGATCAGCAAAGAGTTTCAAATGAGTATGAAGGTGTATTAAAAAGTGCATCATCATTGAATGAAGCTGAATTGGCTAATCTTGAAGAAACACTTAAAAAGTATACAGGTTCAACGATCAAATTGACACAAGAAAAAGGTGACTTTGACGGGGTACGTGTTGCAGTCGATGATTTGGGTATAGAGGTAAACTTCTCTAAGCAGAGAGTTAAAGAACAATTAATTGATTTCATTAAGAAATCTTTGTAGTTATCTAATAGAAAGGAGTATCAGTGGCAGTTAAATTGCAAGCAGATGAGATAAGTTCGATCATCAAAGAAAGAATTGAGAATTTTGAAATTGATGTTGACATCAATGAAGTAGGAAAAGTAGTAGGTATCGCAGACGGTATTTCAACAGTATATGGTCTTAACAATGTTATGGCCGGTGAAGTTGTAGAGTTTGATAATGGTGCTAGAGGACTTGTATTAAACCTTGAAGAAGCAAACGTTGGTGTTGTTGTTCTTGGTTCAAGTGCAGGTATCAAAGAAGGTATGAGCGTTAAAAGAGCAGGAGACCTTCTTAAAACACCAGTAGGTGACGGTATGATGGGTAGAGTAGTGAACCCACTTGGTGAGCCTGTAGACGGTAAAGGTGCAGTTGAAGCAACTGAGCACAGATTTATCGAAGAAAAAGCACCAGGGATCATGGCTAGAAAATCAGTTCATGAACCGCTTCAAACAGGTATCAAAGCGATCGATGCACTAGTACCGGTTGGTAGAGGACAAAGAGAGCTTATCATTGGTGATAGACAAACAGGTAAAACTACTTTGGCTATTGACACGATCATCAACCAAAAAGGTCAAGATGTAGTATGTATTTATGTTGCAATTGGTCAAAAACAATCAACAGTAGCTGCTACAGTGAAAAAACTTGAAGAGCATGGTGCAATGGATTACACGATCGTTGTAACTGCTGGTGCAGCTGATTCTTCAGCACTTCAGTTCCTAGCTCCTTATGCTGGTGTAACAATGGCTGAATATTTCAGAGACAATGGTAGACATGCTGTGATCTTCTATGATGACCTTTCTAAGCACGCTGTTGCATATAGAGAGATGTCATTGATCCTTAGAAGACCTCCAGGTAGAGAAGCGTATCCAGGTGATGTATTCTACCTTCACTCAAGACTACTTGAAAGAGCTGCAAAGCTTTCTGATGAACTAGGGGCTGGTTCTATTACTGCATTCCCTATCATTGAAACACAAGCAGGTGATGTTGCGGCGTATATTCCGACAAATGTTATCTCTATTACTGATGGTCAGATCTTCCTAGAAACTGATCTATTCAACTCAGGTATCAGACCAGCAATCAACGTAGGTCTTTCTGTATCAAGAGTTGGTGGTGCTGCGCAGATCAAAGCAACAAAACAAGTATCTGGTACATTGAGACTTGATCTTGCTTCATTTAGAGAACTTCAGGCATTTGCACAATTTGCATCTGATCTTGATGACTATACAAGAGGTCAGCTTGAACGTGGTCAGAGAATGGTAGAGGTACTTAAACAAGGACCTTATCAGCCAGTTGCAATTGAGAAACAAGTTGTGATCATCTTTGCTGGTGCAAATGGATACCTTGATGATATCCCTGCATCTTCTGTAACAAAATTTGAAGCAGACCTTATGCCATTTATGGAAGCAAAATATGCGAATATTCTTGATGCAATCAGAAGTGAAAAGAAGATCTCTGATGATACAGATGGAGAATTACGTAAAGCTATCGAAGATTTCAAAGCTTCATTCGCTGGATAAGAAAGGCTTAATATGGCTAATTTAAAAGAGATAAAGCGTAAGATTGGAAGTGTAAAAAACACACAAAAAACCACTAACGCTATGAAGCTTGTCTCTTCTGCTAAACTAAAAAGAACAGAAGAGCTTGCTAAAAGATCTAGAGTCTATGCTGATAAATTGACAGGTCTATTGAATGAGATCGCTCAAAAAATGCAGCAGTCTAATGCTGACGGTATAGATAATGTCTATTTTAAGGATGCACAAAATCCTAAGATGGTAGACATTGTATTTATTACAGCAGATAAAGGTCTTTGTGGTGGTTTTAATTCACAAACAATCAAAAGAGTAAACAAGTTGGTTGCTGAGTATAAAGCACAAAATGTGAAAGTACGTCTTAGAGCAGTAGGTAGAAAGGGTATCGATTATTTTAAATTCAATAATTTTGAATTAAACAATGAAATCGTAGGACTTTCTGCTGCACCAGACTTTGGCCAAGCTGCAGAGTTTATCTCTGAAGTGGCTGACTCTTATGTGAATGGTGAGACAGATAAGATCATTTTGGTACACAACGGTTATGTAAACATGATCACTCAAGAAGTAAGAGAGGATCAGGTTTTACCAGTAGATTCGTCAAAATTAAAACTTGATGTGGTTTCAACTTCAGAATTGGAAGTAGAACCAGATGATGACGATACACTACTTGATGCATTGGTTAAGCGTTATATTGAGTATACAATGTATTACTCACTTATCGATTCATTGGCTGCAGAACACTCTGCACGTATGCAAGCGATGGATGCGGCAACAAGCAATGCTAAACAAATGGTAAAAGACCTTACTGTGAAGTATAACAAAGCAAGACAAGAAGCGATTACTACTGAACTCATCGAGATCATCAGTGGTATGGAATCAATGAAATAATTAGAGGAGAAGTAATGACAGGTAAAATAGTACAAGTCTTAGGTCCCGTTATCGATGTGGATTTTACAGACTATCTACCGGAAATCAATGAAGCGTTAGAAACTACGTTCATGGTTGATGGTAAAGAGCAAAAATTGGTTTTAGAAGTAGCAGCACAACTAGGTGATAACAGAGTTAGAACAATTGCTATGGATATGAGTGAAGGATGTGTTAGAGGTCAAGAAGTGAAAGCAACTGGTGACTCTATCAAAGTTCCTGTAGGTGAAGAAGTACTTGGACGTATCTTCAACGTTATCGGTGATCCTATCGATGAGGCTGGTGATGTAAATGCAAAAGAGTACTGGTCGATCCACAGAGCACCACCAGCATTTGAAGAGCAAAGTACAAAAACAGAAGTATTTGAGACAGGTATCAAAGTTGTTGACCTTCTTGCTCCTTACAACAAAGGTGGTAAAGTTGGACTCTTCGGTGGTGCAGGTGTTGGTAAAACCGTCATTATTATGGAACTTATTAACAACGTTGCAATGAAACACAGTGGATATTCTGTATTTGCCGGTGTTGGTGAAAGAACACGTGAGGGTAATGACCTTTACTACGAAATGAAAGAATCAAACGTACTTGACAAAGTTGCACTGTGCTACGGTCAAATGTCAGAGCCTCCGGGAGCAAGAAACAGAATCGCACTTACTGGTCTTACTATGGCTGAGTACTTCAGAGATGAAATGGGTCTTGATGTATTGATGTTTATCGATAACATCTTTAGATTTGCGCAATCAGGTTCAGAGATGTCTGCACTTCTTGGTCGTATCCCTTCAGCCGTTGGTTACCAGCCGACATTAAGCAGAGAGATGGGTGCACTTCAAGAGAGAATTACATCAACAACTAAAGGTTCAATTACTTCTGTTCAAGCAGTATATGTACCAGCGGATGACTTGACTGACCCGGCTCCAGCTTCTGTATTTGCTCACTTGGATGCAACAACAGTACTTAACAGATCGATTGCTGAAAAAGGTATCTATCCTGCGGTTGATCCATTGGATTCAACTTCAAGAATGCTTGATCCGCAAATTATTGGTGAAGATCACTACAATATCGCTAGAGGCGTACAGCAGATCCTTCAAAAATATAAAGATCTTCAAGATATTATTGCGATCCTTGGTATGGATGAGCTTTCTGAAGATGACAAACTTGTTGTTGAAAGAGCAAGAAAGATTGAAAAATACCTTTCTCAGCCATTCCACGTTGCTGAAGTATTTACAGGTTCTCCGGGTGTTTATGTTACACTTGAAGATACACTGGAAGGATTTAAAGGTCTTATCGAAGGTAAATATGACGATATGAATGAAGCTGCGTTCTACATGGTAGGAAATATGGCTGAAGCTATTGCTAAAAACGATAAGATTAACGCTAAGTAATCTTAGTTCTTGTCTTATAAAGGATAATTATGGAACTTATGAAGCTAGAAATAGTCACACCGAACGGTGTGATTTTTGACGCTGAAGTAAAACAGGTAACATTGCCAGGGTCAGAGGGTGAATTCGGTGTTTTAGCCCATCACGCTACTTTGGTATCATTACTTGATACAGGTGTCATTGTGATCGATAAAGCAGACGGGAGTGAAGTAGCTGTTGCTATTAACTCTGGGTATGTAAAAGTCGATGAAGAGAAGACAACTTGTATCGTAGATGGTGCAGTAGCGCTTTCTGGTGCGGATAGTGATCTTGCTCAAGCACTTGAAGCAGCAAAAGAGTTACTTAAGAGTGCTGAATCTTCTAGTACAGCTATCGCAGCTGCGGTAAGCAAAGTAGAACACATCGGAAAGTCTTTATAACTTGAACTCTCTCGCTACTTATTTCTTTGAAAGCAGTGCAATTACTATATTTGTACTGCTTTTACTCTCAGGATATTTTATTGCTACATTTTGGGTATTTTTGGATAGATTTTATATCTTGAATGCACGTATCGCATCTGAAGCAAAATCACTGAAGGCACTTTACACAGGTCAGTCAAAATCAGTGGCCAGTAACTCACTTATTTTTACTTATCTGTCTCGTGTGAATGTACCCAATAAAGCGATACTCCAAGCTGCATCGTCTGATGCTATACGTGTCTCTACCAAGGGACTTACTTGGCTCTCAATTATCGCTTCTACTTCGCCATTTATCGGTCTTTTCGGTACGGTGGTAGGGATACTTGAAACCTTTACAAAACTAGGAGCACAATCAAGTGCATCTTTGAGTGTCGTAGCACCAGCGATATCTGAAGCACTTATAGCGACTGCAGCTGGTATTGCCGTAGCGATATTTGCGTATTCGTTTCATTTGATACTGAAACGCAAGGCTTATGAGTTAAGTTCACTGCTCTCTTCTCAATCAGAAGTGATCCTCTCTCAGGTTAACGAGGAGTAGTCATGTTTAGTTGGGATGATGATCCAGACTTGAACATTACACCGCTTGTTGATGTGATGCTTGTATTGATGGCTATACTTATGGTCACGGCTCCTACGATTACTTTTCAAGAACAGATTACACTGCCTCATGGCTCTAAAACTGTTAAAGTCGAAAAACCAAAAACACTTACGATCCGTATGGATAAAGATCAAAAGATCTATCTTGGTAAAGATACCTACGCTTTAGATACTTTTGCAGATGATTTTGTGAATCAGGCAATCAAGTATGATAAAAACTCTGAAGTCTATATACGTGCAGATGAGAGTTTGAAATATAAAAATATTATGTATCTTCTTAAAAGCGTGAAAGCAGCAGGTTTCGAGAAGGTTTCTCTGATAACATTATGATCAAAAAGTCATCTACACTTATTTCAGGATTGTTGGCTGTTGGCATCTATATAGGTGTCATCGCTTTGATACTATTTTATTTCAATACACGTGAAGAAAAAAAACCGGTGCATTTTGTGAAGAAAAATGAAGATCGTATACGTGTCTCAATGAGTGATCCCAAAACCCAGGTAAAAAAAGAGATCAAACAGGTACCTAAGAAAGTAGTGAAACCTAAGCCTAAGCCAAAACCAAAACCTAAAGAAGCTGTGAAGAAGAAAGTGGTTGAGAAAAAGGTGATTAAAGAAAAAGTGGTTAAAAAAGCAAAGGTTGTTAAAAAGAAAAAAGATGTTAATACAACCAGGCCCAAAAAGTTAAACAAACCAAAAGACCTGTTTGCAAATATTACGTCTAAAAAGAAAATTGAAAAGCCTAAACCGGTTAAGCCAGCACCTGTAAAGCCTAAAAAACCTGATATGACTAAAGTTGCAAAGAAACCTAGTGCAAGTGATTTGGTTTCTGATTCATTAAAGATACAAAAAAAGAGTGATGTTGGTATCGAGAATGCCTATTTGGCTAAGATAGAGGAGAAACTCAAAGGGTGGCCGGCACAAAGCGAATATGCAGGTGAGAAGGCAAAAGTATGGCTCAAAGTAGAGCCTAATGGCAGATTTGAATACAAAGTGATCACTGCATCTGGGAATGAAGCTTTTAACAGTGGCCTTATGGCTTATTTGGAGCAGTTGCAAACGATAGGATTTGGTCCGCATAAGGGAAACAGGGCCTATGAATTAGAGGTTGAATTTGTAGCGACTGAATAGACTGATTATTCTTCCTGATAGACTTTGACTCTATAGGTAGAGATCTCAGGATGATGTGAGAGACAGTCATGGCCAAGGTTTGCTTTAAGGCATAAGCTGGAGAAGAAATCATCAAAGTGCGGTAACTGTTCCCAAACCTGAGGTAAATACGTCGCTTGTCTACCATCTAGTTTCAGTACGACACCATCCTGAAAAGGAATGACTTTATTTTTTAAGTCCTCTATATCACTATATTGTACTATGTGTGGCTCTGAAAGAATAGAGACTTCCAGTTTGATCTGATCCAATTCTTCTGTACTAAGCGGTAAAAACCGGGGATCATACAGAGCAGCAGCCTGTGCATTATGTATGATGTCTTCATAGAGTGGACGATGGGCCTGCAGTGAACCTATGCATCCGCGTAGTTGTCCATGGGTTTTTGTGTTAAGGGTAACAAAAGCAGCACCTTTTTCTTTAAGAGCCGGATAGGTTTTTAAAGCATCTTCCAGATCAAAATCTGCAGGTTGATTCAGTGCCGCTGAAATAGCAGCTTTGGCTAAGGCTATCACTATATCATTCAACGTATACTCCTTTATTTTTTATTTTATCATAAATTCAATACACTCAAAATATTTTGATATTAATTAATGAATATTTTAAGCGAGCAAGGATACAATATAGACCACAACACACACTAAAAATAGAGGAATATTTTTGAGATATTTATTAGTTATTTTCGCATCAATGACCTTTTTTACATTAAACGTTTTCGGGGTAGATGCAACACTGAAAATAGAAAAAGATGTAGAACAACGTGCACGTATTGCGCTTATGGATGGTTCATCTGAACAGAGCAGTAAAGTGTTTAATATTTTACTTTCAGATCTTAAGGTCTCAGGACATTTTTTAGCCGACAATACACACCATATCGGTGAGATTTCTTCTGATTATATTATACCGGCTCTGAAAAGCCAGGAGTATGTCATTAAGTATGCGATGGACCAACGATCCGGTGCAAAACTTCTGGTACGGCTTTTAAAAGCATCCAACGGTACACAGATCTTTAAAAAAAGCTATGCGATCTCTTCAAAAGAAAAAATGCCGTTTCTTATACATAAAGCGATAAGTGATATTAACAATATTTTGCAATATCCAAGTATCTCTTGGATCAATCGTTATGTTGCCTATGCTGTTTATACAACACCAGGACGCAGTGAAATACGATTGGCTGATTATACCTTCAGTTATAAAAAAACCATTATCAAAGGTGGATTGAACCTTTTCCCTAAATGGGCGGACAGAGCACAGAGAAATATTTATTATACTTCTTACAAAGGTACACTTCCTACACTCTATAAGCTCAACATCTATAATGGGACAAAAACGAAGATAGCAAGTTCTGAAGGAATGCTGGTCTGTTCTGATGTCAATAATGATGGTTCAAAACTTTTACTTACGATGGCACCTGAAGGACAGGCAGATATCTACGAATATGATCTTGCATCCAAATCAAAAAAAAGGATAACGACTTTTAAAGGTATTGATGTGAACGGCAGGTATGTAGATGATGAGAGTCGTATTGTTTTTGTCTCTAACCGTTTGGGCTATGCAAATGTATTTAAAAAGTCTATATCGGGTGGACCGACCTCTCAAGTGGTCTATCACGGGCGTAACAACAATTCCTGTGATGCTTATGGAGATAAAATAGTCTACTCCAGCAGGGAGAGCAGTAATGCATTTGGGGATAATACCTTTAATCTTTACCTTACCTCTACAGGAAGTTCAGACACAAGACCGATCACAACAACCGGCTCAAATCAGTTTCCTCGTTTTTCTACGGATGGATCTGTGATACTCTTCCTTAAACAGAGAGGTCGCAGCTCTTCCATAGGATATACGAATTTGACAAGTCAGCAGAGTTTACTTTTCCCGTTCAACGACAGAAAAGTTCAATCCATTGATTGGTAATACATTTTTTTCAGAAAGTCATGTAATGACTGCTCTGATACTATTTTAATACAAAAAGGATACACAATGACACATAAACTACTTTTAACTACATCACTCATTTCATTACTTTTGATCGGATGTGCACAACCTGCACCCGATTTAGCAGGTAAAAACAATATTTCTGATGCAAACCATATCGAAGGTGATACGGTTAGTATAGATGAAAATACCTATGGTTCAGGCTCTACTGCAAATTATAACAGCAGCAGCGATGGTTTCAAAAGTATCTATTTTGGTTTTGCAGACTATTCGATCTCTCCGGATATGGAAAACAATATGAATCATAATATAGAGGTAGCCAATACTGCAGCTTCTAAAATAAAAATAGAAGGTAACTGTGATGAATTTGGTACAGATGAGTACAATTATGCCCTGGGCTTAAAGCGTGCAAAAGCAGTAAGAGACAGTATCGCAGCACAGGGGATCGATCCAAGTAGAATGGTAATGGTGAGTTTTGGTGAGAGTAATGCTGTATGTACTGAAACCAGTGACAGCTGTTATCAAAGAAACAGAAGAGTTGACATTCGTTTAGTAAAGTAGGCTGGAGATGAGAGGTATACTAAATAGGGTTGCAGTACAGAGTGTTTGTATGATTTTTGCAAGTACTCTTTTGGTACATGCCGAACCTTCTGTGTACGGGTTTGGAACGGATGAACCAACGGTAAATGAACAGACTACAGGAAGCAGTAATACCAGTGTAGCTTCCCTACAGCAACAAATTGCTGAGCAAAATGAAAGAATAGACGGACTGACTACGATCATAGAGGGATTGAGTGCTTCCATCCATGAGTTGCAGCAGTCCAGAAGCACAGCCACCTCTTCTATGGAGACGAATGAATCATCCAACACCGCTTTGCTTCAAAAGTTAGCCGCTATGATCGATGAGATCAACGCGAACTATGTCAGTAAAGAAGAGTTTCAGAATGTTTTGGGTCATAAAAGTCAGGCAAAAAGTACCACAGAAACACTCCCTACAGCAAATGGATCCACTGAGGGTAAAACCAATGCACAACTCTACAGTGAAGCGGTACGGTATTTTGTAAAAAAACGCTATGATGAAGCAGCAAAAAGATTTACGATCACCGATACAAAAGGCTATAAGCCTGCAGCATCAAACTATTATTTGGGAGAAATAGCCTATTACACCAAGAAGTATGAAGATGCGATATTTTATTTTAAAAAGAGTGCAGGTATCTATGACAAGGCTTCCTATATAGATACACTGCTACTGCATACCGCTGTTTCCCTTGAAGAGACTGGCGATAAAGGTCAGGCAAAAGCATTTTATGAGAATATTATAGAGAACTACAAGGGTAAGAAAACGGCAAAGATCGCTAAAGAAAGATTGAAAAAACTTTAGGACAATGCATTTGATATTTAAAATCCTCTTCATTTCTATGACTCTTTTTACTGCGGGCATCACAAGTGAAGAGGTTGAAATATTGCCACCCATAGGGACAGAGACGATGCCTATCGCTAAAACGGTCTTTAAACAGATCAGTGATGAGAATGAAAAGATCGTGGATCTTACAGGAAAAGATTTTATCGTTGTTTCTGTACGTGAACGTGGAAGTGATGGACGTTTTTATGCCGTGGACCGTGATGGTACTGTATGGTGGAGCGGTCCTGTGACTTCAGGTGCCCCCGAATTTAGAAGCCCCTCGGGTATTTTCACGATCTTTCAAAAAAAGCGTTATCATATGTCTAAGGATTTTCCTGACGAGAGCGGTGTGAATAATATGGATTATATGATGAAGTTTACCAAAAGAGGACATGCTTTGCATAAAGGGAGTGTGGACTGGATGTCCCATGGTTGTATACACATTGACCCAAAGGATGTACCAGTGATCTATCATTGGACAACCTATAAAACTAAAGTGGTTATCACCAGACATACCTATATGCCTTTTGCGAAAGAGGACTTGAGGAAAATTTACGGGAAAAGGTAAAAGTGTTAGCATATCATAACCTTTGTTTTTTTGTGTGCATGTTCTATGGTATGGATGAAGGCTGCTGAGATACTGATAGCAGGATGATTGATCTTATACATTCAAGATCTTTGGTTCATGTCAAATAAGAGAAAAAATATCTCTTTCCTAAGGCTCACTAAAGTTTGATTGGTTAGAATAGCACAAATCTAATATATAGGAAACATTATGACAGTAACAAATGAAAATTGTGTAGTCGGTATCGAATACGAGGTAAAGCAAGCAGGTACAACAGAAGTTGTAGACAGCAACAAAGGTGGTGCGCCACTAGAGTTTATCATTGGAAAAGGGCAGATCATTCCAGGTCTTGAGAACGCACTTGTAGGTATGTCTCAAGGTGAAAGCGGAGACATTATGGTTGCTGCTGCGGATGCATATGGTGAAGTAAACCCAGAAGCAATCCAAACACTTCCAATCGAGCAGTTCGAAGGGGTGGATCTTGTAGAGGGTATGACACTTTATGGTCAAGGTCAAGATGGTCAGACTGTACAAGTTACAGTAAAATCTTTTGATGATAAAGAAGTGAATGTAGACTTTAACCACCCATTGGCTGGTAAAGATCTTATGTTCTCAGTTACTGTTTTAAGTGCAAGAGAAGCAACTGCAGATGAAGTAACATCTGGCGTAGTTGGTGGTGCACCTGCAGCTGGCGGTAGCTGTGGTTCAGGATGTGGTTGTCACTAATCCTTCATTTTCTTTAGCGTCATCTTTGGATCAAAGATAGGCGCTACGTTGCTCAAACAGCGTACATTTACTTTTCACTCCAGATCTTTTTTATACAGAATTAACCACTTACAGAGTAAAATATATCCCTAATCAATACACATTTATAAGATATTTTGATATGATAGTTCTTAGGAAGTTTGGAGGGATGGACATGCATAAGATAGAAAAGCTTTTTGATATTAATATTGTTTTGATGACTCTGTTTTCTTCTGTGGAGACGATCAGGGAAGAAAAAAATATTGAACTGATATATGATATGGAATCGACAATACCAAGAGAATTGAGAGGTGATCCTGATGCATTGTTACGTGTACTCAGTAAAGTACTCACTTTTATTTGTGAGAATACCGACCAAAACGAGATCGTACTCTCTTTAGATGCCCCTGAAGATTTTGTCTATGAAGAGTTTATCTCCTTTACGATCAATGAGACACATATCGGAAAAGAGAAGATCCGGAAATTTTTAGAGGTCAATTTACATGATGATCTTGAGATACTAGATGGAAAGATCGTATATGAGAAAGATGCAGATATACAGTTAGATATACCGTTCATGATCAGTGAATTGGGACATAGAAGACACTATAGATTACCAGATATCTCAATGCTGGGTAAAAAGGTTTTATTGATCTGTCAAAATGAAGCCATAGCCCACAGTATTGAAAAAATGTTTAAGTATTTCCTTTATGATGTCGATGTGGGGGTTGATGTTTTTAAAGCACAGGGAAGTGATCTAACGCCTTATGATATTTTAATTATAGATGAACATCTAAATACGGAAGAGTTTGAACATAGTATCGCCCGTATACAGCAGAACATACCTCTTAAATATGTACTGCTTAAAGATGCGCATATCGTAGAGTCGAAAATGATCAGTGTCTCTACCAATTTGATCAAACCTGTGACAGAAGAGAGTGTCTATGAATTGATCATATCTCTTTTTAACAATAAAACGGCTCGAAGAGACGTAAGATCACACTCAAAGATGAATGTGATTGACCTTGAAAAACTCCTTCATTTCAAGAAAGATGATGAAAAGTGTCAAGACCCAAATAATAAGATACAAGAGAGTCTTGAGGCGATGATCGAAAAAAGAAGAGAGATGGATTTGCCTATCTTGGATAAAGTAATAGGAGAAGCAAATACAAAGAACAGAGGTCTGACATATACCAATGAATTGAAACTCTTCTTAGATACTTTTGATCGCTCAGATCTTTACTTTAGAGAGATCGTTAATCAAAGATCAATCAGCAAAATCAAAGAGTTCTGTATAGATCTTGAAAGACATGCAAAACTGATTGGGGCTGAGAGTATGTTCAAGCTGGCTGAAACTCTCAGTCTTATTTTTGTCTATGATAAACTTGATATGCTGCCTATCTACCCTGGAAAGTATCACATAGAACTCCAAAAACTGCTTGAAGCAATAAAGAAGGAGCTACAGTTAAAATAGTCTTACGGACTATGTCTCTGTAAGCACTTCAAAATCACTTTTACCCACATTACAATCCGGGCAGACCCAATCTTCGGGGATATCTTCGAATGCAGTTCCGGGTGCTATCCCTGAGTCCGGGTCTCCGATCTCAGGGTCATAAATGTAATCACAGACGGTACAAATATACTTTTTACTCATGATAAACCTCCTGTTTGTTTTGTATTACTATCATATCATAATTTAAAGATGGTAAAGTAAATAAAAATTATAATCTTCACCCTAAAAGATGATAAAGAAGTAATGGCTAAAACCTAAAAAAGTTATATATTATAAGGTTTTATAAACAGAAGAACATTGGAATTTCGAGATCATTCTCTATGTATTGTCCATCCCGCTTTTTCAAATTGTTCTGCTGCTTCTTTTTCAAGTATTCCTATGATGACGTTTGGAGGAGAGGTAAATACCGGTGTATATCTTGCCAGTCCATGGTCCTGGAGAATATCCCACCTTGAGTATCCTCCCATGTGCGGTGTTCGAAGAGCAAAAACAACCTCTTTGATATGTTGTTCACGCATCATAAACGAGCACATCGGACAAGGTTCACAGTTTGAGTAGAGTGTACACTCCGAGAGATCAGAAGTCCCGAGCGCTTTTTGGGCTCTTCTCATAGCGATCACTTCTGCATGGTCAGTGATGTCGTCATGCATGGCAGAGTTACGTGCTTCGGCTATTATCTCATTATTTTTGACAACAACAGAACCAAAAGGATTGTCTCCTGAGTCTAGGGAGTCCTGTGCTAACTCGATACATCGTCTAATAAATTTTTCATGCTCTTGGGTCTTCATCTAAAAAATGTTCCTTTGTCTCTGGGGAAAGGTTTATTCCTATACCCCCCCCATCTATCTTTGCTAATTTGGACAGTGTCCATACTTTAATTTGTTGACATTGATAGTATAGATTTCAATCCACCGTATCTGATCTTCTTTTCTATTGCATGAATGACGGCAAAGCAGATAGATGATTTTGCCTTCTTCTTTTTTATAGTATTTCATCATATCATATCTATAATGAGTATGTCAATAATAATATTTTCTACTCCAATGATCCCATTGAATACACGTAGATTTTGTGGTCTACGTCTAATATCAATTGCACGATAGTTATTGTTTGAAATCAGTACATGAAGTTTTACTGGAAACTTTGCTTTACTCATAGTTAACCATTTTCAAATAGTATAAAATATACTTTTTACTGATGATAATTCTCCAGCATGTTATCTATTGCTATCATATCATAATTTAAAGATGGTAAAATACTGAAAATATTTTAATACTTCTAAAGGACACGTATGTCAATCAAATGTGCATTTTTATTTCCGGGGCAAGGTTCACAAGCTGTAGGGATGGGTCAAGACTTTTTTAACAATTCTGATATTGCAAAAAAGATGGTGGCTGATGCCAGTGAAAGAACAGGTATCGATTTTGAACACCTTCTTTTTGAAGAGAATGATAAGCTTGAAAAAACAGAGTTTACTCAACCGGCTATTTTGCTTGTATCTGCTATCGCACACAAGCTTTTTGAAAATGAGATGCCGATCAAGCCTGTGTATGCATTGGGTCACTCTCTGGGTGAGTTCTCTGCACTGGTCTCTGTAGGTGCGATAGATGCGATAGATGCGGTAGAACTGGTGAATCTACGTGGTAAACTGATGGCTGAGGCCTGTGCCGGTCAGGATGTGGGGATGATGGTATCTCTTGGTCTTGCAGATGAAGTGGTTGAAGAGATCTGTGAAGCACAAAGAGAAGCGGGATTAAAAGTATGGCCTGTAAATTATAATGCTGAAGGGCAGATAGTGATCGCAGGGATTAAGTCTGACCTTGAAGTTTTAGCGCCTCTTTTGAAAGAAGCAAAAGCAAAAAGAGCGATGCTGCTTAATATGTCCGTGGCAAGTCACTGTCCTCTGTTAGAGTCTGCAACTGCTCCATTGTCTAAAAAACTTACAGAGGTGCTAAAAGATGAGTTTATTGCGCCAGTGGTATCAAATGTCACTGCAAACACATACAATACCAAAGAAGAAGCTTTAGATCTGCTCCCTAAACAGTTGGTCTCTCCTGTACTCTATAAGCAGTCTATCGCAAACTTTGATGATTCTGTGGACTGCTATGTTGAGTTTGGACATGGCGGTGTACTTAAAGGACTGAACCGTAAAGCAACAACAAAGCCTCACTTTGTTGTCTCAGATATGGCATCCTTGGAAACAGCGATCGAAGAGATCAGTAAATTAGGATAATCATGACCAGTCAAAAAATTGCCATCATGGGGGCCATGCCTGAAGAGATAGAACCTATTATAGATAAACTGGATAATGTAGGTACGACCGTTTATGGAAATAACAAATACTATGAAGGTTCTTACCATGGGCAAGAAGTTGTTGTAGCCTATTCTAAAATAGGTAAAGTTTTTGCTACATTAACTGCGACAACACTCATAGAAAAATTTGGATGCGATATGCTTCTTTTTTCAGGTGTGGCAGGAGCTATTTCTAATGAGCTTAGTATTGGAGATCTTATTATCGCAGATGGCTTGTGTCAGCATGATTTGGATATTACGGCTTTTGGTCATCCTTTTGGTTATGTACCTGAAGGAGAAGTGTGCATCCCTACAGATGTAGGTTTAAGAAATATTGCTAAAGATATAGCAAAGTCTAAAGGTTTGACCCTTAAAGAGGGTGTGATAGCAACCGGAGATCAGTTCGTGGCAAACGAAGAGCGTAAAAACTGGATAGGAACTACCTTTAAAGCAGATGCTTTAGAGATGGAAGGCGCAAGTGTTGCGGTGGTGTGTAATGCGTTAAATGTACCTTTCTTCATTCTACGTGCGATCTCGGACAGTGCCGATATGGATGCAAGTTTTAATTTTGATGAATTTTTGGAAAGCTCAGCAAAGATCTCTGCCGATTTTATTTTGAGTATGGTGGATGCCCTTGAACGATAACCAAAGACGTACTGCCTCTAAAAGCATCCCTATAAGCAAAAAACTGCTCAAATTGGCAGGTAAGACGAATGCTGAGTTCAGACTAATAGGTGAGGGTGATAAAGTACTGGTCGGTCTGAGCGGAGGTAAAGATTCCCTGGCGCTTGTACATATCTTGAAACACATGCAGCGACACGCACCTTTTCATTTTGAGTTTGAAGCGTGTACGGTGAAATATGGTATGCCTGATGAACATTATGCTTTTTTAGAAGCACATTGTAAAGAGTATGGTATCAAGCATACCGTTTTTGATACCAATATCTATGAAATTTCCAATGATACGATCAGGGAAAACTCTTCATTCTGTTCCTATTTCTCGCGTATGAGAAGAGGGGCACTCTATAGCTTTGCTGAACAGGGCGGTTTCACCAAGGTGGCACTGGGACATCACTTTGATGACACGGTAGAAAGTTTCTTTATGAACATGTTCTACAATGGAAGCATGAGAGCCTTGGCACCTATCTATAAAACAAGCAGAGGTTTTCACCTGATACGCCCGCTGATCCAAGCACGTGAGACACAACTGCGTGCCTTTGCCGAAGAGAATAACCTGAAGGTCATAGGAGATGAAGCCTGTCCTGCCATGTTAAAAGAGGTAAAGATGCCGTATGCAAGAGCTGCGACCAAAGCATGGTTGGCCGAGCTTGAGAAAGAGAATAAAGATGTCTTTAAAATGTTCAAGGCTTCCTTTAAACATATCCATGATGATACCTTCTTTGACCCTGAACGCTGGAACCGAGATGATATAGAGGAAGTACTGTGAGATACCTCTTGCTACTAAGCTTCGTGTTTGCATCTTTGATGGCTGAGGAGCAAATACAACCCCGGGAATTTACCGTGAAGCTCATCAAAAGATGTGAGTCCCTTGCATTAAGTGTGGAACCTAACCGAAAAGCCAAAAAGATCTATACCCGTGTCTGGACAGAGGAGTGTGTCCAAAACCTCGGCTGTTTAAGAGAAGTCACACAAAAAGAGCTTGATGAGATGAATGCGACCAGAAGGAGCTATATGGCATGGAAATACCCTGTATGGTGTAAAGTAGATGCAGATGGTCAAAGAGGCTGGGTCCGCAAGCAGTTTCTCTCTGATGAACCTTGTAAGCAGACAGACTGATCTTTTTCGAAAAAAGCATGAATCAATTTACCGCTACAGCATCAGGCCGTCTAGACAAGATACTTGCCAAGCAGTTGGACGTAAGCCGTAACCAGATCGAAAAACTTATCAAAGATGGACTGGTATCCGTCAACAGTAAGACCATCACAAAAACAAGCTTCAAGGTAGAAGAAGACGATGAGATAGCCTATGCATTCAAAGAGGCTGAGAAACGTGAGGTAGCACCTGTGGACTTTGATGTCGAGGTGATCTATGAAGATGAGTATCTTTTGGTGGTGAACAAACCTGCTGGCCTTGTGGTCCATCCTGCCCCTTCGGTGAAAGAGCCTACACTGGTAGATTGGCTGATCCAGAAAGGCATATCTCTTTCCACCATCAGCGGAGAAGAGCGTTATGGTATCGTACACCGTATCGATAAAGAGACTACGGGTGCACTCGTCGTGGCCAAGAACAACAAGGTGCATGAAGCACTGAGTTTACAGCTACAGGATAAGAGTATGGGACGTTACTATCTGGCATTGATAGACCATCCGCTCAAAGAGAATACAGTCGTAGACAAACCGATAGGACGTAATCCTAAGAACCGACTCAAAATGGATGTGGTCCCAAATGGCAGAAACGCTAAAACAGCCTTCGTAAAACTGCTGACAAGCCAACATAATGTTGAGCTCATTGCAGCAAAACTGTTTACAGGAAGAACCCATCAGATACGGGTCCATTTAAATACGCTTGGCCGCCATATTTTGGGCGATGATTTATATGGATTTAAGAGCAAAAGAGATAAAATTTCTAGAGTTAATTTGCATGCATATTTACTGTATCTGGTCCACCCTGTAAGCGGTGAAAGAATGGAGTTTGTCGCCCCACTTTTTGATGATATGAAAATGTATTTATCTAAAAATTTCGATCAAGGTGAAGTAGATGAAAAAATCGATCCTCGTACTCTGGGTGACCTCTTTAATTACCTTTAACGGGTGTGGTGCTGTCAAGGGATTGATGACCTATGGTACAGACCCTTCATTGGAGACGATCGAACAGGTACATGCTTTACCAAGGATGAATTCTGTAGGTTTTGAATGGAAGAAGATAGATGACCGTCGCATACACGGGATCAACATCTACAGAAGTGATGCTTCGAAAGAGAGAGAAGGTTTTCAACGTATAGGCACGGTGGGTAACCCTTATGCAACCCATTTTGTGGATACGCATGTCAATGCCGACAGTACATACCGTTACTCATTTAGTACCTTTGCATATGGAAAAGAGTCCGGACACAGTGAGCCGATAGAAGTAAGAACATTGCCTCCATTCTCGGCAGTCTCTTTTGTGAAAGCCTATAGGGTCGCACCCTCTGTGGTAAAACTTCTGTGGAAACCGCATGCAAATACAAGTATCAATAGTTATATCGTAGAGAGATCGGTGGATGGTTCTGAATGGAAATTTGTTTCACAGGTACAAGGGCAATTGATGGTTGAATACATTGATACTTTTGTAAGAAGCGGACATACATACAGCTACCGGATCATCGCACAAAGTTATGACAAAATACGCGCTTATCCAAGCGAAATAACCAAAATTACATTATAAGCAGGAACAATGCCACACTTAAAAGTTACCCCCTTTGATACATCTATAATAGAACAGCAGATAAAAAATAGTCCTATGATGACCTTTTGCGCCACTGCACTGAACCGTAGCGATATGCTTATCGGTATTGAACATGCAGGAGAAGAGTTCTTACTTCAACTCAAACCCGATGACAAAGCCTACTTACTCAAATATGACAAAGTGACCAGACCTCTTAAAGTGAACATTCTCAAAGAGGCACTGGAGAGTGTTTCCACAACGTTGAACCTGGATGTGCTCTCTTCCAATATCGCTATATCCAATACCAAAAGTCCACTCTCTTCAGAACACTTTAAAAAGATAGAGGATTTTGAAAACATCACCTATCCCAAAGAGAAGATCTCCGTTGAGGTAGGTTTTGGAAGTGGACGGCATCTGCTTCATCAGGCGAAAAAAAATCCCGATACGCTTTTTATAGGGTTAGAGATCCATACACCTTCAGCACAACAGGTCCTCAAGCAGATAGAGCTGCAAAAGCTTGACAATATTTGGGTGGTGAACTACGATGCAAGACTCTTTTTGGAGATGCTGCCTTCGAATGTTTGTGAACAGATCTTTGTACATTTCCCTGTGCCTTGGGACAAAAAGCCTCACAGAAGGGTGATCAGTCCCAGTTTTTTAGATGAGTCAATGAGAGTATTAAGAAAAGGCGGGCGTTTAGAGCTTCGTACAGACAGTGACAAATACTTTTGGTATGCGTTGGAAACGTTCTTTTCTATCCCTAAAGTTGAAGTAGAGGTACGTAAAAATGAAGCATTGGAAGTGACAAGTAAGTATGAAGCAAGATGGCTGAGACAGGAAAAAGATATCTATGATGTCTATGTCAAATGCACGCAAGAATCAGCACCTAAAGCGTTGAATATAGATTTTAATTTTAATGATGTAAAATATACGTCAGGGATAGAAGAATGTTTACCGAAAAAAGCATTGGTATTTGATGGGTATTTCATACACTTTGAACGGGTGTACAAAATATCTGAAGAGAGTCTACTTATCAAGTGCGCTTTTGGAAGTTTTGACAGACCGGAACATAAATATGTTTTATTAGAAAAAGAGAGTTGCAGATATTTTGTCTCTCCGCCTGTGAAGACGACAGTCAACTTTCAAGCACATCAAAAACTAGCTGAGCAGATAATGCTCGTTAAAGGAGAGTAGCGCATGTCCAATGTGATTCACGCTTCACATCTTACCCTCACCTATGGAAAAGCAGGGAAAGAGGTCATTAAAGATGCCAACTTCAGCATTAAAAAAGGTGAATTTGTTTTTATCACCGGACCGAGTGGTTCAGGTAAATCTACACTGCTCAAAGCACTGTACGGAAAGCTAAGACCGAGTGAAGGCAACCTTGTTGTGGGTGGATTGGATCTGGCACATGTCAGTCAACGTAAACTGCAAGAACTCAGAACCCATATGGGTATTATTTTCCAGGATTATAAACTTGTGAATGAATGGACCGTGAAAAAAAATGTTGTTTTACCGTTAATGATAGCTGGATACGATAGTGAGATACAGGAGACTCAGGCACGAAGACTGCTTAAGCATGTAAAACTTCCTGATCATGCCGATAAGTATCCGTTAGAATTGAGTGGTGGAGAACAGCAGCGTGTGGGTGTGGCAAGAGCATTGTCTAAAAATCCGGTGGTGATATTGGCAGATGAACCTACGGGTAACCTTGATGATTATTCATCTAATGTGATCTGGGACCTCATGGAAAATGCCTGTCAACAGCTTGATACAACCGTTTTGGTCGTAACACACAAAATCCCAACGATCTTCTCTTTACCTTACAGACATTTTATTATAGAGAGTAAGGGTGTCTATGAAGTTCATTAAAAACCATCTTATGTTTATTTTGCCGCTGATGGCAATTTTATTGGGTATTGAATTTTATCTGGTATTTGAACGTACAACAAACACGTATGAAAAAGGGCTTAAAGAGGGTTATTTTATGCTTGCTGTGACAAAAAAGTCTATGGAGCTTTCTGATTTTCAAGCACTGAACGACCACATCAGCACGGCTGAAAAGATCAAGCGTGAGAGTATCGTCTCCGAGGTCGCAAAAGGTATCAGTCAAAGCAGCAGTAAAGAAATATTGGCTGCACTCCCATATTTTTATAACCTTGGGTTAGATTCCTATCTTCATACTTCAGGGTTGGAAGAGATCAAAAAAACTCTTGAAGCGGATGCCAACATTAAACAAGTCGAGACATTCGGCAGTAGTTATCAGTCCAATTACAGACTTTTTGCATTTATTAAGTTTATACTCAAAATATTTATCGTTTTTATGGCCGTGGTGAGTCTCTTCCTTATTATCAAACAGATGGAGATATGGAAATATGCACACAAAGAGCGTATGCAGGTCATGGAGATATTCGGTGCACCATTGATGCTTAGATCAGGTATACTTTTCAAAGTTGCTTTTGTAGATGCGATATTTTCAACGATATTGGTCTCTGCGATCTTCTTTTATACCAAATTTTACTGGGCTGCCCAAAGCGGGATAGACATCATGGTGCAAAACCAGGAAGCACTTTTTAAGGTTAGCGATATCGGTATTTTGTTGGGCTCTTCGATTGTGATCGTTGTAATTGCTGTCTATACGGTTGTATTTAGCAGTAAGGGGGTACAGGAGTGAGATCTTTAATTCTGATCTGCTTTGTCGCAATAGGATTGCTTCACAGTGCATCAACGACTGTAAAGATCGAAAAGTCCAAAGAGAGACTCTCTGCTGCATCGGCTGCCCAAAAAAAGACAAGCAGGCAGCTTGACAAAATTGCTAAGGATATACAGGTTGCAGAAAAGGACATCGTTTATCTTGAAAATAAAATAGGTGAACTTGAAATAGAGCAAAAAAAATCAGAAGAGCAGTATGCCGTATTAAAAACCGAATTGGCTAAATCTGAAAAAGAGTTAGATTCTACAAGTCAGGCATTGGAAGAGAAACATCAAAAGTTCGTCTCTTTGCTTTCTGAACAATTCTCTATTGTTTTTGCTATGGAAAAAGCACATGAACCTACGAAAGAATCTATACTTTCTCATGAAGTCTACATTGCCTATAAAAACCATAATACCAAAATGTTAGCGGAATTAAAAAGAGATCTGGAAAAGCTGAAAAAACAGAAAGAAGACAAAGTCTATCTGCGCAATAAAACAAAAAACGAGATTGCACGTATTGTGAAAAAAAGAGAGGAGTTTACGCAAAAAAAAGCAGCAAAAGAGAAGTTGCGTAAAAAGCTTGCTTCAGATGAAGAGAAATACAATGTAAAACTTGCAAAGATCGTGGATAAACAGGATTCCCTTCGGTCTACACTGGCTAAACTGAATATCTTACGTACACAAGAGGTCAATGAAGCACGTAAGAGGGCAGAAGCTGAAAAAGAAGCAATGCGTCTTGAAAAACAGAGACAAAGAGAGATACGTGAAGCAAAGGCATTGGCTCGTATCAATGCAAGAAAAGCCCAAGAGGCCTTAAAACAAGCAAAAACAGAGCAAGAGAGAAAAAGAGCACGTTTGGCTGCATCTGAAGCAAGAAAAGCAGAGCAAAAAACCTATAAAGAGAGTGAAAAAGTACGACAGGTAAACTCTTCGTATCAAAAGTCTAAAACCTATGCGTATAGAGGCGGGAAAACAATCTCTCCATTACCGGGAGCAAAGCTCGTCAAAAAGTTTGGTACCTATGTGGATCCTATTTACAAGATCAAGATCTTTAATGAGTCTATTACACTCAAATCACCTGTGGCAAACTCAAAAGTAAAAAATATTTTGAACGGGAAAGTGGTTTTTGCCGGGAAAAGCAGTATGTTGGGCAATGTGGTGGTCGTTTCTCATAGCAGCAAGATACATACAGTCTATGCAGGACTTTCTAAAATTGCGCCTACGATACATGTCGGGGCAAAGATACAAAAGGGATATGTGGTAGGAAAAGTGAATGAAAAACTCATTTTTCAGGCAACAAAAGACTCCAAGCATATTAACCCCTTGAAACTGATAACAATTTAGGCATTTAAGAGTTTAAACGCCTCCTAAACCACAATTAGATATAATCGCGAAATTATATAAAGGTGCATCTGTGACTAAAAGAGTTTTGGTAAAATTTTCTGGTGAAGCATTGGCGGGTGAAGAAGGGTATGGTATAGATACTCAGATTCTTAATTTTATTGCAGGTGAGATCAAAGACCTTGTAGACAATGGTGTTGAAGTCGGTATCGTTGTAGGCGGTGGTAATATCATTCGTGGTGTGACGGCTGCTGCAGATGGTATCATCAAAAGAACATCTGGTGACTATATGGGAATGTTGGCTACAGTGATCAATGGTGTAGCGATCCAAGAAGCATTGGAACATGCTGGGCTTGAAGCAAGACTACAGTCTGCCATCGATATGCAAGAGATAGGTGAAGCATTCATTGTACGTCGTGCAAGAAGACATTTGGAAAAAGGACGGGTTGTTGTATTTGCCGGTGGTACGGGTAACCCATATTTCACAACGGATACCGCGGCAACCTTGAGAGCCTCTGAAATAGAATCTGACCTTCTTATCAAAGCAACCAAAGTCGATGGTGTTTATGATAAAGATCCGAATAAATTCGATGATGCTGTAAAACTTGATACGTTATCGTATGATCAGGCATTGGCAGATAATATTAAAGTCATGGATGATACTTCCATCGCTTTGGCGAAAGAGAATGGATTACCTATCGTGGTGTGTAACATGTTTGAAAAGGGCAATCTTCTTAGAATTATCAAAGGTGATATGAGCCTTTGTTCAGTAGTAAAATAGAGAATGAAATAATAAAGGAAAGAATATGATGAGAACAGAACAATTAACAGCAAAAGCACTTGAAAAAGTAGATTTTGATAAATACCTTCTTGCAAATGCAGTAGGAAAAAGAGCAGAGGCTATCGCTAACGGTGCTGAAGTACTTTTAGATATCGATACATCAGGCATGAAATATTCAGATATTGCATTGCAAGAAATAGCTGAAGGTAAAATCACTGTCAGCCTAGAAGGTTAAACTCCTTTGGATGCTTTTCTCGATAAAGCTAAAAAGATAAAGACTATAGAAGAGGCAAGTGCCCTTCTTTGGGAAGTAATCCCATCTCCTCTACCTGAAACAACCAAAGCACTAGAACATTCACTCGAAGCACATAAAGGGCAGACACGCAAAAGTGGAGAACCTTATATTGTCCATCCTATTTTGGTTGCAGCGATCACTGCAAAGATCTCCAATGATGAAATGATGGTACAGGCTGCTCTTTTGCATGATGTGGTGGAAGATACACATTATACGATCGAAGAGTTGGAAGACGAATTCGGGTACGATGTTGCCCATATGGTTGAGGGACTCACCAAGATCGTCGAGATACGTGATGAAGAGTTGGTTCCTTCAGGCTCCGATGAAAGATTGATCAACTCCGCGCTTTCATTTCGCAAAATGCTGATTGCATCGATCAAAGATGTACGTGTACTTGTGATCAAACTGTGTGACAGACTGCACAATATGATCACACTGGATGCACTGAGTTTTGCAAAACAAAAACGTATCTCTGAAGAGACCCTTGTCGTATATGCACCTATTGCGCATAGACTAGGTATCTCAAGACTTAAAAATCATTTGGAAGATCTGAGTTTCCGTTATATCTATCCTGAAGATTATAAACGTATAGATACGTATATGAAGTCCAATGCACAAAATTTGAAGTTTAAACTCAACGCTTTTATTCAAAATGTTAAAGATACGATGTTAAAAGACGGGTTTGATGAAGATGATTTTGAGATCATCGGAAGGGTCAAACACTACTATTCCATCTATTTAAAGATGCATCGTAAGGGTGTGAGTATAGAAGAGGTATTGGACATGCTGGCGATCCGTATCATTGTGAAAAAGCCCATAGAGTGTTACAGGGTCTTAGGACTTGTACATTTAAGGTTTACACCTCTTATCTCCAGGTTCAAAGATTATATCGCAGTGCCTAAGGAAAATGGCTATAAGACCATCCATACGACACTGTTCTCCGAGGAGGGGATCGTGGAAGCGCAGATACGAACCGTAGAGATGCATAGACTGGCAGAGTATGGTGTTGCAGCACACTGGAAATACAAAGATGGAAATATGGGTGTGAACCTGTCATGGCTAGAGAGTTTGCATTATCAAAATGAATCTATAGAAGAGTTCTATGAACTGGCAAAATCCGATCTTTTCTCTGAAGATATTACTGTGTTTTCACCTAAAGGGGATTACTTTACCTTACCGAAAGGATCAGTGGCCCTTGATTTTGCCTATGCCGTCCACTCTCAGGTTGGTGCCAATGCAGCAGAAGCTTTGGTCAATAAGCAAAAAGTACCACTCTTGACCATTTTAAAAAATGGTGACATTGTGAATATTATCAAAGACAGTGAAGTGCATTTGTACTGTTCATGGCTTGATACTGTAAAAACATCCAGGGCCAAAGAGGGTATTAGAAGCTCATGCAGAGCCAGAATAAAAGAGGCAGATACCTTAAGTGCATACAATATCCTGGGAAC
This sequence comes from Sulfurovum sp. AR, assembly GCF_000296775.1. Classification (GTDB taxonomy): domain Bacteria; phylum Campylobacterota; class Campylobacteria; order Campylobacterales; family Sulfurovaceae; genus Sulfurovum; species Sulfurovum xiamenensis. The sequence goes on along the minus strand of NZ_AJLE01000006.1, from coordinate 110,083 downwards.
ACTGTTCTCTCAGGAGAGCAGTGCTATGAAAGAGCTTTTAGAAAGTATGGGGCATATGGATGCCATTTATAAATTGCCGGTTCAGCTTGACTATTACAAAGAGACCATACACAAAGTGGCAGATTATATGGGTACCAAAGTCGTACGTTTTTGGGAATTACTCAAAAAAGGGTATAAAAAACCGTATCTTAAAGAGTTAGAACACTTTAGATTCTTTACGAACAAGCCTATAGACGGTGTAGAGTTTGATTATTGTTGTCATCCTAAAGTTGGTGACCAAATCGTTGCATTTTATAAGGGTAGTAAAGCTATTATACACCACAAATTATGCAAGAAAGCCTACGATAAGATGTTAGAGGGGCAAGAGATGGTCTATGTGAGTTGGAGTGGTTCCAAGCTCTCCAGATATAGACTCACTATCAGTCTTCAAAACAAAAAAGGTATTTTGGCAGACCTGCTGGTGAAACTTACTGATCTTAATCTCAATATTTTGAGTATAGAGTTGGGGATCAGGAATTCAGAACAAGCAGAGTTCTGCCAGATAGAAGTGGAGAGCAATGAGTCTAAAAAGCAGCTTCTTGCAGAAAAAATTTCACGTCAGTTCAAATTGATCGAGATCATTAGTTTGGATGACGCATATAATAAATAAACAAGGGTAAGTAAAAATGGTACAAAAAGCATTAGAAGAGATCAGTAGAGGTACTGCAGAAGTTATAGATATGGAACGCATTGAGAAATTGGTTTCAAAATATTATAATGATGGCAGTACATATACAGTGAAAGCAGGATTTGACCCTACCGGTGCGGATCTGCACCTGGGGCATACTGTCCTTCTTCAAAAGCTTCGAACATTTCAAAACCACGGAGGAAGGGTACAACTTCTTATCGGTGACTTTACGGCAACGATAGGGGATCCTACCGGTAAGAGCGAAACAAGAAAAGTACTGGATAATGATACGATCATGGCCAATGCAAAAACGTACCAGGAACAGGTGTTTAATATTCTTGATGAGAGTAAGACAGAGGTAGTATTTAACTCTACCTGGCTCAATAAATTAGGTGCTGCGGGTATGGTTGCATTGACAACAACCTTTAGTGTGGCACGTATGCTTGAGCGTGATGATTTTACAAAACGTTTTAAAAATGAACAGAGTATCTCTATCTCAGAATTTTTATACCCACTGCTTCAGGGGTATGATTCTGTTGAACTCAAAAGTGATATTGAGATCGGTGGAACAGATCAGAAATTCAACCTTTTGATGGGAAGACACCTTCAGCGTGTGTATAATGTAGGGAAAGAGCAGGCTGTATTGATGATGCCTATCTTGGAAGGACTGGATGGTGTACAGAAGATGAGTAAGTCTTTGAACAACTACATCGGTATCACTGAAGAGCCCAATGATATCTATGCAAAAACACTTTCAACTTCAGATGAATTGATGTGGCGTTATTATGAGCTTTTGAGCGAGAGATCACTGGAAGATATCGCTACGATGAAAGAGGATGTACAAAAAGGCACACTTCACCCTAAAACAGTGAAGGAAAATCTGGCACTTGAGCTGGTTACAAGGTTTTATAATGAAGAGTTGGCTACACTAGCCAAAGGAGAGTTTGATAATGTATTTAAATCAAACCAGCTCCCAACAGATATGAATGAAGTAGAAGTAGAAGAGGGTATCTGGATATGCAAGGCATTGGTAGATGCGGGTATCGAACCTTCTACATCCCAAGCAAGAAGAGATATTAAACAAAATGCAGTCAGCATTGATCAGGAAAAGATCTCTGATGAGAAGTTAAATCTTACAGCAGGAGAGTATATCCTGCAGGTAGGAAAAAGAAAGTTTGCAAAAGTGAAGGTGAAGTAGTGGCATTTAAATCTTTAAAAATTGGAAAATATACCATTGAAAAACCTATCGTGCAAGGTGGTATGGGTGTTGGTATATCTTGGGATCAATTAGCCGGAACTGTTTCAAAAGAGGGTGGTCTCGGTGTTATCTCTGCTGTAGGAACCGGTGTGTATAAAAATAGAAAATACCTTGATGCTAAAGAGATGGTAGGTAAAGAGCACAGACCACTTGATGCGATCAACTTTTACTCCTATACAGCACTCAAAAAAATATTTGAAAATGCAAGAAAAATTTGTGGAGATAAGCCTTTAGCTGCGAATGTACTCTATGCACAAAGTGAATACAACCGTGTGGTAGAAGATGCATGTAAGGCTGGAGCAAATATTATCATCACAGGTGCAGGTTTACCACTTACGATGCCTGAAGCAACGAAGAACTATCCTGATGTTGCATTAGTTCCTATTGTATCAACGGCGAAAGCATTAAAGATATTATGTCGTCGTTGGAAAAAGACACATAATAGACTCCCCGACGCTGTTATTGTCGAAGGTCCGCTCAGTGGAGGACACCAGGGATTCAAATATGAAGAGTGTTTCATGCCTGAAAATCAGTTGGAAGCGATTCTACCTCCTGTGGTTGAGGAAGCTAAAAACTGGGGTTCTATGCCTATTATCGCTGCAGGTGGTGTGTGGGATCATGATGACATTGTCAAAATGATGGAACTGGGTGCAGATGGTGTACAGATGGGTACACGCTTCATAGGTACAGTGGAATGCGATGCCAGTCAAGTAATGAAGGATATTATCATTAATGCAAAAGAAGAGGATATTAAACTCTTCAAATCTCCAGTAGGATATCCTGCCCGTGGTGTAAAAACACAGCTTCATGAAGATATAGAAAAAGGCACTGCACCAAAAGTGGCATGTATCTCAAACTGTGTTGCACCATGTCATCGTGGTGAAGAAGCGAAAATTGTAGGATATTGTATTGCAGATAGACTGACCGATGCGTATGATGGTATTAAAGAGACGGGTCTCTTTTTTACAGGTGCCAACGGGTATCGCCTTACAGAGATCATCACAGTGAAAGAACTGATGGATAAATTGATGAATGGAGAAGATAAGTAAAACGATGCCTAAGTTGAGTAGGGTTTTTCTTTTACTGCTGCTACTGAATACACTACTGTTCCCCAGCGGAAACATGTTACAAAAGGCTATTGTCAAAAAAGATGAACTGCGTCTTCTTTTTTCTAAAAATTTTAATAAAAAGAGTGTCAAACACTTTACACTCAGTAATCCCCCTAGAGAAATTTACGACTTTAAAGATACACGTATCGCGCATAATCGCGTACCGCTGGGACTGGGACCACATGTCCGCCTGGCTCAGAATAAAGCCGATACTGTACGTGTGGTGATCACAGGGTATGGATCGTCAAAACCACTAGCGTATCAACCATTTTTTTCAAATAAGAGTTATCATATTTCTTTACCTAAAAATAGCAGTGTGCTTCCTGCTAAACGCTATCATAAACCTCATGGTAACACTAAAAAAGTGACAAAAAAGCCTACATTGATCCGATCCAATAAAGATAAATTGATTGTGATAGATGCTGGACATGGTGGACACGATACGGGTGCCATAGGAGGAGGAAAAAGAGAAAAAGACCTTGTGCTTCAAATATCAAAAAGACTCGAAAGACAACTGAAAAAAGAGGGTTATTCTGTACATATGACACGCAGGAAAGACCGTTTTTTAAAACTTCCGCAGCGTACCAAAATCGCTGATAAGAAGAATGCAGCAATCTTTATTTCTATCCATGCGAACTCCGTACCCAAAAGAAAACGCAACAAGGTACACGGTGTTGAAACATTTTTCTTACAAAAAACAAGAGATGCAAAATCTCAACGTATTGCAGAACGGGAAAATAGAGCCGTACTGAAAGGTATGAACAAACTGAGTCGTAATGTTGTTATTGATTCAGTGCTTTCCGGACCCAAGATCGTTGAGTCTAATAAGCTTGCCATTGACGTGCAGCGAAGGATCATGACCAATTTGCATACAAGGTATAAAGGCGTGAAAGATGGTGGAGTGAGACATGCACCTTTTTGGGTACTTGTGGGTGCCAGTAGACCTTCCATACTTGTGGAAGTAGGATATATTTCACATCCAAAAGAGCGTAAGAGGCTCTTTACTCCACGTTATCAGGAGTTGATTGCTAAAGGTATTGCCGAGGGTGTAGATATCTATTTAAATAATCGAAAAAAAGAAATTGACTTATAATAAATGATATGCATTTTAAAATAGGATAAGAAATGACAAAACTCATAGTTGGATTTAGTGCACTATTTTTATTAGTGGGGTGTGGTGGTCCCAGTGTTGACAGGTCAGACAGTCTTGTTGTGATAGATGCAGGGCATGGTGGGCATGACTGCGGGGCATTGTGCGATAGCAGGAAAGAAAAAGACCTTGTTCTTCAAATCACTAAAAAACTTAAAAGAGAATTTAAAAGTGAAGGGTATAAGGTCTATCTCACAAGAAACCGTGACAGATTCCTGACACTAGGACAGCGTACAAGAATAGCAGACAGGAAAGATGCGAAGGTGTTCATCTCTATCCATGCCAATGCCATTGGTGACACCAGCCGTTTTGATGAAGTTGAAGGGGTTGAGACTTATTTTTTACAAAAAACAAGAGACGAAAAGTCCCAACGTATTGCTGCAAGAGAAAATGCATCCGTTCTCAAAGGCACTGATAAGTTAAGTCAAGAGGTGATCATTGATTCTGTATTGAACGGACCTAAGATCATACAGTCTCATAAGCTTGCTATAGATGTACAACAGAATATTATGAAGCATTTAAAGAGTGAGTATGACGATGTAAAAGATGGCGGTGTAAGGCCGGCACCATTTTATGTACTTGTGGGAGCCAGCAGACCTTCTATTCTTGTAGAGGTAGGGTATATTACTAATTCCAAAGAGCGTAAAAGACTCTTTACATCAGATTATCAAGAAGAGATCGCTGAGGGTATTGTTGAAGGAGTGAACAGGTATTTAGATAATAGAAAAAGAGAAATTGGATTTTAAATTTAGAGAATTGATTGATTCCCGGGGATATCCCGAGAATGATAACATATATTATTTGTAGTTTTTGATCGCTTTTTCCAAGATAGCTGTTGCAGCTGCTTTGTCTTGAAAACCAGATACTTTTACCCATTTGTTTGGCTCAAGCATTTTGTATGTTTCAAAGAAATTCTTGATACGGTTGAGTGTATGCTCCGGCACATCACCTAAGTCTTGAATGTTTTTATAAGTTGGATCTATTTTTTCTGTAGGAACAGCGATCAGCTTTTCATCTCCACCACTTTCATCTTCTGTCATCAGTACACCTACAAGTCTACATTTAATATATGAACCTGCTTGAAGCGGATAGTCACATAGTACAAGGATATCAGCCGGGTCACCGTCATCTGACAATGTATTGGCTACAAACCCGTAGTTTGCAGGGTAGTGCATAGCAGAGTAAAGTACTCTATCTACTTCAACAGCACCTGAATCTTTGTCTATTTCATATTTGATCGCTGAGTTAAGTGGTACTTCTATAATTGCTTTTACAGCATCTGGGTTTTCACCAGGTCCGATTTTAGTAATATCCATAAGAACATCTCCATAGGTTAAATTTTGGAGATTCTATCATAAATATCATAAATAGTTTATCAAATCATGGTATTATCTTACATATCATAAAACTTAATATACTGGGTCCTATATTAAAAAAGCTTTTTGGTTCTTGGTATGATTTGAAAGCAGAATGGCAGTGAAGTCGAACAGACTGACCCATGCTGCCACTGTAGATGGAGCGTATGATCAATTTTTTAAAAAATAAAACCATTGCAAGTATACATGTAGCCGGTATGCTACTGATGCTTATGGTCATCGTAGTTTTTTCGGCTATCGTTGCCTATAAAGAGTATCAAAATTTTGAAATTGAAGCACAAAGTCTGCATGCTGAATTTATTCAGAAACAAAAAGATACGATCGTTTTTGATACCACACGTGTACTTAACTTTATTAATGATGCCTATGACTATAGAGACAAAGTACAAGATGAAGCAACTGTAAAGAAACAGATACTTCATGCCATAGAAGAACTTTACGGACGTCAAGACGGTACAGGATACATTTTTGTCTATGATTTTAACGGTGTGGTAGTTTCTGACCCTATCCAAAGACAAAATGTAGGTAAAAACCTCTATGAGACTCAGGATACCAATGGAGTGATGGTGATCAAAGATCTTATAGATATCTCACGGACCAAAGGGGGTGGGTTTGTTGAGTATCAATGGTTAAAACCTACTACAGGTCTGTTAAGCCCAAAGATATCGTATGCAAAATCATTCGAACCCTGGGGTTGGATGGTCGGAACAGGTGTCTATCTTGATGAAGTAGAAAAACTGATCCAAAACCAAAGGGAAACACTCAAAAATAAACTCAATCACTATTCTCTTCAAATGGTACTCCTGCTCGTTATTTTATTTATCGTAGGAATGGTAGGAATTCTCATTACGAATCATATACTTAACAAAGAGATATCACTATTCAACCGTTATTTTGAAAAAGCTGCATTCACGTATGAAAGGATAGATGAAGAGAATATACGGCTCTTTGAGTTTAAAAAGATGGTACATTACATCAATACCATGATCACTGCTATTCAGGAAAGAAAACAGAAACTCAAAGAGTTGAATCTTACACTCGAATCAAAGGTTGAACAAAAAACAAAAGATTTGAGTGAACAGAATATCTTACTGGAACAGGAAAAAGACTTCAATGCTTCACTGGTGAAGGCTCAAGACAGTTTCATCAAACATTCCATTCATGAGATCAATACACCTTTGGCAGTCATCATGACCCATATAGATCTGTTTAAAATGAAAGAAGGAGAAAACAGGTATCTGACTAAAATAGAAGCAGCAAGCAAGATCATCTCCAATATCTATGCCGATTTGAGTTATATGGTGAAAAAAAACCGTTTTGACTATAGAAAAAAGCATTTTAATATGTCTGATTTTCTTAAAGAGAGAGTGGACTTTTTTGAAGAAATTGCAGCAGGTAATAAACACAAGATCATAGAAGAGATACAAAATGACCTTTGGATCTATTTTAGTGAAGAAGAGCTGCAAAGAATAGTGGACAACAACCTATCCAATGCGATCAAATATGCTAACCGGGGTACAGACATAAAGGTAGTACTGAAAGAAGAAAATGAAGAGATCATTTTAGAGTTCATAGGTAATTCACCCAAAATAGAAGATACTGAACGTATCTTTAAGCCCTTCGAACGTGAGAATGATGTCAGGGGTGGATTCGGATTGGGACTGGAGATCGTCTATAGCATATGTCAAAAAGAAAATGTTAAAATAGAAGTACAGTCTGATGATGACAGAACCGTGTTTTGCTATAGGTTCAAAAAAAAGGAGCAGGATGAAAGTATTATTACTTGAAGATGAGTTGATGCTCCAGGGTGCTATCAAAGAGTATCTGTCAGATACCGGGTTTGAAGTGACAGCATTTGAAGATGGCAAGGAAGCCTATGAGAATATAGCTTCGAACAGCTATGATCTTTTTATCTTCGATATCAATACACCAAGTATGGATGGGCTCTCTTTACTTGACAAACTGCAAAAAGAGAAGATCTATGTGCCTACTATCTTTATCTCTGCTATTACAGAGATAGAGCAGATCAGTCAGGCCTATGCATTGGGCTGCTATGACTACTTGAAAAAACCTTTTCATCTCAAAGAGTTAAGTTTACACATTGAAAGATTGTTAAAAATGGCAGATATTAGGGCAAAAGATTTGATAAAGATATCAAAGATGTACAGCTATGATGCAGAAAATCAATCTCTATTTTTTGATGGAGAAGCACAGCTGCTCACACAAAAACAATTACAGATCATGGACCTGTTCGCAAAAAATATAAACAAAGTGGTAGATTTTGAAATGCTCAGACACTATGCCTGGGATGACAACCCTGTAGATAATGCCATTATACGGGCAGAGATACATCGACTTCGTCAAGTACTTAAAGAAGATCTCATCACCACACTGAAGGGCGTAGGATATACACTTTCTAAACAAATATGATCTTCTGGATACATTTTTATCGCTTTAATTGTAACCAATATACACACCTATAATTTTTTTTAATACAACTTTTCCTCTCTTTGATCGAATGCTATGTTAATGCTACGTTCACCCTTCATACTGCCAACGTATAAATATAAGGAGACACAATGAGAAAACATTTAGCATTATCTGTCATAGCATCAACATTGCTCATGGCGGGAGGAGATATTGCACCGGTAGAACCGGTTGTAGCTGTGCAAGAAACAGAAGTAGATTATGGTGAAGTGTTTGGACAATTCAGAACATTTTATGTTGATAGAACATATTTAGGAGGGATAGAAAATAACCGTAATACACTTGCAACAGGGGGTTATATAGGATATAAGTCGCCAGACTTTAATGGATTTACAGCAACTGTGGCAGCTTATGGTGTATATGGATTTGATATGCATGATGAAGATCTTGACGGTGGTGGTTCTGCTAGTTATGACCCTTCACTGACTGGTCGTGATGGAGAGAATTATGTATTTATAGGGCAAGCATACCTTAACTATGCATTTGGAAATACAAACATCAAAGTGGGCCGTCAAAGACTTGATACACCATTAGCAGGGGCTGATGATGCAAGAATGCTGCCGAATCTTTTTGAAGCAGCGGTATTGACAAATACTGACATTGAAGATACGACATTGACCTTGGCACATATTACTAGAGAGACGACTGGTACATTCAGTAACATTTATGACGATGGTTATGGACTTGGTATTATCAGTGGTTACGGTGCAGGTACAACATTGGCACAAAGTGGCGATTTTGTTAATATGGGTACTGTCGCATTGGGTTATAATGATTTTAATAACGATGGAAGTATTGATAATAAAACAGATGGTGTAACGGTGGGAGCTGTAATCTATAAAGGATTTGATGGACTCACTTTACAGGCATGGGATTATTATGCACATGATATCTTGAATGCAGTCTATCTTCAAGCTGATTATGGTTGGAAGTGTTTGTTGAACGAGAATGTAAAAATGAATGCTTCAGCACAGTATATCGGCCAAAGCGATGTAGGTGGTTCACTCGCAGGTAATGTTGACAGTGATTACTGGGGTGTAAAATTAGGTGCAAGTTCAGGTGCATTAAGTGGATATGTTGCTTATTCTCAAACAGGTGAGAGTGGTGATAGTAATTTTATGAATGGCGGTATCATTACGCCATGGGGTGGAATGCCGGCATTTACCCAAGCAATGGTAACAAGACACCAGTTCTTTGCAGATACTGATAGCTGGAAAATCGCAGCAGCATATAATTTCAATGAACTACTTGATGCAGATGTGAAAGCTTCTGTCTATTATACAGAATTTGATGTTGGAGAAAACTCAAGTGCTTATGCTGCCGGATTAAAAGCAACAGAGCCTGGTTTTGACATTCAATACCAAGCAACAAAAGACTTGAATCTAAGATTTAGAGGAAATTTCCCAAATAAATTTGGTTATAAAAATGATGTTCCATTTGACTGGGATGAGTATAGACTGATTGTAAATTATAACTTTTAATAAAGTTTAAACATTATGGTATGTGAATCAATATACCATATGATAATAAAAAGGAGAAAAAATGACACAAGAACAAGTACAATTGATTAAAAACAATCCTAAGTACCAAAAACTTGTAAGTACAAGAAGCAAGTTTGCCTGGACACTCACAATTATTATGTTAGTGGTCTATTATGCATTTATTTTATTTATTGCATTTAGCCCAGAAACATTGGGAACTAAAATCAGTCCAGACGCTATGGCTACATGGGGTATACCTATTGGTATTGCTATTATCGTTTTTGCATTTGCAATGACGGGAGTTTATGTAAGAAGAGCCAACGGTGAATTTGATGGACTCTTAAATGATCTAAAAATTGACATTGAAAAGGAGATGAATTAATGTTAGGTAGAATTTTATCTCTATTTATGATTGCTTCTATTACAGTTGCATTTGCAGCGGGAGCTGATCTGGGGGCTGGTACAAAAGCTGAAGAATTGAATGTGCCTGCTATAGTTATGTTCTTTATTTTTGTTGCTGCAACCCTAGGTATTACTTACTGGGCTTCAAAAAGAACAAAATCTGCCAGTGACTTCTATACTGCAGGTGGTGGGATCACAGGTACGCAGAACGGTACAGCGATTGCAGGTGACTACATGTCAGCAGCATCGTTCCTCGGTATTACCGGTATGGTTTATCTTAAAGGGTATGATGGTCTTATCTTCTCTATCGGTTTCCTGGTAGGTTGGCCGATTATTCTTTTTATGATCTCTGAGCAGCTTAGAAACTTGGGTAAATATACATTTGCCGATGTGACTGCCTATAGATTAAAGCAAAAGCCTGTAAGAATTTTAGCTGCACTGGGTTCCATTTCAGTGGTGATTCTTTACCTTATTGCTCAAATGGTAGGTGCTGGTAAATTGATCGAGATCTTATTTGGATTGGATTATGAGTTTGCCGTGGTACTTGTTGGTATCCTTATGATCCTGTACGTTGCGTTTGGTGGTATGCTTGCCACTACATGGGTACAGATCATTAAAGCAGTATTGTTACTTGCAGGTACGACGTTTATGTCGATCATGGTGATGGCAAAATTCGGATTCAGTTTTGATGCACTCTTTACACAAGCAACAGAGATCCACTCAAAAGGTGTGGAGATCATGAGCCCTGGTGGTCTTGTTTCTGATCCTATTTCAGCCATTTCACTTGGTATCGCTTTGATGTTCGGTACAGCAGGTCTTCCTCATATCCTTATGAGATTCTTTACGGTTGCAGATGCAAAAGAGGCTAGAAAATCAGTATTTGTTGCCACTGGACTTATCGGTTACTTCTACGTACTTACATTCATCATGGGATTCGGTGCGATCGTTCTTGTACTTGGGGATCCGGCTGGTACATATTTGGCGGCAGATGGTGTAACACTTAAAGGGATGAACAACATGGCAGCAGTATGGCTAGCTCATGCAGTAGGTGGAGACTACTTCCTTGGATTTATCTCAGCGGTTGCATTTGCTACGATCTTGGCAGTTGTTTCCGGTCTGACACTTGCAGGTGCATCAGCGATCTCTCATGACCTTTATGCCAATGCATTTGCAAAAGACAAAGTCGATGAGAAAAAAGAGATGAACGTTTCTAAAATGGCGACTATTGCCATTGGTATTGCTGCTATCTTCTTTGGTATTGCCTTTGAAAAGCAAAATATTGCATTTGTTGTGGCACTGGCATTTACCATTGCAGCATCCGCTAACTTTCCTGTCCTCTTTATGTCGATATTCTGGAAGAAGCTTACGACAAGAGGTGCAGTGCTTGGTGGGTATGTTGGATTGATCTCTGCATTGGTTCTTGTTATACTTGGTCCTGTAGTATGGACTCAGATACTAGGTAATGCTGAAGCGATTGTCCCATACAAGTTTCCGGCAGTATTCTCTGTGCCAATGGCATTCATAGCAATATGGTTCTTCTCGATCACTGACAGCAGTGAAGATGCGAAGAGATGTCAAGAGGAGTTTGATGCACAAGATATTAGATGTCAGACAGGTATCGGTTCTGATGGGGCAGTAGCCCACTAATCAATATTTTCCAAGGCTTTGGCCTTGGGCCTAGGAATGTCAGTGATAACATTATTAGAAAACTTAAAATCATATCTTCCTTTTACGATTCTGAATAAACATGAGTTTGATCGTATAGAAAGCTATGCACAAATTGCATACTATCCGAACGAAACAGTGCTTATCGATCAAGATAATATCCCCCAAAATCTTTTTATTATTATTAAAGGTATGGTAGAAGTACTTGATGAGAATGATGAACAAATTGATATCTATCAAACCCATGATATTTTTGGCGGTATAGAGATCATAGAAGATCAACCGTCCTCATATAGTTACATCGTTACAGAAGAATTGATATGTTTTGAAATTTCCAAAGCACTGTTTTTAGAACTTTGTGAAAGCAATAAAGCATTCAAACACTATTTTTTTTCGAGTATCGTAGAACGTATCGAAATGCTTAAAGAGAAGAAAGAATATGCCTCTATGAGTGATCTGATGATAGCAAGATTGGATGCATCTATTTTGCATCAAGGGGTTGTGGTTGATCCAAATATGCCTATCGTTGAAGCACTTCAGCGTATGGATGAAGAGGGTGCAAGTGCTCTATTGGTACAGAATGATCAAGGATATGGGATCGTGACTGATGCTGATTTCAGAAATTATATTCTGCAAAAAGAAGAAAAAAGTTTAGAAACAATCTCACAGATACAAACCTATCCTGCCATTTCTATCGAGAATGGGGAATTGCTTTTTAATGTGTTGCTTGTGATGACAGAACACAGCATTAAACATCTTCCTGTGTTAGATGAAGAGAGCAATGTTGCGGGCGTACTTGAACTTGTCGACCTGTTAAGTTTCTTCTCTAACCAGTCTCATCTGATTACCGTTCAAATGGAAAGAGCGAAAGATCTTGAAAGTGTCATTGATGCAGCCAAACGTTTGGATGTGATGATAGGTGCTTTGCATGCAAAAGGGGTGAAAAGTAGGTACATAGCCAAGTTGGTCTCTGAGATCAACAAAAAAATGTATACCAAGCTCTTTGAAATGATCATCCCACGTTCATGGCATGATAAATGTACACTTGTATTGCTTGGAAGTGAAGGGCGTGGTTCACAGATTCTTAGAACAGACCAGGATAATGCCCTTATCTTTGAAGAAGGTTTTATGCCTAAAGATGCACCATCTGTCACACAGAGGTTTATCGAAACACTTGATGAGATTGGTTTCCCTCGCTGTGAAGGCGATATTATGATGATCAATCCTAAGTGGTGCAAATCGATTGACATGTATAAAGAAGATATCTACCGTTGGGTTGAAGAACCAAACTATGAGCATTTTATGGATATGGCTATTTTCTTTGATTCGACACCTGTAGCAGGTAAGCGTGAACTTCATACTGAATTGGTTGATTACCTCTTTAGTAAAGTGGAACAAATGCCGTCCATCCTTATGCATTTTGCACGGGCGATCGAGACTTTTGAATCCCCATTGGGACTCTTTTCACAATTCATACATGATAAGGAGCACAAGCATGAAATAGACATTAAAAAAGGTGCACTTTTCGCTTTGATACATGGTGTACGTTCATTGGCCTTGGAGCATAAGATTAGAGCGACCAATACGACTGTACGTATCAAAGAGCTCAATAATAGTGGTTTTTTGAGTAAAGAAGATGCAACAGAGATGATGGAAGCACTCGAGATTTTCAATACTTTGAGACTTCATTCACAGCTTCAGCAGTTGTCAAAAGGAGAGAAGATGACTAATTATATTTCAGTGACTCATATAGGAAAACTTGAACGTGATCTTCTCAAAGATGCCATTAAAACAGTAAATAAGTTTAAAAAGATGGTGAGTTATCACTTTCACCTTTCTATGGTAGGGTAAATGTTCAGATCGTTGAAAAAAAAGTGGAATCTGAAGTACCTGAAGGATGAACGTTTTAGGTTTTTATTTGATGACTCTGAAGAGGATGAGATAGTTGTTTTTGATTGTGAGACAACAGGTCTCAATCCAGCTGTGGATACTATTGTCTCTATCGGGGCGGTAAAGATCAAGGGCAACAAGATTTTAACCAATGAGGCCATACATATTTATGTTGATCAAGATAAAGAGATCGATCATAAAAGTATTACGATCCATCAGATCAGGAACTGTGATCTTCATGGTGCCATACCAATTGAGGAGGCTATCGAAAGATTTCTTTTTTATGTTGGGAACAGGTCCTTAGCAGGTTACTACCTGAAATTTGATGTGGCAATGATAAATAAATATATCAAACCAATGTATGGCATTACACTGCCCAATAAACAAGAAGAGGTATCAGCGATCTATTATGATAAAAAGATCTCGACCATACCTCAAGGAAATATAGATCTGCGTTTCGATACGATCTTAGAAGATTTGGATCTACCCAAACTTCAGGCCCATGATGCATTGAATGATGCCATCATGACGGCTTTGATCTATCTTAAATTAAAACATACAACGAAATTAAAATAATAACTTTATAGGAGAAACAATGTTACAAGAACTCTATCAACCAAACCAAGACTTTGCAAAAGATGCAAGAATAAAAAATATGGATGAATACCATGCTCTGGTTAAAAAAGCAACGGATGATTATGAAGGATTCTGGAAAGCTTTTGCTGATGAGAAGATCGATTGGTTTAAACCGTACGACAAGGTGTTGGATGAGTCGAATGCTCCATTTGTAAAGTGGTTTGATGGTGGAAAGCTCAATGTTGCACACCAGTGTATAGACCGTCATTTAGAGACACAGAAAAATAAAGCAGCGATCATTTTTGAAGGTGACAGAGGGGACAAGCAAGTGATCACTTATCTTGATCTCTATGAGGAAGTAAACAAATTTGCCAATCTGCTTAAAGAAGATTTCGGTGTACAAAAAGGTGATAGGGTCGTGATCTATATGCCGATGATCCCTGAAGCGGCCTATGCAATGCTTGCCTGTGCACGTATAGGTGCTATCCACTCTATCGTATTTGGAGGATTCTCTTCAGAAGCACTGCGCGACAGGATCGAAGATGCTGAGGCAAAAGTAGTGATCACTGCAGACGGTGCTTACAGAAAAACAAAACCATACATGCTAAAACCTGTAGTGGATGAAGCACTGACAGGTGAAACACCGGTTGAAAAAGTGCTGGTTGTCGAGAGAAACCATGAAGAGGTTACATGGGTAGAAGGACGTGACTATTCGTACAATGAACTTATCAAGAACAAATCTGCTCAATGTGATGCAGAACCTATGGAGAGTGAAGATCCTCTCTTTTTGCTCTATACTTCTGGTAGTACGGGAAAACCAAAAGGTGTACAACACAATACGGCCGGATACATTCTTTGGGCACAAATGACAATGGAATGGGTCTTTGATGTAAAACAAAATGATACCTACTGGTGTACAGCAGATATCGGCTGGATCACAGGACATACGTACATCGTATATGGACCGCTTGCAATGGGTGCAACCACTATCATGTTTGAAGGTGTCATTACCTTCCCTGATGCTGGTCGTCCTTGGAAAATGGTAGAAGAGCATAAAATTAATCAGTTCTATACCGCACCAACAGCGATCCGTGTACTTCATAAAACTGGTGAAGATGAACCGGCCAAATATGATCTTTCATCACTTAAGGTACTTGGAACAGTAGGAGAGCCGATTGATCCCCCTGCATGGAAATGGTACTATGAAGAGGTAGGTCAAAGTAAATGTGCAATTGTAGATACCTACTGGCAGACTGAGACAGGTGGTCACATTGTTTCTCCACTTCCTGGTGCAACACCTATCAAACCGGCATGTGCAACACTTCCATTGCCAGGTATCATGGCTGAGATACTTGACCCTGAAACGGGTGAAAAAGTAGGTGAGGGCGAGAGCGGATATATGTGTGTTACACGTCCTTGGCCGTCACAGATCCGTGGTGTATGGGGTGATGATGAACGTTTCAAAAAATCTTATTTCGGTGACGTGACAAAAGAGGGCAGACCTGTATATTTTACAGGTGACGGAGCGATCTATGGTGAAAATGGTTATATTACGATTACCGGTCGTACCGATGATGTGATCAATGTATCTGGTCACCGTATGGGTACAGCCGAGGTAGAAGCAGCGATCAAAAAGCATGACAATGTTGCTGCTGTAGCAGTGGTAGGTAAACCGCATGAACTTAAAGGAGAGGGAATTTTTGCTTATATTGTACTCAAATCTGTTAAAGATGATGTAGCCAATGAACTTGAGACCATGAAAGAGATCAACGCGATCATTAAAACAGAGATCGGAAACATCGCACTGTGTGATGATATGGTCTTTGTCCCGGACCTTCCAAAAACAAGATCAGGAAAGATCATGAGAAGGATACTAAGAGCACTGGCAAAAGGCGAAAAGATCACGCAAGATACTTCTACACTTGAAGATCCAACTATTGTAGGTCAGATAGAGGCACTTGTTAACGCATCATAATAAAAAGAATTTGCCTTCTTTTTTGTAAAGGAGGCTGATGCAACATAGGTAAGAGGTATTTCATTGATGGAAAATTTTATTTTAATCGTATTGGCTATTTTCATTGGCTATCTATTCAGGAAATTACGTATTTTCCAGGAAGAGGCAGCAGCTATACTAAACAGATTTGTTATATTTATTTCTCTCCCTGCAATGATTTTACTGCAAATACCTAAACTGATGCTTTCGATGGATATAATGATCCCTGTGATCATTGCCTGGGTTGTTATGTCATTGACAGCCCTTTTGACACTGTTCATTTCCAATAGATTTCATTTTAGCAGAGAGGTGACAGGTGCACTCATGCTTGTTGCTGTATTGACGAACTCCTCTTTTTTGGGTATTCCTGTCATCAATGCGTATTTAGGTGATGAGGCACTGCCTTATATCTTGGTCTATGATCAAATGGGTACTTTTTTGGCGCTTGCCACGTATGGTATATTTGTCACTGCATATTATTCGAATAAAAGTGAGATCAATGTACAGATCATGGCAGTAAAGATCCTTACATTTCCTCCATTTATTTCATTGGTCATTGCACTGTTTTTTATAGGTACACCTTTCCCTGAAGAGATATTAAAAGTATTAGCAACTTTGGCCAATACGATCGTACCTCTTGCATTGGTTGCAGTGGGATTACAATTACAACTCAAGCTACCGGGTCATGAGATAAAACCGTTTGGTATCGCACTGTTTATCAAATTAGTGATCGCACCTCTGATCGCACTTGTTGTAGTGTCTATGGCAGGATGGTCAAATTTGGCAGCAAGCGTATCTGTGATGGAAGCAGGCATGGCACCGATGGTTACAGCAGGAGCGATGGCTTCTTTATCTGGGCTTGCTCCAAGACTCAGTTCTGCGATCGTAGGCTATGGAATACTGTTTTCTTTTTTTACTACAGCACTCCTGTTTAAACTCTTGTAGAGTGAACACTCCTATTTAGACACAAGAGAGTTGGTATTCCACCATCTTCTCAAAAGGAAGCAAAAAGCGTTCCAGTTTTTTACTCTCAATATCTTCAATATGATGCGTGTTCAAACGTTTCAATACACATAAGGTAGATTCCATAGTACTGAGGCAGTACTCTTTAGGCTGTTCTTTAAATGTAAATTTTGAAACTTCCGTATGCATGAAACTCACTTTAGGTAAAGCATCGATATTGGGGCTTGCAGCAAGTATGGCCTTTGAACAGGGCCATGTAGAGTCTATAAGAAAGATGACCGTATTTTTTTGATTTTCTCCTATAGGTTCTTCATTAAGATTGATACTATTCTCATGCGGGTAGAGCGTGTAACAGATATTTGAAGGATCGTTGAGGATAGCATTGATAGCTGTATGCTTTGTAAAATCTATGCCTACATGGATCTCGCAGTTTTTCAAAGAGAGGTTGGTAAAGTGACCGGTGCCGTTCTTTGTTTTTTTAAACTCCTTTGGATGCATCAAGATGACAAATCGTGTGTTGGTTTCTATAGGAGTGATGTAGGTGCACATGCAAGAAGTTTGTGGACGGTAGCAAGTGTAGCAGACGCTTCTGTTAGTTATTTTCATCAATGTATCGCTTTTTAAACCAATGATAATATATTGCAAAAACTATAAAGCCAAATCCTAATGTAAATGTAATACCTTCAAGAGATAAGCCCCATTTTGCAGCATATCCAATGAAGAGTGCTGTTGTGACATTTGAAAGCATAAAAACCATGTCATTATAAGAGATGACCCTTCCCATGTATTTACTTTCTGTCTCTTCTTGTATGAGCAAATAGGTATATGACCATAATGTGGTAATGAACAGACCGGTAATAAAAAGTCCTATCAGTGCCAGATAGAAATTAAATTCTAAAAAAGACCAAAGCATAATAGCCAGTCCCTGTAGTATGAAAAAGTAGTGTAAATTATTTTTGGAGATAATCCTGCCTATGATAAAGGGACCGATCATTAAACCTATAGCTCTTGTAGCATTCATCCAACCAATAGCAAGTGGCACAGCGATGAACTCTTTATATTGCAAATCTGCAAGCAAGGTAATGAGTGCATCAAAAGAGGTTAGACCTATGGCAGCGTGTAAAAATATGAGATGTTGTATCTTTTTTTGCGATATGATGTAGTTAAATCCATCTTTAAGCATCTGCATATTTGATTCAACATGGGTGATTTTTTCTATAGAGATATGTAGCCCTATAAGTAAAAGTACCGCAACAGTGTAGAGCATCGCATCTATCATAAAAGCCAGGTCAAATCCTACATAATGAGTAGCGATTCCCCCAGCAGCCATACCTAGTGCATAACAAAGTGACCAGATCACTGAGTGTATCTCATTCGTATTTTTTAGCATCTTCCCGGATACCAGTTTAGGGAAGAGTGCCATCTCT
This sequence comes from Sulfurovum sp. AR, assembly GCF_000296775.1. Lineage (GTDB taxonomy): Bacteria > Campylobacterota > Campylobacteria > Campylobacterales > Sulfurovaceae > Sulfurovum > Sulfurovum xiamenensis. The sequence continues at coordinate 91,639 of NZ_AJLE01000006.1, read as the reverse complement.
GCTGAGAAGAGAAGTGAGGCCGCAGCCGAACGGATAAAAATAAGTATCATCAATATCCATACATACTCTAATGAGTTTATAAATATAAATCCAAGAGTCATTAATATTTCAATCAGCAGTAGTACACTCATAAGTTTTTTAAACTCTATACGATCGATAATAAGTCCTATGATCGGCGCAAGTACGACTGCAGGTAGCATTGCCATTGCGGCAGTAAGAGCGATGGTGACTTCACTTGCACCAAATGAGACGATCATGGAGAAGATGGCTACTTGAGAAAACCATGTACCAAAGTATGAGATGAATTGGATAAGTGAAAGTCGTCTAATAACAGGGTGTTTCAGTGTGTCTAGATAGGTCATATGTGTTATTCGCCATCATTCAGTGCATAGATGATATTTCTACTTTTAAGAAGATGAATATACTTATCAAATGATTCTTTGGCCAATACTTCATCCTCTGATGCCACAGAGATAGTAACCTTCCAACCAGTACTATGGAGTTTTGGTAAGGAAGAGAATTCCACACCCTTAGGCATACTTTCCATCAATTGTATAAAAATATTTTCTTTGCAGTGTGCAGTGAGCGTATGACGATAGTATGCTTTTTTATTAGGTATCAGCTGTGTGAGTATCTTTTCTACCATAGGATGGCTCATTTCCGGGAAGCCTGGCATAAAATAATAACGTTCATCCAATGCAAAAGCAGGCATTTGATTGACAGGGTTTTCCAAGAGTGTTGCACCTTCGGGGAGCTCCGCCATACGTACGGAGTAAGGGTAGGCTTTTTCACCAAGTTTGTTGACGATGATCTCTTTAGCCTCTTCATGTAGGTGTAGGGTTCCATCCCTAAGTGCTATGGCTGCACATTGTCTGGTATGGTCATCCGGTGTAGACCCTATACCGCCAAATGAAAAGAGTACAGCATTTTTCTGTGAAGCGATGAATATAATCGTTTGAACGATCAGTGCAGGGTCATCTTCTATAATAAAAGATCCGGTGAGTTTGTGACCCTTTTCCGCCAATGCTTTGGTGACAAAGTCAAAGTGCTTATCAGTCCTTCGACGATTAAGGATCTCTGTACCTATGATAAGAGCAAAAAATCTAGGTTCAGACACAGTATTCTCTCTTTTATAAATTATGTCACTGCGAACGCCTTTGTAAGCAAAGCGATTCGAGAGCAGTGACGACTTTTGTCTACTTTTCTAGAAAAGTAGACAAAGAATAAGCATTATTCTTCAATGTAGTTTTTAAGGTTTCTTCCCACTTTAGGGTGCTTGAGTTTCTTGATCGCAGAAGATTCGATCTGTCTGACTCTTTCACGTGTTACACTCAGCTCTTTACCGATCTCTTCAAGTGTTCTGTCACTTTCATCTTCAAGAAGACCAAAACGCATACGGATCACGGCTTTTTCTCTTTCATTAAGCTGGTCAAGTACGTCATCTATCTGGTTGTTAAGGTCATCTTTGAGTACGACATCTGTTGGGCTCAATGTTGTTTTATCTTCGATGAAGTCACCAAATCTACCATCATCCTCATCCCCTACCGGTGTTTCAAGACTGACAGGTTCTTTCGTGATCTTAATGACATTTTTTACTTTGTCTACAGAGAGTCCCACTTCTTCAGCGATCGTATCAAGATCCGGCTCTTTTCCTGTCTCCTGAAGGTGTTTTCTGATGATCTTGTTGATACGGTTGATCGTTTCTATCATGTGAATAGGGATACGAATGGTTCTAGCCTGATCTGCAATGGCTCTAGAGATAGCCTGACGTATCCACCATGTTGCATAGGTTGAAAATTTGTATCCTTTTTCATATTCAAATTTATCAACAGCCTTCATCAGACCGATGTTCCCTTCTTGAATAAGGTCAAGGAATGGCAGCCCTCTGTTCGTATAACGCTTAGCGATAGAAACAACCAATCTAAGGTTAGACTTTGCCATTCTAGTTTTGGCCACTTCACTTTTCGCTTTACCTTGACGGATCTGTTCTAGGATCTCCTGGAGCTTCTCTTCAGAAAGATCAAACCCGCCTTTACTCGCTTCTCTGGTTTCAAAAAGTTTTTTGATCTCAACATAAGTGCTTACCATGGTTGTCTCTGGTACAGCATCGATAATGTCATCTTTATCCATCTTAATGATATTATCGAGCAGTTTTTTATGGTTCGCTTTGAGTGTATCATTAAACAGTGGGAGTTTGTATTCTAAACGTTTAAGCTCTTTCTCAAAACTGTCATCACTTTTGAGTGCAGTTTCCATAGCTTTCACAAGTTCATTGATCAGTTTAGAGGTCGGTCCAAGATTTAAAAGTGCAGCTTTTAGTGCTTCTTTTTTAAAGGCTATTTTGAGACGTTCATGAAGGATCTTAACTTCATCTGTCTCTGTTTCCAAGAAGGTATCTAGGTCTTCACGTGCCTTCATCCACTCTTTTTTTGCTTTTTCAAGTCGTTTAAAGCTGTCAACTACCTGTTTAACTCTTTTATCATCTTTAGGTGCACTTGTTTCTGTTTCATCATCAGAGTCATCAGAATCATCAGAATCATCTTTATCTGATTTGTCATCTTCAAAGCTTTTGAAAAGTTCTTTTACACGTCTTTCACGGTTCAGTAAAGGCTCTTTATAGTTGATGATGTAGCCTATAAGGTAAGGGACAGAACAGATAGCATCGATGATGATATCTTCTCCCTCTTCGATACGCTTAGAAAGGTCAACTTCCTCTTCTTTGGTCAGAAGAGGGATCTTCCCCATTTCACGTAAATACATTCTGACAGGGCTGTCTGAACGGCTCCATTCAAGAAGCTCTTTTTCCTTATGGAGATCGAACTCATCTTCTGCACTGCCTTCTACAAGTTTTTTTCTTGCCTCTTCTTTCTTTTTCTTCTCTTTGGTTGTGACAAATTTTGCATATTCTGAGGCAGATATGATTTCTATGTTGGCATCTGAGGCAAGTTTATGGATCTTTTTTGCTTGTGCTGCTGTGGGTTGTTTGGTAAATTCTTTTGCGATGTTCTCTAGTGTGACCACATCACCTTTTTTCTTAGACTGAATTAATGTTTCTATACTCTTCATACTGTCTTTTGGTGCCATTGAAAACCTTTGATGTGTGAGGTGAAAATCCTCTGGAGATAATTAAGATGGATTATACCGAAATTTTATTAGTTTTTGGCATGGAATTTGTTAATTTTCCTTTTTTTGGTTATAATCGCGAAAATTTTTATCGTATCAATATCTAAAATGTCGAACTATTTTGAATGGCGTTTGAGTGAGAGGAGTTACAAAGAGACATTGGTCTTTTTTGTAAGGAGATAGTAGAAAAAAGGATAATACTTTGCAAGGTAAAGTTTGGAAATTTGGTGACAATATCGATACGGATTTGATCATCGCAGCAAGATATCTTAATACAAGTGAGCCATCGGAATTGGCAAAATATGTAATGGAAGATGCAGATCCTGAGTTTGTTTCGAAAATGACAGAGGGCGACATTATCGTTGCAGGTGAGAACTTTGGTTGTGGTTCAAGTCGTGAGCATGCACCTATCGCATTAAAAGCAGCGGGTGTAAGTGCTGTGATCGCACCTACATTTGCACGTATCTTTTACAGAAATGCGTTTAATATGGGATTGCCTATCTTTGAACTTAAAGAAGCGTCTGAGATCAATGAAGGTGACGTTGTGAGAATTGATATGGATGCGGGAGAAGTGATCAATGTCACACAGGCTAAAACCTATAAGTTCTCTCCTATTCCTGAATTCATGCAAGAGTTGGTAGATGCAGGCGGCTTGATAGCGTTTGCAAAAAAAGAGATTGAAAATAAAAAAGAAGCGAAGGCATAAGCAGATGGGTAAAAGTTATAAAATAGGTGTAATCAAAGGTGACGGGATTGGCCCTGAAATTATTGATGAAGCAATAAAAGTACTGGATGCAGTTTCTGTCACACAAGGATTTAACCTTAAGTATGAAGAGATGCTGCTTGGTGGTGCTGCGATAGATGAGACAGGTGTACCACTACCGGAAGAGACGATCCAGGGTGTAAAGAAGTGTGATGCTGTTCTCTTTGGTGCGATAGGCGGACCGAAATGGGACAATCTTGAGAGACATTTACGTCCTGAAACAGGGCTTTTGGGTCTCCGTAAGGAGATGGGAACATTTGCTAACTTAAGACCTGCTATGGTCTATGATGAGTTAGTGAATGCATCCAGCCTTAAGCCTAAGATCATTAAGGGTGTAGATATCATGGTTGTACGTGAACTGACTGGTGGAATCTATTTTGGTCAGCCAAGAGAACTGAATAAAGACAATGCATTTAACACGATGATCTATACAAGAGAAGAGGTTAGACGTATTGCTGTTGTGGCATTTGACATCGCGATGAAACGTAAAAAACGTATCTGTTCGGTTGATAAAGCCAATGTACTAGAAGTAAGCCAGTTCTGGAGAGAGATCGTAGAAGAAGTATCTAAAGATTATCCGGAAGTTGAACTTTCACATATGTATGTAGATAACGCTGCAATGCAGCTTATCCGTGATCCTAAGCAGTTTGACGTGATCTTGACGGGAAATATCTTTGGTGATATCCTTTCAGATGCTGCGAGTATGTTGAGTGGTTCTATCGGACTTCTTCCGAGTGCCAGTACAGGTGAGGGTGTAGGGTTGTTCGAACCGATTCACGGTTCTGCACCGGATATCGCTGGACAGGGTATCGCTAATCCGTTGGCGACCATTTCATCGGCAAGTATGATGCTTCGTTATGCTTTAGGTGAAAGTGAAGCAGCAGACAAAATAGATGCTGCGATTAAAAAAGCATTGAGCGAAGGGTATCGTACAGGTGACATTGGTGACTACGATGCAAAAGAGATTTGTACGTGTAGTGAGATCGGTGATATTATCGCTGACTATGCATCCAAATAGGACTTAAACGCTGATATCGAGCCAACTTTTATAGTTGGCTCTTCTAACTTCCAATGATTTCAAAAGGGATGCCATGCCCACTATTAAATCTTTCCCAAACTTTTTCTCACAAACAGACCCAGATATACTTCAAAATATCAAAACAGTCACAGAGTATTTGACACAAAAGTATCATGCCAAATGTTACATCGTCGGTGGTGCTGTACGTGATCGTATCTTGGGAGATGAGTGTAAAGATTATGATATCGAGTGTTTTGGGATCAGTATAGATGATTTTGAAACGGCGATGGAGCATTTAGGTGCACAAGGTGTGGGGAAAAGTTTTTTTGTCTATAAGTACCATGACCTGGATATTTCTTTACCCCGTACTGAGAAAAAAATAGCCAAGGGGCATCGCGGATTTGAAGTCTCTTTGGCACTAGAAGAAAAAGAGGCATCAAAAAGACGGGATTTCACGATCAATGCATTGATGTATGATATTCAAAATGAACAGATACTCGACTTTTGGGACGGATTGGGTGATCTAGAACATAAAGTAATTCGGGTAGTCGATGAAGATACATTTGTGGAAGATAGTTTACGTGTATTACGTGCTATGCAGTTTGCGGCACGTTTTGGGTTTAAGGTGGATGAAGAGAGCTGTAGACTGTGTCAGAGTATTTCGTTGGATGACCTGCCTAAAGAACGTATATTCAAAGAGTTTGAGAAAATGTTCAGAGGAAGATACTTGCACTACGGCCTTTATTATCTGCTTGCGCTGGGTATCGCGAAACAGCTTTTTGATGAACATATGGAGAGAAAGACATTTATCGCTTTAAGCAGGGTTTTGCAAAAGAGTCAAAAAAACTTTGTAGAAAAACTTAGACCCTATTATTTCCTTTTTATTTGCAAAGCGTATTTCTCATTGGATATCACAGAACTCTTAGAGAGATTAGGTGCACCCACTGTTTATTATAAAAAGGTTGCAGCATCACCGTCACCTACAGAGATCAGCATCCCCTTCATAGCACATTTGTCACTGAGAGAGGGCATTAGAGAGTATGTAGGGAACTATCATATGGATGTGATAGCGATGGCAAAGAAATTGGATGTATGGGATAAACCTTTTGACAGAGGTGTCACTCCCACAGAGTTATTGGAGGAAGGCTTTTCAGGTAAGGCCCTGGGTGATGAGCTTGAGAGACGGACTGAAGAGAAAATCATGAGTTTGAAAGAAAAATAGGTATAATTTTACAATTTAATAGCAACTAGGGTGGATATGGTAACAAGAGCAAGAGTTTTAATTGATTGTGAAGATGCAAAAGGTTTAGTCTATCAGATCGCGAAAGTCTTTTATGATAGAGATTTAAATATCGATAATAACCGCGAATTTGTTGACAAAGAACAGGGACGATTTTTTATGCGTACAGTCGTTTCAGGTATGTTTGATATTCAGGAGTTACTAGAAGAGTTGAAAACAGTAGCACCTGAGGATGCACATATCCGGGTCGTAGAACCAAAAGATAAGAAAATCATCCTTATGGCTACAAAAGAGTCTCATGCTCTTGGTGATATTCTTGTACGTCATGCAAATGGTGAACTTGATGCACAGATAGAGTGTGTTATTGCTAACCATGATACACTTGAGAATTTCGTACGGAGATTTGATATCCCGTTCTTTCATGTCCCGGCAGAGGGTATGAGCAGAGAAGAGCATGAAGAACATGTGATGAAACTGATAAGCGAATTTGAGTTTGACTATATCGTACTTGCAAAGTATATGCGCATACTTACACCTGCATTTGTCAAAGCATACCCTGAAAAGATCATTAACATCCATCACTCTTTCCTCCCTGCATTCATAGGTGCTAATCCGTATAAGCAGGCATTTGAAAGGGGTGTAAAGATCATAGGGGCTACAGCACACTTTGTGACAAATGATCTGGATGAAGGCCCTATCATCGCGCAAGACGTGATTCCGGTCAATCATCGTCTTTCGTGGAGAGATATGCAAAGAGCAGGTCGAGACGTGGAAAAGATCGTTCTTTCACGCGCGTTGTCATTGGTACTTCATGACAGAGTATTTGTTAACGGTAATAAAACGGTTGTATTTTAATGTTTAATATTGTTTTAGTAGAACCTCAGATTCCTCAGAATACAGGTACTATAGGCCGTCTTTGTGTCAATTTGGGTGCGACACTGCATCTCATCAAACCGCTTGGATTTGACATTGATGATAAAGCGGTAAAGCGTGCTGGGTTGGATTATTGGCAGCATTTAGACTTGGTGGTTTGGGAGAGTTTTGAGGCATATCTTAAAGCACATCCTATCACCCAAAACAGTTATATGGCTACAACGAAAACAGATAATCTTTACTTCAACGCACCATTTAAAAAGGGTGATCACATTCTCTTTGGCTCTGAGACCAGAGGGATCAATGAACAAGTGCTACTTGACAATCCAGAGCAGTGTATCACCATTCCTATGGGTGGGAAAGGCAGAAGTTTGAACCTTGGTGTGAGTGTGGGTATCGTCATCTATGATGCACTGCGTCAAAACTATGAAGGGTTTGAGAAGATCACCATAGCCAATACACTGGAGCAATAACATGTCGTTTGGAGATATCCTTTATATCATTGCTATATTTTTATTTGTATTTATGACGTTTGGCATAGTGAAAAATTATTATAAAAGTAAATTTGATGATGAGGGTAGACGCATAGATATGTTAGATGATAAAGAGGATTAAAAGTAACTTTCCAAATCCAACTTATTCTTTCATTTTTTATATTTGATTTCATCAATGCACACATCCTGAAAAATTGTAGTTGAATGGGTAACAGATGTCCATCAAATGTGTCCTAGTATACTCTAATGTATTGCTATGGTAGTGCAAAATTAGTTTTATACATAACTATTCCTAGTGTTATAACCCCCTCTTTACCAACTCTTAGGTAAAATAAAAGTTATTATTATTTCACTAGGAAACCCTAAATGACACAAGCACTACTCATCGAAATCGGTGTAGAAGAATTACCGGCTATACCACTACTTAAAATCGTGAATAACATTGAAAAATCTTGGGCAAACATACTTACAGAGTACAACCTTAGTAATGATTTTGAATTTATCTATACTCCTAGAAGATTGGTCCTTAAACATGTTGCAATGCCAGTCAGTCAGGAAGATACTACAGTAGAGTTTTTTGGTCCTCCAATGGTTGCTGCAGTAAAAGATGGTGAGCCTACACAAGCAGCCCAGGGATTCGCCCGTAAATGTGGTGTAAGCTTTGGTGAACTTGGTCGTGCAGAAAAGAATGGTAAAGAGGTACTTTATTTCAAAAAAGAAGAGAAAGGATCCGAAACGGTTTCTCTTCTTCAGGAGATGTTAGGTAAATGGCTGGCTTCGATGTCCTTTGGAAAGATGATGCGTTGGGGATCTAGAACAGATGAGTTCATCCGACCTCTTAGATGGCTTCAGGTAAGACTCGGAGAGCGCTCTGTTCCTGTAGAACTTTTTGGTGTAAAGTCAGATACAAAGACCTATGTACACCGTATGGTGACCTATGATGCAGTAGAGGTGCCTACGATAGATGCTTATGAAGGCCTATTGGATGAGTGTGCAGTGATGCTGTATCCTGAAGATCGTGAAGCGAAGATCTTGGCTGAATTCGATGCTTTGGAGTCGACGCATAATATCATTATAGAACGGGATAGAGAACTCTTGGCTGAAGTTGTCGCTATCACAGAGAACCCTAAAGCACTTGTAGGATCTTTTGATGAACTTTTTTTAGAACTCCCGCCAGAAGTGATCATTACTTCTATGAAAGAACACCAGCGTTATTTCCCTGTCTTTGAACATGGAAAAATAGCAAACAAGTTTGTGGTTGTTTCCAATGCCTATACAGATGATTACAGTAAAGTAATCGCAGGAAATGAACGTGTACTTAAACCACGTTTGGCTGATGGACTCTTCTTCTACAAAAATGACCTTAAAAATGGATTGAGTATCGATGGCCTTGAAAAAGTGCAGTTCATCGATGGTCTGGGGACACTTTCAGACAAGATCAAAAGAGAAAACAATATCGCGATCAGACTGCTAGCCCTTTACATGGATAGAGTAGAATCAACTACTGAGAAAAGTTCTACGGTACTTGAAAAAGCCATGGATAAAGCTATAAACCTTGCAAAAGCAGACCTTATGAGTGAAATGGTGTACGAGTTTACAGAGCTGCAGGGACTCATGGGGTATTATTATGCCAAAGCACTGGGTGAAGAAGAGCTGGTATATAACGCGATAAAAGAGCAGTATATGCCAGTGGGTGAGGGTGCTGAACTTCCAAGTTCTGTATTCTCATCTATTGTAGCAATGAGTATTAAACTGGATACACTCTTTGGACTCTTCAGCGTGGGAAAAATCCCTACAGGTTCTAAAGATCCTTTTGCGTTACGTCGTGCGGTGAACGGTATTGTACGAATTGTGACAGTGTATGATCTACCTTTCAACATTGATGATATCATCGCGTTGCTCAAAGGCAATTATGAAGAGTTTGATACCAACCTCTTAAGTGAATTCATTATAGAACGTATCAACAAGTCACTAGATGCCAATCCATCGGTCATCGCTTCTGTACTTGCTTCAGGTGAAAGAGATATCAATGAGATAGCGAAAAAAGTCTCTGCACTCAATAACATCGTAAGCAGTGATGCATTTAAAGAGCAGTTTACTACCTTTAAACGTGTAGCGAATATCTCTAAAGATGTAGACCTTGAGTCAAGCATGGAAATTGATGTCGCATTGTTTAAAGAAGATGCTGAAGTCACACTCTATAATGCGTATGAAAAAGTGATCAATTCTACCTACAGTAACTATAAAGAAGAACTTGAAGCACTCTTTGGACTCAAACGTGAACTTGATGCTTATTTTGATGATGTGCTTGTGAATACAGAAGATGAAGCGTTACAACAAAATAGACTTCATACGATAGGGTCTATCTATAAAACATTTAGAAATATTGCGGATATCAAAGAGATATCAATTTAATGGGAAATAAACAACAAAAGTTAACTTATAGTAAAGTAGGATTAGCTTTTGTTGTTTTCTATCTTATTCTTACATTAATTTGTGTGATTTGGGCTTTTACTGTTTCCGATCCAAAAGGTAAATTTGTTCTTTTACAGCTTCCTGTTGCTCTGCAATTAGCAGTTATACAAGAGCTTGGGTATATAAAATTATTTGTTGGATTGTCGTGGTTTGTTATTTATCCTCTGATTATTATTCCAACACTTGTTATACTATATCAAATTGGGGCAATGATAAACAGTTTTTGGAACATTTTACGAGTCAATAGAAAATAGTATGTTAAATGCTTATGATACTATCATTATCGGTGCAGGTATCGCAGGAGCTTCTACAGCCTATGTACTGACACAAAAAGGCCAAAAAGTACTTGTGCTTGATAAAAAAGGTATCGCTTCTGGCGGCTCTGGAGCAGCAGGGGCTTTTGTCTCTCCTAAGATAGGCAAGGGATCGCCTCTCCAGACACTTACGAATGAAGCTTTCTCTTTTGCCAAAGATTTTTATCTTACGACCTGTCCTTCCCATTTTCATCAGACCGGTGTGATACGCATCCCTAAAGATGAGGCGGATGCTCAAAAGTTTACTGAGTATGCACCTTTTAATGAAAACAGATATGAAAAGTACTCATCTGAACAACTTCAAGCACAAGGTATAGGTGTTGCGTTTGAGAGTTTTTATTTCCCCGAGGCGGGGGTATGTGATGCAAAAGAGGTGTGTGAAGCTTTACTCTCAGACATCACAGTCATAAAGCAGGAAGTAAAAGAGATCATACAAAAAGATGGATGGTGGTATGTGGGTGAGTACAGTGCTCAAAATCTCGTGTTGGCAACAGGATATGAGAGTGACCTGGCCGACTTACGTTATATGGGCATCAAAGGTACATGGGGGACCAGAGGAGACTTCACTTCTACGCTCTCGTTAGGTGTCAGTATGCATCAGTCTATCTCTGTGGGTGCCAACATAGATGGCATCATCAAACTGGGTGCCACACATGAGAAAAGAGTGAAAGAAGTGGTCCCCTGCAAGGAAGAACAGGCACTGCTGCTAAAAGAGAAAGCCTCTTCCATGATCGATACATCGGACCTGGAACTCAAAGAAGTGTTTTGTGGTATGCGATCAGGGTCTAAAGATTATTTTCCTTTGGTAGGGAAGGTGATAGATGTACCTTTCATGCTAGAAAAATATCCAGCCATCATGCGTGGTAGTAAGCCTGAGATGAAGTATGTAGATCATTTATATATTTTGAATGGTCTAGGGGGAAGAGGGTTTGTTTTTGCACCGCTTATGGCAAAGGTCTTGGCTGAATGTATCGTTGAAGGAAAAGAGGTGGATGCCAGAGTAGCCCCTGACAGACTTTTTTTGAAATGGTGCCGTAAGAGTACGGAGTTGGACGCTTTACGTTAAATCCCAATTTTCCCAGTCAGGTTCCTCTGTAACATGCGGGAAACCGTCCAGTATCTCTTGGGGCTGGAACTTTGGCTTGTAAGCAAACGCTTTACAGCCCTCAACCCAGTACCCCAAGTAGATCCAAGGCAGTTCAAGTACATGGGCCAATTGTATCTGATAGAGCAGTGAATAGGTCCCAAGTGATAGTCTCGCATAATCAGGGTCATAGTAAAAGTATATAGAACTGATACCGTCATCGAGTATATCGATGAGGTCAACGCCGATGAGTTTACCATCTCTGATATAGAGTACTTCTTTCCCGTAATCATGTGCACCATCTACAAAGTTCTCATGGTATTCCCGATGTGAAATATTACGGTGCTGCCACTGGTCTTTTTCATGTTTAAAAGAGTGGTATTTATTGTAGAGATGAATATGTGCATCGGTCAGACTGGGTTTTTGAATAATGATCTGCGTGTCGGCATTCCGTTTAATTGCTTTTTTTTGTGATTTGGTGTAGTGATAGTTATTGACATCTATACGTACACTTTTACACTCATTACACCCATTACAGATAGGGTGGAAGAAGTACTTTCCAAAACGTCTCCATCCTCTTGCTATTACAGCAGTGGCAAATTTTTTACTTGCATGGGAAACATACTTATAGTTCATACGTACCTTATTTCCAGGAATGTATGCACAATCGTAGTCCAGCATTGAAAAATCTGTTGATGGCGGGTTGAGTAGATCTAGTTCTTCGTTCATAATCGCGATTATACTGAAAATATAGTAAAATTCATAAAAAAAGGCATTATTTGTTTCTCTATCAACCTACAAGTGGCTACTGCTATAACAGTGACTCAATTTTCTTGTACGACTTCATCTCTTCGTTTAAACCTAAGGGTAAATTGCTTGATGTAGGATGCGGTGTAGGGATCATCTCACTTTTATTGACCCGGGATTTTAACATCCAGACGAGCATTATAGACAAACAGGAAAAGATGCTTGATTATGCAAAACACAATTATGCACTTAATAACCTCGAAGCGCAAAGTCATCTTGGGGATTTTACTGAGTGGATGACGGATGAAAAATTTGACTATATCATCTCAAACCCGCCTTTTTATGACTCAAGCGTGCAACAAAGTGAAAATACGCATTTAAACATTGCAAGATATGCACACCATTTACCTATAGATGATTTCATAGCCAAGGTCAAAACACTGTTGAAGCCAAGAGGCTATTTTATCTTCTGTTATGATGCAAAGCAGGTCGACCTGTTATTACATCATTTAACTTCTTATGGTATAACTGTTGAAACAATGCAGTTTGTGCACTCTAAAATAGACAGAGAATCCAAACTAGTGATGATCGCAGCGCGTATGGGCTCAAAATCTATGACAAAGATACTTCCCCCATTTGTGGTCTTTGATGAGAAGAGTGTCTATAGAGAGAAAGCGTTAAAAGCATTTGAACGTGCAAATACGAACAGTATAAAAGGTGATTTTTGATCATGGAAGTCATGACACATGAACAGTACAATTTTAAATTTAACCCCAATGCATGCGAAGCGTGTGGGGGACACTGTTGTACGGGAGAGAGCGGCTATATCTGGGCTAAATATAGTGAGATAGAGAAAATGGCAGAGTTCGTTAACCTTAGTGTAGAAGATTTTGCTACAATGTATCTCAGAAAAGTGAAGCATCGCTACTCTTTGATAGAAAAGAAACTGGCAGAAGATAACTATGCTTGCATATTTTTTGATGAGTCGATGAAACGCTGCTCCATTTATCCTGTACGGCCTTTACAATGTCGTACTTTCCCTTTTTGGGAACAGTTTAAAAATGATGAAGAAGAGGTACGTAAAGAGTGTCCTGGTATCGTATAGCATTACCCTTATTGATGGTATTTATCTTTAGCACTGTGATGAGCTCTGCCAAAGAGATCATGAAGATCAGTGAAGATGAACTCATCATGAGAGGACTTTTATATGATGAATATAAAGCCTATGAAAACAGTTATCAAGTCTATAAAAGACTCTATGATGATACGGGAGAAGAGATCTATCTCTTTAAAGAGGCCACTTCCGCATTGATGAGCAGAAATCATATTTTGGAGAGTATCACACGTTTAAAAAGATGGGATAAGGTAAATCCAAACAGAATTGAAGTGCGTCGTTTACTTATTCCTCTTTATCTCACGATAAGACAAGTGAAAAATGCGACAATAGAAGCAGAACATTTACTTGAACAGTCAAAAGAACCTATGGATCTGGATCTGGCATCCAATTCATTTTTATATGCCGGAAAATTTAAAAGAGCATTAGATCTTTTAAATAGGGTCTATGAAACAGTGCCTAGAGAAGAGATATTGCTCCGTATGGTTGATATCATGGATGAATTTACAAGGGAAAGTAAAAAGGCTATACAGTTACTTGAAACGCATCGTCGTATGAATATCGTGAGTCATGATGTCTATGTGAAGTTGCTTTTGCTTTATCAAAAAGAAAAAGATATTGACGGTATTTTAGGGACCTATAAAGCATTATATAAACAAGACAATGACGAGCAATATTTGACAAAGATCATAGATGCCTATATCTACAAAAGAGATATTGACGGTGCTATCACTTTTTTGGAAGCAGACCAAAGCAGAAACGATATACTTTATGAACTCTATAAGACAAAAAAATATTTTTCTAAAGCATTAGCGCTTGTCGATAAACTTTATGAGGAAGATCAGAATTCAAAGTGGATAGCAGAGAAGGGTGTACTTATTTTTGAGAACTCAGAAGATAAAAATGATAAAAAAATGATACAAGATGTGATCTCTCATTTTGAAAAAGCGATTGCGTTAGGGAATGATGACAGTATTTACCTCAATTATTATGGCTATACACTGATAGATAAAGAGGTCAATGTTAAAAAAGGTATCAATGTGATAGAGAATGCATTGATCCAGCAGCCTGACAACATCTATTATTTAGACTCTTTGGCATGGGGATACTATAAACAGCGTAAGTGTGATAAAGCCTATAAACTGATGAAAAGAGTCGTCGATGAAGAGGGATTGGAAGAACCTGAGATCATAGAACATTGGAATGCTATCAGACAGTGTAAATAAATTCGAGCTTCTTTTAGATATAATACGCGAAACTTATAGAAATATGGAAAGTGATATATGGCTCAAATATTAGATGAAATCATTAAAAAAACAAAATCAGATCTAGAAAAAAGAAAGGTAGACTACCCAGAAGAGTGGTTGGGACGTTCTCTCTCTTTTAACCCATTTATCCCTAAAGATGTGAAAAGTGCTTTACGCGCTACGGAAGAAAATCCTTACCGTATCATTGCTGAAGTAAAAAAAGCAAGTCCAAGTAAAGGGATCATCCGTGAAGACTTCAATCCTGTAGAGATAGCACAAGCCTATGAAAAGGGTGGAGCTGATTCTCTTTCCATACTGACGGAACCACACTTTTTTAAAGGTGACAAAGAGTATCTGGGAATGGTACGCCGTTATGTCAATCTCCCATTGCTCAGAAAAGATTTCATAGTGGATAAATATCAGGTACTTGAAGCATTGGCATTTGGAGCAGATTATATCTTGCTTATCGCTATGGCACTGAGTCGTAAAGAGCTCAAAGAGTTGCATGACTATGCACGTCATTTAGGTCTGGATGTATTGGTGGAAGTACATAATAAAACAGACCTTGTCAAAGCGATCTTCGCTGGGGCAGATATCATCGGGATCAACCATCGAAACCTTGAAACATTTGAGATGGACATGAGTTTGAGTGAAAAATTGATACCGTTGATTCCAAATGGTAAGATCATTGTGGCTGAGTCCGGTATCAATGATCATGAGACAGTCGTAGAACTTTCCAAAATAGGTGCAGATGCATTTTTGGTCGGTGAGCATTTTATGAGACAGGATGATATTACTGCGGCTATTAAAGCTTTGAAGTATGGGAATTAATTTTTTATAGTATTTTTCTCTAATTACCTAGTATTAAAAGTTGAGGTATTGTTTCTCTCATCATTTTTTTAGAAAAAATGAAGCAAAAAATCGTCACTGCTCTCGAATCGCTTCGCTTTCAAGGGCGTTCGCAGTGACAGTTATTTAGTTTAATTAACTTAGTAACTTTTTTACCATTACATTGATGCGTCCGCCGTCGGCTCGGCTTCCTATGGCAGCTTTTGCAGCACCCATTACTTTACCCATATCTTTCATACTTTCAGCGCCCACAGAAGCAATCACCTCTTTCAGTACAGACTCAAGCTCTGCATCGTCCATAGGCTCTGGAAGGTAGGATTTGACTATGGCTATCTCTGCATCTTCTTTTTCTACAAGGTCGTTTCGTCCCGCTTCTGTGAATTGTACTTTGGCATCTTCTCTTTGTTTTAAATATTTCATTAACACAGCTTCAACATCAGCATCCGTTACATCTCTTCGCTCGTCTACTTCTATCTGCTTGATAGAGGCTTGAATATTTCTCAGTGTATCTCTTTTGACGATCTCTTTTGCGCGCATTGCTTCTTTAATTTCATTTTTTAACTGTTCTTTTAAACTCATCTTTTGGGCTCCATTCTAGATTTAAAGTGATTATACTATAATCCCTCTATGATAATCACAATAGAAGATAAACAATTCGACACAGCTAAGATCACACAGCTCTACCCTGCAGCCGTAGTCAAAACAGGATATGAAGATGAAACGACACAAGTGAGTCTTGAATGGTTGGATATTGAGGCAAAAGGCAAGGTTGAAGTCGTAGGGTTTGGCATTTTTGTCAATCTTGGAGAAGAAGAGAAATACTCTTTTATTTTTGATACAAAAGAAGAGATGGATGAAGCTGCCGGGCGTATAGCTGCACAGCTACAGCCATCATAGTTTATGCATTTTCTTTAAAATTCAAAGATGCAGAATTGATACAGTATCGCTTGTAGGTAGGTGCCGGACCATCAGGGAAGACATGCCCTAAATGACAACCGCATGCACCACAGCGTACTTCTACACGAACCATACCATGACTGGCATCTTCGATCTCTTCTATATCGTCTTCGTTGATGGATTGAAAGTAGCTTGGCCAGCCTGTACCTGAATCAAATTTTGTCTCTGAAGAAAAGAGTGGTGTACCACAACATTTACAGCTGTAGATCCCCTCTTTTTTTGAGTCCCAGAATTCATTTTGAAACGGTGCTTCGGTACCGTGGTTCAAGCATACATTATATTCTAGCGGAGTTAACTCTTTTTCTAATTTTTCTTTATCTAATGTTATTCTATAAGCCATAATCATCCTTTGGTTCTTTTTCATCATGATAGCAGTTTTTCTTTGGATTTAAGTTAGATTATCTTATCATTCGATAACTATATTGGAGAAGCTATGACAACATTTCAACTATTACTTCTTATTATCGCAGGAGGAGTATTTTATCTTTTTTTTAAACAACTTTTTTCAGGAAATCATCCTAAAAGAGGGGTGGATTTCGAAGCGAAAGTAGCAGATGAACAAATAGGTGGTATCAACCGTCCCGACAAAACATTTTCTACACCTGAAGTACAGCCTACACGTATGGAACAACTGTTACAAATGACAGATGAAGCAGTGGCAAAAGAAGATTTTGAAGAAGCAAAAAAAGCATTAGGTTCGGCACTGATCATCGATGAGAATAATACTGAAGTGCTTCAGAGAATGGGTTACGTCTATATGCAGACAGGTGAATATGAAGAAGCCAAAGAGAGTTATGAAAAGCTTTTGAACCTAGATGATACGGATGATATGGCACATGTATCACTTGCGAATGTGCTCCATAAACTTGGAGATGAAGAGGGTGCGGAAAAACACCATGAACGTGCGATTGCTTTGGATCCTGAGTATCCACCGCACCACTTTAACTATGCAAATACTTTATATGATCTTGGACGTAAACAAGAAGCACTGGTAGGTTATACAAAGGCATACGAATTGGATAATACATTGGATGAAGCGAAAAAAATGATAAAAGAATTGGAGAGTAATAATGGGTAGTGCATGTTTTGTAACGCAAGAAGCAACAGAAGAGATACTTTTACGAGTAACGAATGTATGTGCGGAGTGTTATGATGATATACACGAAGGAGATACGATCCATTATGACATGCAAAATTACCGATACTTGTGTAAAGAGTGTCAAGAGAGACTTTGTGCACAGATGAATGAGCACTGTGAAGTAGTCGAGGATGATACGCCGAGCCTTTTTTGTTGATGCAACAAAAGAGAAAACGAACCCAAAAGAAAAAAATGGAAACTCTTGGCGGTGTAAAATAAATTTTCTTATTAGTTTTATTTTATAGGCTACGGTCTCCCGATACTTTCTTAATTATCATTTATGTATTTAACTGCGTTAAGATAACTTAGACTGCTTAATTCTACCCCTTTATAGGCTATATCAAATGCGGTGCCGTGATCTACGGAAGTTCTAAGTATCGGCAGATTCAGTGAGACATTGATCCCTTCATCAAAATACAAGGCTTTGAGAGGGGCCAGGCCTTGGTCATGGTACATAGCAATGTAGTGTGTATAGTTCGCACGTACTCTTGGTGTAAATGCGACATCCGGTACAAGTGGAGCGCTGAATATTTCAGTGCCTAATTCTTTGTGCGCATTCTCTATGGCTTTTTCTATGATACGCTCTTCTGTACCCAATACGCCATCATCTCCTGCATGAGGATTTAACCCTAGAACACCTACCTCTGTACTAGGTTTGGCTGTCCGGTAAAAGTCTATAAGAAATCTTGTTAACGCTTTTTCGTTGATACTCCCGGCTACCTCTTTCAGTGGTATGTGTTCGGTAAAAAGAGCGACATACATTTGAGGTGAACCCAACATCATAATGGCCTCTGCATCGAAAAAATCTCTCAAGGCATCGGTATGACCTTTATAGGCTACGCCTGCTAGTTCCCATGCTTTTTTATGGATGGGCAGGGTAGTGATGGCATCAATTTCTTTGTTACGTGCAAGTTCAACAGCCCTGACAAAGGAAGCATAGGCATAGGCACCGCTCTCTTTACTGACAACTCCTGGATCTATCTCAAAGTGCTCTGCAATATCTTCCATGGTTTGAAAATCAGCGGGTATGGGCAGGTTCAACTTTTTGGCTGCCTGTTCCAGCATGTTTCTGTCTATGCAGTAGACAACTTCTACCTCTTTAGAGATAGTGGCATGATTCTCAAGGGCCAGCTGTATACCTATACCATTGAGATCACCGACAGATATGGCTACTTTTTTTCTTGACATGTTATCTTATCAACATAGATTTCATATCTATGATGGCTTGTTCTAACCCAGTATAAACAGAACGGGCAATGATACTTTGTCCGATGTTCAGCTCTTCTATCGTTTCGATCTCTGCGATCTCTTTGACATTTTGCATATTAAGACCATGTCCCGCTGCCACACGTAATCCCAACCCCATCGCATCACAAGAGAGAAGACGTAGGTTGCAGAGTTCATCTTTGAGCATCTTTTTGAGCACTTTTCGTGGGAGTTCTAGTTCAGGGATAGTGTGGTGAGTTTTGGAGAGGTTTGTGTATAGCATCGCATAGATGTTGGCATATTTTCCCGTATGAAACTCTATCCACTCTACACCCAGGTCAAGTGATGCATTGACCGCATCCAGGGTAGGGTCAATGAAAAGCGATACCTCTATCTCTTCGTTTTTCAGTCTTTGAATAGCTTCTTTGAGTTTGGGTTGTTCTCCTGTGACTGCAAGACCACCTTCAGTCGTAACTTCTTCACGCTTTTCAGGCACGAGTGTGACACGATGGGGTTTAAGGTCACATGCGATATCTATCATTTCAGGAGAGATGGCACACTCTAGATTGACAGGCAGTGCAGAAAGCTCTATGATATTTTTGGCATCCATATCCTGCATATGTCGCCGGTCTTCACGAAGATGGATGGTGATCTGGTCTGCACCTGCACGTTTACAGATGCTCAGTGCATCAAGCGGATCAGGGTCCGCTACTTTTCTTGCTTCTCTCAATACTGCAATATGGTCTATGTTTACGCCCAATAACATGGTTTGATTTCCTTGAATAATATGAATTTGATTATAGCAAAAGTTTTTAAGATAGGATTTGTATAATCACCCTAATTACACGCTTGGAGTAAAAATGTCAGAAAAGAAGCCATTACCTGTGAACGAATATAGACACATAAAACATAATATCGGTAACGGTAAGCCCACCATTTTAGCATTTGGGATGTCACACTGTTATAGCTGTTTAGCGATGTCCAAAGTATTTGCTGAAGTATTGGAAGTGCATCCGGAGTTTCAGATCTATTCCATAGACGGTCAAAAAGAACGTTTGGTAAGTCGAGATATCTATAAACTTAAAGAGATGCCTACGCAGATATTTTTTGACGCATCGGGGAAAGAAGTGTTTCGTCATACCGGAGCCTATAAAAAAGCGGTGTTGGAGATCATTTTGAAAAAATATGGATTTGATTACTAGAGAAACCATACCTGTATCTATTTGGTTAAAAATTAATCAAGTTATAAAAAATATAAGTATTCCTTTGAGATAAAATATTTCTGAGGAAAGAATTAAAATCACTATAGAACTTAGATGCGACCTGTGTCATGTCATATAGTGATACTATAGACAAGGAATACTGCATGACAAATAAGGATACATATCTTCATCATCTTCATCAAGCAAGAGTAGAACATACCAGGTGGGTAGGCATGGTAAAATTATTATCTGCCGGACTGTTGGATACAAACAAACAAGACATAGAATTGAATATCTCTGACATTGATTTTGGAAAGTGGCTGGAACAGGAGGCCATGCTGTTTAGAGACAGCAGCTGTGTGGATACTTTATATGAAATTGAAGCATTATGGAAAAGTATACATAACCATTTTATGCAGATATATGACGTATGTGTTTCCAAGAATAAAAGTAGTATATTTGGCAGAAAAAAACCGTTAAGCGATGGTGCCATCAAAATATCTGCTGTACATTACCAGGAGATTATTACTTTGAGTGATAAAATGAAGCAAAAACTCAGACTACTTGAAAAACAGCTCAATGCAAAAGGTGAGGATGAATTTGAAACATTTGGCAATTATTTGGTTGCCCAAGAGTATGAAATGAACCTAAAAATGGTTGAAAAAACGAAAAAAGAAAAGTCTAAAACTTCTGTAAGTGGTGCAAGAGGAGCCTATGTCACTGAATAGAATGTATTCAAATTCATAGAATATAAAACCATCCGTAACTAAATTTACGTTAAAATTGCAACAATATTAATTAAAGGCTTATCGCATGGCAAAAAGAAAAATTAAAAAAGCAGTATTGGCGTATTCTGGTGGACTTGATACAAGTATTATTTTAAAATGGCTTCAAGATGAGTATGAGTGTGAAGTGGTTACTTTCACGGCTGATCTTGGTCAGGGTGAAGAGGTGGAACCTGCACGTCAGAAAGCATTGGATATGGGTATCAAACCTGAGAACATTTTTATCTTGGATCTTAGAGAAGAGTTTGTAAAAGATTTTGTCTTCCCTATGTTCAGAGCCAATGCCATCTACGAGGGTGAGTACCTGTTAGGTACCTCTATCGCACGTCCGCTTATCTCTAAAAAACAGATAGAGATCGCACAACAGACCGGTGCAGATGCAGTGAGTCATGGTGCAACGGGTAAAGGTAATGACCAGGTACGTTTTGAACTTGGTTATCTAGGTCTTAATCCTGATATCGCAGTGATCGCACCGTGGAGAGAGTGGGATCTAAATTCACGTGAGAAGCTTCTTTCTTATGCAAAGGAACATGGTATTGAGATCTCTAAAAAACATATGGATGAGAATGGTAACCCTAAAGCAAGTCCATACTCTATGGATGCAAACTTGCTTCATATCTCGTATGAAGGGCTTCATCTTGAAAATCCTGCAGCTGAACCAGAAGATGATATGTGGCTATGGACAAACTCTCCTGAAGAAGCTCCCGATGAGGCAGAGTATATCACCATCACGTATAAAAAAGGTGACCCGATAGCGATCAACGGTGAAGCAATGAGCCCTGCGACACTCCTTAAGACACTGAATGATTATGGAAATAAACATGGTATAGGACGTATCGATATCGTAGAGAACCGTTATGTAGGTATGAAAGCACGTGGATGTTATGAGACTCCGGGCGGTACGATCATGCTCAAAGCACACAGAGCGATCGAGTCTATCACTCTGGATAGAGAAGAAGCACACCTTAAAGATGAACTTATGCCAAAGTATGCAAAACTGATCTATAATGGATACTGGTGGTCACCTGAGCGTAAGATGATGCAAGCAGCGATCGATGCAACACAAGAGACTGTAAACGGTGAAGTCAAACTTAAACTTTACAAAGGGAATGTGATCGTAGTGGGTAGAAATTCAGATGAATCACTCTATTCAGAAGCACACTCGACATTTGAAGAGGATGAGGTCTATAACCAGGCGGATGCAGAAGGCTTTATCCGTCTGAATGCATTGAGATTCATTATTGAAGGTAAAAAACAGCCTGAACGTATCGCTTCTCTCATCAAAAATAATGAAGAGTAAATCAAACTACTCTAGCAACATCTCCATCTCCTTCAAGACTTTTGAAGGGGTGAACTTCAACAACTTCTCTTTAGAAAACAGATAGGGTATAAACTCCAATAAAATATAGAGCATTCCCATCAGCGGATAAAAAGCAATATATTCCATCTTGAATGTTTTAAAATCATAACGGGATACAAACCACGCTTTGGCACTTTCACTTCCATTATAGAACAAAAGTAGTTCCATCGCGAAGATAGAACCCCACAGAAAATAGGTGATAGCCGTGATAAGCAAAGCACCCAATACCCCATATATTAAAATCACAGCTGCAAGAAAGAGACTCAAAAAGAGGGCAAAAGAGTGAAACCCGAGTGTTGCAAAGATCACTACTACAGCAAAGATGAAAAGTAGGCTTCCGAAAAGTATAAAAAGTTCTAGATAGTTTTTTTGTTCTGCGAATGAAGGACTGAAGTAGGCAGCCAGCAGAGTGATTGCAAAGATTGCGATCACGGTAAGTGCAAGAGAACGGTATTCACTCACGAAAGGCTCCTTTCTATATGGTCACTCTTGGGATATCTAGCCTAAGAGTGAGAGAAGATCATTATGCTATTTCATACAGTTTGATCAGACTTTGAACATCTGCTTTTCGTCCAAGCCACTCCTCGTAGAGCTCAGACATCTCAATCGCACCACCGCTTGCAAGTATATACTCTTTATACCCTTTGGCACGCTCTTTGTTAAATCCTGATTCATTATCCAAGCAAGAGAAAAACGCATCTGCACTGAGTACTTCAGCCCATTTGTAGCTGTAGTACCCTGCAGCATACCCACCTGCAAAAATATGTGCAAATCCATGTTGGAATTTGTTGTAACTCGGTGGCGTGAGTAAAGAAGTCTTTTCTCTAATACCATCGAGCAATCTCTGGACTTCCTCACCTTGGTAAAGGTCTTGATGGAGTACAAAATCAAACAAAGAGAACTCTACCTGGCGCAAGATGCCAAGGGCTGCCTGGAAGTTTTTGGTCTCTTTTATTTTTGCCATCAGCTCATTTGAGATAGGCTCTCCTGTTTCATAATGAAAACCAAAACGTTTTAAGATAGCCGCCTCATAAGCAAAGTTCTCCAAAAACTGTGACGGAAACTCTACCACATCCCATGCCACACCGTTAATGCCTGAGACTGAACGCTCTTTACATTTTCCAAAGAGATGGTGGATGGCATGTCCCATCTCATGAAAGAGTGTTACCACATCATCATGTCTGAGCAAAGAAGGTGTCGTTTGTGTTGTTGGCGAGAAGTTACATACGATGAAGGCAGAAGGAAGGTGTAATTTCCCTTTAGCGTCCACATAGTGTGTCTCCCAGTCATTCATCCATGCCCCTCCGCGTTTCTCTTTACGCGCTTCAAGGTCAAAATAGATGCGTCCGGAGAGTTTCCCCTCTTCGAAGATGTCAAAAGGTTTGACACATGCGTGCCAAGTCGGTACCTCTGCAGGCTCAAATGTGACACCAAACAGTTCTGAGACAATGTATAGGAGTCCCTCTAAAACCTTCTCTTGTTTGAAGTAGGGTTTGGTCATCGTATCATCAAAGTCAAACTTTTCTTTTTTCAGTTTTTCTGAATAGTAGCCTACATCATAACCTGCCAAGTCTTCTATACCATCTATTTTAAGTGCAAATGCCTTCAGTTCAGCCAGTTCGTTTTTGGCTTGAGGCAAGGCAGCATCTGCCAGTTCATTCAAGAATGTGATGACATCATCTTCATGACTCGCATCACGTGTCTCCAGTGCATACTCTGCATAAGAGCTAAAGCCAAGAAGCTCTGACTTTTCATGTTTGAGTGCGAGGATCTGGTCTATGACCTCTGCGTTTTCAGGTGCTCTGGTTGCATAGGCTTTGGAGAGTTCTTTTCTATACTCACGGTTCGGGCCGTAAGTCATGTAGGCCATATAACTAGGAATTTGAAGTGTGAATTTGTACACGCTCTTTCCATCGATCTCCTCTTGTGCTGCATCGATGTCAGACTGAGGCATCCCCTCGACATCTTTTTCATCTTCGATGATGAGTTCATAGGCATTCGTGGCATCAAGAAGATTCTGTGAAAACTGGTTAGAGAGTTCAGAGAGTTTGAGGCTGATCTCTTCCATACGTTTCTTCTTATCTTCTGGGAGATTGACCCCAGAGAGTACAAAGGCTCTGACTTCATGTTCCAGTACTTTTTTCGCTTCTTTGGAATCTGCTTTGATAGCCTCTATTTTTTTAAACAGGGCTTCATTCTGTGCCATTTCTGAATTGAACTTGGAGAGCAGAGGGATAGACGCTTCATAGGCTTTTTGTGTCTCTTCCGAGTTCATTACCGAGTTAAGATGAGAAAGCGGGGTGAAGAAAAGCCCTAATTCTTCATCTAGGTCTTGCAGGGGTTTAAGGACTTTTTCATAGCTTGTCTCTGCATTTGAAGTGATGTCGTCAATGATCCCTCTTTGCTCGTTTAAAAGGGTGTCTAACTCTTTGGGAAATTGTTCTAAATTGTTTATTTTGAATTCTTGAAACATAAATGATTGATCCGTTGTTTTATTTTTTTTGATTGTAACATATTTTATAAAAGGAGATATTAATTCTTAGGTGATGGTCTAAAATTGGTTTACTTTACTCTTTTGAATGGTTTGAACAGGAGTAAAAGTTTAGGTAACAGTACCAAATCTGATATCAGAGCAGCTACCATCACCAACATCGTGAGTAAACCAAAATAGATGGTAGGGATCAAATTTGAGAGTATTAGGATGGAAAAACCTATTACGATCACCAGGGTAGTGAAGTACATAGCATTTCCAATACTGTTGTTAGTTCTATGCATACTCAAGTAGTAATGGTTGTCTTTTTCAAATTCTACTTGAAATCGGTGGATATAGTGTATCGTGTCATCTATCCCTATACCCATGGCTATGGCGGCAATGGTGATAGTCATAATATCCAACGGAATATGCAGCCATCCCATGAATCCAAAGACCATACCTATGGGAACGATATTGACGATCAAAGCAATCAATGTGAGCTTGAATGATCTAAAGAGGAGCAGGAACATAATAAACACAATGAACAGAACAAGACCGACCATTGTGATCTGTGAATGGAACAAGGACTGGAGCATATTGTTGTAGAGTACCATGAGGTTTGAGAGTCGCACGGTTGCAACATCAGGATCGATGCTTTGGCTTAGTTCATTTTGTATTTTTTTCAGTAATGCATCTCTGCGCAGAGTTTCATTAGAGTCTACAACACGTGTAAAGAATCTTAATTGATCATGTTCAATGTTCACATAGGGAGTCAGGATGACATCTCTATATTTTTGAGGCAGTTTTTGGTAGATAATAGCAAGGTCTACACTGTCCAACTCTTTGTTCTCATTGAGTATCTTTCCAGTATCAAGCAGGGTGGCAAAGGATTGTACTTCTCCAATTTGAGGAAGTTGTGTTAAATACCCATGGACTTTCTTGATAAGCTTGATCTTTTCATCTGTAAACCAGTATTGGTCCTGATCCTCTACTGCACTGAATTCATCCTCGAATGAGTCCAGGAACGCTTCACTATTTTCTTCTGTGGCAGTATCGTGTGGAAATGTACTGTTATCCTCAGACAAGGTAAGGATAACATCTAAAGGTGTTGTCCCTCCTAACTCCTGGTCAATGATCTTCATCCCTTGGTAGATAGCTGTATCTTTTTTAAAGTAGCTGATAAAACTGTTCTCTACGATAAGCTGAGAGGCACCGGTAATACTAAAAATAATAGTAAATAATGTGATGAGGTAGATCGATTTTTTATCATGCAACACAATTTTAGCGGTCAGAGAAGGTATAAAAGAGAGGGATCTCTTTTGATCTCGAGGAGGTGTTTTCTTCAGCAGCATCAGTACAGTAGGAAAGACAATAAATGCAATGATAAGGGACATACTGATCCCTGCACTCATCATCCAACCCAAGTTGATCACAGGGTAAATGTGCGAATAGAGCAATGAAGAGAACCCTGCTATCGTAGTAAGTATGGCAAAGAAGGTGGGTGTTGCTTTGGTAAGCATGGTGTATAGGATCAATCTTTTGGAGGATGCACGCGGATAGAGTGCTAAAAGTTCCTCATATCTTACAATAAGATGTAAAACGATCGAAATGGTGATGATCAGTTGTAAGGCAATAAAATTTGAAGAGATGACAGTGATCTCCCAATTAAAAAAGCCTAAGCTACTGGTGATGGTAATGACGGACAGTGTACAGATAAGAATAGGAAGTATTATCCATCTTGGTTGCCTAAATACAAAACCTAAAACGAGGATAATAAGGAGGATCAAGGTACTTCCGTAAATGAGTAGATCATTTTTGACAAATCCAACAATATCGTTGGAGATCATTTGTGCCCCGCCTAGAAAAAACAACGCATTATTCTGGTATTTGGTTATAAGTGCACGAATCTCCTTAATGTTGTTCTCATCAAATATACGTTGCTTGTCCCTGTGTTCTTTAAAGGCGATCCTTACATCATGAAGCGCTTGTTTTTCCTCTTTTGTCAAAGAGTTGACTGCTTGTTTATCACGTAAACGGTTTCGTTCTTCCAACAGCGAAAAATATTCCGGGTCTTGATGTAAATGGATGATGATGGAAGATATCGTGAAATCTTTGTTGACAAGGAAGTCTTTATAGAGAGGACTGGTTAAAAACTCTTGTTTAACCTGGGATAGATTGACATCAGCACTTTTTAGTGTTCTTGTCTCACTGATGAGGTCATCCATCTCTCTTATAGGTGAAAAAAACAGAGGTACATTGATCAGTGAATCTACAGACTTAACACCAGGCAGTTTTTCCAGGTCAGTACTCAGGTGTGTCAACGTTTCCAGACTTTGTTCTGAAAGTAGACCCTGTTTTGGTTTATAAGCAAGTATAAGTACATCATCGGTTTTGAATCGTTTTGCTATGGTTCTGGAAAACTCCAGGTCTTTGTCATCATGAAGAAGCAGTGTTTCTGCGGAAGCATCAATCTCCAGTTTTGTAATATTCATACTAAAAATGAATATGCTGCTGATGAGTAAGATCAAAATAGATAATGGATATTTTAATATCACTTTCTGATATAGTTTATGCAGCATAGGTCATCTTTGTATTATGAGAAGTTTTTTCTAGAGGATCACTTAAAGTGATTCTATAAGCTCTTGGACTGTTTTTGTTTGTAGAAATTCAGAAAACTGTTTTCTATAGGTTTGCAGGATACTTACACCGACCAGATTGACATCATAGATATACCAATGGTTAGTGTTCCTTTTCTTATAAAACATATAAATAACTTTATAAGTGTCCTCACGTCCTATAATGAGAGTCTCTAATGTACTCCTGGTGGGCTTGACTTTTTGTACCTCTTTGAGGATCACTTTTTCATTGTTATAGAGTCTTAATTTATCGAGATAGGAAAGTTTCAGTTTTTTTTCAAAACGTTTTGAAAAGAGTGTTTTTTCACTTTTTGTAAGAGATCTCCATCTCTTTCCCAGACTGATCTGTGCCATGATATCGTAGTCAAAGACATCATCGATCACAGCAATACACTTTTGTTCTTTTTGGTGTTGGGATAATGTGTTGTCTTTTAGTATGGTCAGGACCTTATTTACTTTAGTATCCATTACGTGTTTGATATCTTTCTCTTCTATAGCATAGAGTGATACGACAGATAGAAGCAATATCAGCATCAGTTTTTTTACCATATGTTTCTCCTGTCTTTAGTTACTCAGCGATGTCAGAATCACGCTTCTGTTCATACGTGTCCCGTAAAAATTGATAGAATTGTATCGCATCTTCTTTAAGACTTTCATACTCTCCCAGGTGTAGAGAGGTTTTATTGATCATTTCTCCTGAGAGAATAGCGATCGAGTGGTCCGGGTGGTCTGGTATTTTATACTCTTCGAGGCCTTCTGTGTAGACAAGAGGTGAGACATAAGCGTCTGCGGTAAGCCCAACCACATCTCTTATATTGGACGGTCCGATGAACGGTAAGACAATATGAAAACCGGAACCTACCCCGTAGTGGCCTAAAGTTTGTCCAAAATCTTCCTTATGCGCAGGAATATGCATATATTCTTTTGCAGGATCCATCAATCCTCCCAAACCTATGGTCGAGTTGACCAGAAATCTTTGGAGTTCATCGGAACTGTTTTTAAATTTCAGTTGGAGAAGGTTATTGGCAAAGCGGACAGGAAACTGTATGTTATCAAAAGCATTAGAAATACCTATACGAAAAGGTTCAGGCAGGACAGCTGCATAACCCTCTGAAACAGGGTTTAAAAGATAGGTGATAAAGAGATCATTGAATGATGTCATTGCGCTGTTGTACCCGCTGAATGGATCACTGACACTTTTTGTCTCCTCAAATGAAAATTCTTCTTCAAACTCTTCTATTTGCGTTTCTGGTTCTTGATCGTCAGTGATGCTTTCAGAGAACTTTTCTGACGAGGTGACTTGCGTATCAACTTGTGGAGAATTTAAATGTGCAGCGGCGTCATTGGTAGCACATCCCTGAAATATAAAAAGTGTAATAGCAAAGAAGAAGTATAAAAGTTTCATTACAAATCCCTGTTTATCTTTCATAAACTATAGTTCGTATAGTGTCACTTTATGTGAAACCCCGGTCTCTCTTTAACCGATGTCTAGTAAAAGTTTGTTAAAATTATAACACTATATAGCACAATAAGGAATAAATGAATGAAAGTACTATTGATAAAAGATGTGAAAACACTTGGAAAAGCAGGTGAAATAAAAGAAGTGAAAGATGGCTATGGACAAAACTTCCTTATAGGCAAGGGGTTGGCAAAGTTGGCTACACCTGAGGTTGTAGAAAACTGGAAAGCCGAACAAGAAGAGATGGCAAAAAAACTTAAAGAGGAATTGGCCAGACTTGAAGCTGAAAAAGTAACACTTGAAGCAGCAACCATTAAAATTGAAAAACCATTGGCCCCAGTGGGTATCAAAGGTTCAGTAGGAAATGCCGATATATCAAATGCTATAGAAGCACAATTGAATATAGCACTTGACAAAAAAAATATTAATCTTAAAAAAGCACTCAAATCAACAGGCACACATGAAGTAGACGCAAAACTGGGGCATGCGATACATGCGACACTCAAAGTAGAAGTGGTAGGTGTCTAGTCATGTTTGACGCAACTACGATACTGGGGTATAAAAGTAATGGTAAAGCAGTCATAGGCGGTGATGGTCAAGTGACTTTTGGGGATACGGTACTCAAAGGTAATGCTACAAAGATACGTACACTGCATGAAGGAAAAGTATTGGCGGGCTTTGCAGGAAGTACAGCAGATGCATTTAACCTTTTTGATATGTTCGAAGGTATATTGGCCGAAAAAAGAGGTGATCTTTTCAAGTCTGTCATTGGTTTTTCCAAAATGTGGAGAAAAGATAAACATCTGCGTCAGCTTGAAGCGATGATGATCGTACTGAACCAGGAACATATCTTTATACTTTCGGGTACTGGTGATGTGGTAGAACCTGAAGACGGAAAAATAGCAGCGATAGGATCTGGCGGTAACTATGCCATCTCTGCAGCGCGCGCCTTGGACAAACACACAGACCTTGATCCAAGAACACTGGTACAAGAGTCACTTGAAGTCGCAGGTGAACTTTGTATCTATACGAATAAGAATATTAAAATATTAGAACTGTAAGGAAGTGTAGTGGATAATTTAACACCTAAAGAGATAGTCACTTACCTGGATAAATATGTCATAGGACAGAATGAAGCAAAAAAGACGATCGCCGTAGCCCTGAGAAATCGTTACAGACGTATGCAGCTCACTCCAGAGATGCAGCAGGATGTCACGCCTAAAAATATCTTGATGATAGGGAGTACAGGGGTTGGTAAAACAGAGATCGCCAGACGTTTGGCAAAAATGATGAACCTGCCATTCATCAAAGTAGAAGCCAGTAAATATACGGAAGTGGGATTTGTAGGACGTGATGTCGAGTCGATGATACGTGATCTGGCTGCAACCTCTATGACTCTGGTCCGTGAGAGTGAAAATGAAAAAAACAAAGAGAAGATAGAAAACTATATAGAAAACAAGATCATAGAAAAACTTCTTCCACCCCTTCCAGCCGGTGCAAGTGAACAGAAGAAAGCAGAGTATGATGCCTCTTTTGCACGTATGCAGGAGAAGTATGCCAAAGGTGAGCTTGACCATCTCAAGATCAAAGTAGAAGTACCGAATAAACCTGCCATGCCGGAAGAGGGACTTCCTCCGCAGATGATACAGGTACAGGAGTCTATTGTAAAGGTCCTAGGCGGTATGGGTAAGAAAGGTCCTGAGAAAGAGGTCACTGTGAAAGATGCCAAAAAGATATTGGCATCTGAGGCAAGTGAAAAACTTCTTGATGAAGAAGAACTTAAATCTCTGGCACTTGAAAAGGTAGAGAAGGGCGGTATTGTATTTTTAGATGAGATAGATAAAATCGCTGTAGCCTCCAACTCACAAAGCAGGCAAGACCCTAGTAAAGAGGGGGTACAAAGAGATCTCCTTCCAATTGTGGAAGGCTCCGCTGTCAATACGAAGTTGGGTATGGTCAATACAGACCATATTCTTTTCATCGCTGCAGGTGCATTTCATGTGAGTAAACCCAGTGATCTTATGCCAGAGCTCCAGGGACGATTTCCTCTTCGTGTTGAGCTTAACAGCCTGGATGAAGAGACTTTATATCGTATCCTTACTGAACCAAAAAATGCACTGATTAAACAGTATGAAGCATTGATGAAGGTCGAAGATGTGGAATTGGTCTTTGAGGAGGAAGCACTGAGAGCCATTGCACACTATTCACTGCTTGCCAATGAAAAGACTGAAGATATAGGTGCCAGACGTCTACATACAGTAATGGAGAAAATCCTGGAAGAGATCAGTTTCTCTGCGGATGAACACAAAGGTGAAACCATCCATGTGGATAAAGCATTGGTAGAAGAGAAGATAAGTAAAGTGGTTGAAGATGAAGATGCAACCCGTTATATATTATAAATAAGTACGCATTTAGAATAAAACACCAATGATAATATTGGCACTATGTCTTATTAAATCACTATACTAGGATGATTTTAGAAGTAGATGCAAGTCACGATTCACTTAAAAGGAAAATGAAATGTTTGAGCATGAGAAAGAAGAAATAGATACAAAAGCTGGCTTTGTTGCAGTAGTGGGAAGACCCAATGCAGGAAAAAGCACATTACTTAATCATATAGTAGGTGAAAAGCTTGCCATGGTCTCAAAAAAAGCGCAGGCAACCCGTAAACGTATGAATATCATCGTCATGCATGATGATGCACAAATTATTTTTGTAGATACACCGGGAATTCATGAAAAAGAGAGACTATTGAATCAATTCATGTTGGATGAAGCACTCAAAGCGATGGGAGACAGTGATCTTATCATTTTCCTTGCACCTGTCACAGACAAGCTAACAGAGTATGAAAAATTTTTAAAACTTACTCAAGCCAAAGGTGTCAAGCACATCGTTGTGCTTACCAAGATCGATCATGTAAAGCAGGGTGATATATTGGCCAAGCTGGGTGAGTATCAGAAATATCAAGACTCTTTCGAAGCGATCATTCCTTTTTCTGTCAATAAAAAAGTAGGGAAAAAACAACTGCTTGATGAGATATGTAAGCATCTACCGATATCTCCTTTCCTTTATGACCCCGAGATCCTTACAACAGAACATATACGGAATATCTATAAAGAATTGATCCGTGAGTCTATTTTTGAGAATCTTAGTGATGAAATTCCTTATGAGAGCGATGTCACCATCGAAAAGATCGACGAGAGTGATACGATTGATAAAGTCTATGCAACGATCGTTGTTGAAAAAGAGACACAAAAAGGTATGATCGTAGGTCAAAAAGGTGCAGGGATCAAGCGTGTAGGAAAACTTGCACGTGAACAGATGGAACTTTTTTCAGGTAAAAAAATATTTTTAGACCTTCATGTAGCGGTTAAAAAAGGGTGGAGTAAAAATAAAGATGGCTTAGAAGAGTTTGGTTATATTATTTAAAACTTCTATGTATGAGAGAAAGAATCATTTTTATAAACCGTATAAATAGCCTATATAGGGGCACTTCTCGTTAAATTAAAGACCAATGATTAAAAAAAGTTATATTTTTAGAAAGTTTTACATTTTGTAAGATTGTTTTAATATTATAACATATATAATTGGTCAACAAGGAAGGAAGTTTAAAATGTTTTTGAAAAAAAAATCGTCAGAATCGACTGTAAAAAATGTTGTTACGGTTAATGCATATACAGGTAAAAGTTATGCATTTAAAAATGATGTCTTTAAACCTTTAGATAAGCTCACCTACAATACTTCAAACTTTATTACCTCGTATGTGAATAATAAAGATATTATTACTACAAAAGTAAATATAAGTAGAAATATCCCAGAAGAAGATATTGTAGATATCATCGATATCAAAGCGTATGAAGAGTTAGGCCTGGATCAGGCTAATACCTATACGATCTCTTCGGTTGAAGTTGAAACTTCAGGAGAAGAGAGGGAATATCATATCTTTGTGGCTGAACCGGAGTCTCTTGATGAACTCTATCTTCCATTAAAAGAAGAAACGAAATATATAGACCTCATAGTTCCTGCACCACTTCTGTATAAACCACTTTATAAAAAAGAGATACTCCAAGACAATAAAGCACACTGTTTTGTTTATTTCATGCAAAATGATGCGTTTGTAACAGTGTATGAGAATGGTCAATATCTCTATTCGAAATCCATAGAGTTTTCATTAGAACAAATTTATGATAAATATTGTGAATCCATAGGTGAAAAAGTGGATGAAAAAGAGTTTTACAGTGTTTTAGAATCAGAGGGTCTTAAAACAACGAATAGTGACTATCAACAAACCTTTATGAAAATTTTTGCTGAAGTCTTTATTACTATTAATGACATTATTATTTATGTAAAGAGAGCATTTGAGTTAGATAGTATAGATCAAATATTTATAGGTAGTGAAAAAGGTCCTATTATTGGACTAGATGATTATAGTCAGAACTATTTAGGCCTCCACTCATCAGATTTTAATTTTAATTATAATGTATCAAGTGATGAATGGTATACAGATCAATTACAGTATTTGATGCTTTTAAGTTCATTTGATTATATGGAAGATGAGTCTTCTTTAGTCAATTTATCTACGTACCCACGCGCACCATCTTTTGTTAATAGAGCAAGTGGTCAGTTCATTATTTCTACCGCTGCCGCTATTGCTTTGAGTCTGGCCTATCCTTTGGTTTACCTGGTCGGGTCTTATGTAAATGATGCAAAGATTTATGCCTTAACGATTGAAAATAATGAACTTACAGCTGAATCGAATAAGTACAAAAAAATTCTTAGCGAGAAGAAAAGCCAGATCAAAGTTTTAGATGAAAAGATAAAAGTATTATCAGATACATATGATGGAAAATCAAAGATGCTTACCTCTATTTATGATAAAAAAGTAAATTACCGTCTGAAATCTGGCATATACCATACACTTGCTAAAGAACTTGATCAATTTGATGTGCATGTAGAGATGTTAAAAAGTGAGAAGGATACATTATGGTTGTCCTTGCTTAGTTCAGATGATAGAAAATTTACAGAAGTCATTAAATATATGTCTGATACCCATTTTGATGAAATTATTGAAATAGATATTGAAAAAATCCAAAAAGACCCTGCGAGTAACTACTATAAAGGTCTGTTAAAGGTGGTGTTGAGATGAAATATTTAGAAGATAAACTAGAAGCATTAGATATCTACTTTGCTCCTAAAAAAGAGAGTGAAAAATGGGTAGTGATTTTGGGGTTAGCAGCCGTTATCGCATATCTTGGCTATGAGTTGCTCTTACCTTATACAGAAGACCTTTACAAAAAAAGTGAACGAAGTAAAAAAAGCATACAAAAAAGTATTACAGATAATCATACATATCTCAACTCTATCACAGTGGGTGGTGATCGTGAGTATTATGTGAAAAAATTTGATAATGATATCATTGTCAAAAAGAAAAAGATCGTCGATACAACAAACAAGATCAAGTTCATAGACTCTAATTTAGAAAAATTATCAGATATGTTATTCAATCAAAAAAGTTGGTCTAGATTCTTAAATTCTATTACCAATACAGCAGAAATACAAAATGTTGACCTGGAGTATATTACAAATAAGTATGTCAATGAAAATACAGGTAGTTTTGGTCATGTATTAGAGATAGGTATAGGTAGTAAGGGACCATATAAGAATATTGTTAAGTTTATGAATGAACTTGAGCAAAATGTTTTGGTTACAGATATTTTTGAATCTCATTTGGTTTCTGACAGTAATTCATCAGATACTATAGCAGATATTAATATTTCAGTATGGGGGATAAATCACTAATGAAAAAGATATTTTTATTACTATTACCACTGACAATGCTTTTAAATGCAGATTTATCTGTGAAACAGATACAAGATATGATTCTTAAAATACATGAAAAACGTGAAGGTGTAAACTTAGCGACGTTAGAGAGTACCAAAGACCCATTTGTGCGATTAGAAGAAGAGAATAATGTTACGACAGTGGCACTGCATGATAAAAACGAAGCAAAGCTAGTATTACATGCGATTGTAAATGGAAAAGCTTATATTAATGATTCATGGAAAAGTCTTGATGACAGTGTGATGGGGTATACATTAAAATATATAGGTGAAAGAGGTGTGGTACTTCGAAATGAAAATCACATTAAAAAATTATTTCTTAATAAAAAAAGAGATAATTTCATAAAGTTGGAAGAAAGGTAATAGTATGAAAAAAGTACAAACATCAGGGATTAAGTTTCTTATAGTATTTGCTATGCTAATAGGATTTACACATAACCTATCAGCAGGAAGTTGTTCCACAAAATTATTTAGTGTCACAATTGACAATAAATTATCCATTGGAGACGTAATCGATAATCTTGCAGAAACATGTGGATTAAGCGTTATTATCAAGGATGATGCTGCAAAATTACGTATGGATAAAAAACTCTATTATGTAAAATTGAAAAATAGTACATTGAAAGGTTTCTTAAATACGATCCTTAAAGACAATGACTTGAATTATACATTAAATGGAAATAAACTGACGATTTCGTATTTAATCACACGTACATTCCGTATCCATTATATTTCAGGACAAAGAAAAGGGACTAGTACTGCGAATGTCACTATAGCAAGTTCAAGTGAGACTAATGGTAATATGAGTGGTGCTGGAGGTACTAGCGGTGGTAATACTGGTATGAATGGTGGTACTGGTGGTGATATGTCTAAAACAGGTATCAGTATAGAAACCAATGATGAGTTCCAATTTTGGAAGACAGTGGAAAAAGAGGTACAGCGTATACTTATAGGTGCGGCAGATGGAAGTACACACTATACAAGATCATCTAATAATACTTGGACTGGTCCAGATGGTAAAGTATGGGAATACAATCCTTTGGCTCCTGTGATTAATCCAGAGGCAGGTATGGTGACAGTCACAGGTACAGATAGACAGGTCAATAGAGTATCTCAATATATACATACATTAACAAAGCAGATCAAGTCGCAGGTTTTGATCGATATACGTATTATTAGTGTATCCTTTGATGATAGTACGACAACGGGTGTTGACTGGTCACAACTCTACAGTTTGCAAAATCTTACGGTAAATACATTTATATCAGCACAAAAAAATGTTTCAGGATATGAATTTGAGAATGGTACCGGAATCACTGAAGTGACATTGCCTGGACTAGATGCTCTTGCAGCTCCAAGTCCTGTGCAGATACTTAATCTGAATGGAAATGTTGAAGTAAAGGACGTTGTTAGATTCTTATCAACGCAAGGGGATGTGAAAAGTGTTTCAAGTCCACGTGTAATGACATTGAACAATCAGCCAGCACTTATCAGTGTGGGTAAGGAACTCTTCTATAAATTAGAAACTCTAGGTGCTTTAGGTGGTAGTACAACAACGAACACTAATACTGCTCAAGGTCAACAAGTTGATTCTGTATTTGCAGGTATTCTCCTGGATATCACACCGGAGATTGATGACAATGGGATGATCACACTGAAAATTAATCCATCAGTCTCTGATACAGTTGCTCCTGTTACAAGTCAAGATGGTGCAGAAAGAACGATCCCACCTGATCTTATAAGAAGACAAATTGCTTCTGTGATAAAAGTGAAAGATGGAGAACATGCTATTCTTGGAGGTTTGATATCAACTCAAACAGGTTTCAAAGACAATCATGTGCCACTATTGGGTGATATTCCAGGTCTAGGTACTTTATTTAAACGCCAAGAGAAAATTAATAAAGTAGAGGAATTGGTATTTATTATTACACCACATATCGTTAAAAACTCTAAGTCTGTTTCATTAAAAGATTTGGGCTATTCAAAGTTAAATGAAAAGTAGATATGAAGCTGCTAAAAATGTATTCGTTGATTCGGTAGATATTGACGATTACATTGATCTAGATTCTTCAGTCACGGCTTTTCAACAATTGCAGCATAGTATGAATAAGCCGTTGAAGATGATCTTGCTTTTTGGAAAACCTGGTACGGGGAAAAGTATTTTACTTACTCGTGTCCAGGAAAAACTGAAACACCAAAAAGAAATTCATTATTTCGATACACCTGCAATTAATGAAAAAGAGTTTTTTTATAAACTCTTCAAAGTTTTAACGAAAAAAGATCTACCAAGTAATACCGAAGTCAATTTTGCTTCTTTGGTTGATTTTTGTAAAAAACTTAGAGGTAAAAGAGAAATTATTATACTGCTTGATGAAGCGCAAATGTATGGTCCAGAGATGATGGAAAAGATACGTCTTCTTTCGGACAGTCGTGCTGTCAAATTTGTGGTTTCATTACATAAAACCGATGATGAAGACCTTATTGCAAAAGAACATTTCCAATCACGCATATGGGAAGTGATCGAACTTAAAAATGCTACAAAAGAAGATCAAACTGCCTATATACATAAAAAACTTTTAAAAAAGAATCTTTTTGAAATAGCTAATAGTATTAAAGCAAAAAATATAAAACGTATTCATAAATATACAAAAGGTAATTATAGAGAGTGTAATAAACTTTTATTCACAATTTTTGAAATTTGTGAGTATTATGATAAAAATGAACCCTCTAAAGTGAACTATACAAAGATATCAGACCGAATTATTGAAATGGCAGCACTGAAATTAGGATACATCCATGTATGATATCAAACAATTGGAAGAGGAATGGAAACGATATAAGAAGAAAAAATTAAAACCTTGGTATATAGGTTCTGGAATTCTTGTTCTTTTAGTGTTTTTCATTATTTTTCTTCAAACAAATATTAACATAAATGTTGGTGCATTGAAAAGCTATTTTGAAACGTCAAAAGAGCTTCAGAGTTTTGAAAATTATGAAAAGCGTGGAACTGCAGTAGCGCCTAACAAGATGAATGCAAAACAGACTGTATTGCTTGATGAGGCTTTGGAGACGTTGGAAGTAAAAGACAATATAATAGAGATGGCCGAGAATACTGTGAAGGCACCTGACAATCTATTGGTTGATATACCTATACTTGATGATAAAGATGAAGACACAACTGAAGAGATTGAAGAAAGAAAGAAAATACATCTAGAGATCATTGATTCAACAAGTGTTTCAGGATATAAAGATGTAGAAAAGCGTTTTTTTGAATCCCATGATATCGATGATGCTCTGTTTCTCGCGAGAAGTTATTATAAAAATGGAAATTATGAAAAAGCAGAATATTGGGCATTAGAGACAAATAAACTAGATGAGAGTAAGGAAGAAAGTTTACTTATTTTTGTCAAATCAAAAGTAAAATTAGGTCACAAAAATGAAGCACTTTCTATTTTAACATCCTATGTGAAACAATCAGATTCCAAAGAGGCAAAAAAGTTATTATATCGGATTGAGAATGATAAATTGTAAAATTAAATTGAGTATTATAGTATACTTTAATGAGTAGAGGAGGGAGTAATAAATGGTAAAACTTATTGAAATCATGCTTAAAGAAAATCTTATTACAAAAGAAGCAATTTCTACATTGGTAAAAAGCAGACCTCCTAAAAAGATTTCTTTTGCAAACCTTTTAGCTGAAGGGATGACAGATCTACATACAGTAGAGATCTTTCTGGCTAAGAAGATAAGACAAGGTGTGATTACGCTATCACATCTTGAGAAGATAGAGGGAATAAACATTGTTCCTATTATAGAAGAGGTGGCAAAAACACTACATGTAGAATATGTGGATCTGGATGATGTCGAAATTGATATGAAACTCTTCTCAAAAATTTCATACAGTCAACTACTCAAATATAATATTATTCCTATAGAAGAGAGTGATCTAAATGTACTGATTGTATTTGACGACCCTCTTGATATGGCAGCCCAAGATGCCATACAAAGACTTTTTCCGAAGAAACCTATACGTATTGCTATTGCTAAACCATCACAGATCCATCAGCATTTACAGCGTTTGGAAATTAATGAGAGTATTAAAGGGTTGGTCGCCGATATTCGTAAAGACCTGGCACAAGAGGGAAAAGCGGATGAAAAAGCGGATGAATCACCTGCTGTCTTAAAACTGATTGACGTGATCTTGAAATCAGCTATCTTTGCAGGTACAAGTGATATTCATATTGAAGCGATGGAAAAGAACTGTATTGTCAGGTTTCGTGTAGACGGTATATTACGTCAAAGCTTCACATTTGATAAAGATATTTTCAACCCTTTGGCTTCAAGAATGAAACTGCTTTCAAACTTGGATATTGCAGAAAAAAGAAAACCTCAGGATGGTAGGTTTTCCGCGACTGTATCAAAAAAAGATTTTGACTTTAGGGTTTCGACACTACCTACAATATTTGGAGAGTCTATTGTTCTTCGTATTTTGGATAAATCTAAAGCGATGATCAAGCTTGAAGAAGCAGGTATGAGTAAATTTTGTTATGACAGGTTTTCTGAATCGATCAAGGTACCCTATGGTATCGTACTTGTTACCGGGCCTACTGGATCTGGTAAAACGACAACGCTTTATGGTGCACTCAATGCTATCAAAGATGTAAAAGATAAGATCATCACAGTGGAAGACCCGGTGGAATATCAGATGGCTGGTTTGCAGCAAGTGCACGTGAACCCGAATGTCGGATTGAGTTTTGCAGATGCACTAAGATCTATTCTTAGACAGGATCCAGACAAAATTATGATCGGAGAGATCAGGGATAAGGAGACATTGCGTATTGCTATTCAAGCAGCATTGACGGGTCACTTGGTACTTTCTACCCTGCATACGAATGATGCGATCTCTGCTGTGACCAGAATTTTGGATATGGGTATTGAAGAGTATCTGGTTAGTGGTGCATTGGTTGCGATACAGGCACAAAGACTTGTACGAAAAATATGTGTGCATTGTAAAAAAGAGACGGTGCTTGATGTGACACTTCGAAAATCAGTAGAAGAGTATCTTCCTGAAAACCCTACATTCTATGTGGGGGAAGGATGTAAAGAGTGCGGACATAGTGGTTATGCGGGAAGGGAGATGATCTCTGAAGTGTTAACGGTCAGTGAAACGATGTCACGTATGATCGCAAACAATGCATCCAAAGAAGAATTGACCCAGCAAGCTGAGGAAGAAGGATTCATTACGATGTTTGAAGATGGTGTCCATAAAGCATTGGAAGGTAAAACGACAATTGCAGAAATTTATAGAGTAGCGAGGTTATAAGATGAAATATTTTAATGTAACAGTAATGGAAAAGGGTAAAAAACGACAAGAATTAGTGAAAGCTGTCAATAAAATGGCGGCCATAAACCTTGCCAAACAAAAATTTCCTATGACAATGGTGATGAAGGCGATGGAGACTTCGGCTCCTCTTGAAGATAGCTTATCTGAACTCTTTTCAGGACTTCGAAAATCCTTTAAATCCAAAATACCGATCAATGATAAAATATCAACGATACGGCAAATAGCCGTTATGACCGATGCGGGTATTCCGATCAATGATACATTGTTGGAAGTTGCAGAAAATACCGAGAATAAACAGCTCAAAGAGATCTATACAACGATCAATAAGGATATCAATTCCGGTAATAGTATTTCAGATTCGATAGAACCTTATACAGAAGAGTTTGGACATGTTGCTATTGCCATGACAAACCTTGGAGAGAGAACGGGTAATATTTCTGAGTCTTATCATAAGCTTGCAGATATACTTGAAACCATTCGAGATAATACAGCAAAATTTAAAAAAGCGATTAGAACACCATTGATCACATTGGCTGCAATGGGTATAGCTTTTACTATTTTGATTATGGTGGTTGTACCAAAATTTAAAGATATATTTGCCAAATTTAAAACTGAACTTCCAATTCCTACACAAATACTTCTTAAATTGGAATGGGCATTTAACAATTATGGGTTATTGATTCTTTTTATCTTGTTTGCTGCTATTTTTGCTGTGAAATTTTTCTATAAAAATAATGTAGATTTCAAATATCAGATGGATAAGTTGATGATACATCCAAAGTTTTATTTGATCAATAAAGCGATCTTTCTCTCTACGATGCATAAATACAATTTGGTCTTTGGCCAGTTGGTTAAAGCGGGTATTCCGGTCTCTGAAGCATTAGAAACGGCTGTTGGTATGGTGGATAATGCTGTGATCAAAGAAAAGTTATTAACAGTGAATGCAAATATTGGTCGTGGTATGAGTTTGGCTGAAGCTTTCCAGTTGACGGGCCTGTATGAGAATATGCTGCTCCAGATGATAAAAGCAGGTGAATCAGGTGGTCAATTGGATGCCATGATGGATAAGGTGACGGATTATTATGATATGCAATTCCAGGATCTGATCGATAACCTTTCAGCGTATATAGAGCCTATTATGATGTTCTTTATTGCAGGATTGGTACTTCTTATGGCTTTAGGTATCTTTATGCCAATGTGGGATCTTGGAAAAGCGGTGAAAAACTAAAAGATACATATATAGAGAAATTTTCTCTATATATTTGTAGAAATATTATAGGCGATGATGTTTAATGGCTTTTTCTAAATCCTCCATAGTGTCTATACCAAAACTCTCTGTAGTTACCTCTATCATAGCAACTTCATAGCCATGGTAGAGGGCTCTAAGTTGTTCAAGTTTTTCTATATCTTCCAATGGTGCAGGTTCAAGCATACAAAATTGATGTAATGATTTGACAGTAAACCCATAGATACCTAAATGTCCTTTGTATGCATCAAAATGATGGTCTCTTGGGTAGGGTACTTTTGCTCTTGAAAAATAGAGGGCCAGGTCATTGGTATCTGTCACAACTTTTACAATGTTCGGATCATCAGCTTCTGGATTCGAAATGGTTTTGTAACAGGAGTTCATCATGATACGTGCATCTTCTTTATTCTTTTTTGTTAGATCGTAGATGGCCTGCACAACATCCGTTTCAATAAACGGTTCATCTCCCTGTACATTGATAATGATCTCATTTTCATCCAAGTCCAACTTTTGTGCTGCCTCGTAGATACGGTCGGTACCACTCTGATGTCTATCGGATGTGAGTATAGCTTGAACTCCATGTGTAAGTGCGATATCTATGACTTCCTGTGAGTCTGTGGCAATGACGACCTTATCGATATCTTCAACGGCCTTCGCTGTTCTGACAACCATCGGTATGCCTCCGATATCTGCTAAGACTTTGTTGGGGAAGCGGCTTGATCCTATGCGTGCAGGGATAATAATCATAATTTAACCTTT
Source organism: Sulfurovum sp. AR (assembly GCF_000296775.1). Classification (GTDB taxonomy): domain Bacteria; phylum Campylobacterota; class Campylobacteria; order Campylobacterales; family Sulfurovaceae; genus Sulfurovum; species Sulfurovum xiamenensis. Next base: position 49,893 of record NZ_AJLE01000006.1, on the reverse strand, counting down.
ATATGTTATAACTTTAATGAATTTTACACTTTATATGCTAAGATACAAGACTTTAAAGGATGTCAATGAACAAAGCACTTTTTCTGCTCAATATGGGTGGCCCCAATGATTTGGATGAAGTAGAACTTTTTTTACATAATATGTTCTCAGATAAAAACATTTTGCCGACAAACTCTATGACACGTGCACTCATTCGTAAAATTATTATAACCAAACGACTGGATGATGCTAAAGAGAGCTATACACATTTGGGTGGAAAATCTCCTTTATCCGATTTGACACATAAACTGATTGATAAACTGAAATCTAAGTTGGATATGCCTATTTATGCTGCCATGCGTTATGTTCCTCCTTTTGCCGGAGATGCATTAAAGCAGTGTAAAGCAGATGGTATAGAGGAGCTTATCTTATTTCCTATGTATCCACAATACTCGACAACTACCACACTCTCTTCTTATGAAGATATTGTTGGAAGATGTAAAGCCTTGGATTATCATCCAAAGATTACCATGTCGACATGTCAATATTTTGATGACATGGATTACATTCATGCGTGCGTAGCTCAGATAGAAAAAGCGATAGGGGATAAGGAGACGAGTGAATATGATCTGCTCTTGTCTGCACACGGGTTACCAATGAGTATTATTAAAGCGGGCGATCCTTACCAACGCCAAGTTGAATCCAATGTCAGTGCCATTAAAACTCTCTTGGCACTAAAAGGAATTGTATTCAAAGATGTGAAGTTGGTCTATCAATCCAAAGTGGGGTCTGCAGCTTGGTTAGAACCTAACCTGGTGGATGTACTACGTAATCCTGTAAATCGTAAAGTATTGATCTATCCTTTAGCATTTACCATCGATAACTCTGAAACACTGTTTGAATTGGATATAGAACATCGTGAAATTGCTGAGAAAATTAAATATGATGATTATATCGTAGCCGAATGTATGAATGACAGTGATACATTTGTAGACCTTATTGTAAAGTATGTGTCGAAAGAACCAACACCTATGTACCCTTGTGCTGACTGTAGTATATGTCTTTGCTGTGGGGCAGGACAGCATTTATAATCGATTGATGGTTACAGTCGCTTCTCATATCGTTCATACTACTGAAGTAAATCGTTCGAAATTCATTACGTATCTTGTACCTATTTCAGAGTATGAAGGTTTACAATCAGCACTGAAAGCTGAACATCCCAAAGCAAATCATGTGGTCTATGCCTTACGTTACTTCAATGAGTTTGGGCAAATTGTTGAAAATGCTTCTGATGATGGAGAACCTAAAGGATGTGCAGGTGTACCGGCACTGAATGTTTTGCGTGGTGAAGCACTTATCAATTGTGCAGTACTCATAGTACGCTACTTTGGAGGCATAAAGCTTGGTACAGGTGGTATGGCTAGAGCGTATGCTTTAGCAGTGAAAGAAGTATTGAAAGAAGCTAAACTGGTTCCTTACGAAAAAGAAATTGTCTATATATTTTCGACGAACTATAACGAGGTGGATAAGACACTCTATAGACTCAAACATTTAGGTCTAGTGAATTATGAACGTGATTTTGGTGTGGATAAAGTGGTCTGGAGGCTAGTTGGGAGTGAAAAGAAGATTGAACAGTTTAAAGAGGAAGGACTATAAAGCCTCTTCGTCAGCATTATGGGGTACACCTAGTACCTATAATGCTTCCTCATCTTCCTCTCCTGTTCTAATACGGATTGTTTTAGAGATATCAGATACAAAGATCTTGCCATCACCGATTTTACCTGTCTTAGCATGTTCTTTAATGGCTTCAATTGCTTTATTTAGATAGTCATCATTGCTGACAACGATCTCTATTTTTACTTTAGGAATGAACTCTACTACATACTCTGCACCTCTATAGAGTTCCGGATGACCTTGCTGCCTTCCATATCCCTTTACTTCAGAGACTGTCATACCCTCTATCCCTTGTTCTACAAGAGCATCCTTTACATCTTCAAGTTTGAATGGTTTGATGATCGCTTCAATTTTTTTCATTGCTTATCTCCTTATATACTACGTTTAAATTCTGGGTATGATTCTATACCACACTCTGTCGCATCGATTCCCTCAAGTTGTTCTTCATCATTTGCACGAAGTACAAAGATTTTGTTAATAATGTATATTGTAATCCATGAAAGTGGAAAAACAATCATACCTACAACAAGTATACCTTTTAATTGTGTCCAAATGCTTACATCTGCTACAAAAATACCTACTGCAAGTGTACCCCAGATACCATTGATTAAGTGAACGGATAATGCACCCACAGGATCATCCATTCTGAATTTATCAAAAATAGGTACAAATAGGACAACCAAAGCTCCCCCGATCGCACCTATGAGTATAGGGGTATGGATATCATATTGGTCTGGTCCGGCTGTAACTGCGACAAGTCCGCCTAGTGCACCATTGAGTATGACCGTGATATCAAATTTCTTATATCTAAAGTAAGTCAGTAGCCATCCTGCGATAGCTCCGGCAAGACCAGCAGTATTGGTATTCATAATAGTGAGTGCGACAGTATCCGCATTCTCTTTTGATGAGATCGCTCCCACAGAACCACCGTTAAATCCAAACCAACCGATCCAAAGCAATAGCGCTCCCAATGTGACCAAAGGAATATTAGATGCGGGGATAACACGAACGATATTGTCTTTGTATCTTCCTCGTCTAGGTCCCATAATGAGTATAGCTGCGAGCAGTGCCCAACCTCCGGTAGAATGGATCACAGTGGATCCTGCAAGATCGGAAAGTGCTGAGATATCCAAGGCTGTGCCGGCTAAAAAATTTGCTCCCCATGTAAGGTTAACGATGATCGGATAGATCAATGCACCAACAGCAATGGTGAATATAGCTAAAGGCAGGATACGAGAACGTTCACTCACTCCACCACTCATTATATTGACGACTTTCCCTACAAAGGCCATTTGAAACATAAAAAATGCCCATTTGCTCATACCGTCTTGATGATCCCAGCTTCCAAATGCAAGCTCATACCCTATCAGTAAAAATGCAAGAGAAGCGACGGCATAGATCATTACATTTACAGTCAGTACAGAAGTGACATTTTTTGTTCGTACCAATCCTGCTTCAAGCATCGCAAAACCAGGTACCATAAAGATGATAAGTGTCATGGCAAAGAGTGCGAAGAGGGTATCTATAACGTAATTTATTTCCATAATTAGTTCCTTATATTCTAGTTATGGGTATTGTATCGGTTATTTGAATATATTGGAAGTGTCTATAGTGTTCGAAAATAAGGCAGTTTTATAAGAAAAATAAGGAATTTAGGGAAAAATTGATTAATTATTAATCAGAAGGAGAGGGAGAAGGTTTTTTCTTCTCCCTGAAAAGCTTAGAGTTCATAAGGCATTGTTTTCCTCCCCCCCTAACAGATTAGAGTGCGTCAGCGTCAGTTTCATCGGTTCTGATACGAACAACATGGTCGATCGTACTTACAAAGATCTTACCATCACCAATTTTACCTGTTTTAGCAGATTCATTAATGATCTTGATCGCAGTCTCTGCATAGGCATCCGTGCTTACGACAATCTCAATTTTAATTTTTGGGATAAATTCAACCACATACTCAGCCCCTCTGTAAAGCTCCGAGTGACCTTGCTGTCTTCCGTATCCTTTTACTTCAGATACGGTCATACCTTCAATACCAGCTTCTACAAGAGCATCTTTGACATCTTCTAGTTTAAATGGTTTGATTATTGCTTCAATTTTTTTCATTATTCAATCCTTTATAAATTATAGTGTAGTGCATGCCTTAGGCATTCACTACATTTTCACCGTGAACTATTTCATCAAGACCAGCTGACTCAGTTTCCTCATCTACTCTTGCACCACCTGTAACCGCTGAAGCGATGTAGTAAACGATGACAGTTCCGATAAGTGTAAAGAGACCAACAACGACTACTGACTCAAGTTGTACCATGAATTGTCCCATTCTATCACCACTCTCTTTAAGTGGACCATCCCAAAGTAGATCTTTATCATCAAGAGCAAGAAGACCAGTTGCAAGTGCACCCCAGAGTCCTGCTAGGAAGTGGATACCAAATGCATCAAGAGAATCATCGTAACCAAGTTTTTTCTTAAGTGTTACGACACCGAAGAATGCAATGATAGAACCAACGATACCTACTACAAATGCTCCACCAACGCTTACAAAACCAGCAGCAGGAGTGATCGCAACCAGACCGGCAATGATACCTGAGGCAATTCCAAGAAGTGTTGGCTTTTTAAAGACAAACCACTCAAGAAGCATCCAAGTTACAGCAGCTGCAGCAGTTGCAACAGTTGTTGTCATTACAGCAAGACCAGCGATAGCGTTCGCACCAAATGCAGAACCACCGTTGAATCCATACCAACCGAACCATAAGAGTGCTGCACCTACAGCAGTAAGAAGGATACTATATGGTTTCATAGCCACTTTAGGGTAACCAGCTCTTTTACCAACCAACAGTGCAAGAACAAGACCAGCTAAACCACCATTCATGTGTACAACAGTACCACCGGCAAAATCAAGCGCACCAGCATCAAAAAGAAGTGCACCGTCACCACCCCATACCATATGTGTTATTGGAGCATAAACAAGAAGGCCCCAAAGGATCACAACTACCATCCAAGTTGAAAACTTCATACGTTCGATCACAGAACCTGCAGCGATCGCTACGGTAATAGCGGCAAACGTACCTTGGAATGCAATAAATACATAAGTAGGGTATGAACCAGATAGATCCGTCCACTTAATACCATCTAGCATTACATTACCAAATCCACCAAATACATTTTGAAGCATAGCGCTTTCATTGGTTCCAAATGCGATAGAATACCCTGCAATTATCCATACAACAAATGCTACGACAAATGCACCCATTACCATTGCATAAGTATTGAGTACATTTTTAGCTCTTGTCATACCTCCATAGAAAAGTGCCAGTCCTGCTGGTGTCATAAGAAGTACAAATGCTGTTGATACCATCATCCATGCAGTATCACCTGTGTCCAGTTTATCTTCTGCAAAAGCGAAGATAGGCAAAAACATTGCCATTAGAGCCGAAAGTTTTAGTTTCATGCTATTTCCTTTTAAATTAATTTTTACAAGACAATAGTAACATGAATGATAATTTTTTATCATAGGTGGATGATTAAATTTTAATCAATACGGTTTTTTATTGAATAAGTGGTATTTCAAGTTTAATAGAGTGTTCTTTGAGAATACATTTGATCTGACTCATTTCTGCATGCATACATATCTCATCATCTGTATCTGTGTAGCGTCCATTTGCCAGTATAGAAAGTTGAGCAATAGAGACTTTTTGATCCTCTATCATGACATGCTGACCAAAAAGTAGTGTAAGAGATATATCAATTGAATCCGAAGCTCTAAAGGCATTGAGTGTTTTTCTTAGAAGTTTAGAAAAATTATTTTGATCTATTTTAAATGCGGGTAGATCCTGATCGGTTAAAAGCTTAAGAGGATTACTGTTTTTTGTTCTAAATAGGGCTATGTTAGCCTCAAGCAGGATGTTGATATCCGTGGCAATAAGTTTGTCTTTTTCTATTTTACGTGCGGGTTTAATACGTGGCATGTTGTATAGACGTAAGGAAATTTGCTCTTCATTCTCATATCCTACTGTAATAGCGTGAAAGGTATAGGTATCATAATTAAGTGAGAGTGAAGTAGTCTTATAACCAAATGTTTGAGGCGCATAAGATAAAGCAATATCATAGAGTTCTTTTTTAGTCACATACCCAAATAAAATTTCTGCAGCGTTATTGAGGTAGAGTATTTTCCCCTGATCATTAAAAAGGATAAATGGATTGTTATCCCATTCTATAAAAGATTTAAAATCAATCGATGTTGTGCTCATGTATCTTCTTTCTAAGTGTGTTTCTGTTGATTCCTAACACCTGCGAAAGTTGCAGTTGTGAACCAAATTTATGAAGTCCTGCTTCTATAAGAGGCTTTTCATATAAGCCAAGATGTTCCCTGTATGCATCATTACCATCAAGGTGTTTGAGTAAATAGTGGTAAAGTATCTCTTCTATATCTTGTGCATGCATACTTTGTTTCATCACGTGTATATAGACAGACCTTTTTAGACTTTTAGTATTTTTAGTAAGATTAAGAGGAATGTGTTCAGAGTCACATGTATTCTCATCTATCATTAAAGTAGAACATGCCTCTTTGATGAAGAGATCTTTTAAGTATGTGATGTCTTCAGGACGTTCTTGCAGTGATGGCATGGTATAGATAAAAGCAAAAAGGTCATCGATAAGCTCTGGATTACCCATATAATCTGCTGTGGCAATGATACGTTTATTGGTAAAATCAAGAGAATTTTGATTACTGAGCTTTTCAAAATTGGTGATGATTAGCTCATCATTCTGTTCAAGTGCCTCTTCAACTTCTTTTTGATTGTTACCTGAAACTAAAGGTGTATCTGGAAAAAGGTATCGTGCAAGTGACTTTTTACCGGTATGTGCTTCACCGATGATGATAGATGAAACAAAAAGTGTCTTTGTGAGGGTAAAACTCTTGATTATATGTTGTATTTTATCTGATTTGCTAAAAAATGTTTCCATAATACTCTTTGGTTTGTTTAATTATTAGGCATCAATCATACAAAAATTAAAATAAAAGTATGTTAAAATAATTTAATTTATGGATAAAGGGATTACATCAAAGCATCATTTCAAAGGTTTTACCGGCATTTTTCTTACTTGGAACTGGAACAGGCTGTTGAGTATTTCTCTATTTTGGGCGGTATTGGCAAAAATATAGAATTAGACTATTTTGATGATGTCTTTTCTATGGTCGAGTCAAATTTTGTGCAAAATTTCTCAAAATTTCAAGCACTTGTCTCTCCCTCGTATCTTTTAGAAAGTCCCTATCGTGAAATACTCATGGCAGTAGCTAGAGGGGATGGAAAACTTTATTCTGTACTTAGAAAAGCAAAAGTAAGTGAGGCTCTTGGAGAGAAGATCGTCCAAGAATTGGTCGACTTAAATGTACTGAAAGTCGAAGCCTCAAGAGAATCTCCGCTGCGCAGTCATCCCAAACATAAACTTAAGAAAGAGCAACGCTCTTACCGTGTACAGGATAAACTCCGTTTTGTACAGCCATTTATGCGTTTTTGGTTTGGTTTTGTGACCTATTATAAAAAAGATCTGGCTCTAGGGAAGGGTGATGCTTTTTTAAAGAACTTTGAGAAACACTATGAGCGTTTACGTTCGCTGGTCTATGAACAACTTTGTGATGCACTTTTAATACAGCATTATGCAGAGCATAATACTATCGTAGATAGTGGAAGTTTTTGGAATATTCACAGTGAATTTGATATATTAGCGGTGAGTCAAGATAAAAAGGTCATCTTGGGTGAGTGCAAGTACAAAGACCGAAAAGTGTGTAAAAATGAACTGACAAAGCTCAAAGCCAAAGCAGAGGAGTCAGGTATAAACGTAGATGTCTATGCACTCTTTTCCAAAAGCGGATTTTCAAATGAACTGTTACAAACACAGGATAATGACCTGCTTTTGTTCGACTTGAATGATCTGGAGCATTTATTGTAGTGTATGTCTGGATTTATTAGAGTATCATGCTCTCTATTTTTTCTATTCTTACTGCACTATGGTTATAATCAGGTTCTTTTGAAAGTGGGTCAAGTGTATCATCGGTAAGATAATTGATATCTCTATGTGAGATTGGAATAAAAATAGTTTTGGCATTGAGTTCTGCGAAAACCACTTTTGCTCTGAGTTCTCCTCTGCTAGAGACAATTTTTACTATTTCACCCTCATTGAGCTGAAGGGCTGCAGCATCCTTTTGGTTGATTTCTACAAACTCCAAGGCTTTATATTTTAAAAGATTTTCTGAATAGATTGTCTTGCTGCCTGTATGCCATTGATCTCTTGTTCGACCTGTGAGGAGAATAAAGGGATACGCTTGCGATGGCTGCTCTGATAGATTTTGGTTTTCTATGAAAAAAAGATTCGCTTTTCTGTCTGGCGTCAAAAAGTGATTTTGATCATAGAGTGTTTCTCCCCATATAAACGGTGTATGTTCAAGATCATCATACTGTGCTTTATAGATGTCAAGGTGCTTTCTATAACTTAATTTTGTCATCTCCTGGTACTCTTCAAAGACTTCTTTGGATGATCTGAAATCAAATGATTTTTCATGACCTAAATGCTTCCCTATTTGGGCAAACACTTCCCAATCTTGAAGTAAACCATCTTTGGCTTCAAAAGCTACTACACGTGTCAATGTTCTGTCAAGGTTTGTTTGTGTCCCTTCTTTTTCTCCAAAGGGTACAGCTGGTATGAGGATATGAGCGAACTTTGATGTTTCACTTCCTTGATACGCATTGATCTCAATCACCAGAGGGATCTTCTTGAATGCTTCTTCAACAAATCTTCTATGAGGCAGATGATAGACAGGATCCGTATGACAGATGATAAGTATATCCAGTTCCTTCTGATTAGCTTTTTCTATCATCTCAAACGCTGTGAGACCATTTTTTTTGGGTATTTTATTACTCTTCCAGAAATCAGCTACTTTTTGGCAGTTCTCTTCATTGTAGTCCAAATGGACGGCCAACGTTGTACTCAAACCTCCTACTTCTCTTCCACCCATTGCATTGGGTTGTCCTGTTAGAGATAAGGGACCTGAGCCTTTTTTATTGATCTGTCCTGTCAGTATATGTAGATTGTTAATCGCAAGATTTTTATCTACACCCTGAACGGATTGGTTGATCCCCATGGTCCATGCAGTGATGATATTTTCACTTTGTTTGAAAAGTCTATAAAAGGCTTCAAAAATCTCTTCAGAAAGTTGTGTGCTCTTCAAGAGTACCTTTTCATCAAGTGCCAAGAGCTTCTCTTTATAGCTATTGAAATGGTTACTATGCTCCTTGATAAAATCATGATCTAGTTGGTCTTCTTTTATCAGTTTGATTGCAAGTAGATTTAAAAGATCGATATCAGTACCGACTTTAAGAGGTAAGTAGAGGTCAGCACTTTGTGCAGTCAGTGTAAATCTTGGGTCAATGACGACAACCTTTAATCCTTTTTTTTGTGCTTTTTTGATTTTGTTGTGCAAGACAACATGGGCTTCTGCAGTATTGGCACCAATGAGTATCATTAAATGACAGTGTTCAATCTCTTCCATTCTTACAGGGACATAATCCATACCGAAAGATTTTTTGTATCCTACAACGGCACTTGCCATGCATGTTCGTGAATTGGTATCACAATTGGCTGTTCCAACAAAACCTTTTGCAAGTTTATTGGCTACGTAATAGTCTTCATTGAGCATTTGCCCGGAAAGATAAAATCCGATTCTATCAGGGTGGGTAGACTGTTTGATTTTTTCAGCGATCAATTGAAAGCTATCCTCATAGGTGGATGGTCTGAAACTCTCTTCTATGGAGTCTCTATAGTGTACCTCTAACAATCTATTAGTATGGATGGTTTGGGATTGTGAGATACCCTTGGCACATGACATTCCTTGGTTTGAAGGATAATCTTTTACACCTTTAAGCTTATGATTGATGAGTTCAAATTTGCATCCCACACCACAATATGCACAAACTGTTTGACTCATCTAATCCACTTCTTTGAGTGCTACGATCAGTTCGGAGAATACCTGTGCCCGTTCTCTTTTCTCTGGATGGGTCATAGTATAGATGACTTCTGAGAGCTTAGCTGGGACTTTTGGATTGAGTTTCGTGACTTCATCTCTTGTGATGCTTCTGGGTTTAGTCAGTACGGGTTCAAAATTTTCCACCGATTCATAACGCTTTTCACCGGTAAGCAGTTTAAAGAGCTTCAATCCGAAAGTAAACAGTTCAAACTCTTCTTTTTTAAATGTTTTGGGGTTACTTTCAAGTTCAAACCAAAGATCCAATCCAAGTTTTTCATTGAGGATATAATTTATCTTTGTGTAAAATGCAAGGGCTTGAAAAGAGTAGTTCGTCGATACATATCTGTCATCAAAGGCTTCATAGGTTTCGCCCTTTTGTTTAAAAGCACTATAGGTTTTAAGCAGATATTTTACATGATGTTTCGCTTCAGTGATAGGTAATGCTTTGTGTAGAGTATGTGCTTCTTTTGCTATTCTTGTGATCTTACCGCCGACAAATATGTGTACCCCATCTACTTTATTGCCCCCATCATCTTTGGCCTTACATCCTTCAAAGCCTATGTCAGCGATACCATGCACGCCACACCCTTTAGGACAGGCAGACCAGTTCATTCGCACATTTGCATTCTCTATAGGTATTTCAGAATTGAGATAGTGCGCCATCTCTATAGCATCAGTTTTGTTAGGTATGACACCAAAGCTACAAGTAGCTGTCCCTGCACAGGCTATCATGTCATTAAAGTAGAGGTTATTGAACTTCTCATAGCTTGTGATAAGTTCTGTTGCTTGAAACTCTTCCACTACATCTTTTGCAATGTTTATGATATAAAGATTTTGATCATAGGTAAGTCTGATATCCCCAGTACCAAACTTCTTTGCTGCTTGGGCAGCAGCCATCATATCACTACCGCTAAATATTCCAGATGGTACGATGACCTTGTAATTAAATCTACCATTACGTCCCAATACTTTATTGGAGCCCAGTGCAATATTTTGAGACTGTACCATCGTCGTACCTGCAGAACTAAACTCGGCATTGGCCTCTTCTTTAATGGCGTTGACAAAGTTCTCAATACCGACATCATTGATAAGGAACACCAAACGGTTCTTGTTACGGTTGTCCCGGTATCCGTAGGTTTTAAACACAGTTAAAAGTGATTGATAAAAAAGACCCACTTCATCCATATGTACAAAAAGGTCAGCATCTTGGGCCTGCACACCTACACGGGCACCCAAATAGATATTAAATCCAAATATTCCATCTTTTTGTGCCAATACAAAACAACAGTCATGTCCAAAGATGTTACAGGAGTTGGAAAGAGATCCTAAGATACCTGTATTGAATTTACGAGGTAATGCAGAGATCCAATCCGGATTTTCTCCAAAGATATCTTGGAGCTCATTGATGATGGATTTGGTCTCGATGATGTTATCATAAGCGATGCCATCCAATGGATCGGTCACGATGTTACGTGGGTTGTCCACACCGGTCTGAAAGGTAGAGATACCTACTTCTTTGAGTTCTTGTAAGACTTTGGCAATGTCTGCTATTTGTAAGTAACGCAGTTCAACCTGCATACGTGTCGTCAGATCGATGTAGTCATTCCCATACTTCTGGGCCACTTCACCGATACGTAACGCCTGTTCGTAGTTCAATTGACCTGCCGGCACACGGACACGAAGCATAAAGTCTTCACCCTTGTCAAAGAGTCCAAAACATTTTAAAAAATAGGCACTGTCCTCTTTGGCTAGATTTTCATATCCGGCTGCAGCGATCTCTTCGAGTTTGGCATAGACATCCATCGGCATTTTCAGTGCTTTGGTTGTTTCTACTTTATTGACTTTGTTATTTCTTGCCTTAAAGGCTTTTTCTAAAATGCTCATTTTTGACTCTCTTTCAATCTGTTGGTATAGTGTATGACATCTCCAAAGACCAAAATAGAAGGTCTTGAAGCCCCAAGAGAAACCTCTTCAAGATTCTCAAGTGTAGTGGTGAGTACAGTTTGGTTCTTTCGGCTTGCATTGGAAACAATGGCACAAGGTGTGTCCATCTCAATGTTTAATGATTTTGCCTGCTGCACGATCTCTTTGATCCGTGTAAGCCCCATCAGTACGATCACCGTATGATCTCTGTTTTTTAGCATCGGTATCCAGTCAAGATTGATGGAGTTGCCTTTTAAGTGGGCTGTGACCACAGTAAAGGCATTGCTGTAATCCCTAGCCGTGATAGGAATATTTGCCATCAACGGTCCTGAGACTGCAGAAGAGATACCTGGGATCACTTCAGTGTTTATGCCTTTTTTTGAAAGGTAGAACAACTCTTCAGCACCACGACCAAAGATGAACGGGTCACCGCTTTTTAATCGTGCAACGGAATAACCTTTTTTAATATATTTGCGTATGAGCCTATTGATCTCTTCTTGAGGTTTGGTATGAAATCCTTTTTCTTTTCCCACAAAGACCTTTTTTGTATGCTTGGGTACGATTGCCATGATCTCGTCAGAGATGAGGTGGTCATAGAGAACGACATCAACCTCTTTGATAATGTTATAGGCTTTGAGTGTAAGCAGTTCAGGGTCTCCAAGACCGCAGCCTACCAGATACGCTTTGGCTGTCATTTTTTCGATTTCTTCAAGCGTTTTTTCTATCTCTATAATACCTTTGTTTCTTTGTGCCTGTAATGCTTCTAAAAATGTTTCCATATTATCGGGCATGAGTGCCTGACACTTATCTCTGAAGTATTTAGCCACAGTAGGACTTGCCCCGGAACTTGATACTGCTATTTGCAGAGGTGCATTTTTTGTCAATGCCATAAAGTAGAAATCACATACTTTAGGTTGATCTACCACATTGAGTATAAGAGGGTGTTTGCGTTTATACTTTAAAAGTTTTTGTGTGACTTTCTCATTCCCTGTTGCATCTATCACGATGAGAGTGTTTTGAATATCTTTCGTTTTGAAATTTTTTATTTGTATATCAGAACACAATATTTTGATCTTGGGATGAATCTCTTTAGAGATCACAGAAAAAGAGATATTGTTCTCTGACAATACTTCAGCTTTTTGTAATGCAACATTCCCACCACCGATCAAAAGAATATGCTGTTCTTTCAGTAGTATGGGTAAAGTTTCTCTCTTTTTCATCTCTATGTTCATCCTATTTTTGATTGAAGTCATTATATCTCCTAAAGGATGGGCACCTATGCATAAAATTGTATATTTTTTAATCAATATGTCTTTAATATATAATTTAAATATCTGTTTTAGTCCATATTTATGTAGAAATTAAATGATTAAAAATTAACCATTAATAAGAAAATATGCCTCTCTTATCATTGTATACTTCACGCAACATTCATCTTAGAGGAGAAAAAATGGCAGGATTTAAAGCGTTGAAAGGGCAGGGACATACACCTACGTTGTTCATGGCTTTTTTATATTTTGATATGAGTTTTATGGTTTGGACCATGTTAGGTCCACTTTCTACAGAAATAAGTGAGGCATTAGCGGCTACAGGTTATATGATCACAGCAGGTGAAAAAGCTACGTTGCTTTCACTTCCCATTTTATCTGGAGCATTGCTAAGAATTTTACTTGGTTTTGGGGTTGATAAACTTGGTGCGAAACTCACAGCGCTCATGGCACAGTCTGTAGTGATCGCAGCATTGCTTACGGCATATTTTATGGGTGAGAGCATTACTTACAATGCTTTACTTATTGTCGCCCTGGGACTTGGTTTTGCCGGAGCTTCATTTGCTGTGGCACTTCCTCAGGCAGGTCAATGGTATCCGCCTAAGTCTCAAGGTATTGTACTTGGCCTTGCTGGAGCGGGTAACATCGGTGTGGTTATTGACTTCTTGTTTGCGCCTAAGATCGCAGAAAAATGGGGTTGGGAATCCGTCTTTCTGGTGGGTGCCATTATGGCTATTGTGGTGTGGATAGCGTATGCATTTTTGGCGAAAAATGCACCGGAATCTGTCTATAAAGCCAGACCTAAAAAACTCTCTGATTACGGGAAACTTCTTAAAGATAAAGATACGTGGTGGTTTAACCTTTTCTATGCCGTGAGTTTTGGTGGGTTTGTAGGTTTTGCAGGGTATATGAAAGTTTATTTGATGAACACATATCAAGTAGAGATGAGTGCGTTTGGACTGGATATATTGAATGAAGATAATGTGAAAGTCGTTGCAGGTTATTTTGGTGCACTGTGTATCTTTGCCGGTGCAGTACTTCGACCTGTAGGTGGTGCCGTTGCAGATAAAATGGGTGGTGTAAAATCTCTTTATATTTTCTTCGGTACTGTTGCAACACTGGCTGTAGTGAATGCTACGGTTTCCTTGCCGTTTGGGTTAGCGATCGTGGTGCTTTTTCTTATCATGGCAAACTTGGGTATGGCAAATGGAGCTGTCTTCCAGCTGGTCCCGCAAAGATTTGGTAAAGATATAGGTATTATGACAGGTATCATTGGTGCAGCTGGTGGTCTTGGCGGTACGGCGCTGATCAAGACATTGGGTTGGTCGAAAGGTGCATTTGATGGGTACATGGCCGGGTTTATGATATTTGCAGCAGTTGTTTTTGTAGCGATCGCAGGTATCTCACTTGTGAAGACCAGATGGAGAACAACGTGGGGATTGAAAGCAGGTGGTATGATCTAAATCTCGCTTGATAACATAGAAGCATGAACATTACGTTCATGCTTCTATCACATCAAGTGAGATAATCTTTTCGTTATTATTTTAAATTATGTGATAATTTGTATCCTATAATTTAGACTAATCATAAAGGCAACCTATGTCAAAACAAAGCATAGAAACATCAGGACTCACACTTGCTAAGGGTACACAGCTCAGAGGGGATGATTTTTTTGAAGTGAAAGTGATGGAGGACATTACTGTCGCTGTTGTCTGTGATGGTGTGGGGTCTGCGCTGCAAGGGGCTCAGGCAGCTAAACATACGACCAATTTTTTGATCAATTCGCTTAAGAACAGACCGAAAAGTTGGACGATGGAAAAGTCCATTAAACACTTTATAGAAAATATCAACAGAGTGCTCTATCTTGATTCGATGGCAGAATATGATCGTGAAGAACTTGTCACTACGCTTGCATTGGTTGTGATAGAGGGTGACAGATTGTACGGTGCAAATGTAGGGGACAGCCGTATCTATTTACATAGAAATATTGAAGGTAATGCGCAACTTACCCAACTCTCTGAAGATCATATCATGGATGAAGAGGGTATGGAAAATGTACTGACGGCAGCGATGGGACTGGAGGAGAGTGTTTCGCCTTACTATTTTGAGAACAACCTATCAGCCGGAGATCTGATACTTCTTTGTAGTGATGGACTCTATCACGAGCTTTCGGAAGATGAACTGAGATCAGATATAAAAATGGGCGCCTCTTTTTTAGTAAAAAAAGCAAGTAAACTCCATCATGATGATCTTCCTGATGATACCACGGCCATCGTCCTGGAGATCAAAGAGGTGGATCCCCGGTTCAGGTTGAAGCAAAGTGATCTTATTGTACGTGAGCATTATAAAGCAGGTGAAGTGATCGATGGCTACAGGCTGATCAAACCATTGATCCAAAATGAACGTACCTGGCTTTGTGAAAAACGGGGATTCAAGTATGTGATGAAGTTCATACCGTATGAAGCGATGGATGATGAGATGATACTTGACCTGTTTGTCAAAGAAGCATGGATGGCAAAGAGACTCAAAGCAGGCTTTTTCCCAAAAGCAGTGATCCCCAAAAATCGTACACACCGTTACTATATTATGAGTTTTATAGAAGGTCAGACACTCAAAGCGTACAGTGCAAAAAAACCGCTCTCAGTAGATTTGAGTGTTGCATTGGCCTGTTTTTTGCTCAAGATGTCAAATTTCCTTATGAAATACGATCTGGTCCATGGTGATATCAAGCCTGAAAATATTATCGTGACGGAGCGTAAAGGGAAGTTGGTATTTAAAATGGTAGATTTTGGAAGTATCACTGAAGCCTATTCCAATGTGACACGGGCAGGTACACCTTCGTATTTGGCACCGGAACGTTTTAAACAAGCGCCGATCAATGAACAGACAGAGATCTATGCCATAGGTGTGACACTCTATGAAGTACTCACACAAAAGTTTCCGTTCGGAGAGATAGAGCCTTTTCAAAATCCCTCTTTTGAAAAAAGTATCAAAGCACCCTCTAAATTAAACCCTAAAATACCTGCATGGTTTGAAAGTGTAATTTTAAGAGCACTGGATACTGATACGGATCAACGTTACAAAAACTATTCAGAAATGTTCTATGAGATCAGTAATCCCTTGAAGGTAAAACCCTACTTTGATAAAAGTACATCTATTATGGAAAGAGATCCACTTCTGGTATGTCGTATAGGTTTTATAGGAATGGTCGTGTTGAATATCGTTCAGTTTTTGTGGTTCTAGATTAACGTGCTTTTTGAATATTTTTACGATGCGTTTTATAGCTGTCGGTAAAGTCATGTACCCCTTGGGCATTTTTCATAAAGTAAAGGTAATTTGTCTTGGCCGGTTTGATCGCTGCTATGATCGCATTAAAAGAGACAGCACCTATAGGCATATGAGGCAGCCCTTTATATTTGTAGGTGTTAAATCTGCTTGTATCATTTTTAATGCGCTCCGGGGTGACTTTAACATGCGAATATTTACCGTAATTCAGTGTCCCGTCCATTTGAAGACGCATACCTTTCTTAAGACGGTTATAGATAACTGATGAAACGATAGGCATCTCTTCGGTATTGGCCGCTTCTTTTTGGATTATAGAAGCAATAATGAGTATATTTAACCACTGTTTTTCATTATAGGTTCCATAAATCTTTTCAGAGATCTCTTGATATTTTTTCTCAGAGGCAGAAAGAAGAAAATGAATAAAATGTTTTTCACTGATACCATAGGGCACATAATAGGTATCTGCATAGATACCCGCTTCAGGATAGTGCGAAAACTCTTGATAATAGGCATCCAATTTTGTTTTATCAAGTTTTAGATCAGCAGCTACAGAAGTGAAGAAGAGTTCTGTGGTTTCACCAGGGATCAGTGTGATCTCTTCCATCTTCGCTTTTGCTGTGGTCAGTCTGTATAAAAAATCGATACGGTTCAAATCGGTCGCACCTATATCCACCCATCCACTTTGAGGTTTCCCCAGAAAGACCAAAATATATTTATCAATAGGGCTTAAGGCATACCCTTTTTGTGTCAGCTGTGATATAATGTGCGTAATAGATCCCTGCGGTACTAAAAGTGTCCGCGTTGTTTGAATGGGCAGTGTTGTATAAAAGGCGAAAGAGATGATCAAAACCAGTATAATGTTTTCTGCGCATGCTATCCATGTGCTTTTACGTAATACACTCATCTTCCTGGTTGTCCTTTTTATCGCTTTTTTTATGTGGCTAATGGTAGGTATCAAATTGGATACCGTTAAAGTCGCTGACTACAATGTAGAGGGATTATACATTAAACTCAATAAAAAGCTTATAGTAAAAGCAGATCATGTCATTCTCCCCCAAAGTAAAGCCAAACCCTCTTTTACCAGTGTACATGATACCTTTGAGCGTATCAAATATCTGTTGACCTTTTTTGAATCTATCGTAGTGAAAAATATTACATTCAATAATAATACCATGAGTATCAGGTTTAAAGACGATTTCTTAGGGCTCTCAAGTAAAGACTATGAGATCATAGGAACAGCAAGACGTGAAGGGAAAATGTTAAAGGCAACGATTCCTCTGCTTTTTTTGAAAAAACATAATGTAACGATGAGTGGAAAACTGACCTACGACCTGCATGAAAAGATCTTGTCAACAGAAGGTTTTTTTAGACTCCATGATGCATTGGGAAGATTTCACGCGAGCAAAGATGGCAACAGTATCGATTTTGGACTGGAGAGTGACAGTTTCAGTGACCTGGAAAGTATCATTGATATGTTTGATCTTGAGGAAAATGTGCGAAGTTGGGTCGTAGATAAAGTCAAAGCTGACCAGTATAAACTGCGCTCTTTAACGGGCAAAGGAACTTTGAAAAATGGTACCTTTAAAATGGATTTTGATGCACTGAACGGGGAAGTTCTCTTTACCGATACGCAGATACATTTTAAAGAAGAACTACCACCGGTCTTGGCACCGAGTTTTATATTGACCTATCGCAATGGCGGACTCTATTTTGATCTGAAGGATCCGACCTATGAAGGTATAAGTTTAGATGGCAGCAAGGTCAGCATACTTAATCTACTCAATGCCGATACGCATTTAAAACTGAAAATAAAATCTGATCACCGTTTTGAGGATACCATGCAGAACTTACTCAAGGCGTATGATATTGTCTTGCCCCTAGACCAGCAAAGCGGGAAGGTCAAAGTGTTGTTTATGGCAGATCTAGCTTTGAAGAACAGTTATCAGGATTTTTTTGTGAATGTGGATTTTAGCAAAAGTGACGTGTTGTTGGGTAAAACCAAATTTCCTATTACCAAAGGGAATGTACAGTATAACAAAGGCTTGATCACTTTAAAAAATATTTATTTAAAAGATACCTTCTATGAAGGTAAGCTCGATGGTAAGTTGGATGTGAAAAAGAAAAAAGCAGATTTCCTCTTTGATGCCAAGCGTATCACACTTGGAGATGAAAAAGAGACCTTCTTTATATTGAACAATGAAACAGTTCCTTTTACACTCAACTATGAGAACAACATCCAAATCAAGATACCTAAACTCTCTATGAAATTTACAAATGATACCAATGAAACCTCCATTCAACTCAATGACTTGAATAAGGTCAAACCTTATCTACCAGATCCGGGTCCGATTGATAATGGTGGAAAAGTGACCATTAAAACAAACGATTTCAACACCTATACATTTAAAGGCATCTTGAAAAGAGAATCATGTTTTCTCTATGAAAAAAATGATCAATGTAAAACAAGAGTGCCTTTTGAAGGGGTCTTGAAAGAGAAAGAGTTGGATTTCTACGCGTTTGATAAACGTTTTTATTACAATAAAGCCAATGCACGCATTAAACTCAGCAATCTCAATTTTGATCTTAAAAAATTCTTGACGGTAGAAGCAAAAAAAGAAAAAAGCGAAAAGACGAAGAAGAAGGAAAAAACTACAGAAGAGAAAAGTTTAATCATTTTGGGTGAAAACAGCCAATTAAGATATGGTGATCATAGCTTGGTGACGGACAGTTATGATGTGGAAGTAAAACCCAATGGAGACATAAAAGCCATAGGAAGTTCATCAGGAGACATTATAAAGTTTTCTAAAAAGAACAATATCTTCTCTATACAGGCACTGCGTATACAGGATAAAGCCCTCCACCCTCTCATAGATTTTAAGGGTTTGCAGCATGGACGCTATACATTAAAATTCTCAGGTGATCCTGAAGAGACCATGAAAGGTGAGATCATTGTTGAGGGTGGTGTGATGAAAGATTTTAAGGCCTACAATAACACTCTGGCCTTTATCAATACCATACCGGCTTTAGCTTCTTTGCAGAACCCCGGTTATTCCGACAAAGGTTTTACAATAGAGAAGGGTGTAGCCGAATATAGAATGATCAAACAAGAGAAGATCATATTTGATTCTATCTATATCAAAGGCACATCGGCAACTATCGCAGGTACAGGAGAAATTGATCTTGAGAAAAAAACCATCGATCTCAATCTTGCTATCCAATCGGCAAGAGAGTTGGGTAAACTGGTAGGAAGTTTACCTCTGGTAGGGTATATCTTGATGGGAGAAGACAAGAGTATGACCTTTGGACTCCAAATTACAGGCACATTGGATGATCCTCAGGTCAAGACATCCGCAGGAGGAGATATCCTCTCACTGCCTCTCAAAATACTCAAAAGAGCATTGGAGTCACCGGAGCATATTATCAACAAATAAGCAGGGTGTATTATGAAAAGATGATTATCTATTCATTTCTAAGTACGGTCAAAGGATCCGTCTGAGATGCTTTTTTTGCAGGATAGAGGGCTGAAAGCAGTATAATGATACTTGTACCCAAAATGATCAATCCAAAATCATTGAAGGTGAGATCCACGGGCAGTTTTGAAGTACCGTACACATCCGCAGGCATAGAGATGATGTCAAAAGTGGTGAGTATCCAGATTCCAAGTCCGCCAAGTAGGGTACCCGCTACGATACCTGTACTTCCTATAATAAGCCCTAACCGAAAGAAGATCGCTTTGATCTCTACCTTGGTGGCACCCAGTGTACGCATCAGGGCGATCTCTCTTCTTCGGCTCATCACTGTCATAAGCAAAGAGGAGATGATATTGAGTGAGGCTACAAGGATGATGAGCAGTAACACCAGGAAAAGAGCCTTCTTCTCCATTTCCATGGCTGCAAAGAAATTTCCGTTCTGCTGCCACCACCCTTCTATGACGACCATTTCAGGTAATTCACTTCGTATAGCATCTATTTCATCGAGAGGATTTTCTGTATAGATATGCAGACCGTCATAGCTTCCATGCTTTCGATCAAGCAGTTTTTCAAATGCCTCCAAAGAGGTATACATAATGGCTTTGTCATAGGCTTTAAGACCGGATTTGAAAACACCATCGACGATGAAACGTTTTTGAAGCGGCATGGTTCCAAAGCCTATTGCCTGCTGTTCTGAAAAGTAGAGTGTGACCTTTTCACCTTTAGGGGCATTCATCTCAAAAGAGAGTCCTTCACCTATCACCACTCTGAATTTGCTTGTTTCATGGCCTGTTGCTTCTTTAAAGATAGCATTGATCTTGCTCTCTTTATCGAAATCCACACCATAGACCAAAGAGCCTTGCACAGCACCGTCATTTTTCGTGATGACCTGTGTGGTGTAATAGGGACTGAATTGAAGGTGGGGGAATTGTTCTTTCAGTGATGCTATGAGGGTATCATTGACGGCATTTTCTTCCAGGGGAAGTACGGTCAGAGGGTAGTTCATCACAAAAAGTTTTTTGGTAAACTCTTTTTGTGTCCCATTCATGATCCCCATAGCGATCATCAGTACCATCACACCTGCAGCAATACCTAAGAAGGCCAACATCGCAGAGATAAAGATAAAAGGGTTCTCTTTATCGTATTTGAGATAGTGTTTGATGATATGCCTAATGAACTTTGTATTAGGCGAGGAGATTCTGGCAGGCGTGGACATTATGCCAAGAGACCTTTTTTAGGCCCGCTCTGTCCACAACAGTTTTTATATTTTTTACCTGACCCACATGGACATGGATCATTTCTTTTAGGTTTTTTTGATCCTGTAATAGGCTTGAGTTTTGAGGAATCTTCAGCAATGACACCCTCTTCATAAGACTGGTTAAGTGTTGTATTTGCGATATCGCTCTCCAACTCTTCTCTGATGTGTTCCACTGCAGCTTCCTCTTCCTCAGGAGACTCAAAGTCAAACTGTACAAGCTGAAGTACCTTCACAGCTTCTATTTTGATACGTGACACAAGATCTGTAAAGAGTTTATAACTGTCTTGTTTGTACTCGGTCAATGGGTCTTTTTGGTTATATCCTCTCAGCCCGATACCTGTTTTAAGTACATCCATTTCATACAGGTGGTCTCTCCACTGAGGGTCAAGTACCTGAAGGTATAAGATACGTTCTATCTCTTGTCTTTGTTCCGGAACGATCTGCGACATTTTGCGTTCATAGAGGTTCTCCATCATCTCTGTGATCATTACAGTAAGCGCTTCTACTTCTTTGTCTTTGAACTGTTCACTTTGCACTTTAATACGCAGCTCTTCCTTGATCAATGCAGCGAGTCTCTCGACATCAAAATCTTCTGTAGGCATCCCTGCAAAGATCTCAGCTTCTCCTAAAAGGTAGTCTACATATTCTGCACGGTTCTCTTTGATCTTGGCAGCAATATCAAACTCTGGGTCGAGAAGTTGGTTTCTAAAGGCATAGATCGCTTTTCTTTGGTGGTTGGCCACATCATCATATTCCAAGATATGTTTTCTTGACTCATAGTGTTGGTTCTCTACTTTTTTCTGTGCTTTTTCTACAGAACGTGTCACGATCTTGGAGTCGATGTATTCTCCCTCTTCAACCCCAAGTCTGTTCATGATATTTCTGATCTTTTCTCCACCGAAGATACGAAGTAGATTGTCATCAAGACTGAGGAAGAACTGACTCTCTCCCGGATCCCCCTGACGTCCGGAACGACCTCTGAGCTGATTGTCTATACGTCTACTCTCATGACGCTCTGTACCAAGTATCACTAGTCCGCCAAGGCTTCTTACTTCATCATCGATCTTGATATCTACCCCACGTCCTGCCATATTCGTTGCAACGGTTACCGCACCTTTTTGTCCTGCATTGACGATGATCTCTGCTTCTTGTGCATGGTTTTTTGCATTGAGAATATTATGTGCGATCTTCTCTTTTTTGAGTCTCTCATGGATCATTTCAGATTTTTCAATAGAAGCTGTACCTATGAGTACCGGCTGTCCATTTTCATTGAGCTCTTTGATCCTTCTTACTACAGCGTCCAGCTTTTCACGTTCTGTATTGTAGATCAGGTCATTTTTATCTATTCTGGCAACAGGCACATTGGTCGGTATAGAGATAACATCCAAGTTATAGATCTGTGAGAATTCCGTAGCTTCAGTCTGTGCTGTACCTGTCATACCGGCAAGCTTGTCATAGAGTCTGAAGTAGTTTTGATAGGTGATCTCAGCCAGTGTTTGAGACTCTTCCTGCACTTCCACATTTTCTTTGGCTTCAAGTGCCTGGTGCAATCCTTCAGAATATCTACGCCCCTCAGAGAGTCTTCCTGTAAATTCATCCACGATAATGATCTCATTGTTCTGTACGACATAGTCGACATCTTTTTCAAAGATATAGTGTGCTTTGAGTGCCTGGTCAAGGTGATGAGAGAGGACAGCATTTTCAAGACTGTAAAGGTTTTCCACTTCAAAGAGATCTTGTGCTTTTTGGAGCCCGTCTTCTGTCATAATGATCGTTCTGTTTTTTTCATCAACGATGAAATCACCCGTAGTCTGCTCTGGTTCACCCGGTTTTGTCTCTATCTTTTCTCCACGCTTCATCTGCTTAGCGATGGCATCTGCCTGGGCATAATGGTTGTGGTCACGTTGTGTAGGTCCCGAGATGATCAGCGGTGTTCTTGCCTCATCTATCAGGATGGAGTCAACTTCATCGACTATGGCAAAATGGTGTTCACGCTGTACTTTCTCTTCCACTCTTACTTTCATGTTGTCACGGAGGTAGTCAAAACCATATTCATTGTTCGTTCCATAGGTGATATCCGCATCGTACTGCGCTTTCCTACCCATGTCATCATGGATGTCTGTGGTGATACATCCTACACTGTAACCTAGGAATTCATAGAGTTGTCCCATCTCTTCAGAGTCTCTTTTTGCAAGGTAGTCATTGACCGTTACGACATGTACACCTTTGCCTGTCATCGCATTGAGGACAACTGCCAGTGTCGCTACGAGTGTTTTACCTTCACCTGTCTTCATCTCTGCGATGTTTCCATCGTTGAGTACCAATCCCCCGACCATCTGTACATCATAATGTCTCATACCTAAAGCCCGTTTCGCAGCTTCTCTGGTGATAGCAAAAGAATCATAGAGTACATCATTCAGTGTTTTAGTGCCACTTTGTACTTCATCTTTAAGTGTTTCAAATGCAGCTTTGAGTGCTTCATCATCCAAAGATTCATATTGTGGTTCAAGTTGATTGATGATTTTTACTTTTTTGAGATAGTTCTTTACGATCTTGTCATTTTGTGTGCCAAAGAGTTTGAGTACGCTTTTTATCATTGTAGATTGTGCCTTTGCATAAATTGTGATTATTTTATCCAAATAGCGATTAATATTCCGTTAAGAAAAGGTGGATGCCCCACACGCATGTTTCACAATTTTATGACAATATGACAGATATTAACACGGTACAAGTGCTATTTTGGTATATTTCAACATGAACATAAGGTGAATCAGAGTGTTCATTTAAAAGGAAAAGAATGAGACTATTATCGTTACTGTTATTCGCATCTTCTCTGCTCTCTGCAAGCATAGAACTGCCAGAAAATTTCCAGGCAGATTTCATACAGACAATCACCAATACAAAAAACAAAGTGATCACCTACAGTGGTAAAGTACGTTTTTCAAATGAAACACTGTTCAAATGGAGCTACAGAGAACCTACAAAAAAAGAGGTGTGTAGTGATGGCTTGGAGCTGCTTGTGGTAGATCATGATCTCGAGCAGGTTTCTGCCTATCGTATATCAAACGGTATCAATATCGCTAAAATAGTTAAACAAGCAAAACTGCACAGTAATAATATCTATGTAGCAGAGTATGAAAATAAACAATACACCATACAGGTCGACGCGCAACAAAAACTACACAGCATCGCGTATTTTGATGACCTGGATAACAAGGTGCAGATACTCTTCAAACAGATGAAATATGGAAAAGGAAATTTACCTGCGCAAAGTATGAAATGTAATTACCCTATAGATTATGACATGATACAAGGATAAGTATGCAAGCGTTATTGATGAAAATAGAGAATGATTCTGCCTTAATGCTGATGGCAGGTTTAGCACTGGTAGTTCTTTTGGTCATTGTGCTTGTCGTTGTGGTTTCTGCTATGAAGGTTAAGATCTATAAAGATAGATTTTGGAACACCAAGGTGGATAACCAGGAGAAAGCGGAATACATTCTGGCATTGGAACATGAGCTTCAAGCCTATAAGATCAAAAATGCCAGTAATGAGCAGGAGTTACAACAGTTTGCAGAGACGAAAGAGACACTGACTTCCACCAATGAAAGACTGCACACACTGCAGGGAAAATACAATGAACTGGAAAAAGAGCTCAGTCAGGTCAAGGCCAAGCTTGAGAGTGCAGAAGAGAGACATGCAGCACTCTTGGAGGAGTATAACACCCTCAAAGATCGTCAAGACACTATTCTTGAAGAGAACAGTAAGTACCGTACAAACAATGCACGTTTACTGATGAAACTTGAGAGTGAAGAGAGACATGCCTCTTCTCAAAAAGAGATGATGCTCAACCATAAAAAAGAGATCAAAGATGAGTTGGAAGCACTGGCTAAAAAAGTCTTTGACGGAAATTCCCAAAAGTTTGCAGAATTCTCAAAAGAGAACTTAGATAACATGATCAAACCGCTTCAAACACAGATCTCAGAGTTTAAAAAACAGGTGGCGGATACCTACAATAGTGAGAGCCAGGAGAGGGCAGTGTTGAAAAATGAGATCAATTCGCTCAAAGAGCTCAATAAAAAGATCAGCAAAGATGCGATCAATCTTACGAATGCCCTTAAGGGAGACAGTAAGCAGCAAGGGGTCTGGGGTGAAATGGTACTTGAAAATGTACTGGAAGCTTCCGGACTCCGTAAAGGATTTGAGTTTGAACGTGAAGTGAGTCTGCGTACGGATGACAATGAGATCTTACGCCCCGATGTGGTGGTCCATCTGCCTGACAACAGAGATGTGATCATAGATGCAAAAACATCACTTGTGGCGTATGAACGTTTTGTGAATGCAGCAGATGATGATACAAGGGCACTGCATCTTACGACACACTTAAATTCCATCAGAGCGCATGTCGAAGGACTTGCCAATAAGAACTATGAACGACTTAAAGAAGTCAATACCTTAGATTTTATTTTTATGTTTATGCCTATAGAAGGTGCACTGGCTGTGGCACTCGAGCATGACAGCAGTATTTATGACAATGCCTTCAAAAACAAGATATTGCTTGTCGGACCGTCAACGCTGCTGGTAGCAATGAGAGCGGTTGAAAATGTGTGGAAATATGAACGTCAAAATCAAAATGCGCAAGAGATTGCCAGAAGAGCAGGTGCTATGTATGACAAGTTTGTCGGTTTCTCTGAAGACTTGATGAAGATATCCAAGCAGATCGACGGTATACAGAGCAGTTTCTCTGCAGCACGAAATAAATTGAGTGACGGTAAAGGAAACCTTGTAAGACAAGTAGAACAACTCAAAGAAATGGGTGCACAGACAAACAAGCATATCCCTAAAGGGTTGAAAGGAGATAAAGATGACTAGACAAAAGATCCATTATACAAAAGATCTTCCTGAGTATCATGAGAAGCCTTCCAAAGTCTTTAAAAAATCTGGAAAGATAGAACGGGAATTTTATGAAAAAGAGTCTCTTAGGCTTCAGTATGAACTGGTCAAACTTCAAAAATGGGTGATCGACCATGGAAAAAGAGTTCTAGTGATCTTTGAAGGTATGGATACGGCAGGGAAAAGCTCCACCATTAAAGAGTTCAACAACTATCTCAATCCAAGAGAAGCACGTTCGGTCGCCCTTCCCAAACCAAATTCCAAAGAGTTGGGACAGTGGTATTTCCAGCGTCATTTAAAACAGATACCTAATGCAGGTGAGATCGTATTTTTTGATAGAAGCTGGTACAACAGGGCCGGGATAGAACAGGTCTTCGGTTTCTGTACACAAGAACAACATGATCACTTTTACAGACAGGTGAACGGTGTGGAGGAGATGCTGATAGATGACGGTGTGCTCATATTCAAATTTTATCTGAACATTTCGCATGAGACAGAAAAAAACCGTCTGAAAGACAGAGAAAATGATCCCCTCAAAGGCTGGAAACTCTCTAAATTGGATTACCTCTCACTGGATGCCTATGACACGTATGCCATGCTACGTGATAAAATGTTCAAGCTCTCCGGTACAGAGCATGCTCCATGGTGCGAGCTGGATGCCAACGATAAAAAAAGAGCACGTCTCAATGCAATTCGATACTTGCTTTCGAACATACCTTATAAAGGCAAAGATAAACGTCTCATAAACGGGGTAGATAAAAAAATTGCTAAATTACATAATAAAGGAGAATACTATGGCAAATGTAACCATATGGCATAACCCAAGATGCTCAAAATCAAGAAATGCTGCGGCACTTTTAGAAGAGAAAGGTGTTGAAGCAGAGGTAGTGAAATACCTGGATACACCTCCGAGCAAAGAGGAACTAAAAGCAGTGCTTAAAATGCTGGGTATCTCTGCGAGAGAACTGATGAGGACCAAAGAAGCGATCTATAAAGAGTTGAATTTAAAAGAAGAGACAGATGAGGAGAAACTCATAGAAGCGATGGTGGAAAATCCTAAGCTTATAGAGAGACCTATTGTCATTAAAGATGGTAAAGCAGCTATCGGTCGTCCTATAGAGAATATTATCGATCTGCTTGATTGATCTCCTTCATGTAAAGGGTTTTCTTCTCTAAAGACCCTTTACCCCATACTTTCTGACACTTTCAGACCATTATGTTAAAATGCCGATAATTATTTACAAGGATGATAAATGCTTAGTACAGTTAATTTAACTCAGCGCTATGGAAAAAGAGTGCTTTTTGATAAGATCAATATCACTTTAGATGCCGGTAAACGTTACGGCCTGATCGGGGCAAATGGAGCAGGGAAGTCAACATTCCTCAAAATTCTTTCAGGTGAGATAGAGCCAAGTGATGGTGAAGTGCAGCTTCAGCCTGGACTCAAATTGGGCGTTTTGGGCCAAAACCAGTATGCATTTGAAAACTATACGCTCAAAGATGCCGTACTCTATGGAAACAAAAAACTTTTTGATGCACAAAAAGAGAAAGAAAAACTCTACATGGAAGGTGACTTTGAGAGTGATGAGGTCAATAACCGTTTAGCTGAACTTGAAATGATCTGTGCGGATGAAGACCCTACCTATGAATCTGATGTCAAGATAGAAAAACTGCTTGAAGCTTTAGGTTTTCCTGCATCACAGCATGATGAGCTTATGTCTACACTGACGGGTGGAGACAAGTTTAAGATCTTATTGGCACAGGTGCTTTTTTTGAAGCCAGATGTCCTCCTGCTTGATGAACCTACGAACAACCTTGATATGGATACGATTACTTGGTTGGAGAATGAACTGAAACGTCATGAAGGTACACTGCTTGTGATCTCTCACGACAGACACTTTCTTAACGGTGTCGTGACGCACATTCTTGACCTTGACTTCCAAAACATCCGTGAGTTCACAGGGAACTATGATGAGTGGTATATTGCTGCGAACCTTATAGCTAAGCAGGCTGAGGCAGATAGAGGTAAGGCGCTGAAAGAGAAAGAAGAGCTTGAAAAGTTCATCGCCAGATTCTCTGCGAATGCCTCGAAAGCAAAACAAGCAACAAGTCGTCAAAAGCAATTGGATAAACTGGATGTCAGTGAGATCAAACTCTCTTCAAGACGTGACCCTTCTATTATGTTCAAGGCACATAGAGAGATCGGTAATGAGGTCCTTGAAGTAGAAGGACTCTCTAAAAGCTATGATGGAGAGACAGTCTTTGAAAATCTTACTTTCAAGGTAAACAAAGGTGACAAGATTGCTCTTATAGGTACCAATGGTGCAGGTAAAACAACACTCCTTAAAATTCTCATGGGAGAGACTGAACCTGATGCAGGTACGTTTAAATGGGGACAGACCATTACCACCAGTTATTTCCCGCAAAATACGACAGACCTTGTCGTAGGCGATGAAGAATTGCCACAGTGGATACAGGGATTTGACCCTAAATGGCATATCGATGATATCAGAAAAACGCTGGGTCGTATGCTTTTTAGCGGTGAAGAACAGAAAAAGAAAATAGATGCATGCTCGGGTGGAGAAAAACACCGTGTTATGATGTCTAAAATGATGATGGATGCCTCGAACTTTCTTGTGATGGATGAGCCAAACAACCACTTGGACCTTGAAGCGATCGTTGCTTTAGGTGAAGCATTACATAATTACCAAGGTGGCGTGATCTGTGTCTCTCACGATAGAGAGCTCATCGATGCATTTGCAAACCGTATCATTAAACTCAATGAAGATGGAACTGTGATCGATTTTGAGGGTGGTTATGAGGAGTTTGTGGAACAACACGAACAGTAAAACTTTTTCTCTCTCAGTGATCACAGTATCTAGGCTGTGATCATTACACTTTAATATCCGATATATCTTCACACTCTCTTCATACTTTTATTTTATACTTCCTCATCTTTACAAAAGAAAGGATTCAAATGAAAAGATTAACAGCAATTTTACTTTTAGCAGCAGCGTTGGTATCAAATGTATCAGCACATCACATGGCGCAGTCAGACACGGCAGGTTGGAATATTGATGAGGATTCTCCGCATCTATTGATGACATTTTAATAAAAAGAAGAAAGGATTACTATGAAAAAACTAATAACACTATTACTATTGGCAATCGGTTTAGCTTCAAGTGCATCAGCGCATCATATGGCGCAGTCAGACACTGCGGGGTTGAATATTGATGAAGATTCACCGCATCTATTGATGACATTTTATTAAGAAAGACTATTTTCTCTCCTAAGCATATCCACTATTACGGATATGCTTGCTCCTCCTATGTTAGGCTTTAAGCGATGTTCGTAAAGACAGATTGAACGTCTTCATCCTCTTCCAGTTTATCGATAAGTACATCGACTTCTTCCATCTGTTCATCACTGAGCTCTATTGGTGTATTGGCAATATACTCTAATGTCGCTTTTTTGACCTCTATATTCATATCTTCCAATGCTTTACTTAATTCACCAAATGCAGTAAAATCACCATAGACTCTCACGATCTTGATATCATCACCAACCTCTTGAGGCTCTATATCTTCTTCTATCTCTTCCAAACCAAAGTCAATGAGTTCTAATTCCAACTCTTCAAGGTCCATATCTTCTGTTTTGTTGAAGACGAAGACACATTTACGTGTAAACATGAAGTTGAGTGATCCTGAAGTAAGCATCTCTCCACCGTTTCTGGCCAGTATGGCTTTTACATTGGCAACCGTTCTTGTATTATTGTCTGTAGCACACTCTACGATCATCTGTACACCATGTACAGCCTTGACATCGTATGTCAACTCTTTGATATCTGCAGCATCTTTAGCAGAAGCTCTTTTGATCGCTGCATCGATATTGTCTTTAGGCATGTTTTGCGCTTTGGCATTAAGAATAGCGGTACGAAGTTTAGGGTTCATATCAGGATCTTGACCGCCTTCTTTGGCTGCCATGGTGATAATCTTTCCTAATTTAGGGAAAAGTCTAGACATGGTTCCCCATCTTTTCATTTTCGCTGCTTTACGGTATTCAAACGCTCTACCCATTAGTGATTCCTTACAAATTTAATTGTGTGATTATACTCCTATTTGGCTTAAGTAGCATCAAAGCCATGCTATGTAGAATTTAACTATGAAACTAAATGAAATAAAACTGACCAATCCCTATTTGGCATTACCGGACGAGTGCTATACAAGAGTCAAACCCACACCACTGGAGAATGTATTTTTGATCCATGCCAATGAAGATGTGGCAGAGCTATTGGATATAGATATTGAAGAGCTCTACAGTGATGCTTTTGTGGAATTTGTCAATGGTGCCTGGCAGCTTGAAGGCTCAGATCCTTTTGCGATGTGTTATGCCGGTCATCAGTTCGGGCATTTTGTGCCACGTCTGGGAGACGGACGGGCTATCAATATAGGTACGATCAAACAGTGGCATCTGCAGCTTAAAGGTGCAGGCCAGACACGTTACTCACGTTCAGGTGATGGGCGTGCTGTACTTCGCTCTTCTATTCGTGAGTATCTTATGAGTGAAGCGATGCATGGACTTGGCATAGAGAGTACAAGAGCTTTGGCACTGATAGGTTCAGAACATAAAGTCTATAGAGAAGAGTGGGAGACAGGGGCCATAGTACTTCGTGTCTCTCCTTCATGGGTACGTTTTGGTACTTTTGAGTACTTTACACACAAAAAAAGATATGAAGAATTGGAAGCATTGGCTGATTATGCTATTGCAGAGAGTTACCCGCACTTGGTAGAGGTACCCGACAAATATCTACAGTTTTTTACAGAAGTGGTCAGTAGAACAGCCAGACTCATGGCAGAGTGGCAGGCAGTAGGGTTTAACCATGGCGTGATGAACACAGACAACATGTCCATCGCAGGGCTTACCATAGACTACGGCCCCTATGCCTTCTTGGATGACTATGACTCTCAATACATCTGTAACCATACAGACCAAGGCGGACGTTACAGTTTTGGCAACCAGCCCAATATAGGAGCATGGAATCTGCAGGCGCTTATGCATGCATTGGCACCAATGGTGAATAGTGATAAGATGGAAAAAGCCCTCGACGACTATGCAAGAGTCTATACTGAACGCTACTTGGAACTTATGGGTAAAAAGATAGGGTTGGATAAACTTCAGGATAGTGATCTGGAGCTTTTCAAACAGCTGCTTAGTATGATGCAGGGCATGAGTATAGACTATACACTTTTTTTTAGAACCCTTAGTCGTTATGATGGAGAGAGAACAGCACTTTTGAAACTGGGGCTCTATCATAAGCCGATGAATGAGTGGTTAGACAGTTATGATGAGAGACTGAAAGCAAATACTTCCAGCACTAAAGAGAGACACAGTGCAATGTTACAGACCAACCCAAAGTTCGTGCTCAAGAACTACATGCTGCAAGAAGCCATCACTGCAGCTGTAAATGGCGACTTCAGTGTTGTAGATAATCTATTTGAGATCGCAAAAGATCCCTATGCCGAACATGAAACGCATGAAAGATGGGCTGGTGCGACACCGGAAGAATTTAAAAATCAGAAGCTCAGTTGTAGCTCCTAATCGTTATAATTTTAAAAATCATTCAAGGATAAGGTATGACACTAGAAGAACTGCAAGAGACTATAAGAAGTGAAGTAGGCGTTCTGCTTTACTTCTCTGGAGAGCACTGTAGTGTATGTCATGCGCTCAGACCCAAGTTTAAAGAGGTGTTTGATGAGAATTTTCCTCTGCTCAAGCAGATATACCTTGATGCACATGAAAATCTAGAGATCTCTGCACATTTCCAAGTCTTTTCCGTGCCTACAATGATAGTCTTTATGGATGGACGAGAGTTTGCCAGAGAGGGACGTTCTGTCAGTATGCATCAATTGACTGAGAAACTGAAGCGTCCATATGGGATGATGACGGAATAGTGCAAGTCTGTCATCCTTGTACTTGATGGGTAATTTTTTTGCTAAGAGTAATGAAGGTTTTTGAAGTTTGATGGAACTTCCCTTTATCCTCATTGAGGCGTTGTTTCTCTCTTCATTTTTTTAGAAAAAACGAAGCAAAAAAGCGTCATGGTTCTCGAATCGCTTCGCTTTCAAGGGCGTTCACCATGACAGAGGCGCACATTCGTGCGATCAATAATTAAAAAAGCCCCCTTCATTAATCGTACGAAGTACGTTCATCTGACACTACGAACACCCTTGAAAGCGAAGCGATTTGAGAGTAGTGTCGACTTTTGTTTTACTTTTCTAGAAAAGTAAAGAGGGTAACATCACCGCAGTTTATATGATTGGAAGTTCAAATAAAATGTCAGAAGTAATATGGGTTTAAATAAGAGAGATCCCCGGTATAAACCAGGAGGGTATCAATGCTGAAGTAATTACTGTTTCGTAATGATCGAAATATTCTCAAAACCTTTGGTTTTAAGAATATCTATAATATCCACAAAGTACCGAAATTCACTGCTTTTATCCATACGCAGTGAGATAAGATCCTTTTTGGGATCAAGTTTCATCAGTCTTTCTTTGATGAGGTCAAGACTCAAGACCTCTTTTTCATAAGAGTAGACCCCTTCTTTATTGACAGCAATTTGGATATTTTTCTTCTCTTCGCTTTTTTTAGAACTGGCACTCGGAAGGTCCACTTTGAGGGCTCGATTTTCTACAAACGTAGCTGTTGCAAGTACGATGACCAGTAGAACAAGTACAATATCTATGAATGGTACGACATTCATTTTGTCAAAGCGTTCTCTCCTCATACTGCGTTTGGATCCTGTGCAATTTCCCATTTGGCCAAGATGGTATCCACTCTTGTAAGCAGTGCATTATAGATAACCGTTGCAGGGATCGCTACGACCAGTCCGGCTGCGGTCGCTTTCAATGCGAGTGCCAAGTGTTTCATGATCTCACCGGGGTTGATCGTATCTTGTTGGTCACCTATGATATAGAATGTAAGGATGATAGCAAGTACTGTACCAAGCAGTCCTATATATGGGGCATTTGAACCGATAGAAGCAATGGTTGCCAAACGTTTTGAAATGTCAAGTTCCAACGCGGTTTTATTTTTATAGTCTGTTACTTTGAGCCCACGGTAGAAAAGTACTCTTTCAATAGCAAAGGCAAAGGTAATAAAACTTAAGAAAAAGAGAAATCCTATGATCCCATAATCTACGATATCTTTCAGTTGTTCAATTGGCACTATTTTTCCTCAATATATGAATTTAGCCTGCATTATATAGAATATAGTGTTAAAACTATGTTAAATCCATTTTAAGACACCTAGCGTCCATTTTAAGCGCTTTTTAGCCTTTTTATTTAAGCCGATGTTAGATACAATCAATACAATTTTTTACACAACAAGGAAATGCATGAGCGATCTGTTTGAAGAGCAACAAAATACCGGACAAGTGTTAATTGAAGATAGTATGAAGTCAAGTTACCTTGACTACTCTATGAGCGTCATCATTGGTAGAGCATTACCTGATGCGAGAGACGGGTTGAAACCTGTACACAGAAGGATCCTCTATGCGATGAACGATCTCAGTCTTTCGCATAGAAGTCCGTATAAAAAATCTGCACGTATTGTCGGGGATGTGATCGGTAAGTATCACCCACACGGTGACTCTTCAGTCTATGACGCACTTGTACGTATGGCACAAGACTTTTCTATGCAGGCACCGCTTGTGGATGGCCAAGGGAACTTCGGTTCGATCGATGGTGACAATGCTGCAGCGATGAGATATACTGAAGCACGTATGACAAAGATCGCTGAAGAGCTTCTCTCTGACCTTGAAAAAGATACGGTAGACTTTGTACCGAACTATGATGATTCCATGCAGGAACCTGATGTACTCCCTTCGCGTGTCCCGAACCTGCTTCTGAACGGTTCAAGCGGTATCGCGGTCGGTATGGCCACGAACATTCCTCCACACAGACTGGATGAATTGGTAGATGCACTGGTTATGCGTATCGATAACCCGAACACAACGGTAGAAGATATGATGAAGGTCGTTCAGGGGCCTGACTTCCCGACAGGTGGTATTATCTTCGGTCGTAAGGGTATCACAGATGCTTATACAACGGGACGCGGGCGTATCAAAGTGCGTGCGAAGACACACATAGAACAAAAAGGTTCCAAAGAGATCATCATCATCGATGAACTGCCTTTCCAGGTCAATAAATCCAGACTTATAGAGAACATTGCACAGCTTGTACGTGACAAACAGATAGAGGGGATCTCGGAACTTCGTGATGAGTCGGATAGAGAAGGTATCCGTGTGGTGATCGAGCTGAAACGTGATGCGATGAGTGAGATCGTACTGAACAACCTTTTCAAAAGCACTCAGATGCAAGTGACGTTTGGTATCATCATGCTTGCGATCGCAGATAAAGAGCCAAAAGTCTTTAATCTCATGGAGCTCTTCGACCTTTTCTTGAAACATAGAAAAACAGTCGTGATCCGAAGAACGATCTTCGACCTTGAAAAAGCAAGAGCAAGAGCACACATCTTGGAAGGTCTCAAGATCGCTGTAGATAACATCGATGAAGTGATCAAGATCATCCGTGCTTCTGCTGATGATGTGGAAGCCAGAGAGAGTCTTATGTCACGTTTCAAGCTTTCAGAGATACAGGCAAAAGCGATCCTGGAGATGAGACTTAGACGTCTTACAGGTCTTGAGATTGAGAAGATCGAGAATGAGTTGAATGAATTGCTCAAACTCATTGCAGAACTTGAAGCCATCCTGAAAAGTGAAGAGAAGATCAATGCGATCATCCGTGAGGAGCTTGTAGAGATCCGTGAAAAATACACCACACCACGCCGTACAGAGATCGTAGATGACTATGATGATATCGATATTGAAGATCTTATTCCAAATGAGCCGATGGTTGTGACGATCACACACCGTGGATATATCAAACGTGTACCTGTGAAACAGTACGAGAAGCAGCACCGTGGCGGTAAAGGTAAGATCGCTGTGACGACCTATGATGATGACTTCATCGAGAAGTTCTTTACCTCCAATACGCATGATACACTCATGTTCGTTACAGACAGAGGACAGCTCTACTGGCTCAAAGTCTATCGTATCCCAGAGGGATCTCGTACCGCCAAAGGTAAAGCGGTGGTGAATCTTATCAACCTTCAGCAGGATGAGAAGATCATGGCGATCATCCCTACGGAGGATTTTGAAGCGGACAAAGGATTGGTCTTCTTTACCCAAAACGGTATCGTGAAGAGAACCAACCTCTCAGAGTACTCAAACATCAGAAGCAATGGTGTAAGAGCGATCAATCTTGACGAAAATGATGCGTTAGTTGATGCGAAGATCGTGAAGCCAGATACGAAATGGCTCTTCGTTGCAACGAAAAAGGGTCTTTGTATCAGATTTAAAGTGGAAGATGCAAGAGAGATCGGTAGAGTATCACGTGGTGTAACTGCGATCAAGTTCAAGATAGAGGGTGATCATGTATGTGGTGCTACAACCATCGAGAATGAAGAAGATGAATTGCTGATGATCAGTGAAAAAGGTCTGGGTAAACGTACCACTGCAAGTGAGTACCGTGAACAGAACCGTGCGGGTAAAGGGGTCATCTCTATGAAGCTCACACCTAAAACAGGTGATGTGGTCGGCGTAGTGTTCGTAGAAGAAGACAAAGACCTCATGTGTCTGACGAGTATCGGTAAAATGATACGTGTAGATATGGAAACCATACGTAAAGCGGGGCGTAACACATCAGGTGTGAAGATCGTCAACGTAGATGCAAAAGATAGAGTGGTGAGCATTGCTAAATGCCAAAAAGAAGAGATACCGGATGAGAATGACGGTGAAGAAACAGATAATACATTAGGATTAGAATAGCGTGAAGAAATATAACGTAGCAGTAGTCGGTGCAAGCGGTGCCGTAGGTGAAGAGCTTTTTAGAGTGTTGGAAGAGGTAAACTTTCCCGTAGGAGATCTTTTACCTTTGGCAAGTGCAAAATCTGCAGGTGAAACGATAGAGTTTCAAGGGAATGAGTACAAGATAGAAGAACTCACTGAAGAGGTATTTGAAGGACGCAACATAGATATCGCGTTCTTTTCAGCCGGTGGAAGTATCTCTGCACATTATGCGAAGTATGCAGTAGAGTCTGGGGCAGTGGTCATTGACAATACCTCTCACTTCAGAATGGATCCGAATATACCACTGGTAGTGCCTGAAGTGAACCCTGGAGACATCGCACTTTGGAAAGAGTCAGGTATCATCGCGAACCCTAACTGTTCTACCATTCAAATGGTACAGCTTCTCAAGCCGCTTCATGACCTCTATGGGATCAAAAGAGTGGATGTAAGTACCTACCAGGCCGTAAGTGGTGCAGGTAAAAAAGGGATGGAAGAGCTAGTACGGCAAATGCAGGCTTTTTTCAACTTTACACTGGATGATGCAAAAGTCGAAGCATTTGCACACCGTATCGCACTCAATGTCATTCCTCATATTGATGTGCCTCAGGAAAACGGTTACACCAAAGAAGAGATGAAAATGGTCAACGAAACCAACAAGATCATGCATAGCGACTTTGCCGTATCTGCAACTTGTGTGCGTGTACCGGTTTTAAGAAGCCACTCTGAATCTATCACGATCACATTTGATGAGAATGTAGATGTGAATGTAGACGAAGCAAGAGAAGCATTAGGTAACTTTGAAAATGTCAAGGTGGTAGATGATATGTCTAAAAATGAGTATCCTATGCCTTTGACTGCAACAGATACAGATGATACCTATGTTGGGCGTATCAGAAAAGATATCTATGCGAAGAATATCCTGCATCTTTGGGGTGTTGCTGACCAGGTAAGAGTCGGTGCTGCGACCAATGCAGTAAGAATCGCACAAAAATGGATCAAACTAGAGGAAAATGCTTAATGTTAGAAAAACTATTTGAAGGCGCTATCTGGAGAAGTAGATTTATCGTACTTTTGGCTGTTATTTTTGGTTTACTAGGTGCCGTGATCCTTTTTGTGGTTGCTTCAATGGATATCTGGAGTGTCGGTGTTTATACACTCAATACGATCCTCACCCATGCACACCCTGAAAACTTTCATGAAGATATCGTAGCAGGGATCATCGGTGCGGTGGATCTCTATTTGATCGCCGTGGTAATGTTCATTTTCTCTTTTGGACTGTATGAGCTTTTCATTTCAGATATTGATGAGGCAAGCGGGAAGAATGGCAGTAAATTACTGGCGATCCATTCACTTGACCAGCTTAAAGACAAGATCGCAAAAGTTATCGTCATGGTACTTGTGGTGAACTTCTTTCAAAGGGTATTGCATACGAACTTTGCTACACCTATTGAGATGATGTATTTTGCACTTTCTATTACCGCATTGGCAGTAGGATTATATTTTTTAGGGAAAGTAGGTAAATAGTAATGAGCAAAATTTTTGTAGACGCATGTCTAGGGAAAGAGACACCATATACACCGGTATGGATGATGAGACAGGCAGGGCGTTATCTGCCGGAGTACATGGCAGTACGTGCCGCAGCAGGTAACTTCCTTAACTTGTGTCATGATCCCAAAAAAGCAGCAGAAGTAACCATCCAGCCACTCGATATCGTGGGTGTGGATGCGGCTATCTTGTTCTCGGACATTTTGGTTATTCCGGATGAAATGGGTATGGACCTTAGTTTTGTGAAAGGGGAGGGACCAAAGTTCTCTGACCCTCTGACATCACAAGAAGACCTGGATAGACTCATCGGTGGTGAAGAGGCGGCAAGTAAACTGACCTATGTCTATGAGACGATCGCACTTCTCAGAGAGCAGCTGGATGCAAGAGGTGATGAGAAAGCGCTTATCGGTTTTACCGGTGCTCCTTGGACATTGGCAACGTATATGATAGAGGGGCAGGGGACTAAAACCTACAATATCTGTAAGAAGATGATGTACTCCAATCCTGAACTTCTCCATAACATCCTTAGAAAAGTCACCGATGTCGTGAAGCTTTATATGGAAAAACAGATCCAAGCAGGTGTGGATGTCGTACAGATCTTCGATTCCTGGGCAGCAGCGATCGAACCGGGTAAATATGACGAGTTCTCATGGAAATATATGGTGGAGATCGCTGAATATCTCAAAGAGAAGTATCCGCATATCCCTGTGATCATGTTCCCTAAAGGTGTTGCAGCCTTTATCGAGCGTGGTTTGGTGTATGGGAACTTTGATGTATTCGGTGTGGACTGGGGAACACCTATGGCCTTGGCCAAAGAGAAACTGGGTGATAAATACGTCCTTCAGGGAAATATGGAACCATGTAGACTCTACTCCCAAGAGGCAACAACAGCGTGTGTAGAAGCGATCCAGGAGATCATGGGCGGTAAAAGACACATCTTTAACCTAGGACACGGTATCCTCCCGGACGTTCCGGTAGAAAATGCAAAACATTTCGTAAAAGAGTGTCAGAGAGTGAGTGCGAAGAGCTAGAGCTCTTTAGCGCAGCGCTGAGAGATGAGCGTTGAGCGATGAAAAAGGAGCAAATATGCGATGTGAGAGATTGGATGTTTGGAAACGATCTTGTCGTTTATCTGTAGAAGTATATAAATTATTTTCTGATTCGAAAGATTTTGGTTTTAAAGATCAAATTACTCGTAGTTCCCTTTCCATTGCCAGTAATATTGCAGAAGGACTTGAAAAAGAATCTTCTAAAGAAAAAATACGTTATATTGAAATTGCTAAAGGTTCGGGTGCAGAACTTATCACACAAACCTATATTGGCATAGAAATTGGATATATCGATAAAAATACCGGTATGTCATGGGTGAAAGAAATAAAAGAGTTATTAAGAATGCTTGGTTCATTAAAGAAAAATTATGCAGAGTAATTCTCAACGCTCAATGCTCACTACTCAACTCTCGCCAAAGGCGCTCCAAACCGTCGAAGAATGTGAACTGGGGATCGTAGGACACAAAGTGTTCGTACGCCTGAAAGATATCCCTATGTACCTCTCTAAACGTACCAAAGACAGTATTCGAAATCGCTATAGCCACTCTATGGAAGTAGGCCTAAGCACAGAGTACATACTGAACCATCTGAGTAGACAACTTGGTAATGATGTCGACTTGAACTTTTTCAAGATAGGAAAGATCGTAGGGCTGTTGCATGACATCGGTCATACGGCATTCAGCCATGATGGAGAAACTATCCTGGATACGATGTTACAAAAGGCTTCAGCTACCTTGGATTCTCCTTTACGATTTAATGCAAACCTCAATAACTTCAGACGTATCCTCAAGTATGAATTCTATGAAAACCTACCAGAGGATGTTAGAGAGTATGCTTTGGCTTCTTTGGTCAAGCGTGTACATGAGCTTGAAGAGTATCCTGAGTATCTCTATTTAAAACAGTATG
Organism: Sulfurovum sp. AR; assembly: GCF_000296775.1. Lineage (GTDB taxonomy): Bacteria > Campylobacterota > Campylobacteria > Campylobacterales > Sulfurovaceae > Sulfurovum > Sulfurovum xiamenensis. The sequence goes on along the minus strand of NZ_AJLE01000006.1, from coordinate 10,716 downwards.
TTCTCAATGCCATTGCCTTGGAGGAGAAGTACCTTGGATCCAAAGGCATCATGATCCAAAACATTACAGGTAAAACTATTTTGTGTCAGGCGATGGATCTGGCAGATGAGAACAGGTACCGCGTGACCGATATCATCGATTCGCTCAACATCTACACCAAAGAAAAACTGCAGGAGATCCTGCTGCGTTCCATCAAAAGTGAAGTACGGGTAAAGGATATACGAAAACTGGTGTATTTGAAAACACTCACAGTACCTGGCTATGAGAGCGTGCATTATGACAAGATGAAGATCAAAGAGCTGCTTATCGCACTGCTTAACCGTTCAAGCAACGCCAAAACGGAGTTTCAAAATACTATGAACGCTATCTCCATGGCTTTTAACAGGAACTTCCGATTAAGAGAAGACGGAAAACTGGTGCCTGTGGATGATGAGATAGAAGCCTTAAGAAAAGAGTTCCAGAAAGTCGCGGCGAAGTATCTCTGGGGTTCAAAAAAAGTGCAGAATATCAAGAAACCTTTTAGTCACTATTTTACGACGGTAGCAGACTACTTTATTAACAAAGAGTTCGATCTGGAACTGATCGACAGCAATACCTATAAAGAGAAGCTGACAGAATTGCAAATGAGTAATATAGGTGAGGAAGTCTATCTGAGAGAGAAGTTGAGTCTCATGCGGAATTTTCTGGGAGGATTGACCAACCTGAAGATCATGGAAATCTATAAGAAGATATCCCTCTTGAAGTTTGAAGCAGAACTGGGGTATCAACTGGACAACCGTGATAAACTTGTAGATAAGCATACGGTAGAGGCTTTTGAAAAGAAGTTGGAAAAGAAGCGTCAAAGATTACTAAAAAAGAGAAGTCATGTCTGATAAAACTGAACGTTTAACGCTTACCGCTGAACACTCACCAAAGGTGATCTTCGGTCCCATACATTCCAGACGTTTTGGTAAATCTTTAGGGGTTGACCTGAGTCCCGGTAAAAAACAGTGTAATTTTGACTGTCTCTACTGTGAACTGGACCCGGCCAAAACGATGGATACCTATGAGGATGTCGTAAGTGTAGAAGCAGTCACCACTGCACTGAAAGGAGCGCTGAAAGAGCATGGCGATATAGACTTCATCACCCTCACGGCCAATGGTGAACCCACGCTCTACCCCTATCTCTCAGAACTCATAGATGAGATCAATACCTTTAAAGGGTCGACCAAGACACTCATCCTTTCCAATGCAGCCAACATCGATGATATGAAGATACAGGATGCACTGCTGAAACTGGATGAAGTGAAACTCTCTCTGGACTGTGCCACTCAAAAATGCCTGCAAAAACTTGACCGTTCCCATAAGGGTATCGATGTCGAGAAGATCAAAGCAGGGATGTTAGCCTTTAAAAACAGATATGACGGACCGCTCGTCATAGAGATACTCATTGTCAAAACACTCAATGACTCCGAAGAAGAGATAGCCAAGCTCAACGAATACCTGCTGAAACTGCAACCTACACGTATAGATATAGGCACCATAGACAGACCGCCTGCCTATGATGTAAAACCTGTCAGTTATGAAAAACTGCTGGAGATTAGCCATCTTTTTGACAGCGCTTTGCCTGTCTACATCGCCTCACGAAAGAAAGCCGAGATCTCCGTTTCCAGCTACTCTGAAGAAGAGATACTGGAAACCTTATCGAAACGTCCTTTGACAGCAGAAGACATCGAAGCACTTTTTGATGATGAGAGTCAAAACAGGGTACAAGATCTTCTCCATGAAAAGAAAATAAAGCAAGTTTCAACAAATGGCGTAGATTTTTACAAAAAAGCCTAAAATATCCTTGACTTTAAAAAACTTTTTTACTATAATCTCACCCACGAAACAAGCACTCGCTTATTTCAACCATTGTTCCGGCATAGCTCAGCGGTAGAGTAGATGACTGTTAATCATTTGGTCCCAGGTTCGAATCCTGGTGCCGGAGCCATTCTTCAATATAAAATAATCCCATATAATCTAACAAAGCCCTAAAATACGATATAATATCCACTTTATCCTCATTATTCTGTCTGATAAAGTCTAAGGTAAATTAATAGAATCTAGGACTTTTAGGGGCATTTCTGGGGCCTAAATAAGAAAAGTACCCCCATGCATAAAAGGAAATACCCCTATGGCAAGAAGAACATTACCCCTAACCGATACTGAGATAAAGAAAGCAAAGCCTAAAGAGAAGGGATACAAGCTATTTGATGGAGATGGTCTATTCCTTTGGATCAATACCGCTGGTGGTAAACTTTGGAGACTTAAATATACTTCACCAGTTTCTCAAAAAGAAAAAACATATTCTATAGGCAAGTATCCAGAGATAACACTTGCAGCAGCAAGAGCAGAACGTGAACGTTTACGTCAACTCATAAAATCTGGGATAGATCCATCACAAGAAAAACAAGAAAATAAAAAAGTACGAATTATAAATGAAAATGAAAGATCTGATACTTTTGGTAAAATTGCTCTAGATTTTCTTGCACATAAAACAAAAATCTCAGATGATTATAAAGATATGCAACTGCGTAGATTGGAACGGCATATATTCCCATCTTTAAAAAACGTCCCTATAAAAAGTATTGCTAGAGCTGATATTATTGAACTTATTAGATTAATAGAAGCAAATGGTACACTGGAAATGGCTAGTAGAGTATTTTCTCTTTGCAATGAAGTATTCAGATATTCTGCGGCAAATGATAAAATCCCTTATAATATTTTACAGGATATTGATAAGAAGAGTGTTTTTAAACAACCAGATGAAAAACATTACCCGGTCATACTTGATGAAAAAGAGATAAAGATTCTATTAGATGTAATAGAGGATTATCAAGGCGATATTTCGACAAAATACGCCTTAAGATTGCTTCCTCATCTCGCATCCAGACCAGGCAATATAAGAGTAGCAGAGTGGAAGGAGATAGACTTTGAAAATTCCGAGTGGATCATACCTGGAGAAAAGATGAAAATAAAAGTAAAATTTAAAGGTACTAATGAGGTACAACCTCACATTGTACCCCTTTCAAAACAGTCAATGAAAATTATTAAAGAACTAAAAAAGCTCACTGGGGATGGGCCGTATCTATTCCCAAGTGCATTACATAAAGATAGACCAATGTCAGATAATACACTTTCATCTGCAATGAAAAGACTTGGCTATAAAGATAAAATGAATCCTCACTCTTTCAGAGCCATGTTTTCCACAATTCTACATGGTAAAATTGACGAACATGGATACCATAGTGATATAATTGAACGCCAGTTGGCTCATAAGGAGAGAAATAGAGTAAAAGCTGCATATAATCATGCTGAGTATTTACCGCAGAGAAAAAAGATGATGCAATGGTGGAGTGATTATTTGGATGGGGTGAAAAAATGAAAAATAGAAAGCAAACCCCAGATACTAAAACATATCACTTATTTCTAAAATATAGAAACTACAAAGAACTAATTACCTCTGGTAGGGTTAGTAAATATTACATATTTGATTATCCTGAAAGTATTGATGTAGATAATGTTGAAGATATGATTAGATACATTCATAAAAAACAAAAAGACACATTGAAAAAGGATAAGGATGATATAAAATATATTGGTGAGCCTGCGGCACGAATCCAAAAAACCAAAGATTTATATGGTAAATATTATACGCCTGATATAGTAAATCAAGGCTCAATGTCTGACTACACATTCAATAATGTAATAAATTACGGAAAGGATAAAGTTCTCGACTTCTCTATTGATTATAACTTTACAGAAAGTAAATTTGAACTAACCAGTAACCCTGTTATATTTGATATTCAGGATGGGATGTATGACTACATGATAAAAGATAATAACATCGAAAAGTTATACGAATTAATAGAAGAGATTAATCTATATAATAAAGTGCGAAAATTTATATTATCAAATACTTCGTCAAGTTATAATATTACTCACAAAATAGATAAGTTATCAATCTTAAAAAGAAAATATCTTACAGAGGGAAAGGATGTAAGTTTTATAAACAATTGTTTAATGATTATAAAAGATGAAAATTATAACTCTCCCAATCTATATAAAGCACATTTGTTATTGCGAAAAAATATCATTAACATAAACACCATTGATATAGCAAAAGCTATTATTCGGAACTCTAAACTTAAATAAGTCTTAATTTTATTCTTCTACGGTACACATTTTTTATCAAACTCCCACTTCCATAACTTCAACATAATCTTTCAATTATACTTGTTTTAGTCTAATGACGATTAGGCCCATATAGGCAAATTCAAACACAAGCTTATATGCTCAAATCTAAGGCCTTAGTCCAACCTATTGGTGAATAGGGAAAGACTAAAAAATGAATGATGCTACAACAATGCATTTCATTACAGAGTTGCCAAAGAAACTAAGGGCTAAAAAAATAGCTGAAGAGTTTGGAATTGGTTTATCAACAGTATGGCTATATGCCAAGGAAGGAAAACTAACACCTATACATGTAAGTCCAAGAGTTACTGTATTTGATACACAAGAAGTATTATCACTTTTTAGTGAGGTGCATAATGGGAAATAATTATGTAGCCTTTATAGATGACACTATCAATGATTATGTTGAATACCTAATCATGATGGATCCTGATTTATATGCAACTGATGGTGTTAACAACAGAATTGTACAAAGATACTTTAAAGATGTATATAACACAGAAGTTCATGATGATATAGCATCCACGGTTCATCCTTTAACAAGAGCAAAGAGTAAGTTCTTGCAAGCAAATCCTGATATGGATAGAGGTATCAAAGAAGCAGATATGCATACTCCAAAGAGTAGTAAATGACTAAGGAAATCAACCCTGACCTTCAAAAGATTATCAGAGTCTTAAAAAACTCTGGTAATACCATAGAAGATATTTCCAATAGTCAGTTATCAGACATTGCAGGACTCAACAGAAAGTATATCCAACGGAATAAACTATCTATACAAGCTTATTATGATACGGCAGCAAAAGCTACTAAGAGTGATTATACGTTTTTCAGTAATAGAAATATTGATGTATATATGAATATAGCTTTCAATAAGAAAGATAAATTTATATATAGAGATACTCTTGGGGCAGTTGTTGGATACCTTTTGAAGTGGGAGTATAATCTATTGGCCCATATACAAAAGAATACAAAAGTCATCGAAATTGGTAAGGCGGTAACTGAACTCATATGTCTCATTGAAAGTAAAAAGGATACTTCTAAGGGTACACCCATACATAGCCAATCCAAATCTGTTAAGACTTTATTCAAATCTAATAAACTTAAATTTATAGATGAATTATTTATACGTACCAATGGTTATTATGCAGGTTACACATCTAAGAAATGGAAACTTACTAATTTATCAACAAAGGTGATTGAACAGGCTATAGATATATTATTAGACAGAATACACTTGGTGCATATTCAATGTCCCACCAACTGTGCTACATATAGTAGTATATGTAGTCCACTTCATGGGACACCTATAGACCTTAGTATAGTGAAGACCTTAAACTTATCATCTATACTTCATATCCTTAATATGTCCGTAGGTTATAACCCAAGTACCAATGAATTGCTTGTATCAATGGAACATACATCTACCACAGATGAAACATTAGGTAGGAACTATAATCTCTTTTGCCGGTTGCGTTCATACGAAAGATTAAAGTTTGGATACATAAATTATGATATTTCCGCAGCTTTACAAACAATCTGTTTACAGCTTATAGGAGCCTCTAAAAGTGATTACCCTATACTAACATCCTATTCAACAGATAAAGCCTTCAAAACCTCTCTACGGTCTTCTATTGCCTGTGATTCAAACATACCTATAGATGAGGTAAAAGCAAAACTTACAGCCTTTGCAAATGGCGGTATAAGTGGTAAAGACAAACACCCAATGTATATGACGTTCCAAGAAGAAAGTGATCGACTAAGAAGAGAGGTTATAGCATATACAGCAAAGCATAATCCTTTGTTATTGGAAAAAGCTAAGAAGCAGTCCAAAAGAACTTTATCTGAAGATATAGACTGGTTTGACTTGTCCCCAGAGTACTCACATTATGTGGCACGAAACAAAGCGTCAGTCTTTTTCTTTGTATGGACGTATTATGAAAGAGTCATAAGAAAGGCTATGCTGAAATGTTTTCCTGATGGCATAGAAGTGCACGATGCTGTTTATTCAAAAGAACGAATTGACACAAAAATAATAGAGCAGAAAGTATTTGAGAATACTGGGTTTAATGTGCAAATATCAACCGACTAAGACAATATGGAGGTGCTCTATAAGATATTTTCTATAGAGTTTACCACCATGTTCATATTGACGAAAAAATATATAATTAAAACGTCAAAAATATCTCTCCTGACACTTGATTCCATAGTACAAAACATAACTTTTCACTTAAATTCAAACTGGTTACTTTTTTGACTTAATTCACAATAAAAAAAGAGAGAAAAAACCTTGCCAGATGGTATCATTTTTGATAATGCTAAAGAAGTTGCTTTTAAAGGTAAATGTGAAGGTTATATCTCATCTCCTATTCATAGCACTTAATGAAGTTTGGATATAATCTTTTTAAGTTTATGTTTGGGAGAGTAAGTAGATGACAAATATCATATTATGTGGAGGTAGTGGAACAAGACTATGGCCGCTTAGTCGTACGCTTATGCCAAAACAGTTTGTAAAACTTTTTGAAGGTGAATCTCTTTTCCAAAAAACAGTTTCACGTAACCAAAAAGCATGTGATTCACAGTTCATCGTTTCTAATGCAGAACAGTATTTTCTTGCCATAGATCAGATAGAAGAGATGGCAATACCAAGCTATACAGCCAATTATCTACTTGAACCAGTTGGCCGTAACACTGCACCTGCCATAGCACTCGCCTGTCTTGCCCTAGATCCCCAAGAGATCGTTCTTGTCACTCCGTCTGATCATCTTATTAAAGATGAGTCAGCCTATATTGAAGCTATGGAGAGAGCAAAAACATTAGCACAATCAGACAATCTCGTAACGTTTGGCATCACACCACAATACCCGGAGACAGGTTTTGGTTACATTGAGGCAAATGGTGAGTCCGTTCTCTCATTTAAAGAGAAACCAGATGCCGCTACTGCTCAGGCATACTTGGATGCTGGAAACTATTACTGGAACTCTGGAATGTTCTGTTTTAAAGCAGGTGTCTTTCTTGAAGAGTTAAAACAATATTCTCCTGAGATCTATGAGGCTTCTTTGTCAGCCTATAATAATGCAAAAACAGATGAGATGATCCGTATCACTTATGAAGACATGTCTACTATTCCAGAAGACAGTATAGACTATGCAGTGATGGAAAAAAGTAATAAGGTAAAAGTGATACCTTCAGACATCGCTTGGAGTGATCTTGGTAGCTTTGAATCTTTGGATGTAGAGATAGATTCAAGTAATCAGATCATTAATATTGGCTCAAAAAATAACCTGGTCCTCTCACCTAAACAGGTAGCTACCATTGATGTAGATGACCTTATCATCATTGACACAGCAGATGCACTTCTCGTATCCAAAAAAGGTTCATCCCAAAAGGTGAAAGAGGTCGTTAAAAAACTCAAAGAAGAAAATTCTGAACTGCCAAATATTCATGTCACCGCACATCGTCCTTGGGGTACCTATACCATACTGGATGAGTCTAATGGCTATAAGGTTAAACGTATCGTCGTGAAACCAGGTAAACGTCTCTCTTTACAAAAGCACCATCACCGCTCTGAACACTGGGTTGTAGTAAGCGGTACAGCGTTAGTGACAAATGGTACAAAAGAGTATTCTGTAAAAGCCAATGAATCAACCTATATTCCTATGGGTGAAATTCACCGTCTTGAGAATGTGGGGAAGATCCCACTGGTGATGATCGAAGCACAGGTTGGAGAATATGTTGGTGAAGATGACATCGTACGTATAGAGGATGATTTTGCAAGAAACTAATCCAGGGTATCTCACAGGTGATGTCTTTAAAACCGTCATTAAGAATACACCTCTTGTATCCATCGATCTTATTGTGAAGCTCAAGGGTAAAGTATTACTGGGAAAAAGAGTCAATAAACCAGCTAAAGATTACTGGTTTACATTGGGTGGCAGAGTATTTAAAAATGAGACTATTAAGAGTGCCATACATCGTATCTGTAATATGGAAATAGGTATAATCCCACCTGAACATCCAAGGTTTATAGGTGTGTTTGAACATCTTTATGACGATGGCATTTTTGATGATGTTTCGACGCACTATGTGAACCTTGGGTATGAGATAGAAGTATCAGACCTTGAAGATCTGCCAAGAGATCAGCACAATGAGTATCGTTGGTTTGGTCTTGAAGAACTGATACAAAGCGATGAAGTGCATACGTATGTGAAAGATTATTTCACCACGCAAAATGGTACAGTCCCACAATAAAAGGAGAGTTAAATGGCAGATAAAAAGGTAGCACTGATCACAGGAATTACAGGACAAGATGGTTCTTACTTGGCAGAGTTTTTACTTAAAAAGGGTTATATCGTTCATGGTATTAAAAGAAGAGCATCGCTCTTTAACACAGACCGTATCGATCACCTTTACCAAGATCCACATGTAGAAAATAGAAACCTTATTCTTCATTATGGAGATATGACTGACTCTATGAATCTGACTCGTATCATCCAGGAAGTGCAGCCAGATGAGATCTATAACCTTGCTGCCATGTCTCATGTTGCCGTGTCGTTTGAAACACCTGAATATGTTGCTAATGCAGATGGTACAGGAACCTTGCGAATCTTGGAAGCAGTCAGACTCCTTGGACTTGAGAAAAAGACAAAGATATATCAGGCATCTACATCAGAACTGTATGGAAAAGTACAAGAAGTACCACAAACAGAGACTACTCCTTTTTATCCAAGAAGCCCATATGCTGTAGCAAAGATGTATGCGTATTGGATCACAGTGAACTACCGTGAAGCCTATGGTATGTTCGCATGTAACGGTATCTTGTTCAACCATGAATCACCGGTACGTGGAGAGACATTCGTAACTCGTAAGATCACCAGGGCTGCTTCTAAGATCGCTCTTGGCCTTCAGGATAAACTCTATCTTGGAAATCTAGATGCCAAGCGTGACTGGGGTCATGCGAAAGATTATGTGAAGATGATGTGGATGATCCTCCAGGCTGATGAACCAGAAGACTGGGTTATTGCTACAGGTGTTACGACTCCGGTAAGAGAGTTTGTACGTATGGCATTTGCATATGCTGGTATAGAGTTAGAGTTTAAAGGTGAAGGTATAGATGAAAAAGCCTATGTGGTCTCTTGCTCCAATCCTGAGTATCAAGTAGAGATAGGAAAAGAAGTGGTTGGTGTTGACCCTCGTTACTTCCGTCCGACAGAAGTAGATCTTCTTATCGGTGATCCGTCCAAAGCAGAAGAGAAATTGGGCTGGAAAAGAGAGTATAAGTTAGAAGAACTTGTGAATGATATGATGGCATCAGATCTTAAACTAATGACAAAAGACCAGTATCTTAAAGATGGTGGTTACACGATCATGAATTATTTCGAATAGGCACCATAGTGAATAAAGATGCTAAGATATATGTAGCTGGTCATAGAGGATTGGTAGGCTCGGCAATTGTCTCTAACCTTAAGTCCAAAGGTTATACCAATGTCATAGGTAAGACACATGCCGAACTGGATCTCTTAGATCAACAGGCAGTAGCTTCTTTTTTTGAGAGTGAAAAGCCGGAATATGTATTCCTTGCAGCAGCAAAAGTAGGGGGCATAGTGGCTAATAACACATATCGTGCTGATTTTATCTATGAGAACCTGCAGATACAGAACAACATCATCCATCAAAGTTATAAAAATGGTGTCAAGAAACTGATGTTCCTTGGTTCTACTTGTATCTACCCAAAAAATGCACCACAACCCATGAGAGAAGATTGTCTTCTTACCGATACACTTGAATATACGAATGAACCTTATGCCATAGCAAAGATTGCGGGTATAAAGATGTGTGAGAGTTATAATTTACAGTATGGCACCAACTACATCTCAGTCATGCCGACAAACCTCTATGGTCCAAATGATAATTTCGACCTTGAAAAATCTCATGTACTTCCTGCACTTATCAGAAAGATTCATTGTGCGAAACTTCTCAATGAAAGCAGATATGATGAAGTTGTGAAAGATCTTGGTGTACAAAGCATTGATGAAGCAAAAGCCTACCTTTCAAACTTTGGTGTGGATGAGAACAGAGTAGAGATATGGGGCTCAGGTAAACCTATGCGTGAGTTCCTATGGTCAGAGGATATGGCAGATGCCTGTGTATTCTTGATGGAAAACCGTGACTTTAAAGATACCTATTCTGTCGAAGATAGTTCAAATACTACTTGTACGCCAAATGAAGTGAAAAATAAAGAGATACGTAATACCCATATTAACATTGGTACGGGTGAAGATATCTCCATTAAAGAACTTGCAGAAATGATTAAAGCAATCATTGGATTTCAAGGAGAACTCTACTTTAATGCAGACAAGCCTGATGGTACGATGAAGAAACTAACTGATGTTTCTAAGTTGCATAATCTTGGGTGGAAGCATAAAGTGGAATTGCGTGAAGGGATTGAGAGAATTTATAATTGGTATCTTCATAAGGAGTGTGTTTAATGAAAGGCATTATTTT
>NZ_AJLE01000007.1 GCF_000296775.1 Sulfurovum sp. AR | reverse complement strand
GTTGTTCAACAATGGTACTGGTAATACAAAATAATTTTTATCATAGACTAGACAAGTAGAAATCCTACCTGTCTAGCATCCTACAAAATCCACACTTCTTCCATACCTTTTACACAGATGTTACCAATCTGTTACCGCATTGAGATAACATTCGCTCACTTTAATAATTTTGGAGACATTATGGTTACTATCCCTAAGAAGATACTACTTTTGGCAGCAGTATCGAGTACACTTTTATCACCAATGCTTATGGCAAAAGATGATATGGTCAAGTCTATCATGGAACTGAGAGCAGATGTAGAATCTCTCTATACGAAGATAGATGAAAACAAAGATACCTACAAATCTCAGATGAAATCTTATGCACTTCAAATATCTGATAATGAAGCACAGATCAATAGACAAGATACTTCACTGAAACTTACACAACAAAACATTGAAAAAACAGAGAAAAAGCTTGAAGAGATGGGAAGTGCGACAGTAGATCTTAAACCTGTTGTGAATGAAGCACTTGAAGCACTTGAAAAAGAGATCAAGTCTGGTATCCCTTTCAAAGTCGAAGAGAGAGTAGCTGCACTTCATCAGATCAAAGATGATCTTAAAAATGGAAACATTTCACAAGAGAAAGCACTTGCATTGACATGGGCAAGTTATGATGATGCACTTCGTTTGACCAAAGAGATCGGACAGTTTAAACAGGAGATCACACTTGATGGGGAAGCGACTATAGCTAAGATCGCTAAAGTAGGTTCAGTGATGATGTTCTTTGCAACACCGGATGATAGAGTCGGGTATGTGAAACAAGAGGGTAACGACTACAACTATGTCGTAACAACAGATAGCAGTGAGCGTGATGAGATCATTGATCTTTTTGATGCACTGCAAAAACAGATCCGTACAGGATACTTTACACTTCCGAATGCACTACTACTTAGAGGAGCTAACTAATGAAAGCATTATCTATGACTAAACTATTTTTTGTACTTGTAACATTCGTATCGCTTTCGTTAGCTGCAGAGGCAGGTGAACTTGAGAAAGCATATCAAAAAGAGTATGCATTCCTTAAAGCACAAAAAGCAGAACTGGAAAAGAGACTTGAAACAGAGGAAGTACAGCAGACAAATGAACTTCAAGCGTCTAAAGAGAAGGTAGAAGCACTTCAGGCAAAACTGCTTGAAGTATCTGCAAAGACAAAAGTAAGTAGTGAAAAACTAGAAAAACTTACAAAGATTTTAGCAGAGAAAGAGGACAATGGAGGGCTTACCGGTAATGTGGTCAACCAGGCACGTTTGGCGCTTGAACCGTACGGTGTAAAAGTTTCAGATGACAATAAAACAACAGATGTTCAGAAGGTACAACAGGCATTTGGTACCTCTATTAAACTCTATAGCCAACTTTCTTCTTTGAGAAATGAAAAAGGTGAGTTCTATCTTCCAGATGGAAAAAAAGTTGAAGGGTATATCGTAAAAGTAGGGAATATCGCTGCATACGGTATCGCTAAAGAAGCAGCCGGTGCACTGGCACCAGCAGGAAATGGTGCTTATAAACTTTGGAATGCTGTAGGTTCATCTGACGATGCCAAGGCAATGTTCGCTAAAGAAAAGACTGAGTCGATCGATGTTTTTGTCTATGAAAACCTTGATAAAGAGGTAGATTATGTGACAGAGAAAACATTTACTGATACCATGGAAGATGGTGGTGTGATTGGGTATATCATCTTTGCACTTGGTCTTTTTGGTTTGGTCCTTTTAGGATTAAGAGTGATCAACTTGATGAGAGCAAGTACGAATGTGCAAGATATTACGCAGATCGTGGTGGAAAAAGTAGAGAGCGGTAAAAAAGATGAAGCGCTAGATGCGATCAAAGGATTTGAAGGATCTACAGCAAGAGTCATTAAGTCTACACTGAGAAATATCGATAAAAACAGAGAGCATGTTGAAGATGTTATTATGGAAAATATCCTCAATGAAAGTACACAGATCGATAAATTTGGTAGCTTTGTGTTGGTCATTGCAGCGGTTGCACCATTGATGGGACTTTTGGGTACCGTAACAGGGATGATCGAAACATTTGAAGTGATCACAGAGTTTGGTACAGGGGATCCTAAACTACTTTCAGGCGGTATCTCTGCAGCGCTTGTGACAACGATGCAAGGTCTTATAGTAGCGATCCCGCTTCTGTTGATCGGAAACCTATTGTCAGGTTGGGCACAGAGTATTAAGGACTCTATGGAGCAAAAAGCATTGCACATAGTAAACCTTTACGAGAAGTATAGAGGCTAAGATGCTTTCACCATTTGAGTTAATCGGCAGATTTGTCGAGCTTATGAATGCTGGAGGAGTGGTCATGTGGGCGCTTTTTGTACTCAACTTCTTCCTTTGGTATGGGTTGGGATATCGTTATTTTATCCTTAAGAGGGGAACCAAAGGTAATGTTCGCCGTTTGATCAATAAACATGAAACAAGAGGCGAAACTCAAGCTATGAGAGGCATGCTTGACTATGCTGTAGCTGATGCACTGCATGCTGCACAAGAAGCAAAAACGATAGGGGCAAATGTCAGAAAACACATTAGCGGTGTTTTGCTTCCATACTATAGCGATGTAAACAGTTACAGGATCATGATCAAGACGATCGTTGTGCTAGCACCACTGATAGGTCTGCTTGGAACAGTGATGGGGATGATCGAGACATTTGATGCACTGCAAAGCAGTTCAATGTTTGCTCAGGGAGCCAGCATCTCCGGTGGTATCTCCAAAGCGCTTTTTACCACGGAACTGGGATTGGTAGTTGCCGTTCCTGGATTGATCGTTGGACGCGTGCTTGACAAGCAGGCAGAACGATATGAGCTTGAATTTGAGCAGATCACAGATATTATATCCACGAAGGGCGGGGAATGAGAATTAGACCAAAGAAACAAGAAGTAGACAATGTAGATGTATCTCCATTGATCGATATGGTTTTTATCCTATTGATCTTTTTTATGGTAACGACTACATTCGTAAAAGATATGAAATTGGACATTGAGCGTCCTTCAGCAGCAAGTGCCAGCAAGTCAGATGCAAAAGTAGTACGTGTCTATATTGACAATACTTCTCAGGTTTACATTGACAACCAACCGGTACAGTTATGGGCGATCCAGAGTAAATTAAGAGACCTGTTACGTACATCTACTGAGAAGTCAGTGTTGGTCATCTCTGACGATACGATCCCTGTAGAGACATTGATCGATGTAGTAGATGAGTGTCGTATGTCAGGGGCAAAAGATGTAGCTGTATCTACATCAAAAGAGATGGGATAATCTATTATGGCGACTACAAAGTTTAACAGAGATCGTGCCAAAACCTCTGCTTTATGGGCAATGGGAATCGGTGCTCTTTTGATGATGTTGCTTGTTGTTTCATTTAATGCAAAGGTTGAGAAAAAAGAGAAAAAAGTCAAAGACCCTATGCGTTATATGAAGATGGCAAAACAGCCACCAAAGATGGAGAAACCAAAACCAAAACCAAAACCGAAGCCAAAAGCACAGCCAAAGGCGCCACTGCCAAACCTTGGTGCGATGCTTGGTGGGATCGCTATGAACATTCCTGAATTTGCGACAGGCGATATCATCGGTGACGGTAGTAGCCTTTTAGGTGATATGGCAGCAGATGCAGCGATGAGTGAAGGAACCGTTGACAGTAAGCCAAGGGTTATTTCGCGTGCGCCACTGGAGTATCCGCCTGCAGCAGCGAAAAAACGTATCAAAGGGTATGTTGTGGTGAACCTGCTTATTGGAAAGGATGGAAGTGTTGAACTGGCTAAAGTGATCGCTTCAAGCCCGGCAGGTGTATTTGATCAAGCAGCACTGAGAGGTGTAAGAAGCTGGCGCTTTACTCCGGCAAAATATAAGGGTAACCCGGTCAAAGTGTGGGCGAAGCAGAAAGTCCGCTTTGATTTTAATTAAGGTAAAAAAATGTTGAAAAAAGTAATGACACTATCAGTGGTTTTGTTCTGTGTTCTTACACTCCAGGCAAAAGAGTCTGATGAACAGACGATCAATCATATGGAGATCGCGACCATCATGTACTATGATGGCAAGTATGATAAAGCTCTTGAAGAGTTACAAATGGCAAAAGATTCCCATACTAAGATCGAGTGGGATAAATATCATAATATGAGAGGATTGATCTTCTTAAAAAATGAGAACTATGACGCCTCTATCAATGCATTTAAAAAAGCGATTGTTGCAACTCAACAAAAGTCTTATACGCCACCTGTAGAAGAGAAGCCTAAAAGAGAGTATCTCTTTAGTGCTTTCTCTACAACAAAGAAAGTAGAGGAGCCTGTAGTAAAAAAACCGGTGTTTGATCCTGAAAAACTAAGAAAAGATCAGATAGAAGAGATCAACATCTACCTTTCTCAGGCATATTATAAAGCAGAAGAGTATATCAATGCCGTGCATGCACTAGATGCAGCAGGAGAAAAAGGGCGAGCCAGTGCATCTCTGTTTACGCTTAGAGCAGAGTGTTACTGGAAGGCTGATCAAAAAGGTGCTGCGATCGATGCACTGAGCAGAGGAGCAAAGCTTTTCCCTGACGATGCAACGTTGTTGAAACAGAAGTTTTACTATTTTGCTGAGTTAAAACTTTATCAAGCTTCGATCGCTGCGGCGAAAGCCTATATGAAAAAAATCCCGGCAAATGCGCAGGAGTATATCTCTTTAGCTCAGATGCTTCAAAGTGGCGGTGAGTTAGAGGAGGCAATTAAAGTACTTGAAGAAGCAAAGCTAAAGTTCCCGTCTTCAGCAAAAGTATACATACTACTGGGACATTACTATAACCAAAAAGAGATGCCTCATGTCACTGCTGACCTTTTTGAGAAGGGTTCTTTGTATGACTCGAACTATCTTAAAGAAGCAGCAGAGATGTACAGAAGAAACGGAGAACTTGCACATGCATTGTATCTCAATTCAATGATGACAGATAAAGAAGAAAAGACCAAACAGAAAGTAGCGATCTATATAGGAAAAGGTGAGTTTGAGAAGATCATTGGACTCAACGATGCTTTGGATAGATATGGTCTTTTGAAAAATGACAATATGCGCTATGCACTAGCATATGCATACTATATGGTAAAAGATTATGATAGTGCAGAAGCACATCTTAAAAAGATTGAAGATGATGAACTCTTCTCTAAAGCAACGGTGATCCGTAAGAATATTGAAAAATGTAGAAGTAACAGTCTGGAGTGTATATAGATGAAGAAATTAGTGCAATTATTGCTTTTAATGACACTGCCACTGGTAGTCATGGCCAGTGAATTAAAAGAGGGTACGCTTTCAGTGTTGCTTTTCAGTGAGGGGAAACCCCTGCCTAATAATGAAATAAAGATTGATGGCAAAAAAGTGTTCAAGACAGATGAGGATGGAGCAGTAAAGATACCGCTTATCGCAGGAAGACACCAGGTCGAAATCTTTGGTAAAAATACTTCAGGTGAAAATCTGGGTTATTTTAAAAAACCTGTACTTATCAAAGAAGGAAGAGATACAGAGATCATAGCAGCACTCTCTAAAACTGGAGCAGACAGCATCGATATCGATGTTCCTGTTGCTGTAGCAAAATCTGTCGAGAGAAAGGAAGAAAAAGCCACAGGAGAGGGGATACTTAGAGGTCAGGTTCTCTCTTCAGAAGGCAATACCCCGATTGCAGGTGCAAGAGTCTTTGTAAGAGGTACAGCAGTAGACGTAAGAACAGATGATAACGGTCGTTTTTCTGCTAAGGTACCATCAGGTAAAACGTTAAGCATTTCCGTAGTGCATTCAGCCTACAGTGCACAGACGATCGGAGGGATAGTGGTTAAAAAAGACGGGACCACTTCAAAAACAGTGAAGTTAACTCCAGCAAGTATGGAGCTAGAAGAGTTTGTCGTCCTTGCTCCAAAGATAGAAGGTAGTATTGCCAGTACTATAGCAGAAGAAAAAAATACAAACTCTATAGCTAACATTATCGGTGCCGAAGCATTTTCTAAGAAAGGAGATAGCTCTGCTGCTGCAGCACTTAAGCGTGCTTCAGGTATTACATTGGTAGGTGGGAATGTATATGTTAGGGGTTTAGGAGACAGGTATGGTAATATTGAAATGAACTCTATGCCTCTACCCAGCCCCAACCCTTTAAAAAGATTGGTTCCTTTAGATATTTTTCCTTCAAGTGTCATTGGTGCAATGAAGATACAAAAGAGTGGTGAAGCAGATATCCCAGCTGCTTTTGGTGGTGGCTACATCAACATACGTACTAAACAGAGTGTAACAGATGACTTTATCAAAATCACTTTAGGTATGGGAGGAAATAGTTACACAGGAGATAATGTGATCTCACAAAATGGAAGTTCTAATGACTGGACTGGATATGATGATGGTTATTGGGCACGGCCATCTTCTGCTCTATCAGAGAGTGAGTTTACACAAGCGTATTTTAAACGAGATTTTACCACTCCTTATCAATCACTACCAGTAAACTTTGGAGGGAAGATAGAAGCAGCCAAGAGTTATACGATAGATGAAGACCATAAGATAAGCTTGTTTGGGACATATAAATATGAACAAAAACATATAGCGAATATATTGGAGCAGTTCACTGTTGATATG
The DNA here is from genome assembly GCF_000296775.1 of Sulfurovum sp. AR. Lineage (GTDB taxonomy): Bacteria > Campylobacterota > Campylobacteria > Campylobacterales > Sulfurovaceae > Sulfurovum > Sulfurovum xiamenensis. The sequence continues at coordinate 106,191 of NZ_AJLE01000007.1, read as the reverse complement.
TCGAGGGATGTATTAGGAATAGACTTTACTACAAGTCCTCCTTCAGCGATATATGGTCCTTATTATGTGAAGCAGTTAAACACGACTACGACAGAATCCTCACGTTCCACTTATAGTCATGGTGGAGTTTTTGATATAGGGTATAACTATTTGGATGTATTTCATTTAAACTATACAAAACTCTATACACATAGTGGAGAAGATAGTGTATCTCTAAGAACGATTGATGATATTAGTGGTTCGGATCTTACGACCTATACCTATACTTTACGCTGGATCGAGAAAACATTGGATGTAGATCAGCTCAATGGAGAATTTGATTATAAAATGTTTGACTTGGCATCAAAATTGAACTTTGGTGCACAGAGGGCTACTTCCATGTTTAGTAACCCTAATACAATGGAGTATATCTTTGAAGATTGTCCTGAACATTTGAGGGGAACACCTCAGTGTACTACGGGAAGACGTTTACCTTCAGGTGTACCAAATTTAAATAGTCGAGATGAAAGCTCTGAAGATGTGATAGATACCTATTATATAAAAAATAGATTTGACACTTCTTTCTTTAGCGAAGAAGATTACTTTGAAATAGGTCTCAGCAAAATGAAAAAAACACGTGATTTTACAAGTTCGCCAGGTAGGTTTATTGAAAGAAGTGAAATCAGTGATTATGAGAGAGATAGTAACGGAGATTATATTGGTGACATTCAAGCACTTATTGATGAGTACGGGAGTGTGATGACATTTGAAGAGTCACCACTTAACAACAGTGCAAACATCAAAGCATCAGTAGACCAGAAAAATGTTTATACCAAATTTTTTATGAATCCTTATGAACAACTGGAAATGATCGCAGGTGTCAGGTATGCAGATATTACGCAAACTACTAGTACCATAGACCCTTTGAACCCGTCAAATAATACCTTAGATACGATTGACCTAGAGAAATATTTCCCAAGTTTTTCTTTGAGATATAAGTATAATAAAGACAATCATATTGATTTTGCAGTATCAAAAACATATGTTATGCCAGATTTGGTAGAGTTTGCTGATGCGATTATTGTTGCTCCAACCGAAAAAAGAATTGATATCAAGGGAAATCCTGAACTTGTACCTACAATGATTTCTAATTTCGATTTGAAGTATAGTCGTTATTTCGGTGACAGTAGTTTTGTGAAACTGGGCGGGTTTTACAAGGAAATGAAAAATCCTATAGAAGATGCAGAAATAAAATCAGCGAGTGATGATGTTTCAGTCTATACATTTATCAACAGTGATAAAGCTACAATCTATGGAGTTGAACTTGATGGAAGAACTGGACTTGGATTTCTAACGGATAAACTTTCAAACTTTTATTTATCCGGGAATTATACTTACTTGGATTCAGAAGTGACTTTAACAGAGGAACAGGCATTAAAATTTACAACAAATAATCGTCAACTCCAAGGGTTGTCGCCACATATACTCAATTTGGCATTTGAGTATGAGACAGAAGACCGATCTGTCGTTATGGCCTATAATAAGATGGGTGAGAGGATCAGGAAAATAGGATATAAAGATGTACCTACAACAGATGTGACGAAAGGTATACCCGACACATATGAAATACCACCTCAAGTACTTGATTTAGTTTGGAAAGAAAAATTCTCTAATGGAATTGATCTTAAATTAAAGTTTGGAAATTTACTTGATGAAGAGACTATTTGGTACAGATATGGGGGGTCTTTATTAAAGGATGAAGGTACTTCACAGGACTTTGCAAGAGATAATTTTATTACAGACAAATATAAAACAGGAAGAACTTTTTCATTTGAAGCATCTTATAAGTACTAAATAGGCACTAAACACTTGTTCTCAAGTAATGCAAGGAGTCATAGCAGCGATCTTTCTTTATAAAGAAAATAAATTGGAATCAGCAAAAAGGATCGCACCCCTCTTGGTAACATTGGATATGAAAATATCAACTAAGTTCTAAAGGGTTTCACTCTTGTAACCATACAGTAATCAATTTGTAACCAATTTGTTTTATACTTCCGCAATTCATAAAACAAGGAACAAACAAAATGAAAAAAATCCTACTTTCAACAGTCGCAGTGGCGACTATGGCAACAGTAGCAATGGCTGAATCTGACATTAGTCATCCAATTGAACGAATAGAAGAAGTGAAAGATGCAACTCAAGTAGCTGAAAAAAGCTTTATGGATAGAGTTCACTTTAAAGGTGACTTAAGACTAAGATATGAGAGTAAAGAGAATGACTATACTGATGGTAGTGAAAAAAATACTTATCTTGGTCGATATCGTTTAAGACTAGGCGCACATATTGATATTACAGATCATCTTCAATTTGAAGTTGGTATGAGAAGTGGTTTTGGTAACCCAACTTCAGGTAACCAAACTTTTGCTGAGGCGAATAAGCCTACTGAAGGTCTGGCAGACTACTTTTTTCAGTCGCTTAGATTCAATGCTTTAGCGCTTGATTATACAACTGGTAACTCTATTTGGAAAGTAGGTAGATCACCATATATGATGTATAGACCTATTAAATCACAACTTGTTTGGGATAACGATCTTTCATTAGATGGTATTAACTATCAGTACCAAGATGATACAAAGATTATCACTGCAGGTATTAACCAGCCAACGTATGCGGAAAATATTGTTGCTAAAGATACGGTTAACCTTTTCTTAGCACAATATGTACAAAAAACAAAGTTAGAGAGCGCAACATTGAATCTAGGTGCTGGTATCTACTATTATGATGGTGTTAAAGGGAATACACCTCTTTATAGTGATAATAAAGGTACAGGTATGGGTAACACTTTAGTAAATGGTGTGTTTGCAAATGACTATCATATCGTAGAAGGATTTGGAGAACTCAAGTTCAAAGATGTACTTGGCAAACCATTTGCAATCGCTGCCGGTGTAGCATATAACACAGCTGCAGATGATAATAACTTTGGATACGATTTGGCATTTCAACTCGGTAAGGCTAAAGAAGTTGGTGACTGGCAGTTAAAATATTCTTATACTGATATCCAAGAAGATGCGGTACTTGGTGCACACTCTGACTCAGATAACTTCGGTGGTGGTACGGCTGCTAAAGGTCATGCTATTAGAACAAAATATAAATTTGGCAAAAACACATATCTTGCTGGTACTTTCTTCTTTAATACACTCTATGATAGTAAAGATGGTTCAAAGTCAACAGGAGATGTGGATTATGAGCGTGTACAGTTAGACGCGATTATTACATTCTAGTCCAAAATATCATGTAAACTCCTAAAGATGGGCATCTGCCCATCTTGACTCCTTTAACCTCCATTTTTTATTCACATTCATTTGGTTACATTTTGGTAACAAAATTGTAATACTTTTCTACTATACTTCCACGATTAATACATAAATGAAGGAATGTAGATGAACAATACATTAAAGATGATGCTGGGTGCGGGCTTTGCTGTAGCCGTAGCATTTTATGCAAATAGCGTCATGGGACAAGTAACACATGGAGGCTTTTTAGTACTGGCAGCTGTATTTGGTGCCTATATGGCGATGAATATCGGTGCCAATGATGTTGCCAATAACGTAGGACCAGCGGTTGGTTCTGGTGCCTTGACCATAGGTGGGGCTGTTTTTATCGCTTCTATTTTTGAAGCAGGTGGTGCACTGATCGCAGGTGGAGATGTCGTGGGGACCATTAAAAAAGGGATCATCTCTCCAGATGCCTTTGGAAATGACCCTATGCTTTTTGTCTATGGTATGTCAGCGGCATTACTTGCCGCAGCACTATGGCTGAATCTTGCAACATGGCTTAAGGCACCGGTTTCAACCACACACTCTATCGTGGGTGGTGTTCTTGGAGGTGGTATCGCTGCAGGTGGGTTTGCTATCGTGTCTTGGGGAACCATGGGTAAGATCGCTGCTTCATGGGTGATCTCACCTGTACTTGGTGGAGTGATCGCAGCTATTTTCCTCTATGTGATCAAATCACAGATCATTTATAAGGAAGATAGATTAACTGCAGCTAAAAGGGTGGTACCTGCCCTTGTTGCGATCATGTCGGCAGCCTTTGTTACCTATTTGACACTTAAAGGGTTTAAACATATCTGGGGAACGATTACAGAATTGTTGAGTTTCTTGCCTCAAACCAAGAAACCACCTTTTTCTGTGGCATTGATTTTAGGTGTGATCGGAGGGGTGATCACATTCTTGATCGTTAAGCCTCGCGTAGCAAAAAAAGTGGTTGGTCTGGAGAACACCAGAGAAGCGGTCAATATGCTTTTTACCATTCCTCTTATTTTTGCAGCGGCACTTTTGAGTTTTGCACATGGTGCAAATGACGTTGCCAATGCTGTAGGTCCTTTGGCTGCAGTCAATGATGCACTGACTACACTTGCGGTTTCTGAAAAAGCAGCAATCCCTTTATGGGTGATGGTTGTCGGTGGTGTGGGTATCTCTGTAGGTCTTGCACTTTTTGGACCAAGACTCATCAGAACGGTAGGATCTGAGATCACTGAACTTGATCAAATGAGAGCCTTTTCTATTATGATGGCTGCGGCGATCACAGTGGTTATCGCTTCTCAGCTTGGACTTCCTGTATCTTCAACGCATATTGCAGTAGGTGCAGTATTTGGTGTAGGTTTTCTTAGAGAGTGGCTTGACAGTAAAGATATGAGTGTCAAGCAAGAGAAACTTCATACAGAAGTAGAACAGCACAATGCACTGAAAGCAGAACTTGCAGAACTGAAAGCGGCAGGGGATTATAAAAGACAAGTCGAATTAATTGAAGCGGTGAAAGTGCAAAAGAAAAAAGTAAAAAGCCTTAAACGAGCATTGCGTGAAAATTATGTGAAGCGTGGTATGGTGAAAAAGATCGTAGCGGCATGGGTCATAACTGTACCGGCAGCAGCAGGGCTTTCTGCTATTATTTTCTTCATACTTAAAGGTGTAGCGAGCTAAGAAAAATTTGCTGTACAGTATCAGCTTTTACACAAAGTATGTATCATTTTGACGTGGGTAGAAATACCTGCGTTATCCTCCTAAAAACCCCTCTTTTTCTCGCTTTTTTGTAATCAAATTGTTATCAAGATATACTATGCTATAACATGCAAAACAGAGATATAGAAATCATCGTCATTGAAGACGAACCAGATATTTTAGAACTTCTTGAGTATCATCTTGAAAAAGAAGGATACACGGTTACAGGGTTCCTCTCTACTGAAAATGTAGAGCAGTTCTTAGAGGAGGAAAATCCTTCTCTTATGATCGTCGATCGAAACCTTCCTGGTGTAGAAGGCAGTGAATTTGTCTCAAAAATACGCGACCTTGGATATGATATCCCAGTGTTGTTCCTGACCGCGAGAGACAAAGAGAGTGACTTGGAAGAAGGTTTCAATTCCGGTGGTGATGACTATATGACCAAGCCTTTTAGCAGTAAAGAACTCCTTTTAAGAATAGCCGCACTATTGAAGCGTAGTGGTGCTACATCTGGGGATAAAGTGAAATACAGAGACCTCATATTGGATCTGCAGAAACGTGAACTTTTCATAGAGGATCAGCGCATAGAGTTGACCAACTTGGAATTTAAACTGCTCCATACCTTTGTCAAGAATCCAAATCAGCCTTTGGACAGAGATTTTTTACGTGATGAAGTTTGGGGTGATGACAGTGCAAACTTTCATGATAAAACCATCAATGTAGCAATGAACAGACTCAAAAAGAAGATCGATCCAGAAGGAGTGAAAGAGTATTTTGCTCCTGTGTGGGGTGTTGGATATAAATTACTCTAAAATTTTGTCTGTGCTTTTTTCCTTTTGGAGTGTGCAGGTGAAAACTGTACGGATAAAATTCTAAAGAGAAAAAAGACAAAGATCACCAAAAGTAAAAAGAGTATCTCTTTGTGGTCTTTGTTTGGATGTGTTGTCAATATGATCACATCTCGTGTCAAAAAGATAATAAATACATCAATCACATACCTCATGCGTAATCTTTTCTTTTTTATGAATTCCGAAATCATTTTTACCACTTCTATAATAACAATAAATTCCAGCATCAAGATAATCGCTTTGTAAAATGGGTAGTGTGTACCTATTATCCCTACAAATATCATAGACGCAAGGAGTAATTCGTAATTCTTTTTTATAAAATGCATATAAAATTGTAGAGGCAATGGATAACAGATTGATAACCAGATACATGGATTGATTCCTCTAGAAAATGTTACCAAAATGAAACCACTTTTTTATACTATGCTTTCATGAATAATATGTACTTGGACGACATATGAAGATAAATAGAGATCAAAAAGGTTTGTTCATGGTAAAAGCAATCGATCCTACGGCAACAATTTTAAGTATTGAAGACAATGAAGATTTACTTGAATTAGAAACGTTTCATCTTCTCAAAGAGGGGTATAAGGTCATCGGATCTACTTCTACCAAAGGTGTAGAGTCTATACTGGAACAAGAGAATATAGATCTGATGCTTGTAGACCGTACACTTCCCCGGGTGGAAGGAAGCGAATTTGTGAGTTATCTTCGAGATAAAGGGGTAACAACACCTGTAATGTTCATCTCTGCAAAAGATAAAGATGAGGAGATAGAAGAGGGGTTCTTACGCGGGGGAGATGATTACTTACGAAAACCCTTTAACATGAAAGAACTGCTCTATCGTGTCAAAGCGATCCTTAGACGTACCAATGCGATAGAGCATGAGAGGTTAACAGCTAGAGACATTATCATGGATTTTAATACGCGTAAGACATATATAGACAGTCAGGAGATAGAACTGACTAAGTTGGAGTTTGAACTCCTTAGCCTGTTCATCAAAAATAAAAATAAAGCCCTTGGAAGAGAATATCTGATTCAGAACATATGGAATGAGAATGAAGATATCCAAAAACGTACTGTCAATGTGACGATCAACCGTTTGAAGAAAAAGATCGATCCCCATGAAGATAAAGAGTATATCATTCCTGTAAGAGGGATAGGATATAAGTTTCAATAATACCTAATTCTCATAAGTAAGTGATAGATTCTCCACGTATATGTTACTAAAATGAAACCATTTTATTTTACTATATACAAGAGCATCTCTTCCCAGCTAGACTAGCGAGACAGTTTATGTCCTTCCCATTATTTTATTAGTATGACCTTCAAATACTTCCCTATGGAGATGCTCTTGTTATAAATATGTTATCACTTTATCTTATTGTATTATATAAGTTTAATGGAGATATCTATGAAAGATGAAATCTTAATATCGGATGAACATATAGCAAAACTTTCTAAAAGGGTTGCAAAAACTTTTTCGATAGATGAAGAAGAGGCTATAAGTACTATCTATGAAGAGTGGGAGCTGGTTGAAGCACTTTTTCATGCACATACGAAGGTGAAAGCTGTACACAGTCATCTTGTTGATGCGATCAATCATGCGTATAGGATAGCCTAATGCAGATCAGTGTAGAAAATTATATGGTACACCATTACCCTGAAATTGAGACTTTTCCAAATATAGCAAAAAAGGTACTGTTCAGCGGTATGAAAAAATTGTTTCATGAAAATGAGATCAATACTTTTATATCAGAGAATAGACACAAGGATACTTTTTCTTATGTAGAAGCGATCATTGATTATTTTGACATCTCTATCGGTTTGAAGACCAATGAACTGACGCGTATCCCTGCCTATGGACGTACTGTGATCATAGCCAACCATCCTTTGGGTGCGCTGGATGCTATGGCATTGCTGCATTTACTTAAAAATGTACGAAAAGATATCAAGATCGTTGCAAACTCTTTTTTGTCTCAGTTTGATAACCTCAAAGATATTCTTATCCCTGTAGACAATATCAATGGGAAAATGGATAAAGAGACTGTTAAAAATATATATGATGCATTGAAAGCAGAACAGGCAGTGATTATATTCCCTTCGGGAGAAGTAAGCCGAGCAAAGCCCAATGGGATCAAAGACACACCATGGAAAAGCGGGTTTTTAAAGATAGCGTCCAAGATGCAGGCACCTATCCTTCCTATTTACATCAGAGCGAAGAATTCTAACAATTTTTATCTACTTTCCATGTTGAATCGTTCTTTGGCAACGGCAACCTTGCCACATGAGATGTTTAAAGCAAAAGGGAAAAATATCGAATTTACTATAGGGAAAACGATCCCTTTTGATGCCTATAATGTACCAAATATCTCACGAAAAGAGACAGTGAAGCTTTTAAGAAAACACTTCTATAAAGTATCAAAAAATCACAAACCGATATTTGCAACCTATAATGAGATATCTGTGCCAGAAGCACGAAGTGAACTGAAAGCAGAACTTAAAAATGGTATACCTTTAGGTAAAACAATGGATGGTAAAAGTATTATCATCTATGAATCCGAAAGAGAGAACTGTGTCATTAAAGAGATAGGAAGATTACGTGAGATCAGTTTTCGTCATGTAGGGGAAGGAAGCGGTAAAAAACGTGACATAGACGGCTATGATTTTTACTACAAGCATTTGATCATATGGGATGATGAAGCACTGGAGATCGCAGGTGCCTATCGCCTGGGGATATGTAAAGAGATCATTCATGATTTTGACATGGAAGGGCTTTATACCAGTACACTATTTAAATTTGATCGGAAGTTTGAACCCTATTTGGAAAAAGGTGTAGAACTTGGAAGAAGTTTTGTACAGCCAAAATACTGGAACTCCAGGGCATTAGACTATCTTTGGCAGGGTATAGGGGCGTATATAAAAAGTCGTCCTGATATAGAGTACCTTTTTGGTGCGGTGAGTTTAAGTAATGCATTTAATCAAAAGGCCCAGGGAATGATCATCTATTTTTATCAAAAGTATTTTAGTTCAAGCGAGAATCTGGCAAAACATAAAGTACCTTATATTCAATCACAATGGGTGCAGGAACATTGTGAAACTATATTTACAGGCATGGATTACAGAGCGGATATGAGAACACTCAAGGAAGAGTTAGGGTTTATGGGATATACTGTACCTACATTGTTTAAACAGTACTCTGAGCTTTGTGAAGAGGGTGGTGTACAGTTCTTGGATTTTGGATATGATAAAGATTTTAACCATTGTATAGATGGCTTTATCATTACAGATCTAAAGTTACTCAAAGAGACAAAAAGAAAGCGATATTTTTCTCATTGATTACATTCTGTAACCAAAATGTTTCCAAGTTGTTTTATACTTCGCACAATCCAAAATGGATAACATATTTCTTAAGGAAGAAAAACCATGACATTGAAAAAAATTCTTACAGCAGCAGTGGCAGCTTCAGTAGCACTCTCAGCAGTCAATGCTGATGAACTTAAAGGTAGAGGAGCATCATTCCCTGGACCTGTATATAAAGCTTGGACAGCGGAGTATTACTCTGCAACAAAAAATCAAGTGAACTACACACCAACAGGTTCTGGTGACGGGGTTAAATCTATTACAAAAAGAATGGTTGATTTTGCCGGTTCAGACAAGCCACTTAAGCCAAAAGCACTTAAAAAAGACAAACTGTATATGTTCCCTACAGTCGTAGGTTCAGTGGTTCTAGCGTATAACATCGATGGTGTGAAAGACGGAGAACTTAAACTTAGCCGTGCAGCGATCGCAGGTATCTTTGGCGGAAGCATTACACACTGGGATGATAAAGCGATCATGGCACAAAATGCCGGTTTAAAATTACCACATGAGCCTATTACAGTAGCTGTAAGAGCTGACAAGTCAGGTACAACATTTAACTTTACCTACTTCTTGAACAAATTGGATGAAAATATCAAAGTAAGTAAACAACCTACATGGAAAGCACCAAAAGTAGTTGCAGGTAAATCAAACTCAGGTGTATCAGCAAACATCCAACAGATCAAAAACTCTATCGGGTATATTGAGTACTCATATAAAGAGAAATTAGGATTGGCTGCAGCACAGATCGAAAACAAAGAAGGTCAATATATTAACCCAACGCTACAATCTTTCCAAGATGCAGCTAAATACGCAAGCTGGACAGCTGACAATGATTTCTATGCAGTGATCGGTGACCCAGCAGGTGCAACATCATATCCAATTGTTGCAGCTACATTTATCTTGCTTCCAGCAGAAAAAATGGAAACAAATAAACAAGTAACAGCATTTATCGACTGGGCATACACCAATGGTGATAAAGCAGCAACAGATCTTGGTTATGTTCCACTTCCTGCATCGACTAAAGATGAAATTAGAAAATATTGGGAAGCTAAAAACATTAAATAAAACGTTTTAGCAACCACATAACCTCAAGCTCTCCACTTGGAGAGCTTCTTCAATCTCACATTTATCATCCTACTATCATTATACTCCTTGAATATGTTATAGTATAATAGATATAATTTGTAACTAAAATGTAACCAACTTTTATTACAATCCTTTCCAATTAATTACGAAGGCAATACATGGGTGGTAAACTCTTTAAGAATTTCTCTTTTTTCTCTGCAACACTCTCCTTTTTTATCTTGGTAGGGATCTTTGCAGTACTTTTTTCTTATGCGCAAGATGCATTGCATGAATTTGGCTTTGATTTCTTATACAATGAAATTTGGGAAGCTGATGAAGATGATGAAGGCGGTATCTTTGGCGGATATATACCTATCATCGGTACTTTACTCAGTACACTTATTGCGATGGTCATTGCGACACCATTGGCGATGGGAATTGCAATCTTTCTAACAGAAATTGCGACTGAAAAACTGGTAAAGCCTGTCTCGATAGCCATTGAATTACTGGCAGCTATTCCAAGCATCATTTATGGTATGTGGGGACTTTTTTACTTTGCCCCTATTGTACAGGCGACAGTAGGCGGTAACGGTGTAGGGTTATTGACCGCGGGCATCGTGTTAGCGATCATGATCATTCCTTTTATGGCAGCGATCACCAGAGATGCGATGAATACTGCACCCTCTGTTCTAAAAGAGTCAGCCTATGCTATGGGTGCTACGAAGTTTGAAGTGATCAAGGATGTGGTCATGCCTTATGCTAGAGGTGGGATTATCGGGTCTATCATCTTAGCGCTTGGACGTGCATTGGGTGAAACGATGGCAGTGGCATTCCTTATCGGTTCGGTCATGAGCATTCCAAGTAAAATAACAGACCCTACGACTTCCATCCCGGTTTTACTTGCAAATAACTTTGCAGAAGCGCAAGATCTTGAGATGAGTAGTATGTATTACCTTGCGCTTATTTTATTTATAGTCAGTTTTGCCATTATCTCTGTGGCTAAGTTTTATTTTTTAGGAAGAAAAACAGTATGAAAAGAGCAGCATCATGAATAGACTCATACTCAATAAAATCATTTTAATTCTCTCTACACTCTCAGCAGTGATAGGGATAGGCTTTTTGTTCTGGATACTTGTGACCTTGAGCTATAAAGGGATCACAAGTTTACACTTTACGACCTTTACTAACGATCTTGTTGCCGGTGGGATACGAAACCTTATTGTGGGGCAGTTTACTATGGCACTTATGGCAAGTGCTGTGGCAGTACCGCTTGGTATGATGGCAGGTATCTATTTGAGAGAGTACAGTAATAATAGTAAGTTAGCCTCTGTTATAAGAAATCTTAGTGATGTGATGATGTCAGCTCCATCTATTGTCATCGGTGTATTTGTTTTTGCATTGTTTGTGGACCCTTTTGGTGGCTATAATGGTTGGGCAGGTATTGTTGCATTGGCTATAATGATGATACCTATCATCATCAGTACTACGGACAATATGTTGGCACTTGTACCTAAGGAGCTCAGAGAAGCTGGGATCGCATTGGGCGGAAGTAAACATAAGATCATTTTGCAGATAGTGGTTAAAGCTGCAAAAGTAGGGATAACAACAGGTATTCTTCTCTCCTTTGCACGTATCATCGGAGAGACGGCTCCTTTGCTTTTTACATCAGCCAATAACCAGTTTTTCACTATGAATCTAACAGAGCAGTTCCCCTCTCTTACCGTTAGTATCTACAACCTAGCGACGTACCCGGATATGGAGAGCAGAGAGTTGGCATGGGCGGCATCTTTTGTGCTTACAGTCATCGTTTTATGTATCAATCTATTAGGTCGATATATGACAAGAAATAAAAAATAATAGAAAAGGTCAGTAAATAATATGGCAGAAAATAACATTATAATGGATATTAAAGATTTTTATTTTACCTATGCGGGTGTGGATGCGCCTTCATTAAAGAAGATCAACCTTCCCATAGAGAAAAATAAAATTACAGCGATGATCGGTCCTAGCGGTTGTGGTAAATCCACACTTTTGCGTGCCATGAACCGCATCCATGATCTCTATCCCGGGAACAAGTATGAAGGTGAGATCAATCTTTATGGCAGCAATGATGAAAAACAAAATATTTTGGACTTAAAAAAAGAGAATGATTTCATTAAGTTGCGCCAACAAGTAGGAATGATCTTTCAAAAGCCTACACCTTTTCCTATGAGTATCTTTGATAATGTTGCCTATGGTTTGAAGCTTGCAGGGATAAAAGATAAGGTCGAGATAGAGGAACGTGTAGAAAAAGCATTGCAAGATGCTGCTATTTGGAATGAAACAAAAGATAGATTGAACAAAAGTGCACTTGGGCTCAGTGGAGGACAACAGCAAAGACTTTGTATCGCCAGGGCTGTGGCACTCAAACCAGAGGTTTTACTTTTTGATGAACCAACTTCTGCACTTGACCCGATCTCAACAGGAGCGATCGAAGAGTTGATCGCGGAACTGAAAAAAGATGTCTCTGTGGTGATAGTGACACATAACATGCAACAAGCCAGTCGTTTGAGTGATTATACTGCGTTTATGTATCTGGGCGATCTGATAGAATATGATAAAACGGATAAGATCTTTTTGAATCCTTCACAGAAGTTGACAGAAGATTACATCACAGGTAGATTTGGATAAATCTATTTGCCAGAGGCAAACTTTTACGAGAAATCATTTAGTAATTTCCTGTATCAGTCTGTTGGACTAGAAGTGAGCAAAAAGAAAAAAGATTTGGATAAAGGATAAAATATGTTACCAGGATATCAAGAGGCAAGACTGGCTGTAAGAGCGGACGTACTGAATGTACTGGAAGGTTTGGCTACAGCAAATAAAGAGGGACTTGAGGCACTTCAGGCAATCGATGCAGTGAAGTTGGAAGAGGCGAGAAGCAGACTGAAAGATATCAGTCAAGAGACAGAGAAGATAGACAATGATATTGTACTTATCTTTGCAAAATATACACCAGAAGCAAGAGATCTAAGGGAACTGGTCTCTTATTTGAAAATTACGTCTGCTTTGAACCGTATTCGTACAAATATCAATAGCTATCTGAAAAATATGCAAAGTATGCTCATGGAAAAAAATGACAAGATGACACAACTCATCCAGGATTCCTTGAGCATTAATCGTTGTACACTGAATGCTTTTGATTATACCATTGAAATGTTGCAAACATTTGATGACAATGACCAAGTTAAAGCATTGGCTGCAAGAATTGATGTGGAGTACAGTAAAACAGATGATATCTATACACTACTCGAAAAAGATGTCATACAACAAATAGGCAATGCAGACGGGCTTGCAGAAGAGTATTTTAATCTTTTGAAACATATACGTAAGAACCTTAAGATCATTGACCGTCTAGAAAGTGTATCACAGCGTGTCATATTTGCACGAATGGGTGGAAAACTCTAAATAGAAACGATGCAGTGTATGCTATAATGCGCATATGCAAAATGAAAATATAGAAATAGTTGTCATCGAAGATGAAGAAGATATCTTAGAACTTATAGAGTATCATTTGAGTAAAGAGGGGTATGCCGTGACAGGCTTTCTCTCGACGGAAAATGTAGAACAATTCTTAGAGGAGGAAACCCCTTCTCTCATGCTTGTTGACCGTAACCTCCCTGGAATGGAGGGAAGCCATTTTGTAGCCTATCTTCGAGAGATAGGCTATGACATTCCTGTGATATTCCTTTCTGCCAAGGATAAAGAGTCTGAACTTGAAGAGGGATTTGAAGCAGGTGGTGATGACTATATGAGTAAACCTTTTTCCCCTAAAGAATTGACACTCAGGGTCAAAGCACTGCTTAAGCGTTCCGGGGTGCTGCAAAAACAACAACGTATCAAATATAAATTACTGACTATGGATCTGGAAAATAAAGCGCTTACGGTTGACGGACAGAGTGTTTTACTTACCAACCTCGAGTTCAATTTATTGCATACCTTTATGAAAAATATCGATAAAGCATTGACAAGAGATTTCCTACGTGATGAGGTATGGGGATCGGATGGAGAAGGCGTCAATGACAATGCGGTGAATGTGGCAATTAACCGGCTCAAAAACAAAATTGACCCCAAAAATGAGCAGAATTATTTTCATCCTGTCTGGGGAGTAGGGTACAAGTTCTCCTAAAAACATGACAATTTGACATATTATAATTCTCTTTGAGCTTAGAAAGGCTACACTTCTTGTATGAATAAATTAGAAACCCTTGAACACTATTTTGGACACAGCTCATTTAGACCTTTGCAGGAAGAGGTCGTTGATGCTATCTTGGCAAAACAAGATGTATTGATGATACTCCCTACGGGTGGTGGGAAGTCGCTTTGTTATCAGCTCCCTACACTGTTGATGGAAGGCATTACCGTGGTGGTGTCACCATTGCTCGCATTGATGCATGATCAGGTAGTCGCACTGAAGGAAAATGGTATCGCTGCAGAGATGCTCTCTTCGATGCAAGACCTGGAAGAGAGTCAGCAGATAGAAACACGTTTGAGAGCAGGTGAGATAAAATTGCTTTATGTGGCACCTGAACGCCTTACCAATGCGTACTTTTTAAACCTGTTGCATCAGCTTCCGATCAACTTTTTCGTTATCGATGAGGCACACTGTGTGAGTGAGTGGGGGCATGAGTTTAGAGAGAACTATAGGCGTCTGTCGTTACTGAAAGAACAGTTTGCCACGACACCTATCGCAGCATTTACAGCCACCGCAACCCATGCGGTGGAAAGTGATATTGCCAGCAATCTTGGTTTACAGGATCCTAAACGTGTGAGGGGTTCACTCTTCCGTGAAAATTTGACCATTCATGCGCGACACCGTATCAAAGATGGTAGAGCACAGTTAATGGAGTTTTTGAAACTGCATACAGATGAGTCCGGTATCATCTATACACTTTCAAGAAAGTCTACAGAGGCTGTCGCACATTTTTTGCAAAGTAAAGGCATAGAAGCTAGAGCATATCATGCTGGACTCCCTACTGAAGAGAAGAACCGGACTTATGCGGATTTTGTAGCTGACAGGGTGCAGATAGTGGTAGCAACGATCGCTTTTGGTATGGGGATTGACAAGAGTAACATCCGTTTTGTGGTACATATGACCATGCCAAAGACATTGGAAAACTATTATCAGGAGATTGGACGTGCAGGAAGGGATGGATTGGCATCTGAAACACTTCTGCTCTTTTCGGCACAGGATATCGTACAGCAAAAAATGTTCATAGAAGATCTTCCCGAAACACCTTACAAACAACATGCATTCAACAAGCTGGACAGTATGGTCCGTTTTGCCAATTCTGAAAACTGTAGGCATCAGAGTATCGCTGCCTATTTTGATGACCGTATAGATGAATGTGGAGACAAATGTGACAACTGTGCAGCACCAGCAAGTGAGAAGGTAGACATCACCACAGCAGCACGTATGCTGCTCTCTACCATCTTACGTACAGATCAGAAGTTTGGTTTACACTATGTAATAGATGTATTGAAAGGGAGTAAAGAGCAGAGGGTACTCCAAAATGGGCATGATACCCTTTCTGTTTATGGCATAGGTGATGAATACAGTAAATCACAATGGTTGACAATAGGTGACAAGCTGTTAGAGTTGAATGCTGTGGAGATAGGCGAGTTCAAGGTTTATCGGTTGACAGCTTTTGGTATAGAAGTGATCAAAGGTGCACACCAGATAGAACTGAAAAAAGAGAGATTGACGGTACAAAAATCTGAGGTTAAAAAACGTGTGACCTATTTTGATGATTACGATGTGGAAGTGTATGACAAGCTTAGAGATCTGCGTACACGTATCGCTTCAGAAAAAGGTATCCCTCCGTATATCGTGTTTTCAGATAAAACGTTAAAAGATTTGAGTATGAAGGTACCGAAGGATAAAGAGGCGATGCTCGAAGTACACGGGATCGGGGAAGTGAAATTTGAACGATACGGGGAAGAGTTTTTGACTCTTTTGAATGATGACCTCTAAACCATTATGCGGGATAGATGAAGCTGGCCGTGGTCCTTTGGCCGGTTCATTGGTGATAGCTGGGGTGGTGTTGAAAAATCCTATTGAGGGATTGATGGATTCCAAGAAACTGACAGAAAAAAGGCGTGAGGCACTTTACCCGATCGTGATCGAAAATTCAGCGTATCATATCGTCACTTTTTCGGCCAAAGAGGTCGATGAGATGGGTATCTCCAAGTGTTTACAGTCAGGTTTACAAAGTATACAGAAGCATTTGGCTGACGCAGCGTATCTTTTTGACGGGAACAGCAGTTTTGGAGTTCCAAATATTAGCACGATGGTCAAGGCAGATACGAAAGTAGCTGAAGTGAGTGCAGCAAGTATTTTGGCAAAAGTCACACATGACAGAGAGATGATAGAGATGGCAAAAAAATATCCCCAATACGGCTTTGAGAAACATAAAGGCTATGGGACCAAAGCACACATTGAGGCTTTACTCAAATATGACCGATGCGAAATGCATCGTAAAACGTTTAGAGTGAAAGGGTTGGATGAACCTGCACTGTTTTAAAAGTTGACAGGACTCTTTTTAAGCTTGATAAATGGCCGTAAGGTGATCCATTTTTTTACCCATGTTCAGCAACGTCATATCTGCTAATGTCAGTGCCATCATCGCTTCACATACCACTGCCCCTCTGATAGCAACACATGGATCGTGTCTTCCTTTGAGGTTGCATTTCACCTCTTCATTGTGGGTCGTGATCGTTTGCTGTTCTTGAAAAATAGAAGGTGTTGGTTTGAAGTGTGTCTTCACCACGATCGTATCCCCATTGGAGATACCCCCAAGCATACCGCCGGAGTGATTAGAAGTAAATCCATTGAGTGTGATCTCATCATTGTTCTCACTTCCTTTGAGATGGGTACTGGCAACACCGTCCCCTATCTCCACCGCTTTGGCTGCATTGATGCCCATCATTGCCTCTGCAAGTATGGCATCGAGTTTGTAGTAGAGTGGCTCACCCAATCCTATAGGCACCCCTGTGGCAGTCGTAAGGACCACACCACCCACAGAGTCATGATTCTCTTTTGCTGCTAAGATCGCAGCTTCCTGTGCCGCTTCCTTGGTAGGATCAAGGGCGTACATCTTGGAATTTTTTGCATATTCAAAATCCTGAACGCTTCCTTTGATACCATCGACTTCACAAAGGCCGCTCTGTATCGAGACCCCCAGTTCCTTGAGCATCAGTTTTGCTATGGCACCGCCTGCTACACGTGCAGCGGTCTCTCTTGCCGAACTTCTTCCTCCACCACGGTAGTCTCTCAGACCATATTTATGAAAGTAAGTAAAATCTGCATGTCCTGGACGAAAGAGATCTTTCACATTTTCATAATCTTTGGATTTTTGGTTGGTGTTGAAGATGATCATGGCGATAGGGGTCCCTGTACTCACCCCTTCGAATGTTCCAGAAAGGATCTCTACTTTGTCTGCCTCTTTACGTCCTGTTTCCAGTTTTGATTTTCCGGGTTTTCGTCTGTCAAGTTCACTCTGTATGAATGCTTCATCGATCTTAAGTCCGGCAGGTACACCATCAAGTATACACCCAAGCGCTTTACCGTGGGATTCACCAAAGGTAGTGAGGGTCAGTTTTTTTCCAAAGGTGTTCATGCTTTTAATTCCTTTAATGCAAGTTCCGCTGCTTTTTGCTGAGCTTCTTTTTTACTTTTACCTTTTGCTGTAGCAATGGTTTTGTCATCAAGTGTGACTGCGATCACGAACTCTTTTTTATGGTCTGGGCCTGAAGAGTCTAAAAGCGTATAGTTAGGTGTCACGCCGTGGGTTGCCTGTGTGAGTTCCTGTAAAGCGGTTTTGTAATCTTTTGAGAGAGAGTCAAGGTCGATTTTGGGGTGACTCTCTTCTAAGAGTTTGATAGAGATCTCTTTGGCCGTAGCTAAACCGGCTTCAAGGTAGATCGCACCGATGATCGCTTCAAAGGCGTTGGAAAGCAATGAAGGTTTGTTACGACCATTGTTGTTCTCTTCTGCCAGTGAAAGGTAGATATAGGAACCAAGATCGAGTTTTCTTGCTAACAAGGTAAAACCGCTTTCATTGACAAGTGAAGCACGGATCTTTGAGAGAATACCTTCATTTGAATTGGGGAATTTGGAAAAAAGGTACTCTCCTACAATGAGGTCAAGTACGGCATCTCCTAAAAATTCAAGCCGCTCATTATTGTAAGGCTTTTTATAACTCTTATGGGTTAGAGCCTCAATAATCAATTGCTTATTTTTAAATGTATAGTTCAGTCGTTCTTCCAGTTGACTGTAATCATTCATAAATTTCTCCTATAGTGTTAATTTTATTCTTTCTGCTTCGTTACGTGCCAGTTCGTCGCAACGTTCATTTTCAGGATGGCCATTGTGCCCTCTGACCCATGTACCGCGTATAGTGTGCGGGCTTGATATTTCAAGATACTCTTTCCATAGGTCTACATTCTTCACTTTGGAAAAGTTCTTGCGTACCCAGCCATCCAACCATTCATTGATAGCTTTGATCACATAGGAACTGTCAGAGATGATCTCTACATCACAAGGCTCTTTAAGAAGCTTCAGACCCTCTATGACAGCTTGAAGTTCCATGCGGTTGTTGGTGGTATGCGCATCTCCGCCAAAGTACTCTTTACGGACCCCCTTAAATTCCAAGATACCTCCGTAACCACCAGGTCCGGGATTTCCCAGACTGGAACCATCAGAGTAAAGAGTAATCTGTTTTCGGACTTGATTTTGCAATTTTTTCCTCAACTTTAACCGTATTTATCGCCATACAATTCGGACAGCGCTTGAAAGAGACAGGGAAACTCTGTTTACATTTTTTACAGAGGTAGGAGAAAACCAGATCTCCCTCTTCAAACCCATTTTCTCTTGCAGTGGCTAACATATCTACACTGAAAATACCACTTTGTTTTTCAGGTTTTTGCAAATAACCTTTCGCATAATAAAGTGTTTTCAGCTGTTTATTTGATGTGATTATATCTAAATCGAGTTGTGAATTTGGTAAGAACCAAAGGATGTCAAGAATCTCCATGATACGTTCAGGATCAATGCTCTCCCAGGCACTTTTTGTATCAAGCATTAAAAGCGCTTTGATGATGTGTCTATAGAGACTTGGCTCCTCGTTTAATAGCTGTTTGAGTCTCTCCACTTTCTCTGGTATGGCTAAGGTCTTATTTGCAAGGAGCTCTGAGAGATCCAGGAATTGTTCCAGTGATGTTGTCTCTTCTCCTAACATATTCAGAGGGCCTAGGACCTCTTTGGCTTTATCATATTTTTGCATGATCTCATACACGATCCCCAGTTCATAAAGGGCTTGAATATTACGAGGTTTCTTGCGTAAAACTTCTGTGTAAATGGACTGGGACCGTTCTAGAAATCCTGCATGAAGATAGGTACTGCCCAGACGTTCCATCAGTTCTATTTTCCCTGAATCGTGGGTAATGTTTTTAATAAGGAAAAGATAGATACTAATGGCTTTGTGGTACTCTCCGGCATTTTCAAATGCTTTTGCCAGAATGGTAAGTGGTTTAAGCATATGCGGTTCAAAAGGCATGTCCGCTGTTTCCAACGCACACTCGGCAGTGTCAAACTTTTCTAAGAACTTGAGCAGGTTCCCTTCCTCTTTTTGCTGTTTATGCAACCCCCAGCCATAGGTAACGAGTGCAATGATAAGAGAGATCACCACAATAAGCATAATGCTGAAAAGAGGGTCATTATACGCAGGTAATATATGTTCCAAAATAATCCTTATGAGAAACAGAGCAATGAAGAAAAGATTCAAATCACCAGTTATAGGCGCTTTACTCTGTTTACGTCCTTAAATTATATCTAATTAGATATAATTTTAGAATGATAGATAATGCCTCGATAGAATCCTTAAAGAACAGTATTGACATTGTAGATGTGATCGGTAGCTATATAGAGTTACGTAAAGCCGGAGCGAACTACAAAGCAAACTGTCCTTTTCATGGAGAAAAAACCCCTTCTTTTGTTGTCAGTCCAAGTAAACAGATCTACCACTGTTTTGGTTGTGGTGTAGGGGGAGACAGCATTAAATTTGTGATGGAGTTAGAAAAACTTTCCTATCCTGAAGCGATAGAGAAGCTTGCTTCTATGCATAACTTTTCGTTGACCTATACCAAAGGGAGCTCGGACTATTCTGATGCAAAACGTGTACTTGAAGCCGTAGGTCAGTGGTATGTGAAAAATCTCAATCATAATGAAACAGCGATGAAGTATCTGCTTGACAGGGGAATATCCCAAAACTCCATTGAAACGTTTGAGATAGGGTATGTGCCAAGCGGAGGGGAAGTGATGCAGTTTCTACAAAGGGCTCTGCTTCCTTTACCTAAAGCAGCTGAGGCAGGGATCATCGCCCAAAATGAAAACGGCAGTGGTTACTATGCACGTTTGGTGGAAAGGATCACTTTCCCTATCTATTCTACAAGTGGCTCTTTGGTAGGATTTGGTGGCAGGACCATTTCGAACCATCCTGCAAAGTACATTAACTCCCCTCAAACGAAATTGTTTAATAAGTCGAGACTCCTTTATGGGTATCACTTGGCAAAAGAGAGTATCTATAAGAATAAAAAGATCATTGTATGTGAGGGGTATTTGGATGTTGTGATGTTCCATCAGGCAGGTTTTAAAGAAGCGGTCGCCGGGATGGGGACAGCACTGACACCTGAGCATTTGCCTCTACTGCGTAAAGGAGATCCAAAAGTGATCCTGGCCTATGATGGTGACAAAGCAGGTGTGGCAGCAGCACTGAAAGCGGCCCAGATGTTGTCAGTGGCAGGTTTTGACGGTGGGGTCGTACTCTTTCCTGATGGACAGGACCCTGCGGATCTCATAGCCAAAGGGCAGAGTGAGACCGTAGCGAAGCTGCTTCGTAATGCCAAACCGTTGATCCCTTTTGTACTGGAGATGATCGTTTCGATGTATAATTTAAATGATCCTAGAGCAAAAGAAGCCGCTTTTGGTGCAGTGAAACAGTATCTTGATACACTTAGCCAGATCATCAAAGACGCGTACATTCCTATGGCAGCGACATTGGTGGGCATAGCCCCTTCACTTTTTGGTAAAGAGACCAATGTAGCCAGAGCAAGAGAGAGTTTTACACAAAAAATGGATGATGTGGCGCACTTGAGCATCTTAAAGACACTCATTGAAAATCCAAACCTTATAGATAATGTGCTCAGTGTCATGGATATAGAGATGTTCGGTACCTATGCCGAACTGTTTACGGCACTTATCAATGGAGAGAGTGAACATCCCGGACTGGTAGGGCTCAGTGTAGATGATAGTCTGGAAGTCATGAATGAAGAAGAACTCAACAGTGTACTGCGCAATTTTCTCATCAAGCATTATGATCTGAAATTAAAAAGTATCGCAAGTTCACAACAGATACCGTTTGAAAAAAAGAGTTTTCTCATACGCAAGATAAGAACCGATATCATACCTAGATTGAAAAAAGGTGAATTGGTTGCTTTTGAAGCGGGGATATGATCATTTTACTTGAAATCAAGGACAAATAGTATATAAACGATGCAGATTTAATCAAAAGCAAGGAGATAATAATGGCAACAGCATCAGCAAGACACATATTGGTCAATGACGAAGCACTCTGTAGGGAACTCAAAGAGAAGATAAATGCAGGGGAGATTACCTTTGAAGAAGCAGCGAAGCAGAATTCCACGTGTCCTTCAGGCGCAAGAGGTGGAGAACTGGGAAGATTTGGTCAGGGACAAATGGTACCGGAGTTCGACAGAGTCGTGTTTAATGATGAGGTAGGTGTCGTACACGGTCCGGTAAAAACACAATTTGGGTACCATCTGCTTGAAATCACAGAACGTTCGTAAAAAATTTACAAGATAGGTAAAAATATATCTATCTTGTGCTAGAATCCTATGTTTCACATCTTTGGGGCATTAGCTCAGCTGGGAGAGCGCTTCGCTGGCAGCGAAGAGGTCATCGGTTCGATCCCGTTATGCTCCACCAAACTTCATTTAAATAACCAATACGATCTATCCAGCCAGCTATACATCGGCTAAAATGGATTATACATTCAATGATTGTAACATTTTTACTACTGAAAAAAGTAACATAAGTAAATATAATGTATTATGTTTAGAATTATCATATTAGTTTAATGTAAATGATTTATAATATATGATACTTTTGTAAAAAAGCTACACCTGTCGTGAGACGGGGCCAGAAAGCCATGGGTCTTGCATACTCTATTTATAGATGTGGATGAAAAGATCGCCAGGTCACACAATCAGTATAAAAACTCATACAGAACGATTTCAAGGTATGCTATGCTCGACAATATGCACTTTTATGATTTTATGCACAAACAGATACTTGTGGTGATCGCATTATTTGCCGGTACCGGTATAGGCTATCTTTATATCGGATGGCTCTATTCTTCTTCTTTGTTTCCTGAACTTTTATGGTTTTGTTTTGTACTGTTACTCTCTTTTTGGGGATATAGATTACATAGGAGCTTTTTAGAGAATGATCTTAATATGCAACAAAAAGAACAGTGGCTTGGGCAACTGAGATACTTTTTATTCAGTTATTTCTCTGTTTGGACGATTATGTTTCTGATATATACATCACGTAGTGATATAGAGTTACATTATGTGGCCATAGCAACACAATTGGGGGTTACTGTTGTCTCTGCGACCATTTTGGCCTCACAAAAAAAGCTGGCTGTGTTTACTTTGGTCACGCTTATGCTGCCTTTGACCCTCTATTTTATCTTTGTAAGTGAGTTCTACAGTTATCTATTGGCATTTTTTACCATCGTTTTAGGTGGTGTTTTGCTCTATGCTGCGCACAATACCTTTAATTATCTTATTAAAAGTCAATTCCAGGCCTATCATGATGCTTTAACGACACTGGGGAATAGACGCTATTTTATCGAACTGCTTAATGACGCCATGAAAAGCCAAAAACATGATCATCAGCATATTTATCTGTTATTGATCGATCTTGATCATTTTAAGACTATTAATGATACTTTGGGCCATGATATCGGGGATGTGTTGCTTTGTCAAGCAGCAGACCGTATGCGCGTGCTTAGTAAAAAGCATCAAAATTTTGTATCCCGTCTGGGCGGAGATGAGTTTTGTATTCTCAGTACTTCATTTGCAACGGAACAGGAGTGTCTTCATAATGCATCTCAGTTTGCCGAGGAGTTACTGACATCGATCAGAGAAAGTTACCATATTGAAGAGCATTCTTTATACATCAGTGCCAGTATCGGTGTGAGTATTATTAGTGATCCCAAAATGGAAGCCAGTAATTTTATCAAAGAAGCGGATATCGCCATGTATGAGGCTAAAGGAAAGGGAAGGAATGGCATTATCTTCTTCAATGATACACTTGCAAAACATGTCGAATGGAAACTTGAAATAGAACGCTTGTTACATTTCTCACTTCAAAGGAATGAAATAACATTGACCTACCAACCACAGTACAGCCCTGAGAATGAAATTATCGGTTGTGAAGTGCTTTCCCGCTGGGATAATGAAACATTGGGAGAGGTGAGCCCGACTGAGTTTATACCAATCTCTGAAAAAACAGGATTCATCATAGAGTTGGGATATTATATATTAAAAGAGGCCTTTATCACATTTAAAAAGTGGGATGAAAAGGGTATTGTGTTAGAACAAATGTCTATTAACGTCAGTATGAGGCAACTCTTTCATTATCAATTTATCAATGATGTGAAATATCTTTGTGACACCTATCTTACCAAGGCACAACGGTCAAAGATCATCTTTGAGATCACAGAGACCTCTGTTGCAGAAGATATCACAAAACTGATCAGAAACATGAAGGTCCTTCAAAATTACGGTATTCGTTTTTCAATGGATGACTTTGGAACAGGGTACTCCTCTTTAAGTTATCTTCGACAGTTACCTATCAATGAGATCAAGATCGACAAGTCATTCATCTCTGAATTACACCATCTTGAAGATGAGGAAGATAAATGCTTTGTTGAAACGATCTTTACGATAGCTAAAAATCTCAAGTTGAAGATCGTTGCAGAGGGGATTGAGAACGAAGAGCAGCGCAAGTTCATTGTAGATCAAAAATGCGATATTTTACAGGGGTATTATTTCTCAGAACCTGTACAGGATGACGCGTTTGAAACCCTCTTCTTAGAAGCTAAAAATAAGAAAACCCTGAATGCTTTTGATGATGTAAGAGGTCTAGAGAGATATCAAGGCTCTATGTAATTTGTATGAGAACAGGATTTGCATAAAATTGAAGATAATAGTGTGAATAGATGGTGACCCCACGGAGACTCGAACTCCGGTAACATGGATGAAAACCATGGATCCTAACCGCTAGACGATGGGGCCACATTATATTGAGTTGTTACAAGTTAAAAATGGTGACCCCACGGAGACTCGAACTCCGGTAACATGGATGAAAACCATGGATCCTAACCGCTAGACGATGGGGCCATCTGTAACTTGTGGATGGCATTATATAGATAGGGTGCTTAAAAATCTCTTAAGATAGTGTATAATTTATCTAAAATAAGGAAAAAAGATGAATTTTAAAAGAACATTTTCGATTTTTATCATGGGTTTTCTTTTGAGTGCCTGTGCATCTAAAGAGTATGTGCAGCAAAATTCTGCCTATATCATGTTCAAAACACCTACTTTCAAGTATGCCGATATGGGGTTCATCTATGAGAATGAGGAAGAGATCAAAATAGAGATCTATGGTACCGGACAGGCATTGATGTCCCTGGAAATATCTGAAACTTCGGTATGTATGAGTCTGCTAGAGTGTATGGGAAAACGTGATTTCAACCAAAAAGTCTTAAGTGCAATGTACCCGGAAGACTTATTGGAAAATATATTCAGAGGAAGAGCTCTGGTTCATGGGATGGGACTAGAAAAAAAGGGTGACGGGTTTACACAGAAGATCGTAAAAAAGGATAAATATAACATCGATTATAGTGTTTTAAACCAGCAGATTATTTTCCGTGATACAATCAATTCTATACTTATACAAGTGAAAAAACAATATTAAGGTACAAAGATGACAAAATTTGTCGGAGCACATGTAAGTGCAAGTGGAGGTGTGGATAATGCACCGTTAAATGCTATGGCTATAGGGGCCAAAGCATTTGCACTTTTTACGAAAAATCAAAGACAGTGGGTTGCGAAACCGTTAGAAACAAAAACCATTGATGCATTTCATCAAAATCTTGAAAAATCCGGGATACTGCCGAAACATATTTTACCGCATGACTCATACCTCATCAATCTGGGGCACCCGGAAGTAGAAAAACTTGAGAAATCTAGAGAAGCCTTTATTGATGAGTTGGAACGTTGCCGTATTTTAGGACTTGACAGGCTTAACTTCCACCCAGGTTCTCATTTGACAAAGATCCCTAAAAAAGACCCCGAGTATCATGACAAGCTCATACATGCAGAGTTGCAGTGTCTTGATGTCATAGCAGAATCATTAAATAGAGCCATAGAAGCGACCAAAGATTCCAATGTAAAACTGGTCATAGAAAATACGGCAGGTCAGGGATCTAATCTTGGGTATAAGTTTGAACATTTGGCACATATCATAGATAAGGTAGAGGATAAAAGACGTGTAGGTGTTTGTATCGATACCTGTCATATGTTTACAGCAGGATATGATATTCGTACCAAGGAAACCTATGATGAAACATGGAACGCTTTTGATAAAGTAGTAGGAAGAGAGTATCTCATGGGTATGCATATCAATGACTCTAAACCAAAGTTGGGTTCAAGGGTTGATAGGCACGATTCGTTAGGTCAGGGAGAGATCGGATGGGATGCTTTTAAATTCATCATGAATGACTCGCGTATGGATGATATACCCCTTGTCTTAGAAACGATCGATGAGTCGATCTGGGCGCAGGAGATTAATGCATTGTATACTTTGATAGAAGATTAAAGTTGCAATAGAAGGAAGAATGATGGATAGAATAGTAAGAGGTTTAGCACTAAGTACGATCACAAGTTCAGTCGTCATGGCCGGAGGATACAAGATCCCTGAACAATCACTCAATTCAATGGCACTTAGTGCAGCATACGTTGCACATACCAGTGGTGCTGATACAGCATATTTTAACCCTGCAAATATGGCTTTTATGGATGGAGGTAAACGTTATGTAGAGGGCGGTATTACTTTGGCACATCTTCCATCAAATGAGTTCCAAAGTCTACCCGCATATTCAGGTGAATCAGAAGTAGAAGATATTCCTATTCCATTTTTGCATTATGTTTCTGAAGCTATGGGTGATTTTAGATGGGGTGTGAGCTTAGTGGTACCAGGAGGCTTGACTAAAAGGTGGACGACTCCGGTACAAAAAGCAATCGCAGAAGAGTTTACTTTAAAAGTCATAGAATTAAATCCAAGTATTTCTTATAAAGTTTCTGATCATTTTAGTGTTGGTGGTGGTGTAAGATTGATTTATAGCGAAGGGGTGGTGCAAAGTAATTCTGCCGATGCATATAATCAACAGCTTGCTCTAGCGGATATAGCACGTGATATGGAAGGTGATACGTTTGAATTAGGTTATAATTTAGCACTGGCGTATAAGCCGACTTCAGATATTAATCTAGCTGTAACGTATCGATCTAATATTGATTTAGATGAAGAGGGTACAGCTACATTATATGGCGGGGGTGATCAATTATATCATGATGATGCAAGTGTATCTGTTCCATTACCTGCGGCACTTAATCTGGCTGTGTCTAAAACATGGAATGATACATTTACATTAGAGTTTAATTATGAAAGAACATTTTGGTCAGAATATAAAGCTTTGGATTTTGAATATACAGGAACAGGTATAGTCCTTGCCCCCTTTGATGATCCGATCGCAAAAGATTGGAAAGATACCAATACCTTTAGGGTGGGTGCGACGATTGAAATGGCTAACAAGATCACAGCGATGATGGGGTTTGCTATCGATGAGACACCTGTACCAGAAGAAACCATAGGGTTTGAACTGCCAGACAGTGATGCTAAGGTCTTCTCTATGGGATTCCGCTATCAACAATCAGAAGACCTTTCTTTGGGTGCTGCATTCTTATATGACAGTAAAGAATCACGTTCTATCAAGGGTTTGGGTACCTTTCATGAAGGTGGAGCATTCTTAACAACTGTAGGCGTGGCATACGAGTACTAAGATGGACTACAAGTTTAACAACTTTTATGAACTTATTGCCTATCAGGCTAAAAAACGGGGAAAAAAAGTCGCGCTATTTGTGGATGATGAGAAGATCACTTATACAGAGATATTAGAAGCAGTAGATAATCTGGCAGGATTTTTATCGGATAAAGGCGTTAAAAAAGGTGATAAGATCGCATTTTTTTTACGTAACTCTCCTGAGTTCGTCTATACGATCTTTGCTGCTTCAAAACTGGGGGCTATTGTTGTCCCTGTCAACACCTTTTTAAAAGAAGATGAACTGAGTTATATTCTAGAGGACAGTGGGGCTTCCGTACTTGTCGCCTCTGCTATACACGAGAAAGTTGTCAACAGCAGCAAAGCGATCAACTTGTGTAACTGTATTATTTGGGAAGGGGATAAGAGTGTTCAGGGAGAACAACATTACACGTTTGAAGAAGCATTAAAAACAGACCTGTCTGTTGCCCATACCGATACCGCCTTGGAAGATACAGCAGTGATCATCTATACTTCTGGAACGACTGGTAAACCCAAAGGTGCGATGTTGAGCCATAAGAATATTTTTTCAAACGGAAGTTCTGGTATGAAGCACATTAATGTGAAACCCAGAGACAGAGGGATCGTATTTCTTCCCATGTTCCACTCTTTTACCTTTTCAATCGCTGTGATGCTCCCTATGTATGTAGGCATGAGTATCGTGATCATCAAATCGATCCAACCTTTCTCTAATATCTTTAAACAGACACTGTTAAAACGGGTGACACTTTTCTTTGGTATCCCTGATGTCTATAATGCATTGGCAAAGGCTAAACTCCCATGGTATTTTATTTGGTTCAATAATATACGGGCATTTATTTCCGGAGCCGCTGCCCTACAGGCTAAAACACTGGATGCGATGGCAAAAAAGTTTAAAAGAGCTACACTGCTTGAGGGGTATGGCCTTAGCGAAGCAAGTCCTGCAGTGTGTATGAATACGCTGAAAAAACAAAAGGCAGGATCTGTAGGTACAGCTTTATATGGCTATCAGATCAAGATCGTAGATCATGAGTTGAATGAAGTGCATCGTGGTGCCATAGGAGATATTATTGTAAAAGGTGACAATGTCATGCAAGGGTATCTTAACCGTCCCACTGCAACAGAAGAGACGATCATCAATGGTTGGTTGCTTACAGGTGATGTGGGATATATGGATGATGAAGATTTTTTGTTCATCGTAGATAGAAAAAAAGATCTTATTATCTCAAAAGGTATCAATATCTATCCTCGTGAGGTAGAAGAGGTCATAGACAGATTTGAGGGGATATCCGCATCTGCTGTCATAGGTATTCATGATGAAAAGAGCGGCGAAGTGCCTGTTGCCTATGTGGAACTTGAAGAGGGGATAGAGAATCTTGATGAAGTTGCCTTAAAAACATATATGAGAGAGCATCTTGCCAACTATAAAATACCAAAACAGACGCATGTAATACCAACATTGCCGAAAAATGCTACGGGTAAAGTACTAAAACGTGTGCTCAAAGAACATCTTAGGGATGAAGTGTGACAAACAGATGAAAGCGATCACAAATGCAAAACTTCTTATCAATGATGAGATCGTAGAGGGTAAGACGCTTCTGTTTGACAACAAGATTGTCAACATTACAGAGGGGACAGACTTGGAAGGCATTGAGACGATTGATGCAAAGGGTGCTTATGTGAGTGCAGGATTTATCGATCTGCATATACATGGGAGTGGCGGGAGTGATGTGATGGACGCTACGCCAACTGCTCTTGAAACACTTTCGACTACGTTGCTTCATACGGGAACTACTTCTTTTTTGGCTACCACGATGACCATGTCAGTTAAAGCGATTGACAAGGCATTACAAAACATTCAACGACATGCCAGTAAAGTCACAGGGGCGAATATACTGGGTATCCATCTTGAGGGACCTTTTATTAATGCTTCCAAACATGGTGCACAGGACAAAGCCTATGTCCAACCAGCGAACATGGCACTGATAAAAAACTATATGGAAGAGATCAAAATGATCACATTGGCACCCGAAGTAGAGGGAGGTGAAGATTTTATCAAGCTTGTGGCAAAAGAGTATCCGCATATTATTTTAAGTATCGGACATTCTGATGCCAGCTATGAAGCAGCGCAGGAGAGTTTTACCTGGGGGATTTCTCATGCAACACATCTGTTCAATGCTATGAACCCCTATCATCACAGAAAACCCGGGATCGTAGGCGCGGTCTTTGACTCGGATGTGACCTGTGACATTATCGCTGATTTGGTACATACACATCCTACTACGCTTGAACTGGTACAGAAGATCAAAAAAGAGAAGCTGATACTTATCACCGATGCGATGCGGGCGGGATGTATGAAATGTGGCATCTATGATCTGGGTGGACAGCGTGTCGAGGTAGATGGAGGCAAAGCAGTACTTGAAGATGGGACACTTGCTGGTTCTATACTGAAAATGAATGAAGCATTGTCAAATATGAGTAAACATACCTCAATGGAACTTGTTGAAATTGTCAATGCTGTGACAAAGATACCGGCAGCAAAACTGGGTATACTTAAAGGGGTACTGCGGGAAGGCTATGATGCGGATATAGTCATCTTTGATGAAAATTTCAGTATCATATCAACCATAGTGAATGGTGAAGTAAAGTATAGAAGGTAGGTCGATGTTCGGATTTTTAAAGCGCAAAGTAAGAGAGATCAAGGCACCTGTAGATGGACAGGTCGTAGCACTGGAAAGTGTGAAGGATGAGGTATTTTCACAAAAACTAGTAGGAGATGGTGTAGCGATCATACCTATGTCAGATGTGTTTACTGCACCCATAGATGGGAAGATCACAAAAATATTTTCTACCAACCATGCCTATAGCATTAAAAGTACAAAAGATCTGGAGGTCATGGTCCACATCGGTTTGGAGACTGTGACACTTGGGGGCAAAGGTTTTGAACGCCTCGCGAATGAAGGAGACGAGGTCAAGGCAGGAGACCCTATCATTAGTGTCGATCTATCCTACGTTCGTGAGCATGCCAAAGACATCATCACACCTGTGATCATTGCTGAGGAAAGTGATGTGAAAAGTATCGACAAACGATTGAATATCGTCAAAAGCCAAGATATCATCATGGAGGTCAACTAATGCCTATGAGTGACAATATCTATTATTATGTGATCTACGGGTTGATCTTGGTCGCATTTCTTATCGTGCTTAAAATGCCTAAGAAAAAGAAATAATTTCATATAATATTTAATTAATATTACTGGTAGTATACTCTAATATTATGAGAATACTATTACTTGAAGATGACCAGATCCTATGCGATAGCCTGAAAGAGTTCTTGGAACTTGAAGGCTATACTATAGATGTGGCACATCGAGGACCTGAAGTATTTGACCTTACGTTTAACCATACGTATGACCTGTACATTTTAGATGTAAATGTACCTGAGGTCGATGGGTTTGATGTGCTCTCGGAACTCAAAGATGCAGGAGATGAAACCCCTGCTATTTACATCACGGCCCTCACGGATATCAACTCCATTTCCAAAGGTTTTGCCTTAGGAGCGGAAGACTATATCAAAAAACCTTTTGATCCTGAAGAACTAGTGATACGCATTAAACGAAAATATCAAAAAGAGGATGAACTGATTTGTCTGAAGGACATCACGTATAATCCGGTCACAAGAGTGTTGCAAAAATCTGGACAGACCATAGGTCTGGGAGATGTGCAGCAGAATCTTTTTCATGCACTTATCACATCACAAAATAAAATTGTAGAGAGTTATCTATTGATGGACTTTTTAGAACAGCCTTCAGCCAATGCCCTGCGTGTAAATCTTGCAAAGTTAAAGAACAAGTTAGGCATAGAGATCAAAAATATACGCGGAAAGGGGTATATGATTGAAAAGATATGAGCGAGAATCATTTCTCAAAAGTTTTTTGATATTCCTGATACTTTTGGAAGTCTTACTGGCGATTAATTTTTGGAATGAATATCAAATTAAAAAAGTGGAGATAGAAGATAAGATTCATATAGAGATGAAACTCTGTGCCTTTACCCTACAGTGTGCAGGGCTGACAACAGACTTTGTGGATAAGGATGAAAACAAAGAGGAAAACATTCTGTATCAGGATGGCGGTTTTTATAGCTATTTCAAGGTACCGACATCAGAAAAGTATTTGATGAAAGTGATGTACTCACAAGAAAATTATCTACAGAGGGTTGGAAAGTTGGCCAATAAACTGTATGGAAAGTTCTTGTTTTACTCAGTCTTCGCTGCATTTGTCTCCCTTCTCTTCTCTATCTATGCACTGATGCCGTTGCAAAGAGCACTTCGTATCAATGAGGAGTTCGTAAAAGATATCCTTCATGATTTCAATACCCCTTTGAGTTCTATGCTTATCAACTTAAAACTATTTAAAAGAGAGATAGGAGACAACAAAAAAATACAGAGACTTGAAAATAACATCCAAAGTATACTCTCATTACAGGATAATCTACGTATCTTTCTCAAGGGAGTTCCAGCACAATCAGAAAGATTTTCATTGAAGGAGCTGGTACAGGATCGTGTACACTATTTTGAGGTACTCTACCCTGATGTGAGCTATAAAATAGCAATAGACAAAACGACTTTGGAGACAAACAAAGATGCATTTACCCGTATTTTGGATAATCTTTTAAGCAATGCGGGTAAATATAATAGTGTCAATGGTGATGTGGATATTGTATTGCTAGGAAGTAGCTTAACCATACAAGATACGGGAAAAGGTATTAAACACCCTTCGAGGGTATTTGATCGATATTATAAAGAACAAGATAGAGGTATAGGGATAGGATTGCATATTGTGAAAAAACTGTGTGATGAATTGACCATACCGATCAAGATACAAAGTAAGAAAAATAAAGGAACAAAGATCGAATTGAATCTTTACAATGTGATCTTTGCCAAATAGCAGTAGTGCCTATTTATTTTCCTGCTGCTCTTTTATCAGTGACAGGATACGCTCTTTGTATTTGGGTTTTTATTTTTTTTGTATGCAGCAATGAGATCTTCAAGCGATCCTTCATTGAAGAGTTTTTCCTCTTGTAAGAATTTTTTTCTTTTTTTTAAGAGTCTGTACTGACGGCTTGAGAGTGAATCTCTTGTCTCTTTTTGTGAAAGATACGCAGTTAATGCATCTTGATCTGCCTCCTTCAAATAGTAGGTATAGATCTCTTCTTGTGTTTTTATCTGCAGCTTTTGAGCGATTATCTGCAGCTGTACTAATTGTCTTCGTGTGCGGGCCCGCTTTTCGTAGCGTCTATAATACTCATAGACTAACTGTTTTGGCAGTTTGGTTTGAATGTCTTTGATCCCGTTTGTATCATAGGTCCGAATGGCCTTTTTGTAGAGATCTTGAAGAGATGAATAGTCTTGAACATCAACCAAAAGTGTTTTGATTCCTTTGTATCTTCTGGGTGCTACAGATACGATAACCCCTACATCGGTTAAAGAATCTACGGGGGTAAATCCCTTATGCTTGAAAGTTTTCAGTACACGGGCATAGGTTGTTTTTGGAGTCACATGTAGTGTAAGTGCTGATTGTTCTGGCTTGGTGAGATTGTAGAGTATATAGCCGTTTTTACGATGAAGTAGCAGGCCAACCTCCTTCTTCTTTTTATCATAAAGATAGAGGTATTTCTGATCCTCCTTGATCATTTCTAGTTCGCTTCTTGTAAAGTATGCACGGTGGTGTTTCATGTAGGGTGTATACTCTACAATATTGACTTTATTGATCTCCCCTGGGACATATGGGCTCATCAGAGAACAGCCGCTCAGGAGTAAAAAGAAGAAAAGCAAGACGACTGTACGCATAGATATATCCTGAAGTTTTTGTTATAAGTATAATACGTATAAGTTAATATACGGCTAATACAATCTTAACAAAGAGTTAGCCTCGATGTAGGAATGCCTTGATCTTCTCTGCGACACCCTCTGCTTTCGTCCCCAATACCACTTGGACACTACGTCTATCCGGACGGATGACCCCTTTTGCACCTAAACGTATCAAGGCATCATCCTTAAGCAGTGAACTGTCATGTACTTGCATACGCAATCGTGTAATGCATGCATCGGTATGAATAATATTGTCTTCTCCTCCCAAAGCAGAAATGAATGCTTTTGTTTCCTCATCCGATTCGATCGTTTTGTCTTCTATCATCTCTTCAAAGATATTGAGCTTAAAGAGTTTAATCGTGTAGTAGGAAGTGACAAAATAGATCAGTGAAAACACTGCGCCTAGAGGGAGGATAAGCAGTGGTTTGGTTGCTAGTTTGTAGTTGATCACATAATCTATGAAGCCGGCCGAGAACCCGAATCCTGCATGAATGTCCAACATCTGTGCTGCTGCAAGTGCCAGACCGGTAAGCAGGGTATGCAGTACAAAGAGCAGAGGGGCTACGAACAAGAAGAGGAACTCCAGGGGTTCTGTGATACCTGTAAGAAATGAGGTAAAGGCAACACCGGCCAAAATGGCACCTACTTTTTTACGGTAGTGTTTTGGGGTGTTGAGGTAGATAGCATAGGCCATTGCAGGCAGACCGAACATCATGACGACATAGAAACCTGACATATAGATACCTGCGGTTTTATCACCGGCAAAAAAACGATGCAGATCTCCATTAGCCACTACCTGTACTCCCTCTTGTAGATAGGTATATTCTCCAAGCTGGAACCAGAACACAGAGTTGAGTATATGGTGCAGTCCTAGAGGGATAAGCAGACGGTTGAGTGTACCGTAGATGAAGGTACCTGTTTCTTTTAAGCCAATAATGGCATTTGAAAATGCATCGATACCGCTTTGCGCGAAGTGCCAGAAATATCCGGCAAGTATACCGACCCCAATGGCAGAGATCGCAGTGATAATGGGCACAAAACGTTTCCCTCCAAAAAAGCCTAAAAATTCCGGCAGTTTGATGGCATGATAACGGTTATAGAGGGTACCAGCAATGACTCCGATGATAATACCGACAAAAACACCCATATTCACCTCTTTGTCTATACTGAGATAGACCGCTTTGGCGATGAGTACACCGATTGCACCTGAAAGTGCTGCGGCACCATCATTGTTCTTTGCCAATCCATAGGCGATACCTATCCCAAAAAGAAGATCAAGATGAGAAAAGATCGCATCTCCGGCACTTTTCATGATCAGGGCAATCTGCCCATCAAAGATGTCGCCAAAACCTAAACGAAGTAAAAGTGCAGCAACAGGAAGTACTGCGATAGGGGTCATCAGTGCCTTACCAATGCGCTGAAGTAAATTAAACATCTCTTATCTCCTCTTTTGTTTGGGCTATGCATTTATGAGTAACACTGAGCGTTTCCATGCCTAGATCTAAAAGTTTAGGTAGTGCATCTTTATTTCCGGCCAGCTCCCCACAAATACTCACAGGTTTTGTCGCTTTATTAAGGATGGTCTCAATCGCAGCAAATACTGCAGGAGAGAGCTCATCTGCTTTGAGAGTAGAGTGTGTTCTCTCTATGGCAAAAAGGTATTGAGTAAGGTCATTGGTACCGATGGAGTAGAAGTCCACCACATCATTAAATGATTCTAGCAAGAAAAGTACCGATGGTACTTCTATCATGATACCAAAGCGAAGGTGTGAAATATCAAGCTGGTATTTTTCAGCGACATTTTGGGCAAAAGATTTTGTTTGGTTAAACTCTTCAACAGAACTGACCATAGGGAACATGATCTTTATAGGTTTATTTCCCGCAGCCAGAAAAATGGCATGCAGTTGCTCTTCTAAGAGTTCGGGATGAGTCTTAAAGAGACGTACACCGCGTATACCTAAAAAAGGGTTCTCTTCTGAAGGTATTTGTATATAGGACAGGGGTTTATCTCCTCCTACATCGAGTGTACGAACGGTAATGTCATCAAACAGTTCAAAGATCTTTTGATAGGCTTTGTATTGCTTTTCAAATGAAGGTTTGATATCCGTAAATAAAAACTCGGAACGTAAGAGACCTATCCCTTCAGCACCCTCTTCTTTGGCTATTTCTGCGGTTTGTATGTTTGTAACATTGGCAAAGACTTTAATATGTCTTCCTTTCTGTGTTATGGCAGGTTCAAAACGTTTTGTATTACTACGCTCTTTTTGTTGTTCATCTTCGTATCTGCGTTTTCTTGCTCTTTTGAAATCATCCGAGCTTGGATCCTGAACAACTACACCAGCAGGGGTATCAAGTATGATCTTCTCATTTTCAGTAAGGCTTTGGGTGTCTGCAACAAGAGAAGGAATACCTGCAGCACGGAGCAGAATGGCTGTATGTGAATTTATAGAAATCTCTTTTAAGATCACACCCTTTACTTGTGTCTGCTGAAGTTGGTCGATCTCACTGGGAAGCAGATCATTACACAAAAGTATAAAAGGTCTATCTGGGAAAGTGACTTTGACCTCCAGCCCCAAATGTTTTTTGACACGCTGGAGTATATCTTGATAATCACTTTTTTTCGCATCTAGTTTTGTACCTCTAAGGTTTTTGGTTTCCTCTTCTACTTTCACTTCAAGTTCCCTCAAAGTGTGACAGTGTGTGCCTAGAGAGATCAAAAGTTCTTTTTGTGCAAGGTAGATAGCGGCATTTTCATCCTTTTCTTTGTTGCGATAGAGTGTTTCCAGTTCCCCTATACTTCTAGACAGCGCAGTACCAAAGTCCATCTCACTTTGATGCTGTATCTCTGTCGTACGGTAAGTGTAGGCAGGAGCCATGGCAATACCCTTAGAGATGATCTCTCCCTCTATGACTAAACCTTCATAACTGTAAGCAGTTTTTTCGATCTGTTTGATCTCTTTGTCATCTTGCATCAGTGTTTCAAAAAGCTGTTGCAGTGCTTCGAGTGCCTCATCTGCCTGTTTGCCTTGAGCAACCAACGTGAAGGTATCTCCTTTTTCCAAAGAGAGTGAAAGCAGAGTATTAACACTCTTGGTATTAACATTCTTATTGTTAAAGGTTGCAGTGATCTGACACGAGAACGATTTGGCTAATGAAGCAAATTGTGCAACGGGTCTGAGATGAAAGCCATTATTTGAAGTGACGGTAAGTGGTACAGAAAGAGGTTTCAAAAACAAATTTTTAAACAGGAACATCGCTTATTTACTATCCCTTGCATAGACAGGTTCAGATATGACTATAGAACATGTTAGAGTCATCAACAAGACTGTACGCACCTGCTCCCCTTTTTATATGTGAATGTATTACTCAAAGTATAGCAAATATTTGTTATACTCAAATTATTAACTATGAGGAACACACATTGAAATACCTTATTGACTTCATTGAAACAAAAGATGTGAAGAAAACATTGATCTTTGAACATTTGAAATGTACGAAAGAAGAGGCATCTTTGGTACAGTATATCTGTAAACGTTACGTGAGGGGACTAGAAGAAGTCTCTGTACTGGAGATACTCCAAGAGAATTTTTCATCAGAGGGGTATGTCTATCTGCAAAAACTTGGATTGATCAAAAACCTTTTGGACCTAGGATGGATGATCCAGGTGAGTTTCGGACAGGTTAAAGCACATGAAGCATCTACGTTGGAACTGCTCAGTACTTCTGTGACACCAAGTATCTCTTTACTACGTCTGCTGGAAGAAGGGTCATTGGAAATTTTCCTTCCGGAAGTCAAACCTTACACAGACCACTTGGAGTATCTCCAAGATCAGTTTGATATGGTGTCACTTTTACATCAAATAGCTACATTTAAACAAGGTTTTGCAGATAATTCACTGAGCATAGGACGGTTGAAAAATAAATTGACACTTTTGACTACACGTATAGAAGAACGTGTGAAAATGACAGAAACACCTATTGTTGTAGAAGAGTTCTTTAAAGAAAAGGAACTTGATGAGAAAGAAAAACGTATCTTTCTGGCGTTACTTAAAGAAGAGTACAGTGGAGGAGAAGGACAATTTAGAGACATGAATACACTCATAGAGCTCATAAGTTTTGATGAGTATGAAAAGATAAAAAACCGTGCCTTGCTTGAAGATGGTGCGAAACTTATCAATGAGGATATCATCGATTATGAAGAGATACTGAACATGTTCGGTGGGGTGAGCCGTTCTTTTTATTTGCAAGAAGAGGTAATGCAGCGTATCATACATCCTACAAAAAGCAAAAAAGTAATAAAACTCAAGTTGGATGCACTGGTACAGGAACAAGAACTTTTCGAGTTTTTGAAACCGGTAACGACCTTAGATGATGTTGTACTGCATCCTAAAACAAGAGAGACACTGGAGAATGTTGTCAAACAGGTTGACAAAGAGGTGTTTAAGAAACTCAGAGAATGGGGAATCAAAGACAAACGTAAAGGCATTGATGCACGTATCATTTTTTATGGAGCTGCAGGAACAGGTAAAACAATGACAGCGATGAGTCTGGCGAAAACACTCAAACGCCCTATACTCTCATTTGACTGTTCCAAGATCCTCTCTATGTATGTAGGGGAAAGCGAAAAGAACGTACGTAAGATATTTGATGACTTTAAAGAGTTAAGTAAAAAAGCAAAAGTAGATCCTATCTTACTGCTTAATGAGGCAGATCAGTTTTTGAGTGCAAGAAGCGAAGGTACGGGAAGTTCGGCAGATAAAATGCATAACCAAATGCAGAATATCTTCCTCGAACAGATAGAAAAATTTGAAGGTATACTCATCGCTACCACCAATTTGCTTGGTAATATAGACAAGGCTTTTTCAAGACGTTTCAATTACAAGATCGAATTCAAAAAACCAGGGAAAAAACAGCGTCTCAGACTTTGGCAGTTCATGCTTCCAGAAAATGCAGATTATGAAGAGGGATTTGATATCTCAGAGCTTGCCAAATACGAACTTACAGGTGGTCAGATTAATCTTATCATTAAAAACACAGCCTATAAAGTCGCTGTACGTGAAGAGAGTGTGTTTGGAAATCAGGACTTCCTTGAAGAGATTGAGAAAGAGCTTGGAAGCAGTTTTGAAGGCACTAAGAGTATGGGCTTTAAAGTGTGATTTTAACGATTTAACGAAAGGATTCAGATGTTTTCTCACATAAGATCATTCATGACAAAAACGAAATCAACACTTTTTACGTTCAACAATGAACCCTTTTCTAAATTTTCCATACTGTTGATCATTATACTGGATATCTTTTTATTTGTTACCATTTTAACGGGGATAGACTCTGAAAAAGATATGTCTCCCTCGGTCAGTGTTAAGTACCCTTACCAATGCAAGAACCATTTTGATCCAGAATACCAAAGGAGTGTCTGGAACAGTGCCACAAGAGGATATATCTATGATACATTCCCTTTTTCTGAATATGAATCATTTTATATTCCTACCCATTCAGCATACTACAGTGGTAAAAAAGTTCAAACCTATATAGACAAAAGAGTGGCACCGCTATGTACAGAGCTTTATGAGAAAATAGCTGTTTTTGCACTATCTGATCTATTTAAAAATAACAAAGAACTCAAAAACAATTTAAGAAATGACAAACGAAATGTGCTCTCTGAGATCAATAGCATTGAAAAAAGATACAATACTGCACTTTTCGAAAAAATATCTTCTACCCAGCAAGATAGAGATAAAAAGATCAGAGATAAATACTACACTTTGCTTGAAAAAGAGAAGAGTATTGATAAGCAGATCAAAGAGATCAAGGCAGTATCCGCCTATAAAGGCTACCAGGAGTATGCTGATTTTGTCAACACAAATAGAGAGACATTCAACAAAGAGTATGATTCTTATGCCTTTTGGCAACCCTTCATATCATTTTTGTATTTATTAAAATTTACCCTGCCTTTATTGCTTTTATCTCTCTTGGCCCATCGGTTCTCTATAAGTCCTGTAAGAAAGGTATCGGTGCCAAATAAACTTGTTACATTGATCAGTTCCCATATCATTATCATTACGCTACTTCCTATCTTGATGGATGTATTGCGTTTGATCTTTCATATCATCCCCAAAAGGTTTTTAGAGAAGATCATTACTTTTTTATATCAATACGGCTTTATCTTCTTGGGATACTACTTTTTGATGTTTCTTGGTATTGTAAGTATCGGTTTGGTTGTTTTCTTTATACAAAGAAGTGTGGCCAAGAGAGAAAAATTAAGAAAAGAGATGAAAGAAAAGACACTCTATATTGATGCCTATAACCAAAGCAGATGTCCAAACTGTAGAAACAGGGTGGACTATAGTAAAAACTATTGTGGTTTTTGCCAAGAGGAGTTAAACAGAGTGTGCAGCGTATGTCATAAGAGGACACCCAAACATATTCAGTACTGTATAGAGTGCGGTGCATAGACAGTTATTTTACAAGTGTAGCGCCTGCACCGATCAACTGGATGATCCCTCCTTTGACATTAAGAGGGGTAAAGCCGTTCTCTTCTAATATGCGTGAGGCAGTAACACTTCTGCTTCCTGTTCTACAATAGACAATGATCTTTTTATCTTTATCCTGCTTGAGCATACCCAGATTTTGACTCAGTGCATCTACGGGAATGAGTGTTGCATCTCTGAGATGACCACTTTTATACTCTTCTATGGTTCTTGCGTCAAGAAGTGTAACATTGTCGTCATTTTCCAGCAAATATATGGCTTGTTTGGCATCTATGGATTCAAAGTTGGCAAGTATCCATCCTTTTGAGTAGGCAAACCAAAAAAGTAAGCCTGCCATAGCGATCCAATAGAGTACATTCATAGGGTTTTTTACAAGAGTCATCTTGCCGTTCCTTATAGTTATTATAATTTTATTTGATATTGTAGCGCTATTTTCTTTATGCATCGTTACATCTTGTTACATACCAAAGCGTAATCATGGGTAGGACTGAGTCCTCCCAAAATCTTTTAATCATCTTTTAGATAATATGAAGCTAATATTCTAAAGGAATTTCTCTACTGGAAAAAGCAAGTGAAAACTTAAGTCTAAGGTGAACTTCAGTGTGAGGAATTGAAAACGAGCTTTGCTTGTTTTTTAAAGAGAATTTATGAAATTAAAGGGATTAACATGACTCATGTAATTACAGAACATCCGTATTTCGGTGTATTTGTTTTATTTGCGTTGACAGCAGTGGCGTTCCCCGCGACGCTATGGGCTGCACGTTTCGTTAGTAGAAAATTTGCAAGACTTGATACGGAAAGACTTAAATTAAGTATATACGAATGTGGACCAGAGGTGACTAAGCAACCTAATGCCATTTCTGCACAGTTTTATCTGATAGCACTTTTGTTTATCTTGTTCGATGTAGAGATCATCTTTATGTTCCCTTGGGCAATTGACTTTAAATTACTCGGTTGGTTTGGTTTTGCTGAGATGATACTATTTATCTTACTACTTGCGATTGGTTTCGTATATGCATGGAAGAAAGGAGCACTTGAATGGCACAGCATCAAGTAAATTATGCCAGTTCTGCTGGCTTGCCGATAGCACTGACTTCGGTAGACAAACTCGTAAACTGGGGGCGTTCAAATTCACTTTGGCCGCTTACATATGGACTCGCATGTTGTGCGATCGAAATGATGGCATCGGGAGCTTCACGTTATGACTTCGATAGAATGGGAACGATCTTTAGAGCTTCTCCAAGACAGGCAGATGTGATGATCCTTGCAGGAACACTTTCTAAGAAGCACTCTGAGTTCGCTAGAAGACTTTATGATCAAATGACAGAGCCTAAATGGGTCATCTCCATGGGTTCATGTGCAAATACCGGTGGTATGTTTAACACCTATGCAACCGTGCAAGGTGTGGATCGTATTATTCCTGTAGATATTTATCTTCCTGGATGTGCACC
Organism: Sulfurovum sp. AR; assembly: GCF_000296775.1. Lineage (GTDB taxonomy): Bacteria > Campylobacterota > Campylobacteria > Campylobacterales > Sulfurovaceae > Sulfurovum > Sulfurovum xiamenensis. Next base: position 64,862 of record NZ_AJLE01000007.1, on the reverse strand, counting down.
AAGACCTGAAACACTGCAGTATGCACTGATGATGCTTCAAAAGAAGATCCGTAAAGAGTCTGCAGATATGAAGAAGAATACAAAACAAGACTTGACCAATCAAACGGGTAAAAGAGCGAGGTTAATCTAATGAGAAAATATGTACCAAAAGACAACGTTCAGGGAAAAGCATACTATACAGATAGATTTTGGGTTGCCCCGCGTGTACCAAGAAGTGAAGTAGAAGATGCACATTTTACTTCAGTCGTTGAAGCATTGGGGGAACAAGCAAAAGAGTCTTATCTAGAATTGGGACAGCTTGTTGTACATATAGATGCAACAAATAATTTTGTTGTACTTAAAACACTGAAAGAAAAATGCGGATATACACAATGTTCTGAGCAATCTGCTGTAGATTACTTGGCAAAAGACGGAGAATTTGAACTTTTTTATCAACTTCTCAATGTGAATGAAGCTAAAAGAGTAAGGGTTGTATGTCGCATTAAAAAGGGTGAAGCGATCGAGAGTATCGTACCTCTTTTCAAATCTGCGAACTTTGCAGAGCGTGAAATGTATGATATGTTCGGTATCAAAGTAAACAATCATCCATTCCTTAAACGTATCATTATGCCTGATGACTGGGAAGGACATCCATTACTTAAAACCTATCCTCTACATGGAGATGAGTTCGCTTCATGGTATGAAGTAGATAAGATCTTTGGAAAAGAGTATAGAGATATCATCGGACCAGAAAACAGAGACCCTGCAAAAGTAGACAGACATGATACAAAACGTTTCTCAAGAGTAGGATATGAAGTACCGTTCGGTGCAGATATTTCTGAAGGTGAAAAAGAACAAGCAGTTGAATATAGTGAAACATTCTTAGTGAACTATAATAAAAAATCAGCTAAGCAATTAGACGAAAGAAAATAGGGGAGCCGATGCAAGTAGCTAATAAATTAACGCCATTTTTTGAGAACCTCAATTTTGAGCGTGACGACAACACTATGGTTATCAACTTTGGTCCTCAGCACCCTTCGGCACATGGTCAGTTAAGACTTGTGCTTGAACTCGACGGTGAGCAAGTAGTTAAAGCCTATCCGGATATCGGTTACCTTCACAGAGGTATCGAGAAAATGGCAGAAAACATGACGTATAATGAGTTTTTGCCAACGACAGATAGACTTGACTATATTGCTTCAACTTCAAACAACTATGCGTATGCATTGGCTGTTGAAAAACTGATCGGGGTAGAGGCACCAAGAAGAGCACAAGTGATCAGAACGATGTTGCTTGAACTTAACCGTGTTATTTCACACCTCTTCTTCATTGCAACGCATGCTCTGGATGTCGGTGCAATGTCCGTATTCCTTTATGCATTCCGTGAACGTGAATTTGCGATGGACTTGATGGAAGACTATTGTGGTGCAAGATTGACACACTCTGCAGTACGTATCGGAGGTGTACCTCTTGACCTACCTGCGGGTTGGCTAGAAAATATCGCAGCATTCTGTGATAAAGTAGACTATGAGGTAGAGCATACGTATGAAGCACTGCTTACAGAAAACCGTATCTGGAAAATGCGTTTGGAAGATGTAGGGGTTATCTCTGCGGAAGATGCACTTTCATGGGGTTGTACAGGTCCTATGCTTAGAGGTTCTGGTGTGAAGTATGATATCAGAAAAGAAGAGCCGTACGAATTGTATTCAGAGCTTGACTTTGATGTTCCAGTGAGTGAAAGATGTGATTCTTATGGACGTTATAGACTTTATATGGAAGAGATAAGACAATCCACAAGAATCATAAGACAGCTCATTCCTATGTATGCTGAGACTGAGCCTCAGTTGATGGCACACTCGCCACAGTATATCTCAGCACCAAAAGAAGAGATCATGACACAAAACTATGCATTGATGCAGCACTTTGTTCTTGTGACTCAAGGTATGAGACCACCTAAAGGGGAAGTGTACAGTCCGACAGAGTCACCAAAGGGTGAACTTGGGTTCTATATCAAGTCAGAGGGTGAGCCGTACGCTTACAGACTGAAATGTAGAGCACCGAGTTTCTTCCATACAGGGCTGCTTCAAGAGCTTCTCGTTGGTACATACATTGCAGACGTCGTTACGATCATTGGTTCTACCAACATCGTATTCGGTGAAGTTGATAGATAAGGAGAGGCCATGAAAAGATATGATTTAAGACACTTAAAAGATGATTTCTATGATAGAATGGTCGAGCTTATTGATCAGGGACTAAAAGTAGGGGAAGTGGGAATTTTCCTTTTTGAAGTAGGGGATTTTACTTCTATCCAAAAGTCTGCAGATGTCATCAAGGCTACTGGCCATGATTTGATGAATTCTCTTAAGTTCAATGAAGTGGACTGGACGATCGTCGTCAAAAAAGTAGATGAAGCGACAAAGCAGGAGAGAGCTGCAAAGCTAGAGGCTGAAAAAGCTGCAGCTGAATCTGAAGAGACTGAGACAGAAGCTGAAACAGAAAAGGCTGAATAGAAGCCTGCTGTTTTTATATAATATAGCATCTTCTCTTGTGTGAAGATGTTATATGATCCTACAACACAAAATATCAATCAAACTATACTGTATAATATTGTTAAGTGGAAAATTAAAAGTTGGAGTATGTACTCTAAAAAAGTCTTAGAGTACGTCTATAGCATACCATGCTCAATAAAGAGCATAGCATAGTGGATTTATTTTAGTTTAGATGCGATATCTTTTACTGCATCACTTGCATGGTTGAATGCAAGTGCAATACTACCTTGATCTGTTACAACATCACCGATAGTGTAAAGACCTTCTACATTTGTCTCAAATGTTGCCTCATTGTATACAGGTACATCCCACTCACCAGTTTTGACACCAGAGTTTACAAGGATATCTTTTGGAGTTGTTCCTCCAAGTGCATATACCGCTCTGTCGTACTCACCAGTTGAACCATCAGTAAAGTTTACTTGGATCTTACCAGCTGCTGAAGGCTCAACGCTCTCAACATCTACACCCATTTTGTTAACAATTTTGCCATTGTCAAGATACTTTGTACACATTTCAGTATTGATCGGGTTCATACGTGTAATTTCAGCTTTACGGTAGTTAAGTGTTACCACACAATCTTCCATACCTTCTAATTCTACTAAACCATACGCGTACTCACCTGCAGTGTCCCCACCACCAACAACCATAACGTGCTCGCCGTTTTGAACTTTTGAAAGGTTGAAGTTAAGCACATCTTTAAGCTCTCTAGGGAACTTATATTTAGGTTTGTTTGGTTTACCCATACGACCCACTGAAAGGATAACGTTTCTAGCTCTCAACGTTTCCAACGCTTCATCTACACCGTCAGTACCATAAATAATTGAGAAAAGACCATCTTCACCTTTTTCAACTCTCATGATCTCATGGTTATACTCAAATCTGTCAAGTACACCAGCATCAGTAAGTTTTTTATCCATTTGCTCAATGTACTCTTCTTTAGAACACTCTTCAAAAGTAACGTTACCAGTGAATTCAAATTTGATACCCATCCAGTCTTTATCAACACGTTTACCTTTTTTGTAAAACTTGTGGATCATATCATTGTGGTGAGGCGCTTTGTCGATCACAACAATATTCTCAATACCCGCAAGTTTTGCTTCGATAGCAGCTGCCATACCACCAGGTCCGGCACCAATAATTGCAATGTCTACTACTTTTCCGTTTTCATGTATCATGATTTACCCTTATAAAACTTTATTTTGATGTAAATTGTAACATAGAGAATTGAAAAAATATCTATATGGAATTTATAATTTTCATAAGTTGAGCTTCGATGTGAGTATACGTAACATAAGGAAGTATGATAAAGGCTTAAAACAGAGCTCTATGAATCACTAGTGATACATTTTAACACAGAACTTTGTTTTTTAATTTGTTTTCTAATACAATCACCCCAAGCATTTTTATACAAAGACAATAGGGTAGGATTGTCCAAGGTAATTAAAGGCAAGATCAGCAGGAGGAAGAGACGATCGTGGAGTCCACATATGAAAGTCAAAAAGAGAAAATAGTTGAAGCTGACAGTATAGTTTTTTCAGCAGCTATTACGAATGAAGAAGCATATATCTTTCAATTATTAAAAGAGAGACAGGGTAAACGTTTGATATGCCCTGAAGCAAAAGTGTATCAGGATTTTTTAAAGGCATATAGCAGCAGTAGCGGGTATCATATTTTTAAAGGAGATGTAGATACGTTGTCTGCTTCGGATGTAGTGATATCTTTTGGTGTATGGTTTCAGGATGAAAGTACAGAGGCAACATCTTTGATTCACAAAGTGCTGGGAGAAAAAAAGCCTCAATTTGTCTACATGCATCCTATAGAAGATGCAAGACTTCAAACAAGTATCACACAGTTTATAAAATACGAAGTAGGGAGTGAAGAGGGTGTAGCGGCACTGTTGGCATATGCACTACTGCAAGATGTAGCACTTCCTGAAGAGACAGAAGATATTTTGGATGACCTTGATATCGGTTATCTCAGTGCGGAAAGCAATGTAGGAGAAGAAGAGCTGGAATCGATGCATAGCCTCATTGGTAATAAAACGACAGTATCTTTGATCATAGGAAATGATCTCTATACGCATCCAAAAGCAGAACAGATAGCAAAGTTGATAGCGTTGCTGGAAAAATACGCAGGAATCAATGTTTTATGTATACCACCCCTACGAAATGCTTTAGGTGTAGTATTGATTTGTGACCTCGATGATGACGTCCAGGGGCAAAGTGTGAACTATGATACTTGCGAAGAAGGCACTTATGTAAATAGTGATAAATGTGTGTATATTAATAATGATACAGAAACCTTAAATATAAGTGGATTAAATAACATTGCCACTATAGTAGGACTGGATGCCAAGAATTTTATAGACTACAGCAACCAATTACCTAAAGATAAAGGCTTTCAGATACTTAGTGATGATGATCTAAAGAATCCTTGTATCAGCAGAGTGATACCCAAAGAGAGAATAAGGGATTTTACCCTCGATGAAATCGATGATCTCCCGGTGTATGATGGTGCAGTGATCTATACCTATAAAAAAGTTGAAAATGCTATCGAAAAGGGTCAAGTAGAGGATGTTTTGATCGGTTCTAAACAGTTTTCCACGGCCACAAAATTACAAGATGGGGACTTGATTTCTTTTGAGATCGAGGGGGTTAAATTTGTACGTGTGTTTAAAATTGATACATCTATGAAAGGAACCATTGCATTAAATCCGACTTTTGCCATAAACTTAAGTGCATCTTTGCTATCCTCCTATAGATTTAGCAGACTAGCTTTTGAAAAAATAAATAATCAAAAAATAGGAAACAACGATGAGTGAAGTACAAACAGTAGATAATATGGTCTCAATTTCGATTGATGGTATAGAGTACAAAGCAAAGGAAGGTGAATATATCCTTAATGCTGCTCGTGCTAATGATGTTTTCATCCCGGCTATATGTTACCTTACAAGATGTTCGCCAACATTGGCATGTCGTATTTGTCTAGTAGAGGCAGATGGTAAGCAGGTATATGCATGTAACGCTAAAGTCAAAGAGGGTATGGAAGTCACTACTGAGACACCAAATATCCTCGAAGAACGTAGAGCTATCATGGAAGTCTATGATGTTAACCATCCACTTCAGTGTGGTGTATGTGATAAGTCTGGTGAGTGTGAATTACAGAATTATACACTTGAACTTGGGGTAGACTCACAATCGTATATGATCCCGGATACAAAAAGAGAGACAACAAACTGGTCATCAGTATTGCATTATGACCCGGGTCTCTGTATCGTGTGTGAACGTTGTACTACTGTCTGTAAAGATATGGTAGGGGATGCAGCGATCACTACGGCAAAAAGAGGCGGTGCAGATCTTGATAAGGGTTATAAAGACACGATGCCTAAAGATGCATACGCGATGTGGAATAAACTTCAAAAGTCTGTGATCGCACCGAGCAATGGTACAGGTGAGACAAACTGTTCAGACTGTGGTGAATGTATCGCAGTATGCCCGGTGGGTGCACTCGTAAGCCGTGACTTTGTCTATCAGTCAAATGCATGGGATTTAAGAAGAATACCTGCTGTAGCAGCACACTCGAGTGATGGTGCACAAATTTATTATGAAGTGAAACATACATCGATTGAAGACAGATCTGAAAAGATCTACCGTGTTACGAATGAATGGTCTTATGTCTCATTGGATGGTTCAGCACGTTTTGCCTATGACTTTGAAAACAGAGATGTAACGAAAGATGAAGCAGCATTCAATGCAGCACTTGAAGCGTTTAAAAAATCGGATACTATCCGTTTTAATGCTATGATCACCAATGAAGAAGCGATGATGCTTCAGACACTGAAAGAAAAAATGGGGCTTAAACTCTATAATCCAGAGGTCAGAGCATTCCAAAAATTCTTAGGTCACTATGCAGCCGCATCAGGTAGCTCTTTATACTCTACAGATACAGATGCGATCATGAAGAAGAGTGATTTTGTTATTTCTGTAGGTGCGGCACTTAGAAATGACTCTCCAGCACTTAAATATGCGTTCAACAACGTACAAAAGCTTAACAAAGGTGCAGGACTTTACTTCCACCCGGTAGGTGACACATTGATCCCTACATTTGGTAAGACGGTTGAAACATTTGTTCACAAAGCAGGTCTGGAAGAAGCAGCACTTTACCTTATCTTAGATCTATTTGCAGACAAAGAGAAACTTCCTGCAGATGTAAAAGAGTATATTGATAGCTTTAAGAGTTCTGAGACAAGAACAGTAAAAGAGCAGGTCATGAAGACTGTCAAAGAGATGGTAAAAAATGAAGAGACTGGTGAAGAGGAAGAAGTATCTAAAAAAGTAAAAGAGACTGTTGAAAAAGAGATCACTGTAACGATCAACGGACTTGTGACACTTTTAGGTAAGGATTCTGAGAAATTTGATGATGCATTTGACAAAATGATGAAGAAAAAAGAGGCTTTCTCATTGATGGTAGGTGAAGATCTTTACTTCCATGAAAAAGCTGAAAATCTTGCTAAACTTGTAGCACTTGTTGAAGCAACTTGTAACATTGATGTTGTGATGACGCCACCAAAGTCAAATGCACTGGGTGTTGCATTGATCTGTGATCTTGATGATGAATGTTCTGGTTATACAGTCGGGTACAACGAAAATGGTGACTTTAGACTCTCTGCACTGGGTGATGGCGACCTGGATATGCCGGCAATGAACCAACAAGAGGGAACATTGACCTCTATGGCGAAAAGAGTACTCCCTACCAATGCGGCATTAGAATACGATGGATATGAGTTAAATGACATTGTAAAAGCACTTGTAGGTGCACCAGAGTTAACGATTGACTGGACAGAGATGCTTCCTGTGTCTAAAGGCTTTAAAGCTGTAGCATTTGACTCTTTACCAAATTCATATACGAATGCCGGTGTAGATAACCGCGGATATAAACTGGATGTCACCGTGCAAGAGGTAGGATTACCGACAGTTGAGAAGTTTGATGAGAGTGCAGCACTTGAAGGTGAGATCGCATACAGATGTAACCCTGCGAGACAGTTCAATGACTTTACAGATAAAGCACATGAGATCTTTGAAGCATTCGCACTTTATGCAAGTCCAGCCAAAGCAGAGAGCTTGGGCGAAAAAGTAGAAGTAGTCTTTGAAAATGGAAGCATTACTTTAGATGTAGTTGCTGATGAAAAGATCGAAGGTGACATTGTAAAAGTTCCAGATTTTAAAGCTGCTAAAGATGTATATGGTCTCTTTGGCGGATCTAGATATCAAACAGTAACATTGAGAAAGGTGTAATATGGAAACAACACTTATAGAAAACTTACCAGAAGTTACTGCATTAGGTGTGATCATTAAGGCCATTATTATTTTGGCAGTGATTTCAGCAATTGCAGGTTTTGGTACATACATAGAAAGAAAAGTGCTTGCATTTATGCAAAGACGTCTTGGGCCGATGCACGTAGGACCGTATGGTTTACTACAAATTGCGGCAGATGGTATTAAACTCTTCACAAAAGAGGATATCATCCCGCAGAATGCGAACAAATTCATCTTTATGATTGCACCTGTGATTACAGCAGCAACAGCATTTATTGCTCTCTCTGCTGTACCGGTTTTTCCAGACTTTACAATTCCTGAGTTTATTCCTTTGCTTGGTGGTACCTTTGTACCCTCTATTGCATCTGATTTGAACATCGGTGTGTTGTTTGTACTTGGTATGATGGCAGCAGGACTTTACGGACCGCTTTTGGCAGGTATGTCACAGGCAAATAAATGGGGTATTATAGGATCAGCGAGAACAGCGATTCAGTTTTTATCTTATGAAGTAGTCACAGGGCTTTCTATCTTGGCACCGATCATGTTAGTGGGCTCACTGTCATTTGTGGACTTTAATGAAGCACAAGCTGGTGGTATCGGTTCATGGCTGATCTGGCAACAACCAGTAGCGTTTGTACTGTTCCTCATTGCAGGATTCGCAGAGACGAACAGAACACCATTCGACCTTCTTGAGCATGAAGCAGAAGTTGTTTCTGGTTATGCAACCGAGTATTCTGGTATGAGATGGGGTATGTTCTTTATCGGTGAGTATGCGAACATGATCACCGTTGCTATTATTGCATCGATCGTATTCTTAGGTGGATTTGATGCAGCAGGTGCCTTCGGATGGTTGTTTATTATCCTTAAAATTGCATTTTTCTTCTTCTTGATGTTATGGGTAAGAGCATCATGGCCACATATTAGACCAGATCAGTTAATGTGGCTTTGTTGGAAAGTATTAATGCCAATCGCAGTCATCAATATCTTGATCACTGCTATCGTGGTAATGGTATAAGGAGTAGGTATGAGTTTAGAACAATTTAAAAACAGAAATGTAGGCACGCAGAACTACATGACAGTTGATGTAGGGCGTAAACCCGAAACAGCGATGGAACAGTTCTCGCAAGTGGCGAAAAGAACCGTGAAAGGTGAGCTTTTTGTAGGGTTATGGGTTACAATGAGATCAATGTTTAAAGCACTGTTTAAAGGAGATATGCATACAGTCAAGTACCCATTTGAAAAAATGCCAATCTCTCCGAGATACAGAGCGATCCATGACATGCTTAGATTACTTGAATCAGGTAACTACAGATGTATCGGTTGTGGTCTTTGCGAAAAGATATGTATCTCGAATTGTATCTCTATGGATACAAGATATGATGAAAACCAACGTAAAGAAGTGAGTGAATATACCATTAACTTCGGTCGTTGTATCTTCTGTGGGTATTGTGCAGAGGTTTGTCCGGAACTTGCTATTGTTCACGGACCGCGTTATGAGAACGCTGCAGAGCAAAGGGCTGGATTCTCTCTTTTTGAAGATATGTTAACACCTCTTGACAAACTGAACTTACAGCAAGAGTATGACGGATTTGGTGCAATATCTCCAAATGCAGATGAAAACATTAAAAAAACACCACTAGCATATTAGGGAGAGTAGAATGTATGAAATCGTAGCCTTTTACCTATTTTCGGCTTTAATAATAGGACTTTTCTTGATCACAGTGATGAGTAAAAACATACTTTATGCGATGACATCTCTCGCAGCAGGCATGGTACTTATCTCTGGATTCTTTTTCATTTTGGGTGCAGACTTCCTTGGTGTCGTTCAACTTGTTGTTTATGTTGGGGCTGTCATGGCCCTTTATGCCTTTGCGATGATGTTCTTTGATGCAACAAGAGATATCAAAGAGAAAAATACAAACAATGCTTTAGTCTTCTTGCTTGGCGGACTCTCAGCATTGGTATTGGTACTGATGTTCGCAGCACCGATCTTCAGCGAGAATATCCAGGCACTTTACCCAATGCATGAAGGTGTAGGTAATGCACAAGATGTTGGAATCGTGCTCTTTACAAAGTATCTTGTACCGTTTGAAGTAGCAGCACTCATGTTGCTCGTAGCAATGATCGCTGGAATTATACTTGCTGGTAAGAAAATGGATGTGAGTCTCACTGAAGATATGGGTGCAGATGATGAAATTATGATAGTAAAGGATGAAAAATGATGATAGGTCTTTCTCACTATTTGATCGTATCTGCGATACTCTTCTCTATAGGATTGGTCGGTGTACTTAGAAGAAGAAACCTTTTAATGCTTTTCTTCGCAACAGAAGTAATGCTGAATGCAGTCAATATAGCCTTTGCAGCGATTTCACACTATTACAATGATCTGACAGGTCAAATGTTTGCATTCTTTATCATTGCGATTGCAGCGAGTGAAGTGGCAGTGGGTCTGGGTATATTGATCGTGTTGTATAAAAAACAGGGAAGTCTTGATCTTGACGACCTTGCAAGTATGAGAGGATAATAATGGAAAATTTAGTATATGTAGCACTTTTTGCACCATTTGTAAGTTCTCTTTTTGCAGCTTTATTTGGTATGAGTGAAAGAAAAATATTTGTAGGTATTGTTGGTTCTATACTTATAGGTGTAGCATTCGTTGCTTCTGCAACCTTGGCATACAATCTTTACACGACAGGTACAGTTGTACATGTAACGATGATGGATTGGATCAATGCAGGAGATCTTAACATACCGTTTGGTTTTGTGGTTGATCAGATCTCGGTAACGATGATGACAGTGGTGACTTTGGTTTCTACTGTAGTACATATCTATGCGATTGGTTATATGGACCATGATAAGAGTTTCAACAGATTCTTCTCATACCTCTCTGCCTTTGTATTCTCTATGATGATACTTGTAATGTCAGATAACTTTGCCGGTCTGTTTATAGGTTGGGAAGGTGTTGGTGTCTGTTCATGGCTACTGGTTGGTTTCTGGTACCATAAGCCGGACCAGGCAAGAGAAGACAATCCTTCTATTTCCCCTTCATGGGCAGCAAATGAAGCATTTATTATGAACCGTATCGCTGACCTTGGTATGTTGGTCGGTATCTTTATCCTTTATTGGAACACGGGTTCTTTGCAGTATGATGAAGTATTTGCACAACTTCCATATCTTGGTGAAACAGTGTTAGTAACGGCTGCGATCGCACTCTTTATCGGTGCGATGGGTAAATCAGCACAATTCCCGCTTCACACATGGCTAACAGATGCAATGGAAGGTCCTACTCCTGTTTCTGCATTGATCCACGCAGCAACAATGGTAACAGCAGGGGTTTTCCTGGTTATTAGATCTAACCCTCTGTACAGTATGGAAGAAGTTGCAGGGGTGAGTTTCTTCATTGCATCCCTTGGTACCTTTGTTGCATTCTACGCAGCCTCTATGGCATTGGTTGAACGTGACCTGAAAAGAATTATTGCATACTCTACACTTTCACAGTTAGGGTATATGTTTGCAGCAGCAGGACTTGGTGCGTACTGGATCGCAATGTTCCACCTAGCAGCGCACGCATTCTTTAAAGCACTCCTCTTCCTTGGTGGAGGTAACGTAATGCATGCAATGCATGATGAACTAGATCTCTTTAAGATGGGTGCACTAAGAAAGAAGATGAGAGGGACATGGATCTACATGACCATCGCTTCGATTGCACTTGCTGGTCTACCGCCACTTGCAGGATTCTGGTCCAAAGATGCGATTATTGAGACAGCATTTAACGAACATACCTATGTTTTATGGGCTATGTTGGTCATCACAGCTGGTATGACAGCATTCTATTCATTTAGACAAATATTCCTATCGTTCCATGGTGAAGACCGCCATACGCCGTTAGGATTCCATCCACATGAAATGTATAAGTTTGTACTCGTAGCAATGTCACCTCTTGCAGTATTGGCTATCATCACCGGTTGGTTTATGGGACAATACAAAGCATTTATCTATGAGATAGGAAACAGTGTACAGTATGAAATGTCTGAGCATACACACCACCTGGCAACCTATTTAGGGCTGATTGTTATCTTTTTCGCAATTTCAGGTATCGCGTATGCGTACTATAGATATGCAAGAACAGGTGAGAATGCTTGGGAAAGAAGTGAGAAAGTTGAGAACGGTTTCTTCTATAAACTACTTGCTAACCAATATTATGTGCCTAAATTCTATGAAGAGTTCATCACTAAACCATATATGATGATCTCTGAGAAATTCTGGACACAGGTGGATCTGAAAATAGTAGATGCAACTGTAGACAACATTGCGAAGTTCCTTTACGGTTCTGGTGATAAAACAAGAAGTATGCAAACAGGTAACCTTTCAAACTATCTAAACTGGATGGCTGTTGGTGCTGTACTGTTATTGGTAATCGCTGCGATTTCAGCGATGATAGGTTAAGGGGTAAAAATGGAAAATATTTTAAGTATATTGGTCTTCTTCCCGGCAGTTGCAGGATTGCTTGGGTTTATAGTAGATAAAGAGAGTGCAAGAACCTATGGTATTACTGTAGCTGCAATTGAATTTTTGCTTTCTTTATGGTTATGGTTTAGTTTTGATACATCAAACGCAGGTATGCAGTTTGTAGAGATGATCCCGTTGATCCCTGATATGGGTATCTCCTATTATCTTGGTGCTGATGGTATCTCATTGTTCATTATTCTTATGACAACATTGATGACACTGATCGGTATGGCAAGTATGGGTGAAACAAAAAATATCAAAAATATGATCGTAACACTTCTTTTCCTAGAGATGACAATGGTAGGTGTATTTGTTGCACTTGATGCGATCATCTTCTATTTATTCTGGGAGCTTTCTCTTGTACCGATGCTTTATATCGTTGGTGCGTGGGGTGGACCATTAAGAGTCTATGCGGCGATCAAATTCTTCCTTTATACATTCATGGGTTCACTTATCATGCTTGTAGGTATGTTGTTTGTCGCATACATTTACCATAACCTTACAGGAGTATGGAGTTTTGCCATTACAGATTGGTATGCATTGGTTTTACCTGTGAATTACCAGTTATGGTTGTTTGCCGCATTCTTTATCGGATTTGCGATCAAAGTACCGATGTTCCCGTTCCACACATGGATCCCTTATGCACACGGGCAGGCACCTACGATCGGTTCGGTTATTCTTGCTGCGGTACTTCTTAAAATGGGTACCTATGGATTTGTAAGGTTCTCGCTTCCAATGTTCCCGGATGCCTCTGTCTTGGCTATCACACCGATTGCAGTGTTATCACTTATTATGATTATCTATACAGCAATGATCGCTTATGCGCAAAAAGATATGAAGCAAGTGATTGCATACTCTTCAGTATCACACATGGGTATTATTATGCTTGGTCTTTTTGCAATGAATGCAGAAGGTTTGTCAGGTTCAGTATTCCAAATGTTGTCTCATGGTATCGTGTCGGGTGCACTCTTTATGCTTGTGGGTATGATCTATGATAGAAGACATACCAAGTTAATGTCTGAATTTGGTGGTATAGCATCCGTGATGCCTAAGTTTGCGGTGATATTCGGGATCATGCTGATGGCATCGGTCGGACTACCGTTGACTATCGGTTTTGTCGGTGAGTTCCTTGTACTTCTTGGTTTCTACCAAGTATCACCAATAATGACTATTTTGGCAGGAACCTCTATTATATTAGGTGCCGTTTATATGCTAAGAGTCATGAAACGTACTTTCTTTGGTCCATTGAATAATGAAGAGAACAAAAAACTCAAAGATCTCAATGGTAGAGAAACATGGTCACTTATCCCATTGGTAGCAATAGTCATTTGGTTAGGGGTATATCCTAAACCAGTACTTGAACCGATAGACAACTCTGTAAAAGCATTGTTAAGCTTTATGGATGAAAAAGCAATTACACAAGAGGCAAAAGATATGATAAGTGTTGCAAAATCAAGTAAGGAGGCAAACTAATGTTAGAGCCAATTAATGTGAGTTTAGAAAGCCTGAACCTTATTACACTAGCACCTATGCTTATAGCGATTGCTGGTGGTTTGATTATTTTGATCATTGATCTTCTTAATGGAAAATTACATAAATCATTGTATGTCATGTTAACGATCTTGGTACTATTCGTTGATTTTGGTTCTGTATTGGGACTCAATGTCAATGAACGCGGATTCTTTGATGTGATGTTGATTGATGGTATATCTATTGTATCTCAGCTGATGATCATTGGTGGTTCAATGATATTCATACCATTAGCATTGACATCCAAAAGATTCCATGAGTATTCTTATCCTGAATTCTTTGCACTTTTCTTATTTATGATCGCAGGATTCCAGTTCATGGTAGCGACAGACAATTTAATCCTTATCTTTGTTGGACTTGAGACAGCATCGCTTGCACTCTATACACTGATCGCATTGCATAACAGAGCGAACTCGTATGAAGCTGCAGTGAAGTATTTTACTATGGGTGCACTGGCAGCAGGATTCTTTGCTATGGGTTCAGCGGTTGTTTATGCACTCACAGGTTCAGTAGAACTTTATAAAGTGGCAGAGGTTATGGCGACGCGCTTGAATGAAACAGGATTAATGATCGCTGTATTTGGTTCATCCGTATTGTTACTTGTTGCTTTTGCTTTCAAACTTTCTCTCTTCCCGTTCCATACATGGGTACCGGATGTTTATGAAGGGGCATCTGCAGCGTTGGCTGGATATATGTCAGTGGTACCTAAAATTGCTGCGTTTGTAGTGAGTATCAGACTCTTTGGTATGTATATTGATCTTGGTATCGAATGGGTAAGATGGACGATCCTTATCATTGCAGTACTTACGATGACACTTTCAAATATCATGGCATTGGTACAAAATGATGTCAAGCGTATGCTTGCATACTCATCTATATCTCATGCAGGTTTTATCATCGCAGCATTGGCTCTAGATACCACAGAGGGTAACACAGCAATATTCTTATACTATGCACTCTTTATGTTTACAAACCTTGGTGCATTCTCAATGTTGTGGATCTCACGTCATAAAAAGAGAAGATTTGATTCACGTTATGACCATCCGTATGAAAAGTTTGCAGGTCTGATCCAGATCATGCCGATGGGTGCAGTTATCATGGGACTCTTTATGTTCTCGCTTGCGGGTGTACCTCCATTCTCAGTGTTTTGGGGTAAAGTCTATGTGATGCAGGCAGCGGTAAATGCTGGTTATATCTGGTTAGCGATCATCATGGGGCTTAACTCAGCGATCGCTGCATATTACTATATGAAACTTGTGGTGTATATGTTCTTGAAAGATCCGGTAAAAGATGTGGATGTAGTCTACTATAACATCTCTAAACCATTGATGGCCATGGTCGGTTTCGCGACTGTTGCAACTGTTGCAGCCATTTTCTATGTACAGCCGCTTGTATCATATATCTATTATATGATCAGTGCCAGCGGGTACTAAGATTTAGCGTTCAGCGTTGAGCGCTGAGCGTGTAGAAAGGTTGATGTTCCGACCTTTTCTCTTACAATAACAATTTTTCCAACATTTTTACATCCCCTTTTATCACGTTATCAAACTGAGAGTTATTAAACGTTGTCTGGCGTTTAGCCAATCGTGCAGTATTGGTAGTGATTTTTTCACTAAGCATTTTTTTGTCATAGATCCCGTCCAGGTAAGCCAATGTCTCTTTGATCCCTATAGATTTCATACAGTTGGGTGAGCGTGTATACTTCTTCTCCAGTGTACATATCTCATCAATCAAACCATCATTGATCATTATTTTAGTACGCAAGGCGATACGTTCACGAAGTTTTTCTCTTTCAATCTCTATCTGATAGATAGGAAGTGGTTCAGTTACAGTAGGTTGCGGTGGAAATTGTTTAAAATATTGTGTGGGGGTCAGGCCGGTTTCCAAATAGATGTTCAATGCTTTTTCTATACGGTAGGGATCATTGGGCTCGATCTTTGACATGTACTGTGTATCTAACCCATGAAGCCACATATAGCTCTTTTGTAAATCTTGTAAATATATTTTGGTTTTTGCATCGGTCTCATTTGAAATGTTGGGTAATTCACTGATACCTTCTATGAGCATTTTGAGGTAAAAACTGGTCCCACCAACGATCACAAGGTTTTTCCTACCCTCCAGGCAGCGTCTATGTACCTCATGATAAAGCCTGATAAAGGTCGTGACATCAAAATTTTCATTAGGGTAGAGGTGATCTATACCAAAATGTACAATACCTTCTCGTTCACTCAACGTAGGTTTTGCAGAGACAATATCAATATCCTTATAGATAGAGAGTGAATCCAGTGATAGAATATAGGCATTCATCTGTTGTGCTATTTTGATGGAAAGTGCTGTCTTTCCTGAGGCAGTAGGACCGATGAGTGCAAGCTGTTTAAAGGTTTTAAGACTCGGCATTTAGTGCCTCACTGTAGTGTATTTTGATACTTCTCATAGCGTAATCATACCATAACCCCAAAAAGGATAAAATACCACTATAGATATAGAAGGGCAGGAATGAATTTATTTGACAAGAACAACCGTTTTAACATTGCCAACCTGGTAACCTATTTGAATGTCTCAGCAGGTATCATGGCAATATTTTTTATCGTGAAAGGTGATTTCTTCACCGCTATCGTTTTAGCATGGATAGGCGGTGCCTGTGACATTATTGATGGCAAGCTGGCACGTAAATACAGTCTTTCAACAGAGTTTGGGATCCAACTTGACAGTTTTGCAGATTTCCTCTCTTTTGTGGTCATGCCGCCGTTTTTACTTTTTTATGCAGTCAAACACTATAGTGGTATTAGTGGTGTAGAAGAACTGCTGTTGGGTTTGGTATTTATCTGGTATATCATCAATGGTTTGAGAAGACTGGTAGAATTTAACCTTAAAGTGGATGTTGGAGAGGTTGAAAAGTACTTTGAAGGTGTGCCTACACCTTTAGGTGCTATTCTTTTATGGATCCTCTATCTCCTGAATGCTTATGGAGTGATCACAAATGTATACGTTATCGTTGTTTTAGTACTGATCATCGCATGGTCACTGAACTCTAAACTGAAAATCCCTCATCCGTAGAGTGAAACAGTGAATCGTTTTAAAGAGAAATTGAACCATTTTTCAGAATTGGTCATGTTTAAGCATTCAGTGTTCTCCTTACCCTTTATCTTTATAGCAATGCTTGTTGCTGCACAAGGTTGGTTTGGCTGGAAGCTGCTGTTTTTAGGTACAATGGCAGCAGTCACTGCGAGAAACTTTGCTATGGGGGTGAACCGTTATCTTGATAGAGATATTGACAGACTGAATCCTCGTACCAAAGGTCGTCCTTCTGTAGACGGCAGAGTGTCAAATGAACAAATGGTAGGATTTATAGTATTGAATGCCTTGTTGTTTATGGTGGTTGCATATTTCGTGAACAGTTTGGCTTTTAAGCTCTCATTGCCTATTTTGATTGTACTAGGGGCCTATACATTTTTTAAGCGTTTCTCTTCAATGGCACACCTTATTTTAGGGGTAAGTTTGGGACTGGCACCTATAGCAGGTGTAGTGGCAGTAAACGGCGAGATCACTTTATGGTCTATTTATCTGGCAATGGGTGTGATGTTCTGGGTCGCAGGATTTGACCTGCTATACTCTCTGCAAGATATCGAATTTGATAAAGCCCATGGGTTGCACTCTATCCCTTCTAAGTTTGGGGCAAACAAGACCATGTGGATCGCAAGGCTATTCCACTTTTTTGCCATTGTGTTTTGGGCTGCTTTTGTAGTGGCTGCAGGGTTGGCTTTTTGGGCACAGCTCGCTATAGTTTTTTCTACTATCATGTTGGGTTATGAACACTACATCGTCAACAAAGATTTTACAAAAATAGACAAAGCCTTTTTTACAGTGAATGGTTACCTGGGATTTGTTTTTTAATTTTAATTATCGTGGAGGTTCTATAAGATGGAAATGATGGATATGACAGTTTTAGGATTATTGGCACTGTTGGTGATCATACTGTTGATGCTTGTGGGTAGAAACAGTAAATTAGCAAAAGAGAATAAAAAACTCAATGAAATACTGGACGTCAAAAATGTGACGATAGCAAACTATGAAGCATCACGTGTTGCAGTGAAAGATGTGATAGAGAACTTCTCCTCTTTGGATGATGTGATGGAATTGATCAATGCAGGTGAAAGTAAAGCTTCTGTCTCTGAAAAACTGGGTATCCCTGTAAGTAAGATAGAACTGATCATCAAGTTTGATAAACTCAAAAAGAGAGATTAATGTCCAAGAGCTCATGGGAAAGAGTTTTATCTGAAGCGTATGCCTCTCTTGAAGCAGAGTATCAGAGATTTTTAGAAGAAGATGCGGACTACTTCCCTACCAAAGAAAACTACCTGAATGCCTTTAACACACTTCCTAAGGAGAAAGTAAAATACATCCTCTTTGGACAGGACCCTTATCCAAGAAAAGAGAGCGCCGGGGGGTATGCTTTTATCGATACTAAAGTGCAGAACCTTTTTTCAGCCTCTGGTTTAAGTAAAGAGGTCAACCGTGCAACAAGTCTGCGTAATTTTATGAAGATGGCCCTCGTCGCT
The DNA here is from genome assembly GCF_000296775.1 of Sulfurovum sp. AR. Classification (GTDB taxonomy): domain Bacteria; phylum Campylobacterota; class Campylobacteria; order Campylobacterales; family Sulfurovaceae; genus Sulfurovum; species Sulfurovum xiamenensis. The sequence goes on along the minus strand of NZ_AJLE01000007.1, from coordinate 46,421 downwards.
AGCCATAGGTTGACAACAGATGATACTTCCCAGGAAGCCATTACCAAATTAGATAAAACAGCAATGATCGATTCTATAGATGACCTTCGGCGTAACTTTGAAAAAAACGGGGTACTTCTTTTAAATACGGCACTGATATTTACAGACAAAAAAAGTACGAAAAAACATATCAAAGCATGGAAACCTTTTATCCAAACACTGTTGAATGCTATGGAAGAGAATGCACCAAAACTTATCTTGTTCGGTACGCATGCAAAGGACTTAAAGAGACAATTTTCACTCGATAGATTTGAAACGATCGAACTGGAACATCCCTACAATCATACATTCATTTCCAACCCCAAAGCAATCAAATTATTTGGCCCTATGAATTTACTTGATAAATAAAGATTTCTCTGCTATAATTGCGCTCTAAATTATCGCTACTACATTTTAAATGTGCACTCATAGCTCAGCTGGATAGAGCATCGGTTTGCGGTACCGAAGGTCTCAGGTTCGAATCCTGATGGGTGTACCACTTCTTTTTTGTATCAATCACGCGTTTTCTTTTACTGCTGAATGTATAACGCAATAAAATCACGTAAAATCTGAACACAACGTATAAGAAGGCCTATTTTACTTCAATACATTATCTTTAAACAACCAACTCCTAACCAGATTTATATTATAATAATAACAAATTATCCAAGAGAGCTTTTTATGAACATTCTACTCATTAACATCAATCCTGTTGTCTCAAGATTGCTCGCACTTTGTACAAGAGATGAAAATATAGCACTGGATGAAGTAGTGAGTGCAGATGCAGTGAAGAAAGCGTCATATGATATCATTTTTGTGGATGAAGTCTCTTATGTCAATGATGTGCAAGTGTTACTTGAAGTATTAGATGCAAGAAAAAAAGTTTTTATCTCTTATGCTGGTGAAGCGATGATGGGTTTTGATGAGACTATCAAGAAACCATTTTTACCTTCGCAGATCATCAATGTGATTGAAAGTATTACTCCGAATGATGCTGATGAAAGAGAAGAAGAAACTGCAATAGAAGAAGATATCTCTATTTTTCCATTCTCTTTAGAAAATGAAGAGGCAGAGGATGAGATTTTACCGGATATTGTTTCTAGATCTACAGAAGAGAAAGAGGATGATACTATGTCGGAACTGGAAGAGGATATGAGCCTTCCAGAAGTACTGGACAGGGATGAAGTAGCAAAGATCAAAGCATTGTTAGAGATGGATGATGAGATAGAAGAGAATGAAAATACCATCTCTTTGAGCGATGATGACTATGAAGCGCGTAAAGTGGAAGTGATCAAAGAACAACTGATCGCTGACGGATTGGAGATCGTAGAAGAGAATGAAATAGTCGAAGAATTGAGTTATGATGCTGTAAATGCTCCAGAAGAGAGAGAGGGGACACTTTCTAAGACAAAGCAGGAGACAGGAGTAAATGAAGAGGAACTTTCTCGTATCGAAGTAGCGATCTGGGTTGCACTGGGTCAGATGAAACCTAAAAAGATAAAAAAACTTTTAAAAGGCAAAGAGACGAAAATCAAAATAAAATTAGAGGATGATCAATAATGCAAAAAGGGGCTATTTTAGTACTCTCAGGTCCAAGCGGTGCAGGTAAAAGCACCATTATCAACGCAGCGTCAGATGAGATCGGTGAATATTATTTTTCCATATCTACGACCACACGTGCTCCCAGAGTAGGCGAAGAGGATGGTAAAGATTATTTTTTGTAAGTAAAGAGAGTTTTGAAGAAGATATCAAAGCAGGAAATTTTCTTGAGTATGCGGAGGTACACGGTAACTATTACGGTACATCACTCAAACCTGTAAGAGAAGCCTTGGATGAGGGAAAACTGGTGATATTCGATATCGATGTGCAGGGCCACAGGCTTGTACGTGCAAAGATGAACGATATTACGACATCCGCATTCATCACACCGCCGACCCTCAAAGAGTTGGAGACAAGACTTCGTGCACGCTCAACCGATGATGAGTCTGTCATAGTCAAGCGTATTGAAAATGCAAAAGGTGAGATCAAAGCAGTGGGTGAGTATGACTTCACCATTATCAATGATACAGTGGAGGAAGCGACAAAGCGTTTTGTGATCGTGGCCAAGGCAGCGAGATTGAAACAAAGTGCAGAAGATGAGGAAAAATTTGTTGAACATTGGTTGGCAAATAACTAAGATTAAACATATTGCAGTATAATTATTCAAATTAATGCTCTCTGTAGCGAAATATAAAGGATTAACATGGGTATGCCAAGTATGCCGGAACTATTGATCGTATTAGCGATTGTTGTACTTCTTTTCGGAGCAAAAAAGATTCCAGATCTTGCTAAAGGTATGGGAAGAGGTATCAAAGACTTCAAGAAAGCAATCAAAGAAGATGAAGAAGAGCCTAAAGAGATCGCTTCTAAAGAAGAGCCTAAGGTTGAAGCTTCAAAAGAAGAGAAAAAAAGCGAAAACGCTTAAGTTCGATACTGAGCAGTTCATTGCTCAGTGTTGAAATAATTATTCCTCCAAATAGCTATGAAGCTATTTTCTACTACAATTCCATATTAACTATGACGGAAGACCAATGAAATTAAAACAACAGATCAATAACGTTATCAAAGAAGCTTTTACCAAGGCGGGTATAGAACACGAGCCTATGAGTGTCACCGAAGCGACCAAAGCCGAATTCGGTGATTTCCAGTTCAATGGGGCAATGGCCTTAGCTAAACCCTTAGGTAAGAATCCTAGGATGATCGCTACAGAGATCATAGAAAACCTTGATCTGACCGGAATACTCGAAAAAGCAGAGATAGCAGGTCCCGGTTTCATCAACCTATGGCTTAATCCCTCTTGGCTTGCTTCACAATGTGAATCAGCACGTAAAGATAGCAGATTGGGTGTAGAAAAACGTGAAACACCTGTCAAGGTAGTGGTAGACTATTCTGGTCCGAACATGGCTAAACAAATGCATGTAGGACACTTGCGCTCTTCTATCATCGGTGATACGCTGGCAAACCTTTTAACCTATCTAGGGGATGATGTGATACGTCAAAACCATATCGGAGATTGGGGTACTCAGTTTGGAATGCTCATTGCCTACCTCGAAGAGATACATGAAGAGGGATCGGTAAGTTTAAAAGACCTGGAGCAGTTCTACAAAGATGCAAAAGGACGTTTCGATGAGGATCAGGCATTTGCCGATAAAGCCAGAGAGTATGTGGTAAAAATTCAAAGCGGTGATACCCATTGTTTGGCACTTTGGCAAAAATTTATAGATATCTCTTTGGGACATTGTGAAGAGGTGTATGAAAAACTCGGTGTCAATCTGACACGTGAAGATGTTCGTGCAGAGAGTTTTTACAATGATGACCTGCATAGTGTGATCAGCGATCTGGATGAAAAAGGATTATTGACACAGAGTGACGGTGCACAATGTGTATTCTTGGAAGGCGAGGAAGTCCCGGTTATCGTTCAAAAGGGTGATGGGGGGTACCTCTATGCCACTACAGACCTTGCTGCATTACGCTACAGAGCACAGACATTAGGGGCACAGCGTATCTCTTATGTGGTGGATGCAAGACAGGGAGAGCACTTCAAACAGGTCTTCAGGGTGGCAAAAGAAGCAGGCTTTGTTCCTGAAGATGTGAAGCTTGAACATATCGCATTCGGTACAATGATGGGTCAAGACGGAAAACCATTCAAAACACGTGAAGGCGGTACAGTCAAACTCATTGAATTGCTTGATGAGGCTGTTGCAAAAGCCAAAGAGACGATCAATGACAAAGAGAACTATTCGGAAGGAGAGTTGGAAAGATTGGCCAAGATCATAGGAATCGGGGCCGTAAAGTATGCGGACCTTTCGATCAACCGTGAATCCAACTATATTTTTAACTGGGACAAGATGTTGAGCTTTGAGGGTAACACTTCACTCTATATGCAGTATGCCTATGCAAGGATCCAGAGTATCTTCAGAAAGTATGATGGTCCTATGGAGGGTGATATCATTATCGGTGATGCATTGGAGCATAGACTCTCTACGATGTTGCTCCGTTTTGAAGATGTACTTGACCGTGCTGCAGTAGATGCGGCACCTAACCAGATCACGACCTATCTTTATGAACTGGCAACACTCTTTATGCGTTTTTACGAACAGAATCCTATCCTCAAAGAGGGTGTTGATGAAGTAACTAAGATGAGTCGTTTACTCTTGGCTGACTTGACGGCTAAGACCATCAAACAAGGATTGGATATACTCGGGATCGAGACGGTCGATAAGTTATAATATCTATAACGTTTAGCAAAAATTTGAAGGGATTTGGCTTCTTCAAAGGAGAGAAGTATTGATGAAAGCACTCATTATATTAGTGACCTTTGCTACACTTGGCATCATATTTTTTCAATACCATCGAAGTAAAAATCTCAAAAAACTTTTTACAGCACTTCTTACGCTTGTTGTTATCCTATCATTGGCAGTTGCGGGGAATGTAACACGTCCGGTCATGTCCATATATCTGGCACATTTGATCTTGATGATTATTTCATGGGGAGGATTGATACTCTATCTTGTAAGGGAGAGATATGTTGGGTGGATCATTTTTTCGCCGCTGGTGACCATAGGCTTGTTTTTGTTATTGGAGTGGTTGACAGGTTCAGGGCATGAGTTAGGTTAGGCAAATGACAGATCATTGTCATTTGCAGTATTGGAAGTGAAATTCATCTATGCAGGATCACTATCTTTCTTTTTCTGATTCTCAACAAGTTCATTCAAAAATGTTTCAAGTGAATAGCGTTGTCTGTATTCAGGTATCATGATATGGATAAGGATATCTCCCAGGTCAGCTACGGTCCATTCGTCTGTAGCGTCTGAAGCGATAAACGTTTCCCCCTGTTCTTTGAGTTCTTTTTTGAGATGGTCAAAAAGTGCAAGCGTGTGTTTTCCATTGAGTGAGTTAGCGATCACTACACGTTTTGCTATATAATCTGCATCATCAAGGTTAAATACCTCAATCTCTTCGGCTTTCTTATCGTCAAGTATTTTTACGATGTTTGCTATTCTTTCGTCTATTGTCATATGGTGTTGCCCTTCTAATATATGTTTGACAGATTCTCTGATCTTTTCGTCAATAAATTGTAAATCTTTTTCTTCTCTTATTTGCGTTGAACTCATAGGTGCTTCTATAGGAAGAACCTCCCAGTTCTTTAGCTCATCCGTAGCTAAATGGTGATCATCCCGTGTTGCTATAACCCAGGTCACTGTATCATTCAGCCATTCAAATTCATGCCATTTTGTCAATGTTGACAGGTTGTCAGATCCTATGATCAGATACTTGACATGGTATCTCTGGTTAAAATGTTTTACGCTTTGTGAGGTTACGGTACTTTTGCCTTCTTTGATCTCATAATCATCTACTTTCACATGCTCTATGGGATCAAACAGTGTATGACACCAAGCAAGCCTTGCAGAGGCATCAGCCAGTGAAGATGTTTTAAAAGGGTTCAGATAAGCAGGTACGACAAGCAGTTGATCAATCTGCAACTTTTCTACAGCTTTTTCAACGATAAGTTGATGTCCTTTGTGAGGAGGGTCAAAACTCCCTCCAAAGATAGCTATAGTAGGCTTTTGATGATTAACCAAATACTAACCTCATTTACTGTAAAATTGCGTAATTTTAGCATAATAATCATAAGGGTAAAGTATGGCTGTAAAAGTAGCAATTAACGGACTTGGAAGAATCGGTAGATGTGTGGCGCGTATTATTGCAGATAGGGATGATATTGAACTTGTTGCAGTAAATGCTTCGGGTACCGATGAGATGATCCAGTACAACCTAAAATATGACTCCGTTCATGGAAGACGTAATGATGTCACTGTAGCCGACGGATATTTGAACATCGGTAAAACGAAAGCAAAGATATTTGCAGAACGTGATCTCTCTAAGCTGGATTTTGCCTCTTGTGGTGCTGATCTTGTTCTAGAGTGTACCGGGGCATTCTTGACAGCAGAGAGTGTACAGCCTTATTTGGACAATGGTGTAAAGAAGGTGATTTTTTCTGCACCGGCAAAAGATGACACGGCAACATTCGTACTTGGAGCAAATGCAGAGGATTATGCAGGTGAAGCGATCATCTCCAATGCAAGTTGCACGACCAATGGACTGGCGCCTGTAGCAAAAGTGTTGGATGATGTATTTGGTATAGAAAAAGGGTTGATGACTACGATCCACTCTTATACCTCTTCGCAGCCTATTTTGGATGCAAAACATAAAAAAGACCCGAGAAAAGGACGTGCTGGAGCAACCAATTTGGTACCTACAACAACGGGTGCAGCTAAGGCCATTTCTAAAGTACTTCCGGCACTTTCAGGCAAGTTGAACGGGCAGGCGATAAGAGTACCGACACCGGATGTTTCTATGGTCGACCTGACGGTAACCCTTAACACAAACGTGACAGTTGAAGAGGTACAGGCTGCATTTAAAACAGCCAGTGAAGGATCACATAAAGGTATTTTAGGTGTAGATGAAGAGTACAGGGTTTCTCAAGATTTTGTGGGTGAAGAGTTAAGTACAGTTGTACCGCTCGATACTATACAGGTGATTGGAGACAACATGGTAAAAGTACTCTCTTGGTATGACAATGAGTGGGGATACTCTCGCCGTTTAGTAGATATGGCAGTACATGTAAGTAAAAAGTAAGACAGGGAATAGATGAAAACATTAAAAGATTTAAAGATTGATGGTAAAAGAGTTTTTATAAGATGTGATTTTAATGTACCAAAGGATGAATTTGGGAACATTACAGATGACAGACGTATACGTTCTGCTTTGGCGACAATCCGTTATTGTATCGACAGAGACTGTAAAATCATTCTTGCTTCACACTATGAAAGACCGGAACCAGGGAAGTATGAAGAGAAGTATTCCTTGGCACCTATCGCAAAAAGACTGCGCACCTTACTCAAAGTAGAAAATGATATCTTTATGGCAGAAGATGTCGTGGGTGAAGATGCTAAAGCGAAAGCAGCGGCTATGAAAGAAGGCGATATGCTTTTACTTGAAAATCTTCGTTATGAAGCAGGGGAAACAGAAAATGATATGGTATTTGCAGAACAGTTGGCAAGTTTTGCAGAGTTTTATATCAATGATGCCTTTGGTGCCTGCCATAGAAAACATGCATCTATCGATGCGATCACCAAATTCTTTGATGCAGACCATAAAGCAGCCGGTTTCCTTATGAGTAAAGAGATTAATTTCTTCTCTAAAGTACTTGAAAATCCTGTTCGTCCTTTTATTGCAGTTGTTGGAGGTTCCAAAGTATCTGGGAAGCTACAGGCATTGACAAACCTTATCAATAAAGTAGACAAGATCATCATCGGTGGTGGAATGGCCTTTACTTTCCTTAAGGCACAAGGGTATGAAGTAGGTACTTCATTGGTTGAAGATGATCTGTTGGATGAAGCAAAAGGTATTATGACCAAAGCCAAAGAGCTGGGGGTTAAACTCTATTTACCGGTTGATGTGGTGGTAGCGCCAGAGTTTTCAGAGAAGACGACAGTGAAATTTCTTCCTATACAAGAGATCCCTGCAGGTTGGATGGGACTGGATATAGGTCCTGCATCTTCAAGGCTTTTCCGTGAAGCACTCAATGATGCACAAACGATCATATGGAATGGTCCTATGGGAGTCTATGAGATGGATAGATATTCAAAAGGTAGTTTCGCCATGTCAAATAACATTGCACAAACACATGCAACGACGATTGTAGGGGGTGGGGACACTGCCGATGTAACACAACGTGCCGGTGATGCAGATGAGATGACCTTCGTAAGTACAGGTGGTGGAGCAAGCCTGAAATTGATAGAAGGTATTTCTCTGCCAGGAATTGAAGCACTTGATTAAAAGGATTTTGATTGATTTTTGCAGCAAATTTTAAAACGAATCATACCAGAGCATCAACGGAAAAATACATTGAAGTATTGAATGAAAAGTTGCTTGCAAAAAAACCCGAAGACCAAGTCTATATCTTCCCCCCTGCAACAGCCTTAGGCAAGTATGAAGGTGATTTTACGATTGGTGCACAAAATGCCTATCCGACACAAAACGGTGCATATACCGGAGAAATAGGTACAGAGCAGCTTGAGGAATTTGGTATCAAAACCATACTCATCGGACACAGTGAAAGACGAGAACATTTAGGTGAGTCTCAAGATAAAGTAGCCCAAAAATTTACATTTTTTAAAGAGCAGGGATATGAAATACTCTACTGTATCGGTGAACCGCTTGAGATAAGAGAAAAGGGTGATGAAGCTGTGATGGAGTATCTGTTGGCACAGTTTGACGGTATTGATATCAGCTATAAAGATCTTATTGTTGCTTATGAACCTATCTGGGCGATAGGAACAGGAAGATCTGCCACGGTTGAAGAGATAGCTTCTACCCATCAAGCGTTAAAGCAAACCGTACAAAAACCATTACTCTACGGAGGCAGTGTCAAGCCAGCAAATATTCAAGAGATCACTGCAATTCGTGGTGTGGATGGTGTTTTGGTTGGATCTGCGTCTTTGGATGTGGAGAGTTTTGCTACGATGATAGGCGAGAAGTAAAATAAAGTACGACTTGTCGCATTAAAAAGTGAGTTAACGACTCACTTTTTACGCATCTCTTTTATCTAAAGAGATCTTCGAGTGCTGATGTATCAGTTGTTTTTGTCGCTTCTGCAGTTTCTGAACTGTCTACTTGTCTTTCTGTGACCCCTTCAATTTCGTTCAACTCTATCGTATATCCTGTAAGCATCGAGGCTAGACGGATATTAATTCCAGATTTACCGATCGCTTTTGCTTTTTGATCGCTTGTAATATTGACCACTGCTTTTTTCGCATCTGCATCTACTTTGATACTTTGTGAAATAGCAGGACTCAATGCACGTGTAATGAAAACTTCAGGGATCGGAGAAAATTCGATACAGTCGATATTTTCACCATTAAGCTCTTGGCTTACTGCATTGATACGTACCCCTTTGACACCCACAGCTGCACCGATAGGATCAACATTCATCTGCTCTGTCTTCAGTGCTATTTTTGCTCTTTCTCCCGGGATTCTTGCTGCAGCAACGATCTCCACTACACCATCATCGATCTCTGGAACTTCATTGGCCATAAGTGCTTCCAGGAATTTAGGTGAAGTTCTTGTCAGCTCCAGGAAAAGACCATGATCCGGGTCAACACTGACATATCTGAGAAGTGCACGGATGGAGTCTCCACGCTTAAACTTCTCACCTTTGATACGGTTTCTCTGTGTAAGAATACCTTTAAGTTCACCGATCTCAACATGCGTGTTGTCATCTGCATCCACACGGTTAACGGTACCTAACATGACTGTACCTACTTGTTCTTTGTATTTTTCAAACAAGTCCTGTTCTATACGTCTTTGTACATGATACTCCAGTTCTCTGAAAAGATTTGCTGAAGCTGTACGTCCGTGCTCTTCCAGGATAAATTCCTCTTTTAACTGGTCTCCAATCTCTAAAGAGTCATCAAACTCTTGTGCATCGGATAGGGCAATGAAACTGTCAGACTCGATTTCTTGCTTGTTTCCCTCTTTCCCGACTTCTACATAAAGTTGTTCATCATCATCAGCTACAACGGTGATGACCTTATAGATAGAATATTTTTTTGTATCATTGTCAATGATCACTTCAAAGGTACTTGTAAAATTTGTAAGTTTCTTAGCTGTATTGATCAAAGCTTCTTTAAAGGCTTCTATCGCATGCTCTTTGGAGATATTTTTTTCATGTGCGATCGCTTCAATGATGTCTAATATTTTTTCCATGATTTTTCCTATTTATAAATGTTTTTTCTAATCAATACAATATACCGCTACAAGAGGTAACATAACAGTGTCAATAACGTCTTGGGAGGTGTTGTTTTTGAAGTTGATTATTATAGCTAACCTAAGCTTTACAGAAAATAAAGTATAATTGTTATATAAATCGGAAGAATAAATAATATAATTTAAAAGGTACCCATCGATGAAACTGAAACTTGCTAGAACAACACTTAAAGCGAAGCCGAAAACGATTGAGTTGCAAAAAATAGAAGACGAGCTAGCGAATAGATCTATCTTTTATTTTGATAAAGATAACTCGCATAAAGAGCTGAAAGAGTTAATTGAATATTTTGAAGAAAAAGGGTTCTCTGTATATATGAGAGAAGTCAAGTACGGGCTGGATGATAATGAATATATCTACGAAGTACACATTATTGCATAAGACTGCTTCTCAGGTAGGCTTGGCGTAAGCATAGTTTTTGGGCTTTAGTCCAGAAAACTACACCATTAAAGAAGAGATAACATTTGAGTAAAAAATTATTTATAGAAACACTTGGTTGTGCGATGAACGTTCGTGATAGTGAACATATGATCGCAGAATTGAACCAAAAAGAATCCTACGAAATCACTGAAAATCTAGAAGATGCTGACCTTATTATCATTAATACCTGTTCTGTCAGAGAGAAGCCTGTAGCAAAACTCTTTTCAGAGATCGGTGTCTTCAACAAACACAAAAAACCCTCTGCAAAAATAGGTGTGACAGGATGTACCGCTTCTCATTTAGGCGATGAGATCATCAAACGTGCACCTTCTGTAGACTTTGTACTGGGTGCAAGAAATGTCTCGAAGATCACTGAAGTGGTCCATAAAAAGCATGCTGTAGAGGTCAGTACAGATTTTGATGAAAGTACCTATGCTTTTGGTGAGTACAGAAGCAACCCTTACAAGGCGATGGTCAATATCTCCATAGGATGTGATAAATCCTGTACCTTCTGTATCGTACCTGCAACTCGTGGAGAAGAGATTTCCATTCCTTCTGATCTCATTGTCCAGGAGATCACCAAAGCAGTGGCTTCCGGTGCAAAGGAAGTGATGCTCCTTGGACAGAATGTCAATAACTACGGAAGACGGTTCGGTTCCTCCGAAGAGAGCTGTGATTTTACGCAGTTGTTACAAAAGATCTCTAAGATAGAAGGGTTAGAGCGTATACGATTTACCTCTCCTCACCCTTTACATATGGATGATACTTTTATTCAGGAGTTTGCTTCTAATCCTAAGATATGTAAACAGATACATGTGCCTTTGCAAAGCGGATCTACTTCACTATTGAAAGCAATGAAAAGAGGATATACCAAAGAGAATTTCCTGAACCGTTGTGAAAAGATCCGTACACTGTGTCCTGAAGCAACCATCTCTACAGATATTATCGTTGGATTCCCGGGTGAAAGCGATGCAGACTTTGAAGATACGATGGATGTACTGGAAAAAGTACGTTTTGAGCAGATGTTCTCATTCAAGTATTCTCCTCGTCCGCATACTGAAGCAGCAGAGTTTGATAACCAGATAGACAGCGATGTAGCAGGAGAGAGGTTGACACGACTTCAGGCAAGACATACAGAGATCCTGGATGAGATCATGGATGCACAGTTAGGTACGGTACATCAGGTCTATTTTGATGAACTCAAGCCTAACGGAAGGGTTTCTGGACGTTCGGATGACGGTAAACTCTTTTTTGTTCAGGGAAGTGAAGAGCTTTTAGGTAAAATAGTAGATGTCAAAGTGACGAAAACCTCTCGGGGTGCTCTTGATGGAGTGCTTGTTTAGGAAAGCCAATGTTTAAAACACTCTCAAGAAGCATTGCTCAAGTCTTACTCCCCCCGCTGGGCTATCTTCTGATGCGTTTTTATTGGTTGACCTCTAAAAAAAACTTTCATGTTATAGGTGAGATCACACAGGAACAGTCTATTGTCGTCTGTTGGCACGGTGAACTGCTGATGTCTCCCCAAGCCTATCGCTATTTTCATAAAAAACAGTTGGCTTCAGGGATCATCTCAAGGCATTTTGATGGCGAGATGATCGCAAGGATATTGATGTATTTTTCTATAGCACCTTTGCGAGGATCCAGCAGTCGGGGAGCCAAACAGGTACTCTTAGAAGCGTTTAGAGCACTTAAAAAAGGGGATGATCTTCTGGTCACCCCTGATGGACCCAGAGGCCCACGCCACAGTATCAGTGATGGTGCGATAGCCTTGGCACACAAGGCAAAAGCACCAGTATTGATAGTGAATTATATACCTAAAGCGTATTGGCAACTTGGCAGTTGGGATAAATTTGTCATTCCCAAACCTTTCACTACCATCGATTTCTATTTGGAAAATGTTTCTTTGGAAGGGATGGAAATGGATGAAGCCAGAACATTTTTACGTGAAAAAATGTTGGCACATACGGTACATTAAAAGATGAAATCTAAACTTCAAGAGGCATCTGAGGAGTTTTTGAATTATCTGTTTGATGTCAGAGGTTATTCTGAAACGTCTATCGTGACGTATGAGATCGCTTTAAGGCAGATGCTCGAAGAGAGCCATGTGTATGAAGAAGATGGCGTCACTGTACTGGATATCACCCCTTTTCGTTTCAAGATCGTTAAAAATCATAAAAAGACCATCGTCAAAAAACTCTCAGCGGTACATTCATTTACAAAATACCTCGAAGATCAGTGTCATATGAATATCAAACTTATTGGGGATGAGTCGATAAAGGTACCTAAAAGCCTCCCTAAGCCCATTGAAGAGAACTACATTGAAGAAGTATTGAGTCGTGCCAATCTAGAGGAGAAATTGCTTATTTCTATGCTGTATGGATTGGGATTGCGTATCTCTGAACTGAGTAGTCTTAAACTTGAAGATATCAATAAGGGCTGGATACAGATCCATGGGAAAGGAAACAAGGTAAGAGAGTTGCCTCTATTGGAGAGTTTGCAGGCACTCATCACTCTATATATCAAGAGCAGATCTCCTAAAAAGTATCTGTTTGAAAAAGGAAATTCACATATGAACGCTGCACAGTTACGTTATATGCTTACAAAACTTTTCAAGGCACAAGGTCTGAAAGTAACACCGCATCAACTGCGACACTCTTTTGCCACCCATCTGCTCAATAATGGTGCACGTATCGCAGATGTAAGTGAACTGTTAGGGCATGGAACGATGGCAACTACACAGGTTTATACAAAGCTTGGAAGCGTGAAAAAAATGCAAGAGTATATGAAAGCGCATCCTTTGGCAGATGCAAAAGATCACTAGTTGAAAACAAGTTCTGAAGGATCAATATGTTCCTTGAAAAGGTAGGGCCTGATCTTACCTGGTACGTTTAACACCCTGCATAGTTCTTTAAATTTCTTTGGCATATCAGTAGTGAGATAAGGGGCAACAAAGAGCAGGTCATCTTGTTGTACTATACTCCAAGCTCCACCTATGACCAAAGAGGGTTCTTTTTCGATCTCTTGACGCTGTTTCGCCGAGAGGAGATAGCCGAGTTTTTTGAGGGTGATATCCGCTGCTTTGACCTTGGCAGATGGAGTATGTAGTTTGACAATGTGTAGCAGTTTGTTATTGTAGAGCGTTTCAAATCCGCTTTCAAGTACCTCTTTGTCTTTTCTCAAGTATTCCATACTGCGTTTGATGCCTTCTTTGTATTCAGCAATCAGTGCATCGGAGAAGTGTTTTCTGAATTTATTGCGCTCATAGGTTTCATCCGCATTGCTCTCATCAATGAAATAGGGATGTCCATTGGTTTGAAGGTAATGCAGCAACTCTTGTTTGCTGTAGGCGAGCAGCGGACGTATGAGGGCATAGTGTCTCTTCTTTGTCACAGGTTCAAGGCCCAGCAGTTCACTTAAGCCTGCTCCTTTACTAAGTCGCATAAGCAGCCACTCCAACTGGTCATTGAGCTGATGTGCTGTAATGAGGGTATCGTATCCCTCTATGGTAATAAGGGACTCAAAAAATTCATAGCGAAAGTCTCTAGCCTGTTTTTCAAAATGGCTGTGAAATGATGGAGCTTTAATGCTGTGACAGTAGAGTTTATGTTTTTTAGCAAGGGCTTTTGCATGCATCTCTTCTTCATCACTTGCTTCGCGTGTACCATAATTGACTATGGCAATATCGAACTTTATATGGTTCTCTAAGAGTAAAAAGAAGAGTGCAGAGGAGTCCACACCCCCAGAAAAAGCCAATAAATTCTTTTTCTCTTTGAGGTGTGAGAGGTCGAGTGTAAACATAAGCTTGTTTAGAGTGCCTTGATCAATGTAGCAAGCAGCTGGGTACCCACTAACTCTGTGACTCTTGCCTCATATCTTTTTCCATACTCCACAGGTAGATCAGAAGTATCATTGATGAGTATCTCTCCATCGATATCCACGGCCCAGATAAGCGGTCTAGCTGAAAGCAGGTACTCGTGTTCATCACTTTCCCCATCTATAGCAACAGTGACTGTTTGACCTACCATCTTTTCAAGTGACTTGAGCGTACTCTTCTCTGCTATCTCTCCAAGAATTTGTGCTCTTTGGTCAATGGTCTCTTCGTCGACCTGATCCATGGTGTAGGCAGCGGTTGTCTCTTCATTAGAATAGTGGAAGGTGTTAAATCTGTCGAATTCGAAGGTTTCCATGAAGTCACATAGGCGATTAAAACTCTCTTCACTTTCGCCAGGGTGTCCTGCGATCACAGAGGTACGTAAAAAAGCACCGGGTTTACTTTTCATGTACTCAAGCAATTCGATGGTCTTCTTCTCTCCAAAGCCGCGTTTCATAGTTTTGAGCATTCCATCATCGATATGCTGAATAGGCATATCATAATAGGTTTGGAATACCTCAGAGTCCGCGATGGCATCAACAAGTGCAAATGTCGTTGTACTAGGGTAGAGGTATAGTATACGTGCAGATTGTACACCTTCTATGGCTTCTACACCTTTGATGAGTTCTACCAGTCCATCTTTTAGACCCATGTCACGTCCGTAGCTGGAACTGTCCTGTGAAATGAAAGAGAAGTCATAAAAGCCTTGGGATACAAGGTTTTCTACCTCTTTGACGATAGAAGAGAGCGAGCGTGAGTGCAGCTTTCCTTTAAAACTTGGAATAGCACAGAAAGAACAGGCTTGATTGCACCCCTCTGCTATCTTGATGTAGGCATGGTAGTTGGAACCGGTGATGACCCTTCCGGATGTTTCCGTAGCAAGGTAGACCTCCGGAGAAAAGGTACTCTGTTTGGAAGCGATGAGTTCATCGATCTTCTCATAGTCACCCACACCTGTAAAGATGTCTATCTCTGGCATATCTGCCTGAAGTTCTTCTTTGTAGCGCTCGCTTAGACATCCGCTCATTACCAGGATGGAGTTCTCTTTACGCTCGTCATGGAGGTTCAGTACAGTGTTAATGCTCTCTTCTTTAGCCGCATCGATGAAGCCGCAAGTGTTCACGATGATGACATCGGCCTCGGTATTGTCATCGGTGATCTCATACTCTTTTAGACGACCGAGCATCACTTCGCTGTCGACAAGGTTTTTGGTACAGCCGAGGCTGACCAAGTGTAATTTTTTATTCATACATATCTCATTTGTGTTTTAAACTTTTTCAGCATTATAGCAAAAAGAGAGGATAAATGTATAAGAGAGAAAAAATGTAAAAATTTGGAAAGAAAAAAAGAAAGGATAGAGCCAGGCAAAAGCCTGAACCCTAAAGTTGTTAAGAGTGATTCTTAGAAGTTATATCTAGCAACAAAACGTACAAGATTTTCTGCATTTATATCTGCAGCACCTGCAGGTACATCTGTATCCATATTTACATATGAAGCAGCTATATTAACATTCTCAAATACATTTGTTGTATAAGTAAGGTCAAACTCATTGTAGTCTAAATTAGCAGCTGAATTATCAGATGTCATACCATATGCAGCAGCAAAGTTACCACCAAGTGCGTCCATATCTGCTCTAACTACCCATGTATCATTATCAGAAGCAATAGCTCCTTCATTGATGATCATTTGAGTATAAAGTACTGTTTGTTGACCACCAATGTTAAATACACCTAGATCCCCATCATTTACAGTTGAGTATGCAACTGAAGCATTGATCATACCAAAGTCATAACCTGCTTGCGCACCAAATGCAGTTGTGTCCTCAGGATTAACTGCAATAGCATCACCCATTACAGAACCACCTTGAAGTGCTACATTCACACCAGCAACAGTAAATCTTGCATCACCCCAAAGGATATCCATATCTTCTGTTTCAGTTTGTAAATGATCAGCACCATGATACCATGTACCAGTCAATGTTAGACCCTCAAATGATTTGTTTTGAGCAGTTAACATATGTACACCAGCAGTCTTATCGTTATTAACATGGTTGAAGTCAGACATATTAGTACCATAACCGTTTTGGTTTGCACCATATACAAATGCATATACCAAAGTAGTATCTGTAATATCAGTATTTACAACTGTCACTGCATCATACGTATTTTTAAATACGTTCCAGTTTTCAGAGTGAGCAAATGGAGAAAGTGCTTTTGGAAGTGTTTGACGACCTGCTTTGATACCTGTGTTACCAAATCCGTAAGTCAAGTAAGCTTCTGAGATCCACCCACCATCAGTGATATCATCAACATCATTCCCAGCTACGTTATTACCTGCACCTTGCATAACACCATCAACCATGAAGTTTTCTAAGTTAAGCGTTGAAACTCCGTTTACTGCAACACCTGCACCGATTCCTGCGAAAACATCGCTGTTTGTAGCTCTAAGCTCAATACCAGCAGTTGCTAGAGATGATTCTTGATCAAATACATCTGATGTATTGTAATCATTTGATTGGTAGTAAACTACTGCATTTCCACTGAATTCCCATGCAGACGCCGCTGCTGGTGCTTCTACTACTGGCTCAACTGGAGCGATATCTCCACCCGCCATGATCATTGTTGACGCTACTACTGAAAGTAATAATGTTTTTTTCATTGTAATCTCCTTGAATTTGTTTGAATACAGCACAAGTATAACCTAAATTCTTGAATAATGTCAATAAAATTAATAAATAGTTAACAAAAAGTTAATAATTGTATAGAAGCCCCGTGTATACGTATGGTTTAGAGGGTTTCATATAGGAAATAATCTACAGAAGGAAGCTTATTTTAAATGATTTTTAAGCAAATGTACAGATTTTTAAAGATTTTAGTTAATGATTTTAATATTTTTTGGGTGATTATTGAAGGTTAATGGTGGCGCCAGACGGAATCGAACCGCCGACACAAGGATTTTCAATCCTTTGCTCTACCAACTGAGCTATGGAGCCAACTTAAAGACGGGATGTCTGTTTAAGTGGATAGAATTATAACAGCTGAAACTTAAAAATCGACACATAAAATAAAAAATAAATTATTTTTTTAATTCTTTTACCAATGCCATAAAAGTTTCACCTCTGTGTTTATAAGATTTGAACTGATCAAAACTGGCTGCAGCAGGAGATAAAAGAGCAACACTCTCTTGTGTATGCACATTGTCTATCTGATTTACAGCATTCTGTATGGTTAGTGATTCTATAGCCTTCACATGGTATCTCTTGGCAAGGGTTAAAAGTCTGTCAGCATTTGCCCCTATAGTATATAGTGTAAGGTTAAGCGGTTCCATGACTTCAAAAAGAGGGGTCAGATCTACACCTTTGTCATCTCCGCCCAGGATGAGATGGATGTGTTTGTCGGCATAGCCTTTGACAGCCTGTATCGTAGCATCAAGATTGGTTGCTTTGGAGTCGTTGACCCAGAGTCTTCCTTTTGCGTCTTTGAACTCTTCTTGTCTATGGGCATCCAGTATAAATGCATTCATCAAGTCATAATCTGCTTCATCAAACAGTACTTTGGTCACGGCAAGTGCAAGGAGCGCATCCTGCAAAAATGCACCTTTGAAGCGCAACTGGCTACTATCCAGCCCAAAATATGCTTCAATAAATGCATTGCTGTCGTACTCAACGACATAGGCATGGGTCTTTGGAAGGTTCAACCCTTTGGGTACCAGTGCCAGTTCCCCCTCTTTCATAGTGAGCAGAGGTCTGAGTTTGTCTGCCTCGTATGCTTCAGGTGTTTCGTGCCAGTCTAAATGATCCGGCGTGATAGGAAGCAGAAGATAAATGTCCGGTGAGGCTGTCTTGGTGTGATGAAGCGCAAAGGAAGAGCTTTCCAGTACCCAGATAGGGGCATTGGGATCGAGCTCTGCCAAAGGTGTACCGATATTCCCTCCACTGAGTGCACCACGTTTGGCCAAGAGGTGGGTCAGCATTTGCGTGGTCGTTGTTTTACCGTTGGTCCCTGATATCCAGATGCTAAAAGGCATCTCTTTTTCAAAGTAATCATATTCGCTGAGCAGGTTTTTGGCAGATCTGATCAGTGGGTGATCAGGTTTCAGGCTAGGGGTAGTGACTTCCAAAAGACTTTTTTCGGGATCAAAAAGAGCAGAAGGGAGTATGTGATTACCTGCTTCGTCCGTATAGGCTTCTGTGACATTGTCATCAAAAAAAGTACAACCGCCGCCTAGTTTTTTTGCGATCGCTTTGGTAGTAAGACCATATCCAAAGAGTGTGGGTTTTGTCTGTTTCATCATTATCTGAACTTAAATGAGATGAGTGCAAGGATGTTTGCAATGAAAGAGATCATCCAAAAACGGATGATGATCTTATTTTCTGCCCATTTTTTGAGTTCAAAATGGTGGTGAATGGGAGCCATAAGGAAGACACGTTTTCCACGCAGTTTGAAACTTCCTACCTGCAGTATGACAGAGACAGTTTCAATAACAAAGATAAGACCTATAAGAATAAGCAGGATCTCACTTTTCCCTAAAATGGCAAGATAGGCCAGAAAACCACCGATCGCAAGGCTGCCGGTATCTCCCATGAAGATCTCCGCAGGGTAGCAGTTGTACCATAAGAAACCGAACAGACCACCGATCAGTGCGGCAGCAAGTATCATCACTTCCCCTACACCTTTGATGTTCGGGACCAGTAGATACTCACTGAAGATGGCATGACCTGTCACATAGATGATCAGGCCGAGTGAAACCAATGCAATGATAGAGGGTACCGTTGCCAGTCCATCAAGCCCATCGGTAAGATTGACCGCATTGGTCGTAGCCAAAAACACAAGTACCCAAAAAGGGATGGCTGCATACCCTAGATCAAATAGAGGTGTTTTGAGAAAGGGTACATAGAACTCTGTTGGAAACCCTCCGTAGAGAAGCAGCCCTGTGGAAACTGCTGCAACGATGATCTGTAATCCCATCTTTCCTCTGGGTGTAAGGCCTTCCAGGTTGTCCCCTGCAAGTACTTTTCCCAGGTCATCTTTAAACCCAACGAAACCAAAACCAATGAGCGTGATTAGGCCGCCCAGTATATAGATATTGGATAGGTCTACAGTAAGTAAGGCAGCAATGAGTGTAGAGACCAGGAATATTGCACCCCCCATGGTTGGTGTATGACGTTTCCCTTCATGTGCAGGCACATATTTGCTGATGGGTTGATTTGCTTTTTTTGAGATAGCCCAGGCAAGGTATTTTGGCATGATAAAGAGTGTCAGTATAAAAGCGAGAAAAAATGCAACGCCTGCACGTACTGAGATGTATCCGAATAGATTAATATCTAAGAGTTGGGAGAGTTCGTATAGCATGGGCGACTTTCGTTTAAAATTTTGTATTAAAGATTTAAGAAAGTTTATTTTACTATTATTTCAATTAAATACTACGAAAAGAAAAAATATGAGACAAAAAACAGTTTTAATCATCACCGATGGTATCGGGTGTAAACCTGACAGTACGTGTAATGCATTTAAGGATGCGACTAAACCTACCTATGACACACTTTTTGAAACAGCACCAAGAGCACTTATCTCTACACATGGTTTGAGCGTAGGGCTGCCTGAAGGACAGATGGGGAACTCTGAAGTAGGACATATGACCATAGGATCTGGTCGTATTTTGTACCAGGATCTGGTAAAGATCTCTTTGGCACTTGAAAATGGAAGTATAGAAAAAAACCAAGCGCTCAATGATATTTTGGAGAAGAGTGACCGTGTACATTTGATAGGTTTGCTGAGTGATGGAGGCGTACACTCACATATCGAACATACGATCGGTTTGGCAAAACTTGCAAAAAGCAGAGGGAAAAAAGTCTTTTTACATTTGATCACGGATGGGAGAGATGTGAGTCCTACTTCGGCGAAAACCTATGTGGATCAAATACAAGAGATCTGCGATGAAGATATCTCTATTGCAACTATAGGCGGTCGTTTCTTTACGATGGACCGTGATAACCGTTGGGAGAGAGTGGAAAAAGGGTATCGTGCTATTGCTGAGGCCACACCGTTAACCTCATTGAGCCCGGAAGCGTATATTGATGCGAGTTATGCAAAGAATGAAACCGATGAGTTTATGGAACCTGTTGCCTTTGGATCGTATGGAGGGATGGAAGAGGATGATGTGGTACTTATCACGAACTTCCGTTCAGACAGAGTACGTGAGATCACAACAGCTTTGGGAGATGCACATTTTGATGAGTTTGCATGCAAGGCTACACCCCTTAATATCGCAACGATGACAAAATATGATGCAACTTTCCCTTATCCGATACTCTTTCCTAAAGAGACACCGAAGCATACTTTGGCAGAAGTGGTCAGTGATGCAGGGCTGAGACAGCTTCACACGGCAGAAACAGAAAAGTATGCACATGTTACGTTCTTTTTGAATGGCGGTGTGGAAGAGCCCATGATAGGAGAGAGTAGGGTACTCATCCCAAGCCCTGATGTGAAGACCTATGATATGAAACCGGAGATGTCTGCAACAGAGGTGGGTGAAGCCGTACGAACGGCGATGGATGAATCCTATGATCTTATCGTAGTGAATTTTGCCAATGGAGATATGGTAGGTCATACGGGTAACTATGAAGCAGCACTTAAAGCGGTAAATGCAGTTGACACGGAACTTGGCTTAATACTCGATAAAGCAAAAGAGGATGGGTATGCGGTGGTACTTACTTCTGATCATGGAAACTGTGAGGAGATGAAAGACAGTGAAGGACATGTACTAACCAACCATACGGTAGGTGAAGTATGGTGTTTTGTCATCGCTGAAGGCGTCACAGAAGTAAAAGAGGGATGTGGATTGAATAATGTTGCACCTACAGTACTGAAACTGATGGGGTTGGATATACCTGAAGAGATGGATGCACCGCTGATCTAAGACAGATTTTTAGATCAGCAGGAGAAAAGTGCCTTTTTGATCTTTTCAAATTCTTCATAATCATTTGGTGTGATCGTATCTGAGTAGATAATATGATTCAGTTGCTCGAGGATATGCATTTTGCTGAGTTTGTCATCACATAAAGCCTCATTGATGATAGCAATATGCTCATCAAGGTCATACTCTTCTTGCAAGGTTTCTTTTAAAAAGGTTTTTGCTTCTTCAGGACCACAACCAAAATCAATTTCCATCAGTTTACAGAAAAGCGGTGTTTCTTTTTCGATATCTCTATCATCAATTTTGATGATATGAGCAAGTAAGGTAGCTACTGATTTTTTAATTTTATTTTCCATGCATCTGTCCTTTCTGCAATTGTACCATAAAAACATGGTACAATTTTATCAAAAGTATAAAAAAAGGGTCAAAATGAAATTTACAGGTCACAATGTTTTAGTCACAGGAGCAAGCAGAGGGATAGGTGCAGAGATAGCGAAAAGGCTTGCAACTTTCGGTTTGAAAGTTTGGATTAATTATCGTTCCGGAGAGGCTGAAGCAAATGCTGTAAAAGCAGGGATAGAAGCTGAAGGCGGTAGAGCTGAAGTGATAGGATTTGACGTAAGTGATGATGAAGCTTTTGTAGCGGGGATAAAAAGCATTGTTGATGCAGACGGTGAACTTGCATATCTTGTGAATAATGCAGGTATTACTAAAGATAAACTGGCGATGCGTATGAAAACGGAAGAGTTCATGGATGTGATCAATGCAAACTTAACATCGACCTTTATAGGGTGTCGTGAAGCGCTCAAAGTGATGGGGAAAAAGCGTTTTGGTTCTGTGGTAAATATCTCTTCCATCGTAGGTGAAACAGGAAATGCCGGGCAAACGAATTATTCGGCAAGTAAAGGCGGAACGATCGCAATGACAAAAAGTTTTGCGATCGAGGCAGCACCTAGGAATATCCGTTACAATACGATCACTCCGGGTTTCATCGCGACAGAGATGACAGATGTGCTTAAAGATGAGGTCAAAGATGCATTCACAGCCAAGATACCGATGGGTCGATTCGGTGAACCTAAAGAGGTCGCTGAAGCCGTGGCATTTTTGCTCTCTGATCACTCTTCTTACATTACAGGTGAGACACTTAAAGTCAATGGCGGGATGTTTATGTAATATCCAAGAAAAATTTCAACGAAAATTTTTCTTAACAAAATACCACAACAGTAATACAGCGACAGCTATGAACAGACCTATCATAAGTATGTCACTGTATGCAACCAGTTCTTCTTCAAAATTCTTGATCAAATAGATCCATATATTGATCGCCACAAAGGTACTTGTAAGTACAATAGTCAAAGTCACGCGATGTCTAAATCCGATCAGAAATCCGACAAAACTTCCTGCCACCGGACCTGTCATGGCAAAAGGTGTCAATACAAATAAAATAAGCCCAATGATCCCATAACGTTTAATAAGGGGCTCATATTTATGGGCATTTATTTTAGAGCGTTCCAGGTATCGGCTAAGGGGAGGGTATGAGAGGAAGTCAAGCTTGTTCCAACTGAATACGAAAAGCGGATATAAAATGAGAACCATGATCGTTTCAATGAAAAAGTTGAAGAGCACAAGAAACGTCGTGTTCATCTGTGAAGCTACACCTATAGAGAGTCCTGCCATTCGTCCAAATATAACATTCGTGACCGTGATACTGAGTAATTCTTGAAAATAATCTGAATAAAAAATAGCACAAAGTAAAACAAGAATGAAGTAGCCGCCTAATAACATAAGTCCAAGCAGCAAGATCTGCCCCTCTTTATGTTTTAAAAATGATTGATCGAGTTTCAATAATTTACCTTCCATCTGGGTTTGAAATCAAAGTATAGCATGAAATTGGATTAGCATGTAAATAACTTTGAGGTATAATCATAGATGAAATATCCAAGCAAAGGAAAGTATTGGCACGGATACTGGTATTAGAAGATGATAAACTGTTCAATGAAACCCTGGAAGACTTTTTGGAAGAAGAGGGACATGTTCTACACTGTGCCCTAGATCCCTATAGTGCACTTGATCTCACCTATGAGCATATTTTTGATCTCTATCTTTTTGATGTCAATCTGCCGTATGAAAATGGTTTTGAACTTTTAGAAAAATTACGTCAAAGCGGAGATGAAACCCCTTGTATCTTTATTACCTCCAGAGAAGATAAAGCATCGCTCAAAGAGGGGTTTGAAAAAGGAGGAGATGATTACATCCAGAAGCCTGTCGACCTGGATGAACTTTTCCTGCGAATACAGGCAGTGTTGCGTAGACAGGTACGCAGTCAGATCGTACAGATAGGAGCGTATCAGTTCGATATATTGACAAAGACTTTGTATCAAAATGGTCAGGTACTGGAGTTGAGTATGAAAGGAAGTGAACTTCTTCTCACTTTGTTAGAAGGTCAGGGACGCGTGGTCCCTTTAGATCAAATCAAAGAACGTCTTTGGAGTGCTTCAGAGGAAGCCAGTGATGGTGCCTTGAGAGTCTATATCGCACAACTTAAAAAATATTTCCCTACGCAGATACAGAATGTACGCGGAGTAGGGTACCAGATGAGCATTAAATGAGAAAAGAGATTATTGTTGGTACGGTCATCTACTTTGTGACTATGTTCACGCTGCTGACTGCCGTGTATCGTTTTTTAGGGAATTGGAATATCATTGAGATTAATTTTTTTATAGCAGGTGCTTTGGTTCTACTCGTAGCCATAGGATGGGGATATGTGCTCTCTACACTTATTTTTGCACCTAAAAAACAGATGGAAGATACGCTGACTTCTCTTACCAATGATATTATTCATGAACTTAACATTCCGCTCTCTACGATCAAAGCCAATACATCCATGTTAAAAAAAACCATGGAAGATGAAAAATCCTTAAAGCGTATCAAACGTATAGAAGATGCCAGTGTAAGACTCAAAAAACTCTATGATGAGTTGGTCTATAGTATTCATAAAGAGATGCATACGATAGAAAAAGAACGTTTTGATCTTCAATCATTAATTGAAGATAGGATCGAAGTATTCAAAGATCAGAGACGGAATCCGTTTGAACTCAGTCTGGAACAGTATGAGGTAGAAGTAGATAAAATAGGTTTTGAACAGATGTTTGACAACATTGTTTCCAATGCAATGAAGTATTCTTCCAAGGATGCACCGATACATGTGACACTGCATAACCATATATTAAGTGTGGAAGATCAGGGTGTGGGTATGGGAAGTACAGAACTTTTACGTGTGCATGAACGTTATTATCAGGCAGATGATAGAAAAGACGGGGAAGGCATAGGACTTGCGTTGGTTAAAGCATATTGTGATGAAGAGGGTATAGAGATCCATTTCAAGTCGGAAAAAGGTGTTGGTACTACGGTGAGTTTAAACATGGAGAAAGTTCACACCGCTTAACAATATAAATTCATATTATTTTTATTATAAATTTCACACTTACTTAACACTTCTCTACTATGATATTAGAAATATAAAGAGAAGGAGAGTGTACATTGAAAAAAAATAGTTTATTCAAAAGTGTGTTGGTTGGTGGTCTAGTGTTGAGTATCATGGGATGTGGTGGTGGATCTTCCAGTGTGGTTGAATCCTCTTCAATACCTACTGAGGTAGAAATTGCGCTTGATGCACCTGTTGCAAAACTGTCTCAAGAATTAACTAATACACTTGCGTATATGGGAAATGAAGAAAGATTAGCATATGATGTCTACAATGCTTTGTATGATCAATATGGTACAGAACAGTTTACAAAAATTGCAAGTAATGGAGAATATCAGCATATTGCTGTGGTACAAGAGCTTATTCAAAAATATAAATTGAGTGATGATGTGAATTTTACCAATGTGGATTTGGAACCTTTAGGATATATGAACACACCCATAGAAGAGATGAATGCGGGAACCTATGATATTTCAGCGATACAAACACTCTATGAGAATCTTGTTGCACAGGGTTCTCCATCAGAAATAGATGCGCTTAAAGTTGGATGTATTATTGAAGTAGTAGATGTGAATGATTTGAACCGAGATATTGCATTAGCAGAGTCTGAAAATGCAACAGATATTGTTACAGTATTCAGTTTCTTGCGCGATGGTAGCTATAACCATTACTGGTCATTTGACAAAGGGCTGAAAAATCAAGGTATTGCTGATGGATGTTGTTCACTCGGTACTGAATATTGTCATCCTGAGTATCCAAATACAAAGTAATGCAAAATATTTATTTAGCTTAACACTAAATTAACACTTCTTCGTCATAATTCTTTTACGTCGAAATAAGTGGAACATAGAAGGTGTCTTGTATGGATGACCCCCCTCATTACATACAAACTCCTTCTGTTCTTTTTAACACTTCCTTAACGTTTTTCCGTCATAATACATCCCAAAAAAGACTCTTCTATGCTAAATATGTTAAAACATCGCCATTTTATCTCTTATTTTAGCACTTCACTTATATACCTTTTCATGATAAGTTTGTTTTTTTATATGGAAGATCGTTATCTTGTCTCAACACAAAAAACAGAAGAGAAAACGACGCAGCTATGCTTATGTTCTTTTCAAGCTGAAGCTGTTGCTTCCGTAGAACAGGTGGAAAAGGAGGAGATAAAAGAAGAAAAAGTGATAGAGAAACCTATCGTTAAAGAAGAACCTGTTGTCGAAGAAAAGCCTGTTGTTGAACCTGAGATCATTAAAGAACTTGTTCCTGAGGAGGAGCCTGAAGTCAAAGAGGAACCTACGCATGAACCTGTAGTGCAAAAAGTAATACCTAAACCGGTTGTAAAAGAGGTTAAGAAAAAACCAAAACCTAAAGCGAAGACAAGAACGAGTAAGAAAATCGCCAAGAAAAAACAGAGGAGACAAAAAGCTTCTTCACGAAGAGCAAACATCACTCTTGCACAGAAAAATCAATTTCTTGCAAGTATCAGGGATAAAATAAACAAGCACAAATCATATCCACGTATTGCACAAAGAAGAGGCATGCAGGGTACGATCAAGATTGAATTTACTATTTTGAGCAATGGACAAGTGGGAAATATCTCTGTAAGCGGGCCTAAAGTGTTCCATAGTTCTGCACGTAATGCTGTAAAAAGTGCGTTTCCTATAGATACCAAAAATGCACCTATTTCGCTACCAAAAAGTATTACCATCAAACTTCTCTATCAAATCAGATAGATTTAACACTTAATTAACACAACTATGACACCATAACTCAAATTAAGTGAGGAGAGTTATATGAAAAAGGGAATTTACCTCTCTTTGGTATGTTCAGTGTGTTTGAATGCTGCCGAAGTTGAGTTAGAATCGATAAACGTAGCCACAAAAGTAGATACAGAAGTGGTTAAAGATGTAAGTGGAGAAGACATTAAGTCAGCCGATTTGGGAGAAGCACTTTTTAAACAGTCAGCAAGTGTTTCACTTGTAAGAAGATCGGGTGTCGCAAATGATATTATCTTAAGAGGACAGAAAAAAGACAATATCAATATTACAATAGACGGCGCAAAAGTCTATGGTGCATGTCCAAACAGAATGGATCCGCCAGTCTCTCATGTATTGACAAACAATGTAGATTATATTGAGATCAATGAAGGTCCATTCAATGTAGAAGAGTTTGGTTCACTCAGTGGAGATGTAAAGATCCATACAGTGAAACCAGAAGAAGAGTTTGCAGGTGAATTGAACGTAGGTTTAGGATCTTGGGGCTACCAAAAAGGTGCATTTTCACTTAGTGGGGGTATCACAGACAATGTAAGAGTTTTACTTTCTGGTTCAACTGAGAAAAGTGAACAGTATGAAGATGGTGACGGTAACGATTTTGCAGAGCAGATGGAAGAGGCAGGAGTTTCTAATATGACACGTTATCAGCCAGCATACAAGGATATGGACGCTTATACGAAAAAGACATTTATGGCGAAACTTTTCTGGGATATCACAGATAATCAAGAGTTAAGATTGAGCTATACAGCAAATAGAAGTGATGATGTATTGTACCCATCTTCTGGAATGGATGCCCTTTATGATGATTCAGATATTTATAATATCGAGTATATTGCAAAGGATTTAGGTACTTATTCTAAAGAGTTAAACCTTAAACTCTTTCAATCAGAAGTGGATCATCCAATGTCAAATAAATATAGAAACTCTGCTAATAATATGGAAACGACACATGCACTTACAACGAAGATGCAGGGAGCAAAACTTAAGAACAGTTTTGATGTAGATAATCATACTATTACTGCAGGGTTAGACTATAGCATACGTAATTGGGATGGAGCATATATAGGAATGGGGTCTTGGTCTGGTACAAAGAGTATTGATGATGTAGATACTAAAAATTATGCATTTTTCCTTAAAGATGAGATTAAAATGGATAAATTGACACTAGATATTGGGCTAAGATATGATGATACGAAGATCACTTCTCAGAATCCTAATACTACACAACAGCCAGATAATGACTATAATGAACTTAATGGTTATATATTTGGAACGTATCAAGCGAATGAAAGTACTCAATATTTTGCCGGATTTGGTAAATCATCAAGAGTACCTGATGCAAGAGAGTTGTATTTTATTCAGATGATGATGATGAGTATGCCACCTTCCTTCCCAATGGTTGGTACCTCAGATTTGGAAAATACCGTTAATTATGAGTTTGATCTAGGTGTTGAAAAGAAGTATGAAAATGCTACGATCAAAGCAAAAGCATTCTATTCGAAACTAGATGATTTTATTGCCTATAATGCAAACAACATGATGCATTCATTTGAAAATGTAGACGCGACTATCTATGGTTTTGATTTAAGTGGAACATATGTTGCAACAGATGCACTCTACTTTGATTATGGAATGTCTTACCAAAGAGGTGAAAAAGAAAATGCCCTAAGTGGACAATCAGATACAGATATGCCTGAGATCCCACCATTTAAGCTTAACTTGGCAGTAAACTATGACTATGATGATAGTTTGGCATTGAGAGCAGAAATAGTCGCATCTGATGAATGGTCAGATTTTGATTCAGACAATGGTGAACAAGAATTAGATGGGTATGCCGTACTTAATCTAAAGGGAACAAAACAATTTGGTAAAAACTTTGAACTTACCGTAGGTATTGACAATGTATTTGATGAGACTTATGCAGTATCAAACACTTATAAAGATTTGACTTTACTTACTGCAGGTGGTGGCGATGTAATGCTTCTTAATGAGCCTGGACGTTATTTTTATACAAATATAAAATATAAATTCTAATCTAATACTACGGGAAGAGATGTTTCTTTCTCTTCCCACTACCTCATTAAAAAATCAACTTTAGGATAGTACAAACACCTATTTGATGAAACGTATAAGCTTTTTATACTTTTTTTGTTATAATTACCCGTATTTTTAACAAACTTAAGGAGAAAGTCAATGGCATTATTTGATGATGTAAAAGAAGTAGTTGTTGAGCAACTAAATGTGAGCCCAGATGAGGTGAAAGAGGAATCTAAATTCGTAGAAGATCTTGGGGCTGATAGTCTTGATGTTGTTGAGTTGGTAATGGCACTTGAAGAGAAATTCGATATCGAAATCCCTGATGACCAAGCAGAGGCAATTGCAACTGTAGCTGACGCTATCAAATTTATCGAAAACGTATAAGTTAAGTTCCCTTCGGGGGATTTGATAAAATAGATATGAGTATTTCAAAAAATATTCATATATATTTTATATAAAATGGAATAGGAGAGCCAGTGAAAAGAGTTGTAGTGACAGGTTTAGGGATGATAAATTCTCTAGGGCTAGATAAAGAAAGTGCATTTTCTGCAATCTTAGAAGGGAAATGTGGTATCAAAACTATCGAGACGTTCGATACAGAAAAGCATGCTGTCAGTATCGCTGGTGAAATTACAGACTTTGATCCACTCACTGTGCTTGATGCAAAAGAGGCAAAGAAAGCGGATAGATTTATACAACTTGGCCTTAAAGCTGCGTTGGAAGCTATGGAAGATGCTAAACTTCCAGAAGATGTAGATATGGAGAGATTCGGTGTGGCTTCTGCTTCAGGGATTGGTGGATTACCAAATATCGAAAAGAACTCAGTCGTATGTGCAACAAAAGGACCAAGAAGGATCTCTCCGTTCTTCATCCCATCTTCTTTGGTGAATATGCTGGGTGGTTTTATCTCTATCTATCAAGGACTTAAAGGTCCAAACCTTTCATCTGTGACTGCATGTGCTGCAGGTACACATGCTATCGGTGAGGCTGCAAAATCTATCATGGTCGGTACGGCAGATAAAATGTTGGTCGTGGGTGCAGAATCTGCTATCTGTGAAGTGGGTATCGGTGGATTCGCTGCAATGAAAGCACTCTCTACAAGAAATGATGATCCTCAAACTGCCTCTAGACCATTCGACAGTGGTCGTGACGGTTTTGTAATGGGTGAAGGTGCCGCTGCATTGGTATTAGAGACGTATGAAGATGCGGTTGCAAGAGGTGCAACGATTTATGGTGAACTGATCGGATTTGGTGAAAGCGGTGATGCAAACCATATCACTACACCAACGATGGATGGGCCTCTCAGAGCGATGAAGGGTGCGTATAAGATGGCAGGTGAGCCAAAAGTAGACTATGTCAATGCGCATGGTACGTCAACACCGATCAATGACAAAAATGAAACTGCAGCACTTAAAGAGTTGTTTGGGGGGAAAGAGAACTGTCCTCCGGTAAGTTCTATCAAAGGTCAAGTGGGTCACTGTCTTGGTGCAGCAGGTGCCATTGAAGCAGTCGTATCTCTTATGGCAATGAGAGATGGGGTACTTCCTCCGACGATCAATTATACAACGCCAGATGAAAACTGTGATTTGGATTATGTACCTAATGAAGCTAGAAAAGCAGATATCAATATTGTTATGAGTAATTCATTTGGTTTTGGTGGAACAAACGGCGTAGTTATCTTTAAGAAGATATAAGGGTATATGCATGGCAACTTATTTAGACTTTGAGAGCAAGATTGAATCGATACAAGAAGAGCTTGTATCGGCACAAGCCATAGAAAATATCGAGGCTGTAAATAAGTATCAAACTGAACTGGACAAAGAAGTACACAAGACGTATGGTTCACTGAGTGACTTTCAAAAACTTCAGCTTGCCCGCCACCCGGATAGACCTTATGCTTTGGATTACATCAGACTTTTGATGGATGATGCGTATGAAATTCACGGTGATCGCGCCTTTAGAGATGATCCGGCTATTTTATGTTATATTGGTTGGATCAATGGACAGAAGACGATGCTTATCGGTGAACAAAAGGGACGTGGCGTTAAAAACAAGATCAAAAGAAACTTTGGTATGCCAAATCCTGAAGGCTATAGAAAAGCACTACGTGCAGTAAAAATGGCAGAAAAATTTGACATTCCTGTATTGATGCTGATAGACACTCCGGGTGCATACCCTGGTCTTGGAGCAGAAGAGAGAGGTCAGAGTGAGGCTATCGCTAAAAACCTGTTTGAATTTGCTTCTGTGAAAGTACCTATGGTTTCTGTTGTGATAGGTGAAGGTGGTTCAGGTGGAGCACTTGCCATCGGTGTTGCTGATAAACTTGCTATGATGCGGTACTCTGTATTTGCCGTTATTTCACCTGAAGGGTGTTCTGCGATCTTATGGAATGACCCGAGCAAAGTAGAAGCTGCGACGAAAGCACTGAAGATCACACCAACAGATCTACTTGAACACAATTTGGTAGATGATGTACTGGATGAGCCTCTTATAGGTGCACATCGTGATAAAGAAACCGCAGCAGAGGTACTTAAAAAGTATTTCCTAGAGAATGTACAAGCACTGAAAGAACTTTCTGTAGATGAAATGCTTGATCAGCGGTATAAAAGACTTACAGCTGTTGGCGCATATAGCGAATAGTGACTAATACCTTTTTATGATACACGAGATTGCCCAAACCATTGTAAGTTACATTGGTGATATGGGGTACTGGGGTATCTTCCTTCTTATGTTCCTTGAGAGCACTTTTTTCCCTTTTCCCAGTGAAATTGTTATGATACCTGCAGGATATTTGGCATTTAAAGGTGAAATGAACCTGTATATGGTAGTTTTAGCGGGTATAGTGGGTTCTGTAGCAGGAGCACTTTTTAATTATTATCTGGCGATGCATTTTGGAAGAAAGTTCATTTTACGTTATGGAAGATACTTTTTTATTAAAGAAGAAACGTTAGATAAACTCGAAGCCTTTTTTACTAAACATGGAGAACTCTCCACTTTCAACGGTAGACTCATTCCAGGTATACGGCAACTCATCTCTCTGCCTGCAGGACTTGCACGTATGAATATGGCTAAATTTGCTTTTTATTCCGGATTCGGTGCAGGAATATGGGTGATCGTTTTAGTGGCCTTAGGGTACCTACTGGGCTCAAATGAAGCACTTATCTCTGAGTATCTTCATTCTGCCACATTGATCGCACTATTTTGTGTCATATTGATCACACTTTTCTATATCGTGAGACACAAAAGAAGACAAAAGATATTGGAAGATTAGTTCAATATCCAGGTGATATATCTCTTCTTTTTGATCGGTGTTTTCTTTAATGCTTTCAATACTTTGTCTGTGACAGTATGATGTAGCGCAACATACGACTTTGTGTCTGTAATATTTATCTTTCCTATCATTTTAGGGTCAATACCTATCTCTTTACATAAAGTACCGAGTATATCTCCTGCACGAAGCTTGGTTTTTTTACCGCCGTTAATGCAAAGTGTATCATACTCAGAGAGCATCTTAAAAGTTGCATCTACACGTAACTCTTTCATCTCTGCTGTACGTGCAGCAGAGGTAATGTAAGCGCATTTTTCACTCTCACTTGGACCATAGAGCGAGATGGCTGTACCTTTGGCATCTGCGCGTCCTGTACGTCCAATGCGGTGGGTGTAGACTTCTTGGTCAAAGGGCAGATCATAATTGATGACCAGTTCGATGTCTTTGATATCCAAACCTCTTGAAGCAACATCTGTGGCCACCATAATGCGTTTGGACCCATTGGAAAAAGCGATCACAGATTCGTTACGGTCTTTTTGTTCAAGGTCACCATGGATGTCTATCACAGAATGCCCTTTTTGATGTAATATATCAGTGAGAGAAACGACTTCTGCCTTAGTATTACAGAAAATAAGGAGTGACTCTGGTTTATAGGATTGGATCAGGGTAGTAAGTGTCTTCAATTTATCAGATGTCTCATAGACTATCTCAGCTATATTATCGCCCTCTTGAACCGTGTCTACTTTGATGGTCATGGGCTGTTTCAATAGTGCTTTGGCGAGTTTTTCTATTTTCTCCGGGAATGTTGCTGAGAAGAGCAGGGTCTGTTTTGTGTGTGGCATGTTGGACCCTATCTTGATTATCTCATCATAAAAGCCCATATCCAGCATACGATCTGCTTCATCGAGTACAAGTGTTTTGACAGTGTCAAGGATCAGTGTCCCTTTCGCCAAGTGGTCTTGTATCCGTCCGGGTGTACCGATGAGGATATGTGCCCCTTTGGCGAGTGATTCGGCTTGTGCACGAAGTGGCACACCACCATAGAGAGTCAGTATTTTGAGGTTGGATTTGTAGGCTGCAACTTTTCTCAGTTCCACCGCTACTTGATCGGAGAGTTCACGTGTTGGGGTAATGATAAGGGTCTGAGGTTTATAGTTATTGGTATCTGTCTGTATTACACAGGGCAAGCCAAAGGCTAATGTCTTCCCGGAACCTGTCTTGGATTGCGCTAAAATGTCTCTACCTTCCAGGATAGGACTGATAGCCTTTTCCTGTATTTCGGTCATCGTAGTGAAATCCAGTATATCCAGTGTCTCTAGAAGCGCTTCCGGGAATGCTTCTATACTTTTAAACGTAGCCATATTATTTCACCTTAAATGTAGCATCCTGGATCAGGACTTTATAGAAGTAACCATATCCAAAATCTTTGTTGACAATAACTTTACCTGTGGCAATGACCTTGTCTCCAGCTTTTATACTGGTTGAAGCAGCTGTGAATACCAGGTCATCGGTAAGTTTTTTCTCATTACCTGTACCATCGCCCATGTGCACCCAGTCACGTTTCATGATTTGATGAGAGACTTTAAAGACAGTACCTTCTAAAGAGATGATCTGACCTTCCAGACTTTTTCTCCACATATGTACCTCTTCAACCGTATAAGAGTCTTTTTTCACAAAGGGCTTTGCAGGTTTTTCCTCATCTTCGGGTGACATACCTCTTCTCATACCTTTGTGGGGATCTTGATGGCCTAATCCCAGCATCTCTTTCATACTTTTAGGTCTTTGTACTTTTTGAGGAAGATAAACATCTGAGGCGAAGATGATCTCTTTAAATGTTTTCCCCAGTGATTTACTCTTAAAGTCATGCATTACAGTTCTCTTGTCATAGCCGATCCTATCACCTAAAACAACTGGTGCATTTGCTATGGCGACCCAATGTTTAGTACCATTTTCATCTACTTTAAGGTATTTGTATCCCATAGCACTTTGTACTTCTAATACTTTTCCATAGTAGATAGCTTGAGGTCCTACGGCTTGAGTTGCTGTAAAGAGGGTGATAAGAAGTATAAATGTTAATAATTTCATGGGTATTCCTATAGATTGTTTCAAGAGAGTATAGGGTAAGATAATTCAGATATGGGCAAGAGCCCATAGGATGTTAAGGACTATAATTATGCTTTAGATTTTTTATAGTCTAAGATCATTTTATACGCTTCGTCTTTCAAAAGAAGTTTTTCTTTTTTCAGTGTTTCAAGCTCTGCATCAGTTAAAACCGTACGACCAGCTTCTGCATCCTCTACTTGTTGATCAAGTGCATTGTGTTTATCAAAGATATTTGCAAAATGTGCATTACTTTGTTTAAGTTCGTGTATTTCATCTCTGTATTCGTGTAACATGGTAATTCCTAGTATTAATATTTCTATAATTATAACTTTTTTGTGGTTAGCAAAGAGTTAAAATTACAATTTTTTACGTTCGGTATTCTGCATTTATTTTTACATATTCGTAACTCAGGTCGCAGCCATAGGATGTATAACTGGCATCACCTAAGCCGATATCACAAGTGACTTTAAAACGCTCTTGTTTCATGACCTTGTATGCCTTCTCTTCACGTACTTTGTCTAACTCCCTAAATTCACTGGAGTAGATAAGAAGGTCATCATAATGTATGGTAAGGGTTTCATCATCACAGGCTATACCGGATGCGCCTATGGTTGAAGCAATACGTCCCCAGTTTGGATCTTCTCCAAAGAGTGCAGTCTTTACCAGAAGAGAGTTACTTAATGCCATACTTGCTCTCTTCGCGTCTTCTTCACTCTTGGCACCCTTGACTTCAAAGGCTACCAGTTTGTTAGCCCCTTCTCCATCCTTGAGTATAAGCATCGCCAGTTCAAACATAATCTTGTTGAGGGCTTCAGCAAAGGCTTCTTTGTTGTAATGGGAACTTTGTTTGTTTGCAAGTAACATGACCGTATCATTGGTAGAGGTATCACCATCTACAGAGATGCGGTTAAATGAGCTCTTTGTTGCCTCTGTAAGCAGTTCATCCATGTCAGACTTGGGGATGTTGGCATCGGTAATGACAAAACAGAGCATGGTAGCCATCGCAGGATTTATCATGCCTGCACCTTTACAGATAGCTGCGATATTAAATGTGTTGCCATCTTCAAGTTCTACTTGATATGCCAACTCTTTTTTGAAGCTGTCAGTGGTCATGATGGCACGGGCTGCCTGATGCGAATTTGAAGCATTAAAGTCCAGTGTATCAAACGCAGAGGTGATCTTGTCTATAGGCAAACGGTATCCTATGACACCCGTAGAACTCATTACAGGGTTCAGTACTTTTTGTTTGGTGCTGAGTATAGACATAATGGATTCTATATCTTCTATACCTTTATTCCCTGTCATGGCATTGGCATTTTTGGCATTGATGAGGACAAAGTTGGTTTGAAAATCTTTAGGATATTTTTGAAAATGTTTGATAGGTGCCGCTTGAAATGTATTGCTCGTAAAGACAGCGGAGATATCACAAGGTTTTTCGCTTCGTATAAAGGCAACATCACCATCTAGTTCAGAACTATCAGAGTTGACAGGTTTTTTTCTCATACCAACATTGGTCGCTCCACAGAAGAATCCTTCTACATTCTCTAGACCGTTTTCAAGTGGAATAAGCTTATACATATTTAAGTTCCTCAGGTTTTTCTTTTTTACGGATGATCTTTTTTGCTTTAGCGATACCTTCACCTGTACCGATAAGTAAAAGCTTGGATTCTGGCATAATGATCGTATCACCTTTGGGCATAGGGATAAATCTGCCATCTTTCTGACGTATACCGATCACAGTCACATTTGCTACATCTCTAAAACGGGCAGTTTTGATTTTTTTCAGTGCAAGCCATGATGTTTTAAAGACTTTTCCCTCTTCCATATCAAGAGGGGTATCTGTTTTGTAAAGGAACTCTTGGAGAAGGTTTTCCATGTCCGGACGTGCTGCCATAGCATTGATACGCTGTGCCATGAGTTTCGTTGCAGTGACGACCTTGTCCGCACCAAGTTTAAGCAGTTTTTGGTCATCTTCACTGCTTTTGGCATTAGCAATGATAAGGAACTTTTTCCCGCGGTGTATCTCTGATTCATAGAGTCTTGCAGAAGCAATGGTCGCAATATTGTCCGCAATGTTGTCTGCAAGCGTGATCACACCTTTGGCTGAAGAGAGGTGCGATTTTAAGATGCCTTCTTCTGTATGGGGTTCAGCTGTTACAAAGTAAGGGTAATGGTATTTCTTTGCTATCTCTTCCATATCTTCTCTAGGGTCAACCACCACAAAAGGGATGTGGTTTTCACGAAGTTGTTTGGTTACCTGTATCGTAAATTCATTATGATAACAGACAATAAAATGGTGTTTAAGTCTAGCAATTTCGTAAAGCATTTTACGCTCCTTGACAGTTTTTTGAAATTCACCTTTTTTGACGACTTCTGCGATAATACCTATAGCGATAGAAAAGACAATAAAGCCAAAGATAATAAGCGTGATGGTGAAAATACGTCCCATATCTGATATGGGCTTTATCTCTCCGAAACCTACGGTAGTAAATGTGATACCTGTTTGATAAATGGCATCCATAAGTGGAAAACCGTCAATAAGCATATAGCCCATCGTACCGATAAGCATAACAATTACAGTAAGTATAAGGGGTAGTCTAAAGGGGGCTAAATGACCATAATACTCATCATTTAGTGTAATATGAGGTTTGGGTGCGCTTCTCCAACCGAGAAACTTTTTAAATTTTTGTGTGGCTTTCACAGCCAGAGTCCCAAAGGTAGGGACTTACTCAGCTGTAGCAGCTTGAGCAGCGCGTTTCTTCATTGTTCTAAGTGTAGAAGCCGCCACTTTAACTCTTTTAGTTGTTCCATCTTCAAGTGTGATCTTTACAGATCTTAAGTTTGGAAGTTGTCTTCTTTTTGTTTTGTTGTTTGCGTGAGAAACGTTGTTTCCTGTCAATGGGCCTTTCCCCGTAATGTCACATCTTCTTGCCATAGTATGTCCTTTAAGTTAATCGTTTTTGTATCAGTCAAATGTAAAACGATGAATATTTTGTGGGATTATAGACGATTAGAGCATAAAATTTGCTTAAGATACCTCTTTGGCAAGTATCAAAATAGAAAACAGGGACAAATAGAGAAGTTTATAAGAGAATCAGCACATTTTTTATAAGCATATTCTTGGATGAATGGTACTGTAATGCGGTATCATAGCACTAGGTCAAAAGTTTGATTTTGCTATAATAAATTAAAATAACACAAGAGGATATTTATGTTAGTAGCCCCAAGTATACTTTCTGCCGATTTTGGACATTTGGCGCGTGATGTTGCCGCCATTTGTGAGGGTGGATGTGACCTTGTCCATGTCGATGTGATGGATGGCCATTTTGTACCAAACCTCACCATAGGACCTGTTGTTGTGGAAGCAGTAGCTCAAGTTGCAACCAAACCTTTGGATATACATCTTATGGTAGAGAATAATACATTTTTTGTTGACCTTTTCGCACCTTTGAAACCGGAGTTTATATCGTTTCATATCGAAGAGGAGAAACATCCTCATAGACTTATCCAAAAAATACGTGCGTTGGGTATACGTCCTGCGATCACGCTGAATCCACATACGTCGATTGAAGCGATAGAGTTTTTAATTGAAGAGGTAGATATGGTACTTCTCATGAGTGTGAATCCAGGTTATGGAGGACAGAAATTTATTCCTTCGGTTGTAGAAAAAGCAAAGCGCTTAAAAGCATTGATAGAGAAACGCAATCCAAAATGTCTGATAGAAGTAGATGGCGGAGTGAATGATGAAAATGTCAAAGAGTTGGAAGCAGCAGGTGTTGATGTTGTGGTGGCCGGTTCGTTTGTCTATAAACATCCAGACGGTATAGAAAAAGCCATTTCTGCATTAAAATAAGAATAAAAGGGAAGTGTATATGAGAGTGAAGATTTGTGGTATTACCAACTTGAAAGATGCATTGCATGCCGTAGAGTGTGGAGCAGATGCATTGGGTTTTGTTTTTTATAATAAATCACCACGCTACATCACACCGGCAGCAGCGAAAAGAATCATCGATCAACTTCCCCCTTTTGTGGAAAGAGTAGGGCTTTTTGTCAATGAAGGTGTAGAGACGATCGATACGGTGTGTAGATATTCTGATATTTCACGTGCACAGATCCATTTTGATGTTGATGAAGAGTCTTTGGCTGCCATCGGTTTACAGACTTTGCCTGTGGTACGTGCAAAAGGTCCGGAGGATCTAACAAAATTCCAAGACAGATACCGGTTGGTAGACGCTTACAGTGAAGTCTATGGCGGTGCGGGAGAACGTCTGAATCTTGAATGGTTCAATGGCATAGATTGTTCTAAGATCATTTTGGCGGGAGGTTTAACCCCTGAGAATCTGGAACAAGTGAAACAACTTGGTTTTTACGGTGTGGATGTAAGTTCTGGTGTAGAATCCATT
This sequence comes from Sulfurovum sp. AR, assembly GCF_000296775.1. Classification (GTDB taxonomy): domain Bacteria; phylum Campylobacterota; class Campylobacteria; order Campylobacterales; family Sulfurovaceae; genus Sulfurovum; species Sulfurovum xiamenensis. The sequence goes on along the minus strand of NZ_AJLE01000007.1, from coordinate 8,259 downwards.
AAGGGGAAAAAAGACCCTAAAAAAGTGCAACAATTTATAGCCAATGCAAAAAGTCTTTGAGGAACTTACTACAGCCTTTCGTAAACATGGAGGCATATTGCATGAAGAACAATACAAACATATTGTTACAAAGTATACAACCCTACTGGAAGATGCCGAAACGATCTTCATTCTTCTTCAAGCTTCAGGCTATCCTATCTCTCAATTAAGTGATGAACATTATAGACTTGAAACCTGTTTTACTTCACATAAAGAACAGCGTTATTGTGTCATAGATATAGAAACGAACGGGAGTAAACCAGGGACTTCACAGGTCATAGAGATCGGTGCAGTGATGGTGCAGAACGGGGAGATCATAGACCGTTTTGAAACTTTTGTTGAATGTGCGTTTTTACCGGAATATATTACGAAGATCACAGGTATAGAACCCACGGATCTTATCGGTGCACCCACTAGAAAAGAAGCATTGACAGCATTACGACATTTCATGGGTGATGCGGTGTTTGTCGCACATAATGCAAATTTTGATTATAGTTTTTTGAATGCCTCTTTTGACAGATTTGGCCTGGGGCACATCGGGAACCCTAAGCTCTGTACGATCGATCTTGCCAGACGTACCTTTGAGAGCGAACGGTATGGTCTTGCCTATCTGATAGATTTTTTAGAGATAGAAACGGCTACGCATCATCGTGCTTTTAGCGATGCGCTATGTGCTGCAAAGGTGATGGAAAAAAGCTTGGAAACAGTGCCGGAATATGTCAAGAGTGCAGATGAACTGTTACGTTTTTCCGTCTCCAGTAAGAAAGAGCGAAGGATCAAAAAAGAAAAAGAGCGTTAAAGGTTATTTTCTTTTCCCAGAATGTGATGCAGGAACAGTATCTGTGCAAATACTGGGGCAAAGATATTGACTAAGGGAATATAGTTAAAGAGTGCAGCTATCATAGCCAATATCCTTGTGTTTTTCCTTTTCTCTTTGCGTACCGTTTTGTCACTGAGGAAGAGCGCCCCTACATCATAAATGGTAGGCTCCTTGAGCAAGATGGACCACAGGTAGAGTATCAATACCTGACCCAATATAGGTATAAAAAGTAAGGGCAGTGTGAGGATGAAGAGCATGAGAAAAACGATACTTGCTTTCAGGGTTAAGAAAAGAGAAATCGTGATATTCGCACTGCCGACTACAGGCACATCAGGATAACGTTTTTTGGCTAAGGCGAGAAGTAACTTTTCACTGTAAAGTGAAGTAAGCAATGAGACCATGATGATAAAAAGCATATAGGTCAATGAAAAAGTTGCTACAGATGCTCCTGATGTCTGTAGCCATTCCCAGGGGATCCATGAAAGATATGAAGCAATAATGTCTGTCAATAGACCCCACATATTCCATGCGAACAGCAGTATAAGAGCGAATGAAATGAATCCTATCTTGATGACAAAAAGGATGACATCTTTAGAGAGCATATCCTGTAGACTTTTTGTGATGATCTGTTTCATTTTTGAATAGCTGATGTCTACTGATACTCATTTTTAAAACTGACATACCGTTTAGCAGAGGCATAGAGTTCTGCTACTTCTTCATCTGTCAACTCACGTACGACTTTTGCAGGACTTCCCATGATGAGACTTCGGGGAGGGAAGACCTTGTTCTTTGTGACCAGGCTGTCTGCCCCCACGATAGATTCCTTGCCTATGACAGCCCCATCAAGTATGGTGGCAGACATACCTATGAGACAGGCATCTTCTATTGTGCAGCCATGAAGCATGACACGGTGACCTACGGTGACATCATTACCTATAACCGTAGGATGTCCATCTGACATATCCGCTTTTTTATGGTGTGTGACATGTATCATACTGAGGTCTTGGATGTTGGTTCTGTCTCCTATGGTAATGTGGTGCACATCTCCACGTACCACACAGCCAAACCATACAGCAGCATCTTCTCCCATGGTTACACGTCCGATCACAGAAGATCCTGCAGCGATCCAGGCATTAGGTCCTAGCTTGGGTGTCCACTCTTTAAATTTTATGATCATTAACTATCCTTTAATATACGATTTGCCAAACGGCTTACATAGTCAGGTGTCTCTTTTTTTGTTTTATCATGAATCTTGTTGACATACTCTTCCAACACAGTATGGTTGTTGACCGTTTTACCAAGAGGTGGTACTTTGGTGTAGTTTCCATCTTCTTGCAGTTTCCAACGTAAGGTATTATCTGCAAGCTGCAACATCAAGATCTGCTCTATCTTTTGTTTCAGGTTCTCTTCCAAGATAGGGGTCATAAGCTCTACACGTCTGACAAGATTACGAGGCATGAGGTCCGCAGAGGCGATGTAGCATTTGATTTTGTCGTGTTTAAAAAAGTAGACACGTGCATGTTCCAGATATTTCCCTATGACAGAAGAGACCGTAATGTTTTCACTGATGCCTTTGATCCCCGGTCTTAAACAACAGATACCACGGATGATAAGATCAACCTTGCACCCTTTTTGTGAAGCGATATAGAGTGCTTTGATAATATCGGCGTCTACCAAAGAGTTTGCTTTCAGAATGATATGCCCTTCAGATCCATGTTTATACTCTTTCTCTATGAGCTTGAGAAGCTTTGGCTTGATCTGTGTAGGTGACATGAAAAGCGTATCAAGTTTGGTATGGGTAGAGAAACCTGTGAGGAAGTGAAAAAAGTGCGTCGCATCTGTACTGAAAATTTCTTTTGTTGTAAAATATGATATATCGGTATAGATCTTCGAGGTACTAGGGTTATAGTTTCCTGTTGCAAGATGTACGTAACTCTTCAGTTTTCCATTTTGTCTTTTGATCACCTGTGCGATCTTGGCATGTACTTTGAGCCCAGGTATACCATAGACCACGTGTGCACCCACATCTTCAAGTGCTCTTGCCCAGCGCAAGTTGTTCTCTTCGTCAAATCTTGCTTTGAGTTCGACAAGTACCATCACCTGTTTCCCATCACGTACGGCATCGATAAGGGCTTTGACGATAGGAGAGTTCGGACCGGCTCGGTAGAGTGTCATACGTATAGTGATCGTTTCGGGGTCTACGGCAGCTTGTTTAATGAACTTTACGACCGGCTCAAAACTGTCAAAAGGATGGTAAAGCAGTACGTCTTGTTTTTCGATCGCCTCAAAGATATTTTCACTGTTCAACGGAGGCAGGATCTTTGGGCTAAATGTAGGTAAGACAAGGTGCGAGAGTGCTTTATCCCCTACGATTTGCCAGAGACCTCCCAGGTTAAGTGGGAGCGTTTTGTAAGAGTAGATATCTTTGTCATCAAGATTGAGATGAGAGAGTAAAAAGTTGATCAGATCAGCGTCTGCACCATCGATGAGTTCAAGACGGATAAGCGAACCTTTATTTCTGGAACGCAACCCTTCTTGAAGGATCTCTAAAAAGTCATCGGCTTCCTCTTCCTCTATCTCGATATCTGCATTTCTTGTGACCCTGAAAGGTGTAGAGGCCAAAGGGCTGAATCCAGGGAAAAGTTCAGAGGCAAAGTGCTCAACCACAGATTCTATAGGAATAAATGTTTGTCCCAACTGTATAAACCTAGGGAGTATCCTAGGGATACGCACAAGTCCATGTTTGATATGTTTAGAGTCATCTTCCAGTGTCAGCGCCAAACCAAAACTAAGGTTGTTGAGGTGAGGGAAAGGGTGTGTGGCATCGACGGCTATGGGAATGATCACAGGATAAATTTCATTAAAGAACTTCTCTTTTATTTCCACTTTTTCATCTTGGTTGAGTGCATCGTGGTTCTTTACATTGACCCCATGTGTGTGCAGTTCAGAGATGATAGAAGTGTAACATGATTCCAACACTTTGTGTTCTTTGTGTAGGTATCCATGTATCTGTTCGAGCTGCTGACTTGGCGTCAGTTTGTCTGGCCCGGTCTCTTGTATCCCTGCTTTATAGAGTGCCTTAAGCCCTGCCACACGTATCATATAAAATTCATCAAGGTTTGTTCCGTAGATAGCAAGAAACTTAAGACGTTCAAGTGGTGGTAGTTGTTCATCCAGTGCTTGTGCCAGAACACGTGAGTTAAACTGCAGCCATGAGAGTTCACGGTTAAAATAGAGTTGTGAAGAAGAGAGATCTAACGCCATGCATTTTGCCTATATACTTTAAGATTTACGTGTATTATAGCAAAAACCTACAATTTTTTGATTTTTGCTATCTGGTCACGTAGTCTGGCAGCCTCTTCAAAGTCCAGATTTTTTGCAGCGGCAAGCATCTTTGCCTTGAGTTCTTTGACCATTTGTTGGCGCTCTGCTTTTGGCATTTTGTCCAGTTTGCTCTGTTTATTGTAGAGTTCGCCTGCATCTTCTACTTTGAGGTCTGTGTCAAGGACCCTGAGTGTGGTCTTAGGGGTAATGCCATGTTCTTTATTATAGGTGATCTGTTTTTCTCGTCTGGCTTGTGTGGTATCGATGGTGAACTGCATGGAGTCTGTGATCTTTTTCGCGTACATAAGCACATGTCCATTGGCATTTCTTGCAGCCCTTCCTGCTGTTTGTATGAGAGAGGTTCGTGAACGTAAAAACCCTTCTTTGTCTGCATCGAGAATGGCGACCAGACTGACTTCTGGAATGTCAAGTCCTTCTCTAAGCAGGTTGATCCCCACTAAAATATCGAACTCGCCTAAACGTAGAGAACGTATGGTTTGGTTACGTTCTATCGCATCCATATCCGAATGCATATGGCGGGCTTTCAGTCCAAGATCATTGTAGTAGGTTGTCAACTCTTCTGCCATCTTTTTTGTCAACACTGTGACAAGTACACGTTCACCGCGTGCTATGACCGGTTTCATCTTGTCATGGAGGTTTTCGACCTGGTACGTACTGTCAATGACTTCTATCTCCGGGTCAAGCAGTCCTGTAGGGCGTACGACCTGTTCCGCTACGGCGGAAGAAAGTTCTAGTTCAAGTGGAGCAGGGGTAGCTGAGACAAAGAGAAAATGAGGTGCTTTATGGATATACTCGTCAAACATCAATGGACGGTTGTCCAGTGCAGAAGGGAGTCTGAAACCGTGGTCCACCAGGACCTCTTTACGGCTTCTGTCTCCTGCATACATCCCTCTGAACTGTGGCAAAGAGACATGGGATTCATCTACAATAACAAGATAATCATCGTGCATTGCTTCAAAGTAGTCCATCATGGTATAAGGTGTCTCTCCTGCTTTTTTCCCAGTAAGATGTCGGGAATAATTTTCGATACCTTTACACATCCCTGTACCTTCCAGCATCTCCAGATCAAACTCCGTACGCTGTTTGAGACGGTTGTACTCGATCATACGGTCTTCTTTTTGGAAGTATGCAAGTCTCTCCTCAAGTTCCTCTTCTATGCTTTTGACGGCACGGGCAAGTTTCTCTTTAGAGACAATGAACTGATTGGCCGAGTAGATGGTGACCTCTTTGACACCTTCTTCTTTTTCTCCAGTGAGTGAGTTAAAGCCATAGATGGCTTCTATCTCATCCCCAAAAAACTCTACACGTATGGCAAACTCTTCAGAGTAGGCAGGGTAAATGTCTATGACCTCACCTGTCACACGAAAATCACCTCTGTCAAAGAACTCGTCATTACGTTTGTACCCCATATCTACAAGTCTAAGAAGTAGGGCTTTTTGGTTATACTCATCTCCCACACAAAGTTTCTGTACGATGGAGCGGTAGTCATCAGGACTACCCAACCCATAGTTGGCAGAGACTGAAGCGATGACGATGACATCATCATGTGAGAGCAGGTTCGCTGTTGTACTTAGACGCAAACGTTCCAACTCCTGGTTGATGGAAGAGTCTTTTTCTATGAATAGGTCTTGTCGTGGTAGATAGGCTTCGGGCTGATAATAATCATAGTATGAGATGAAGTACTCAACATGGTTGTTGGGGAAAAAGCTTTTAAACTCTGAGTAGAGTTGTGCTGCCAACGTTTTGTTATGGGTCATGATGAGGGTGGGTTTTTTTGTTTTCTCTATGATCTTTGCCATGGTGTAGGTTTTCCCTGAACCTGTAACACCAAGCAAGGTCTGGTATTGATTTCCTGCCTCTATGGAGCGTGAAAGTGTCTCTATGGCCTGGGGTTGATCACCGGCAGGTTGGTATGGACTTGATACCGTGAAATTTGGCAAAATAAACCTTTACTTTTATGTTGTTTCTTTTTAAATTTTTGCTATTATAACACAAAGAAATTATGGAGAATACAATGGCAGCATTACAAAAATTACAAGAGAAGATAGAACAGTGGAGAGCAGACCATGAAGCACTGAAAAGTGAAAATGCTCAACTTAAAGCAGAACTTGCAAATGTATCTGGATCTCAAAATGCACAAGAGGCACAAATAGCAGCTCTCAGAACAGAACTTGAAGAGAAAGATGCAGAGATAGAGAAGATCATTGCACAGGTTGAAGCACTTTTAGCATAAAGATAAGTATAAGTAAAGGTATACCATGAAAAATGTTGGACTTACTGTTTCAGGAAATCGTTATGAGATCAAACTTGAAGATGATTTTGCAGACTTTGTAAACAAGGACTTAGAAGCAGCAGGAGTAAACTTACATCAAGACAACAAGCCAGATAAGCTGCTTAAGGCCTATCTGCGGTTAGCCAAACAGGCGACCTCTTATGAAAATGAGATCGAACTGCTTATTGAAACTCTGGATGGTCTATAAAAAACCATTCCGGGGTTTATTTTAACAACGTTTCGATACGCCCCATGAATGCTTCAGGTGTCTCTTTGTAGTGAAGATGAGCTGTTGCAAACTTGAAGTTGAGTTCCGGTATCGCACCAAAATCGTGTTTCTCAAGTGTTTCACGTACACGTTTCTCCAAAATCAATGCATTTTCTTCTGATGTATCTGGCAGAAGTATAGAAAAGTGATTGTCGTCATATCGGCATGCCACATCACTTTCTCTGATCAAAGAGGTGATCAACCCTCCAAAGCTTTTAAGCAGGTATGCTTGCATCTTTTGACTATAGTGTTTACTCTCTTTTCCAAAATCATCGATAGAAATAGAGAGAAGAGAGAGGGGAGCGTTGTTCCGTACCGCTCTGGCACAAGAGGTTTTCAGTTCAGCACAAAAATACTGTTTGTTAAAGAGCTTGGTCTCATGGTCATGAATGGCATGTTTTTTCATCTGTTGATGAATATAGGCTCTTACTAGATAGATCATCAAAAGAGCAAAGATCATAGCAAGTGCAAGACTCATGTAAAATACATTGATGATCTTATTCTGTTTCAGATAAACCATTTTTTCGATAATAATGGCTAAATTCTCGGTTAAATCATAACAGTCAAGAGAATGCGGTTTGATAGTATTTTCATCTTCTCCTGAAAGTTTTTCTATATAGGCATTCCAACAAGACTGCACATCTGAAAAATCTTTAGAAAGTTTTGTTGCACCTATATAGAGTTCAGAATCATCATTATCCATCACCCATTCAGAGATATGTTGAAGTTTTTTATTGACCTCTGTGATCATTTGCGTACTCTCCTGTTCTGAAGGACGGATTGCAAGATTTTCTATAGCACCAGATATCTGGCTGACAAGTCGTACAACCTTTGTATCATTTTGCATTGTTTGGAATGAGGTATAGGTAAAATAAAAACTAAAAGGGAGTATGAGCACAAGAAGATAAAGTAAAAGTGTTATTTTGAATGAAGATTGCATTTTCTGCATAAAATTTCCTTTGTTTTGATTTTGTATTTTTAGAAATAATTAAAGACTGATACCAGTGCCCTTAACTTGGTATGTGCCTTCTAAGTATCCGCCAAATTCAACTATATTTGAACAAAATTCGGCACCATCAGGATTTGCGGTCACTGTAAAGTCTGAATTGTCTGTTCCATAAGTTATCGTATAACATACAACATTATCACAGGACTCAGAATCACCTGCCGCTAAGTTATGACCAGTTGAAGTGTAATGACTCCCAACATCACCAATGCAAACTCTCATATTAGAGACATCCTTGGCGAGTTCCGCATCATCTCTCACTGCAGCCAGCCTAGGAAGCGCAATGGCAGCTAGTATACCTATAACTATAATGACAAAGATCAATTCGATCATTGTAAATCCTTCTCTTATAGCAGAAATAGTAGGTGTTTCTTCATAATGAGTGTTCATATCTTTCCCTTCCTCCTAGTAGTTATCAACATAATATGTTTAATGACAAAGTGTACAATCATTTAAATTAATTGTCAAATAAAATTAGATAAGTAAATCTTATGAAATTTTAAACTTCA
>NZ_AJLE01000008.1 GCF_000296775.1 Sulfurovum sp. AR | reverse complement strand
TACTACAGATTTTGTGTTCTTTAAGAATGGAAATAATCTTGTGGTAGATTATGCCAATGGGGATCAAGTTACCATAAATTCATATTCTAATGCAAACAATTTGATTGAAAGAATAGAACTTGTAGATGGCTCGTACATGTCTAATATTGACATCGATAGAGCTTTACTTGATCTAGAAATCTATGCTCAGGAAAACGGTATTACAATCACAAGCCCTCAAGATATCCGTGATAATGCAGAACTGATGAATATCATGAACAGTTTTTGGAATGATGGTGGTGCAATCACTGAGGTAACTCCACCAATTGTTCTTGACCTTAACCATAACAGCATCACATCGACATCTCTCAATGACTCAAATGCATATTTTGATTATGATGGTGATGGTCAGCGTGAACATACGGCATGGATAGATAAGGGTGATGCACTACTTGCGGTAGATGTGAATGGTGACGGTAAAATTACGGACGGTTCGGAACTTTTCGGAAATCATACTCAATTAGCAGATGGTACATTCGCCGCTGAAGGATATGAAGCTTTAGCCCAGTATGATAGTAATGGGGATAGTATCATTGACAGTAAAGATGATAATTTCTCAGACTTGTTACTATGGAAAGATGTAAACCAGGACGGTAAAAGTACACCTGATGAACTTATTACTCTTCAGCAAAGTGTTGTCCAAGCTATTCATTTAGATCGTGAGGCAGGAAGTACTTTTGTGGAAGTGACGGAAAATGGAAACCTAATCACTAATGAGACCAAATATACAGGTACAGGTGCAGATGGTGTAGTCCGTGATGTCTGGTTCCAATATGACAGTAGTAATACGATTACCAATAATGATACTCTGATCAGTACCAAAGAAGATGACATACTTATTGGAGAAGATGGGAATGATACCTATGTATTTAAATTGGGTGATGGTAAGGATATCATCGATGATCAAGATATATCAGGTATAGGAGTAGATAAACTTCTTCTTGGTGCCGGTATCGGTCAAGACCAGGTTTTACTTAAGTGGGATCATGGTACAGAGGATCTACTTGTAGGTATACGTGTCAGTGCGGAAGATGATACTCCAATTAAGTCTGTTGATGACCAGATCCGTATCAAAAACTGGTTCAACTCAACCGGTCTTATCGAGACTATCGAGCTTGCTGATGGAACAGTTCTAGACAGAGATGCAATTTATGAGACTCTTGTCTCTGCACGAGAGAATGATGAACTGACATTGAGAGTCTTGGATGAAGGAACAGAACTTTCAGGTGGACGTTTTAATGACGTACTTTACGGAGAGGAAGGTAATGAGACACTTTCAGGAGATGAGGGTGATGATTACTTAAAAGGCCTTGCAGGAGATGATACTCTGACTGCTGGCGAGGGTAATGATGCTCTTAACGGTGGTAAGGGTGATGATATGCTGATCGGGGAAGCAGGAAATGATGTCTATCTGTATGAAAAAGGTGACGGAAGAGACGTTATTATCGACTCTGCTGGTATCGATGGGATTTTCTTTGGTGAAGGTATTTCACGTAAGGATGTAACGCTTACAGTAAGCGGTAATGATATGGTGCTAAGTTTTGCTTATGATGCCGATCTTCCGGAAGAAGGACGTGATAGCATTGTCGTTTCAAATTGGGCACAGGATGGCTTTCAGATCGAATCACTTCAGTTCTATAATGGTGAGCACTATGATATTCCTGGGCTCATTGAGAAAAACTCCAATCATGCACCAACAACCGTGTTTGGTGAGTCATCGTACACATTGACGGATGTGAGTACGCAAACAGGCATTGTTTTGGCGCGTGATGAAGATGGAGATACCTTGAATTACAGTGTATCTACCGCACCTGAGTTTGGAAGTATTACGATTAACAGTTATGGAATCTGGACATATACGGCCAATGATAAATATAAGGGACTAGACTCTGCAATCATTACTGTAGATGACGGCAATGGCTTATCTACGACAACAACACTTAACTTTGAGATGGTGATCACCAACGTAGCACCGACTATAATAGAAGCTGAGACGAGTGTTGTGCTTCAAGATGTACGTGAGCAATCTGGCGATGTTGGAGCAAGTGATGCCGATGGAGATGTGTTGACCTATAGCGTATCGACTCAAGCACTTCATGGAACCTTGAGTGTTGATGCAACAGGGACATGGACGTACAATGTCAATCCTCTTTATATGGGTACAGATTCTGCAATCATCACTATTGATGATGGAAATGGTGAAAGCATTACCAAAACGTTGAACTTCGATACAAGAGTCTCTGCTCCAAGTTTAATAAACACAACAGTGACACTTCTCGAGGATAATCCTACAAACGGAGCATTCAATGTAGTCAATCCAGTAGGTGGTGCACTGACTTATGAAGTAATGACACCAGCAACAAATGGAAACTTTATAGTTGATGCTGACGGGAACTGGAACTATACTCCTAGCCAAGACTATAATGGTATAGATTCTGTACTTGTTAAAGTGACAAATGAATACGGTCTAAGCTCAACAAGTACACAAGGCTTCGATATTGCAGCAGTCAATGATGCTCCAATAGTAGTAACAGCAGAAGAAGCCTTTACGCTAACAAATATCCGCGACATGAATGGTAAGGTGGAAGCATCTGACATCGATGGAGATATTCTGACATATACAGTTGCTACACAAGCTGCAAATGGATTGGTTACAGTAGATAATCAAGGAAACTGGCATTATAAAGCAAATGGTTCATTTAACGGTACTGATTCGGCAACTATTTTAGTCGCAGATGGGAATGGGGGTATGGTTACCAGTACACTTAACTTTACTGTAGAAGGGTATATCTATGAAGGGGGTGATCTCATCATTACGGATAATGGTCAGGACACTCTAGTGATGAATACTGTTGATAAAAATGATCTTACTTTTACCCGTGTTGGGAACAATTTAAATATTGCAGTACAAGGGCAGGGAACGGTTAGTATGACAGATTATTTTGTTGCGATAGATTCAGGTGTGCAGAAGATCACAACAGCCCAAGGTGATATCACTCTTGATAAAGATGTGATTAAAACAGCAAGTGAAGGAAGCTTTTTCTTTACCGGATCGGCTGATGGAACAAGTGATGTGACCAACCTTCTTTTGAGTACGTCAGCAGGAAGTAATCTTAACGGCAGCAATCTTGATGATGTTCTTTTTGGAGGTATTCAAGATGATACCCTCAAAGGTTTCGGTGGAAATGATACACTCTTTGGTGGAGAAGACTATGACAACCTCTATGGAGGTATTGGGTCAGATACGCTTTACGGCGACTCTGGAAACGATAATCTGCATGGAGAAGACGGAGATGATGCCTTGATTGGTGGACTTGGAAATGATAACCTATATGGTGACCTTGGAAATGACTTCCTTTGGGGTGACGCAGGTAATGATGACCTTGTAGCAGGTGAAGGTGACGACTTTTTATCTGGTGGCACAGGTACGGATTATCTTGAGGGAGAAGGTGGAAATGACACCTACTTCTTTGAAATAGGTGACGAAGATTCTACAATCAATGATCATAAAAGTGGCGGATTGTTTGGCATGGGAACCGAAGACGCAGGATTTGATACGGTCAAGTTCGGCGAAGGTATTACGATGAATGATATAAGTTTTTTTATGAGTTATGGTGACCTTCATATTCAGTACGGGGCAACAGATAGTATCAAGATCAATGAACAGGATAATGATGACAAGAAGATCGAAAGATTTGAGCTTGCAGATGGAAGCTATCTGACCAATGATGATGTTGATCTTATCATCCAACAGCTCAATGCCTATGCATCAGATAACGGGATATTCTCATTAGATAATCCATTGATACAAGCCACTGCAGATATGATGAATATCTTTACCTCGGCATGGAAATCATAGTTACGTAACCGTGACACAAGAAAGATAAGATAAAATCACAGTTCTTATTAAAACTGTGATTTTTCAAGGAAAATAATTGACCCACCGTATACCATTTTTAATGTTAGCAAGCCTTACTTTGTCTGCGACACCTGTTACATATCAAGAGCTTTTACAATCAGCGACCTCACAATCAAATCGTCTCAAGATCGTTAAAAGTGATGAGAATATAGAAAAATCCAGTTTGGAGACAATCTATGCACAGTATTATCCAAGTCTTTCTCTCTCATATAATACAGAGCATAACCGTGATCTTGGTGATTACCCAACGGGCACAGAATCGGTTGGAGATACCATTATTACAAGTGGGACTCGATATCAAAGCTCGCTCTCACTAAACCTTAATTATGAGCTTTATCATTTCGGTACAACGCAAAAGAGTATCAATATCGCCAAGAGCAAAGTGGATGTCCAACACCTTCTGTGGTGTGAAGAAGAAAAGAAGCTTCATCAAGAGATTCTTGAGCGTTATAACAGCGCGCTGAAGATGAAGACGCAAAATGAGATCAAGAGAGAGATGCTCAATATACGGCGACAGCTTTTTGAGACCAAAAAACGTTTGTATAAGGCGGGTAAATACTCTAAGGTAGATTTGGGAGATGAAGCGATAACTATGATAGATATTGAACGTGACATAGAGCGTTCATCTATGCAATATCAAGAAGATGTTATCAAACTTAGCAGTTTGAGCCATATGGAGATAAATGAGAAGACAACGAAGCTTTTACCCATAAAATACAAGGAGACGGATATGTTGGCTGATGACTTTGAAGAGACAACACAAGGACACAGGTATGATCAACAGATACTTCAAAAGCAAGAAGAGATCTCTATGCACCACAGCTCTCAGCTTCCTAAACTTCTACTGTACGGGAACTATTATATGTATGGTTCAGACCCCAATGATGCCTATGATGCATTTCAAAATGTCAGGAAGAACAGTTGGAAGATTGGATTTGCTATAAGGATGAATATATTTGAAGGCTTTCGATATAACAGTGAGTCTGAGAGATTGCATTATGAACTACTTCGTATCAAGCAAGAACGTGATTTGCACAAACGAGAATATGAATATGATGCAAGATCAAAAAATGAAAAGATCGTGCATTTAAAGACTTTACAGGAGAAAGATCAGGATCTTCTTGATGTGACTCAAGAGAAGATAGGAATGGTCAATAGACTTAGAAATAATCACCAGATAGATAAAATAAGCGAGCTTAATGCCAAGCTTGAAGGATTGGAAAGAGAGTTGAATTTGAGAATAGAACAGAGTGAAGCGGCTTATGAAAAAGCCTCGTTGGATATCTTATACAGAGGGATTGATCAATGCAGTCAGCACTAGTCTCCCTAGAAGTTGCAGGAAAACTTAACCGTGTTCCTATAGACAGTAGAAGTATCATTAAAGAGTATGCACTTACTGATGCTGAACCAAGTATTGAAGAGTTATGCCGTATTGCGAAATATCAAGGCTTCCGAGCAGCTATTAAAAAGACAGATATCGAAAAATTGGTTGATTCATACCCTCTACCTCTTTTAGTATTAAAAAAAGATGGTACTTATATGAGTGTGATTCAAGTCAATACAGAAGCAAAAGAGCTCCTTATTTATGATACGACTTCCAAAGAACCATATACAATGAGTTATGAGATGTATGAAGAGATTGCCAGTGGTAAAGTCATTGTACTTAAACATAAGGTACTTTCCGAACAGATCCGTTTTGGATTTGGTTGGTTTTTTAATCAGATCATGAAGTATAAAAAGGTGATGGGTGAAGTACTTATCGCTTCATTTGTGATTCAGCTCTTTGGATTGGTTACGCCACTTTTTACTCAGGTAATTCTCGATAAGGTTTTAGTCCATCGTTCAATGACGACCTTGGATGTCTTGGCTATTGCCTTTGTTGTTGTAGCGATATTTGAACTGGTTCTGAATCTAATACGAAACTATTTATTTGCCCACACGACGTCCAAGATCGATGCCAAACTCGGAGCTAAATTGTTTCATCACTTGCTAGCACTGCCTTTGGTTTACTTCGAAAAACGTAAAGTCGGAAATATTATTGCTCGTGTTCGAGAACTTGATCAGATACGTGAATTTATCGCTAACAAGTCGGTAACATTGATTATTGATGTCCTTTTCTCCGGTGTATTCGTCGCAGTCATGTTGCTTTATAGTGTGAAGCTGACAATGGTCGTCTTGGCATTTGTATTTGTCATTGCCTTACTTTATCTTTTTATCACACCTGAATTACGTCGCCGTCTTGAAGAAAAGTTTCAGATGGGTGCTCAGTCAAATTCTTATCTGGTTGAGTCTGTCACGGGAGTACAGACTGTTAAGTCCTTAGCCCTTGAAGGTTCCATGCAGAGAAAGTGGGAAGATTATCTCGCCCGCTATGTGAATGCAGGCTTTCATCTGACAAACCTCTCTAATATTTTAGGTGGAGTATCTGGAGCCCTACAAAAACTGATGACAATCTCTATGCTTTATGTGGGTGTGACCCTTGTACTTGAGGGTAAGTTGAGCGTAGGACAACTGATTGCTTTTCAAATGTTTGCCAACCAGTTTTCTGGACCGGTTCTGCGTCTTGTCAATCTTTGGAATGAGTTTCAGCAGACCCTTCTTTCGGTGGATCGTTTAGGTGATATTCTGAATACACCAACCGAACAGACAAATGATAAAGCTATCACGCTTCCTAAGGTAAACGGTGTTGTCAAGTTCGAAAAAGTCACCTTCTCTTACGCTCCGGATAGCCCTCAGGTGCTTAAGGGAATCTCGGCAGACTTCCCTGAAGGTTATAGTGTAGGATTGGTCGGACGAAGTGGAAGCGGTAAAAGCACCATTGCCAAACTTATACAAAGACTCTATCTTCCTACCGGTGGAGCAATTTATATAGATGGTGTTGATATTCGCCATATGGACCCAAAATGGTTACGAAATAACATCGGTGTTGTTTTGCAAGACAACTACCTTTTCAGCGGAAGCATAAAAGATAATATTTCACTATCACGACCGGACTCTCCAATGGAGCATATCATAGCAGCATCTAGAATGGCAGGTGCTGACGAGTTTATTGCTGAACTTCCAGAGGGTTATGACACGCAAGTTGGAGAACGTGGTTCAGCCCTTTCAGGTGGACAAAGACAGCGTATAGCCATAGCGAGAGCTCTTCTTACGAACCCACGGATATTAATATTTGATGAAGCGACATCAGCTTTGGATTATGAGTCGGAAAAGATCATCCAAAATAATCTTTCTACGATCAAAAAAGGACGTACTATGTTCATGGTGGCACACCGTCTTTCAACCGTTAAGGATTGTGATGTGATCCTGGTTATGGACAAAGGTCAAATCGTCGAACAGGGTTCGCATGATGAATTGATGAAACTAAAGGGGTATTACCATATGCTCTATACACAACAGGATTAGATGATGGATATGTTTAGCACTAAAGACAGACATGAGTTTAGACCTCTGCTTGTTGAGATTGAAGAAAGACCTACTAGTCCACTTGGTCGAGGGTTACTTTGGACGATATTGGCTTTTATGACGATTACAACACTTTGGCTTTTTTTAGCGAAAATAGATGTTGTTGTCACTGCGAGAGGCAAGGTCATTCCCCTTGGTGAAGTGAAGATGCTTCAGCCAATAGAGACGGGCGTTATTAGCAATATTCGTGTCAAAGTGGGAGAATACGTGACCAAGGGCCAAGTTCTAATGGATATAGATCCTTCTGTGACTGAGACAAATCTTGATTCCAAGCTCAAGCACCTTGAACAGCTTGAGATCGAAATGGTACGTCTAACGGCACTGATACAAGATAAAGAATTCATACCATCTAATGAGTTCAAGGATAAAGATCTTTTATCAACACAAAGACTTATCTATGATACGAAGCGTGTAGGCTATCATCAGCAGATACAGCTTATTACAGAACAGATACATCAGGTCGACTCTCAGATTGATGTGTCCAATGCTGATGCCAGTAGGATAATGCAGCTTTCTGCAGCAGCCAAAGAACGTGAAGCACGTTTGCTTGAAGTTATTGATATCATTGCGAAACAAGAGTTTGAAGCTGCACGTAAAGAAGTCATAGAGTATCAAGAACAGGGGCTTATGAAAGAGCATGAGATCACAAAATTACGTGCAAAACTGACAGAACTCAATGAACAAAAACTTCTTATTACCCAGGAATACCAAAATAAACTTCTTGAAGAACTAACGAAAAAACGTCAAGAAGCAAATATGTTAAAAGTAGAGATTGAGTCTATTAAGTTTAAGCAGGCTAAGCAGCATATCACGGCACCAGTAGATGGCTATGTCGGAAAGCTTCTTGTTAATACGGTTGGTGGCGTTGTAACACCTGCAGAAAAACTTATAACAGTTATCCCTAAAGATGCACCTCTGGTTATTCAAGCTACCGCACTTAATCAAGACAGTGGGTTTATTAAAGAAGGTATGGAGACAGCTGTTAAGATCGATACATTCGATTTTCAAAAATATGGGATGATTCACGGTACTGTAAGTCATAAAGCCGATGATGCCATTGAGGATGAAAAGCTAGGGCCCGTGTATGAGATCTATATCGAACCTGAAGAGAGCTTCTTGACAGTAAATGGCGAAAAAGAATATCTGCATTCAGGGATGAGTGTAACAGCAGAGATGAAAGTAGGAAAGCGCCGTGTGATTAATTTTTTCTTGTATCCTTTAATTAAGTATTTGGATGAGGGGATGAGTGTAAGATAATTGATTTAGGTATCCAATCATTCATTTTTAGAAGTATATACTACTTATTAAAAACTCCAAATACCTGCTATAATCATATACTTTTTATGCACAAGGAACTTTATATGTCAGAGAATATAGGAAAACTCATATTACGTTTAATGGTAGGAGGATTGATGCTTTTTCACGGTATTGATAAAGCATTACATGGTATTACGTTTATCAAGGGTGTAGTGAAGTCCCAGGGGTTGCCTGAAATGTTAGCGTATGGTGTCTATGTGGGAGAGATACTTGCACCGCTGTTTTTGATTTTGGGATGGAAAAGCAGGATTTGGGCGGGAGTGATCGTCTTCAACATGGTTGCTGCTATATACTTAACGAAAATGGACGTAATATTTAACCTTGGAACACATGGATCATGGGCATTGGAACTGCCGATGTTTTATCTATTGAGTGCTTTGGCTATCGTCCTTTTAGGCTCTGGGAAATATGCGGTGATGAGAGACTAGTACATTCAAATTACACACTGTTTTTCTATAGTACCAAAAACGCAAAAGGCAGAGTATGCACAAAATAGTATTGATTTTATATGTGCTGGTAACATGGCTGGTTGCAGAAGAGTTAATGCCATGGAGCACCAAACTAAATAATTTAACCCCCTTTGAAAAACATGTGATCATCGATAAAGGTACGGAACGTGCTTTTTCCGGACAATATGTTTATACCAAAGAAGATGGCACCTATACCTGTAAAGTATGTGGTGCACCGCTCTACAGGTCCGATCACAAATTTGATTCCCACTGCGGATGGCCAAGTTTTGATGATGCGATACCCGGTGCTATCAAAGAAGTCCCCGATGCAGACGGTCGACGTATAGAGATCGTTTGTGCCAATTGCGGCGCACATTTGGGACATGTATTTAAAGGTGAGGGTTTTACGGACAAAAATGTGCGTCACTGTGTCAACTCTGTTTCTCTCAATTTTCAAAAAAAGAAAGCACAGCCCCCTGCATTTAAAAAAGCTTATTTTGCCGGCGGATGCTTTTGGGGTGTGGAGTATTATCTTGAAAAGATCGATGGGGTCAAAGAGGTGACCTCCGGTTTCATGGGAGGGCATATGAAAGACCCGGGCTACTATGATGTCATACGTAAAGATACAGGTCACCTAGAAACCGTTGAGGTGGTCTATGACCCCTCTAAAGTTTCCTATGAAACATTGGCAAAAACTTTTTTTGAGATCCATGACCCTACACAGGTGGATGGGCAGGGACCTGACATTGGAAGTCAGTATCTTTCTGCTGTCTTTGTCAGTAACACAGAAGAACGTAAAACAATCGAGAGGTTGATCGGTATTTTGGAGGCAAAAGGGTTAAAAATAGCGACAAAGGTACTGCCTAAAACACCTTTTTACGGTGCTGAGGCATACCATCAGGATTACTATCAACGCAAAGGTTCAAAACCTTATTGTCATAGAAGGGTTAAGCGGTTTTAGTCTCGCGTATTAATCATCCATTGTGAAAAAACGTTGATGTAATTCCAGAAGCTTTGTATATTCTCTTCAGAACTTAGTTTTTGCTCTATGATGGGTCTCAGTGCCTCTTCAAAAGTAACAAGCCAATGCAGTCTTGCTGTAGGGGTGATAGGGAAAGGCGCATGTCTCCCTCTCATTTGTGGTGCGCCACGGTTTTGATTAAAGTAAGCGGGTCCTCCACAGATCTGTATGAAAAAGTCTGCCGAGTGCTGTGCGGCTTTTTTCATCTCTTCTCTGTCGTTTGGGAAGATATCTTTGATCGGGCTTTCAAATAGACCCATATAAAATCTATCGAGCAAGGCACGCATACCTTCTTCTCCTATGTCTGTTAAAAATCCTGGATTAGGTTTGGTGACCGGTGGATTCACACCCTCTTGGTAAGGGAGTATAGAGAAATCTAAAGAGGAGCTACTAAAATTCATAAAATGCCTTTGTACTATCTGAAATGAGTGTTTTTGTACGGTGTTATAACATGAAAAGACTTAGGTGTCAAGCATGTGAAGATCAATGACACCCTCCCGTGCCGCAACTATCACTGTTCTCTACGGCAAAGCTGTTGGTATATCCACACTCCAAACATTCAAATGAGAGTAGTTTTGGCCCAGAACATCCACCTGATCTTTGGTCGGTAAGTTCAATGCTTTTATGATGACATTTTGGACAAAAACCACGTTTGATGGCATCCAGCTGTTCTTTTTTTCTTTAAGATAAAAGATATAAACAAATACGGACCCCAAAAGGATGATCAGCATAAAAGCAAGAAGATAAAATAAATCGATAATAGACTCCTTATGTCATATAGTTTTTGAGTTCAGTGACCTGTGCTCTATAGTCAGGCACATAGTGTTCTACCAGTTGCCAAAAAGCTTTTTGATGATGTTTGTGCTTGATATGTGCCAGTTCATGCACGATGATGTATTGTATCACATCATGTGGAAGTTTCATCATCATCGTGTTAAAACTTAAGATGTTTTTCCCGCTGCAGCTTCCCCATTGCCGTTTGGTTTTTCGAAATCGTATATCTGCGGGGGAAAGGCACATTTTTTTCGCCCAGAATTCTACATGAGGAATAATATGTTTCTGTGCCTCTGTTTTGTAAAATCTATCGAGGTGTTTTTGGAAAAGTTTTTCATCATAGGTATGGTAGAAAAGTCTGAATGCTTCGCCATCAAAATCAAGATGTGCTCTTTTCTTGTTGTATCGTACCAGTGTCAGAGGATAGACTTCCCCCATGAAATAAATCTCTAAGTCACTGGAAAAGTCTAAGGGTTTCCCTTTCTTCTGCTGTATCTTCTCTCTGGCATTGTTGATCCAGGAGGATTTTTTGAGCAGGAGCTGTTCTATTTTTTGTTGTGTGACTTTAGGCGATTTGATCACGAGGTTCCCCTCGTTATCAAAGCTAAGATAAATATGTTTCAGTTTAGGGTTAATGATATGTGTATATTGCGGTAAAAGACTCATATTATAAGATTAATTAACGATTTTATCTTGACGATAGATCACCCTTCTATTTATAGAACCGTCTTTATTATACGTTTGGGCCGGTCCCTCTTTTACACCATTCACATAGGTGTATGATACCATTACGTCACCATTTGGATAGTAGGCTTCATACAAACCGTCTTTTTTCCCATTGATATAGTTGACTTTCGAAAGTACACGACCTTTTGTATCATACCCTGTTGCCAGGCCATGTGGTACACCATTACGTATATGTACAACGGCAAGTACATTACCATCATATCCATACTCTTTACGGATACCATTTTGACCCGTGTCATCATCCATAATAAATTCAGAGCGTATCTGCCCACCCGTATAGTATTCTTTTTTCACTTTTCCCCCTGAAAGGCCAGGTCCCTGACAGCCATTTAAGAGAAGAAGTGAAAAAATAGTAAGAAAGAAAGATAACTTTTTCATGGAAAACCTTGATATATAAAATGTAGTGCTATGAGTATACTATAAATTGCCTTTTTTTGCTTTTGAGCCAAAGAGTATTTTGTATGAGGGAAAGAGCTCCTGAAGACAATGAAATTATTCTTTGTGTACTATATCTTTAATTTATACGCTTAACTAGCTTTCTTTACTAAGTTTTGATAAAATGAGTTAGAAAGATTTATAAATTACCTTCGCCTCATTTGTATTGATTGTATTTGAATGGTAGGTAAGTCTATCATAGGAGAATTAATGTTATTTAATTCATATGAATTTATCTTTGCCTTTTTGCCACTAACATTCTTTATATACTTTTATCTCAACAGTAAACGATTAACAGAAGCGAGTAAAGCTTTTTTAGTTCTTTCTTCACTATTTTTTTATAGCTGGTGGAATATCACCTACCTTCCAATTATATTGTTTTCAATGCTTTTTAATTATGTAGTGGGTGTTTCTCTTTCAAAAGATAAAGAACATACCAAAGTCAGTAAAAGAACACTTCTTACTATTGGCGTTGTTGTTAATGTCACGTTACTTGGGTATTTTAAATATGCAGATTTCTTTATAGAGAATATAAATCTGGCTACAGATGGTCATATCCCCTTACTTCATTTGGCATTACCCTTAGCCATCTCTTTCTTTACTTTCCAGCAGATAGCCTATTTAGTGGATAGTTATAGAGGTGAAACAAAAGAGTATAACTTTCTAAACTATGCAAACTTTGTTGCATTTTTCCCTCAGCTTATCGCTGGTCCGATTGTACACCATGCAGAGATGATGCCACAATTTGCAATGCTTAGAAATAAAGTTAAAAATTATAGAAATATTGCAATGGGGTTATTTATATTTTCTATTGGACTTTTTAAAAAAGTAGTTATTGCAGATACATTTGCAGTATGGGCAACACAGGGCTTTGATGTCGCAGAGAAACTCAATCTATTTGAAGCATGGGCAACATCACTATCCTACACTTTTCAGTTGTACTTTGACTTTAGTGGCTATACCGATATGGCCATTGGTGCTGCACTTTTATTTAACATCAAACTGCCTATCAACTTTAATTCCCCATATAAGGCAACAAGCATACAAGATTTTTGGAGACGTTGGCATATCACGCTTAGTCGTTTCTTGAGGGAGTATGTGTATATTCCTTTGGGAGGAAATAGAAAAGGTAGTTTTAGAACTTATAATAATCTCATGGCAACATTCCTAATTGGTGGTATTTGGCATGGTGCGGGTTGGACATTTGTGTTTTGGGGTTTCTTACATGGTATCGCATTGGTGATCCAGAGAGCTTGGAATCAATTTGGTTTCAAGATGAACACTGTTCTTGCGTGGTTTATTACGTTTAACTTTGTGAATATTACTTGGGTGTTCTTTAGGGCTAAGGAATGGAATGATGCTATGAAAGTTTTGAGCTCAATGTTTAGTTTGAATAATATTGTATTACCGAATTTCTTAAGTTCAAAAGTGGCATTTATGAGTCAGTATGGAATAACATTCGGGGGGTTTGTCGAAAACATTAAAGGTAATGATATTATTGAGTGGTTATTTATTGGTTTTATATGTATACTTCTATTTAAAAACTCTACCCAAAGATTAAATAGTTTCCAATTAAATTACAGAACTTCTTTATTTGCAGGTATGGTTTTTGTTGGTGGTGTAATATCCCTTAATAAAGTATCTGAATTTTTATACTTTAACTTTTAGGAGAGAGTAATTATGAATGGGAAGAAATGGATAAACATTTGGCTAATGACAATAATAATTGTTATAGCAACACCTCTAGTTATACTTGAACAAACAAATATTCCATTGAGATTTTCAAATTCTATATCTTATGATGCAAAATTAAATTTCATGCGAAATAATAAATTATTAGATGGCACGAATACAATTGTCATAGGTTCTTCAATGGCACTTACTAATATCAATGGGACTAGATTAGAAGAGGGATCAGAAAAAATAAAAAAAATTGCTAATTTATCTTCATGGGGCTTACAAACGAGTGAGGTTTTACAGTTGATTAAATTAATAAAATTAGACAAGATAGAATATATAATTTATCCCACGCAATATATTGATTTCAAAGAGTATAGAGTAAAAGATATAGATGAGGATGAAGTAAAAAGTTTTTTAAATAATGAGTTTATTTTATCACCATACTTAAATAGATTAGAAAGTCTAGTAAGTAATATAAGGGATTATATGCAATATGATAATAAGTATCTTAATCCAAATAAATATTCATATATAGGTTTTGATAAAACAGGTGGTATTGAGCTTAATTTTAGTAGTGAGTATATAGATAAAAAAAGATGGAATAGCCAGAAGAGGGAAAAATATACTCTAGAGGAGAGATGCTTTAATGATTTGCAGGAATTAAATAATATTGCAAAATCTAAGGATATTACATTAATAGTAATTACTACACCATATAGAAAACCTATTCTACAAGATAATAAAGATGTATCATATATTTTTAATAAATATGTACAAAAATTAGAATATATATCTAATAAGCAGCAATTTATTTACTTGAATATGCATGAAAAATTGAATTTATCAGATAATTATTTTCTAGATAGGTCACATACAAATAAAAAGGGAGCAATATCGGTTTCAAATGAAATTTTAAAATCTGTATTTTAGGGGATATATTTGGATTATGGCAGAGAGGAAGGGATTCGAACCCTCGATGAGTTGCCCCATACACGAGTTCCAGTCGTGCGCCTTCGACCACTCGGCCACCTCTCTATCATTGTCTTCTTGAAAATCAGCAAAGCTAATCTTTCAATTCATCTCACTAAAGCTTCGCCCTTGGCTCAGGTTATAGTTATGATTGTTGTTTGAAGATATTACGTAGATTATTAACACCCCTCCCCAGATCCCTGCGGCACACAGTAAAGAAAGGTGGGCTGCTACGTTCCCGTCCTGACCCGTTGTCTTTCAGTTCCGTTGCACAGGTCTGAAAAGAGGCATCGAAATTTTAGCTAAAGCTAGCTTATATTACTCTTCAGCATTGATGACACTCCATTCATTAAAAGGGATCGCTTCAAAGTAGAGCTTTTCTATATGATAGTCGTAGGTATTGGCCACTGTGACAATGGTCACTTTTTTTATCCCGTATTTTTTGTAGATAGAGAACTTGCCTTGGGACTTTACCCAGAGACTCTCCTCACTCTCAAATGGAGCAGGTATGATCAGTTCGTCGTTTTTTGTTACATATCCATGTATCCCGAGTGTCTGTACCTCAATGCCGTGTTTTATAAGCGCCAAGGCGATCATCGTATCAAACTGTAAGATAAAAGGCTGTCCTAGGGTAAGGTACTTGGCAAATGCAAAGTCAAAAAGCAACATCTTTTTTCCGGATTTTTGATATCTGTCTTCGATGAATAAAACGAGTTTCTCCTGAGTAAAGAGCTTCATTGTTTTGTAAAGCCAGTCCTTGGAGACTTTAAACTTTTCCTTTGCAAAGGTGTAGATCTGATGGGTAGTCAGGTGTTTGGTATGGTGTTGTGCGAGCACTAGAAGCAGTTTCTGCTCATTGGCATCAAAAGCGCTTTTCAAAAAGTTCTTCATTACTAAGGTATTTGTTTTTTGTGACCTTGCGATCATTGGCAGGGTACCAGAGCGTAGAAAGTGATTAAAGCCACTGCTCTGAGAAACACTGGTCTCAAAGGCTAGAAACTCTTCATAGTCTAAAGGGAAAAGCTCGACAGGAGTAAGCTCTTTATGATGAAGCGGTATGCGTGAGAGAACAATGAGCCTTTCCACATTTGGGAAAGTAGGAAGATAGCCTTCCCTGTAATGATCAAGTATGAGCAGGGTGATGCCCTCACGGTCTATATAATGCTGCAGTACTAAAGTCGTAAGGGGGTTGAATATCAAATTGGGATCTTCCAGGTCTATATAGAGTGTCGTCTCTTCATTCTCTTCTTGCATCAGATCAAGGATCATGGTCGTTTTCCCTGAACCACGTGCACCATAGAGGTTGATGTCACCTTTGAGAGGCAATTGGCATTTTCTTGGAACATAATTGACAATGCTATAACGCTGATTTTGATAATATTCGAGTAATTCCATGACCAGTTCTGCCTCATAGTTTCCTTTTTATAAGGAAACATTTTTCAATATTGTAGCGTTTTTAGACTAAAAAGTATTGCACCTTTCAAAAACTTTGGGTATAATTCGCGTTCCTAAATTTATGTTAGAGGGTTTAACCCCTGTGTTTAGGCACGTACTAACGAGTTCTTTTAAAGGTAAAATATGGAAAAAATTAGATTAAAGCTTAAAGCTTACGATCACAGAGTATTAGACAGATCAGTTGCTGCTATCATCGATGCAGTTAAACGTACAGGTGCAGAGATTAGAGGGCCAATTCCAATGCCAACTAAATTGAAGCGTTATACTGTTCTTAAATCACCACACGTTAACAAAGATTCACGTGAGCAGTTTGAGATCAGAATTCATGGAAGAATGATCGACATCGTTTCGGCGACTTCAGATACTATCGATTCACTTATGAAGTTGGATCTAGCACCTGAAATCGAAGTTGAAATCAGATCAATGGATAAGTAGGAGTAGAAAATGGAATTTATTGTAGAAAAAATTGGTATGAGCAGAACTGTTGACGTACCAGCTGTTCCAGTTACACTTCTTAAAGTTATTGATACGAAAGTTTGTGAAGTGAGAGAAGACGGTAAAGCACTTGTTGCATATAACTCTAGCAAAAAACTTAACAAGAGCATCGAAGGTCAGCAGACTAAATACGGTGTATCTAAAGAGTTTAACAAATTTATGACGATTGAAGTGGCTGAAGGTACTGAAGCTGGTGATCTTAGCACAGCTGCATTGGCTGAAACATCTGTAGTGAAAACATCTCTTGATACTAAAGGTAGAGGTTTCCAAGGTGGTATGAAGCGTCACGGTTTTGGTGGTGGACCTGGTTCACACGGGCATAGATTTGGTAGAAGAATCGGTTCAATCGGTAACGCAGAGTGGCCTGGTCGTGTAATGCCTGGTAAAAAAATGCCTGGACAATATGGTAACACACAAGTTACTGTTAAAAATGATGTAATGTCATTTGATGCTGAAAACGGTATCTTAGTATTAAAAGGTTCAATTCCTGGTCACAATGGGGCTAGAGGATTGGTAAGGATAGTTAAATAATGAAAACAACAGTAATTAAAACAACAGACCTTCCACAGTCTTTTTTGGAAGTGCACCCGCATAACCTTTACCTTTATTGTAAAGCATATGCTGCAGGTCTTAGAGCAAATACTGCACAAACTAAGAACAGATCTGCTGTAAGCGGTGGTGGTAAGAAACCATGGGCTCAAAAAGGTGGCGGACGTGCAAGAGCAGGTTCATTAAGATCACCTGTATTTGTAGGCGGTGGTGTTGCATTTGGTCCAAGTACAAACAAAAACTATGACCAAAAAGTGAACAAAAAGCAAAAGAAACTTGCGCTTTATCATGCTCTAGCAGAAATGGCAGCGAATGAAAGACTTTTTGTTGTTGACAACATTGAGATCGCATCAGGTAAAACAAAAGATGCATCAGCATTCGTGAACGGGCTTGGGCAGAGAGATGTACTTGTAGTAAAAGAGATGATCGATGATAAGACTTTCTTAGCATTCAGAAATCTTCAGAACGCATATCTTATTGAATCAAATGAGCTTAATGCTTATCTTGCTGCTGCATATCACTCAATTGTGATTGAAAAAGCACTATTTGACAAATTGACGAAAGAGGCTTAAGATGGCAGATATTACAGATATTAAATCAATTATGTATACAGAGAAGAGTTTGGCTCTTCAAGAAGATGGTGTCATCGTAGTTCAAACGACTCCAAGAATGACTAAAAATGGTCTTAAAGAAGTATTTAAAGAGTTCTTCGGGATCAATCCACTTAGCGTAAACTCAATGAGAGTAAACGGTAAAGTGAAAAGATTTAGAGGCGTTGAAGGAAAAAGACCAGACTTGAAAAAGTTCTATGTGAAGCTTCCAGAAGATGCAAAAATCGAAAGTTTAGCGGTATAAGGATAGAAGATGGCAATTAAAACATATAAACCAACCACACCTTCTCGTCGTTATATGACTAACCTTGACAGTGGTGATATCACTGCTAAAGCAAGCGTTAGAGCTCTACTTAAGAATCTTCCGAGATCAGCAGGTAGAAACAGTAACGGTAGAATCACTTCTCGTCACAGAGAAGCAGGTGCTAAAAAACTATATAGAATCATCGATTTTAAAAGAAATAAATTTAACATCGAAGGTACAGTAGCAACTGTTGAGTACGACCCATACAGAAACTGTAGAATCTGTCTTATCAAATATGTTGATGGTGACAGAAGATATGTACTTCAACCAAAAGGACTTAATGTAGGTGATAAGATCATGTCAGCTGAGTCAGGACTTGATATCAAGACTGGTAATGCAATGAAATTGATGAACATCCCAGTAGGTACATTGGTTCACAACATTGAATTGAATCCTGGTCATGGTGGTCAGATCGCACGTTCAGCGGGTGGTTATGCACAGATCATGGGTAGAGATGGTAAATACGTTTCACTTAGACTTCCATCTGGTGAAATGAGATATGTACTTGGTGCATGTCTTGCAACAATCGGTACTGTTGGTAACGAAGATTTCTCAAATATCGTTATTGGTAAAGCTGGTAGAAGCAGACACCTTGGTATCAGACCACAAACACGTGGTTCTGCGATGAACCCTATCGATCACCCACACGGTGGTGGTGAAGGTAAAACAAACTCAGGACGTCATCCAGTATCTCCATGGGGTACTCCGGCTAAAGGGTTTAAAACTCGTAAGAAAAAAGCTAGTGATAAGTTAATTATCTCTAAGCGTAAAAAGTAAGGGGCTAAGATATGGCAAGATCGACAAAAAAAGGTCCATTCATCGATGGTCACCTAATGAAAAAAGTGCTTAAAGCAAAAGAAGAAGGTTCAAATAAACCTATTAAAACTTGGTCAAGAAGATCAGTGATCTTCCCTGAGTTTATCGGTTTGACAATCAACGTTCACAATGGTAGACAATTTGTACCAGTATTTGTAACTGAAAACCATGTAGGTTACAAATTGGGTGAATTTGCACCAACAAGAACATTTAAGGGCCATAAAGGTTCTGTACAGAAGAAGGTAGGTTAATTATGAGTAGAGCATTATTAAAATTCGTAAGAGTATCACCTACTAAAGCTAGACTTATCGCTAGAGAAGTTCAGGGTATGAATGCTGAGCTTGCTCTTGCAGCACTTGAGTTTATGCCTAACAAAGCAGCGGGTATCGTTTCTAAAGTAATTGCATCTGCAGTTGCTAACGGTGATTTTGAGCCAGAAGAAGTGGTGATCACTTCTTGTAGAGTTGATAAAGCAGCGGTAATGAAAAGATGGAGACCAAGAGCTAGAGGTACAGCTTCTAGAATCATTAAACCAACAGCGCACATTTTAGTTGAAGTTGGCGTAGCTGAAAAAACTGGGGAGGACGCATAATATGGGTCAAAAAGTAAATCCTATAGGTCTTAGACTTGGAATCAACAGAAACTGGGAATCAAGATGGTTCCCTGCAAAAGGTAGAGCACCTGAATTTATCGCAGAAGATCATAAAATCAGAAAATACCTTAAAAAAGAACTTTTCTATGCGGGTGTTTCTAACATCATCATCGAAAGAACAGTAAAAAAGTTAAGAGTAAATATCGTAACGGCTAGACCTGGTATCATTATCGGGAAAAAAGGTGCAGATATTGAAAAATTGAAAGCAACACTTATCAAAATGCTTGGTAAAGATGTAGCGATCAATATTAAAGAAGAGAAGCGTCCTCAGGCTTCAGGTCAACTTGCTGCTGAAAACGTTGCAACACAACTTGAAAGAAGAGTTGCGTTTAGACGTGCAATGAAAAAAGTGATCCAAGGTGCACTTAAATCAGGTGCAAAAGGGATCAAGATCTCTGTATCTGGTCGTCTTGGTGGTGCTGAAATGGCAAGAACTGAGTGGTACCTAGAGGGTAGAGTTCCTCTTCATACACTTAGAGCGAAGATCGATTACGGTTTTGCTGAAGCACATACGACGTATGGGATCATTGGTATTAAAGTTTGGATCTTCAAAGGTGAAGTTCTTACTAAAGGTATCCAAGCTGAGCCAGCAGAAGAGAAAAAAGGTGGTAGAAAGCCATCTAGAAAAAGAGGTGAATAATCATGCTAATGCCTAAAAGAACTAAATGGAGAAAGCAGATGAAAGGCCGCAACCGCGGTAAATCTTTCAGAGGTAACAAAATTGAGTTTGGTGATATCGCAATCAAAGCAACTGAAGCTGGTAGAATCGATTCTAGACAGATCGAAGCTGCGCGTATTACGATGACGAGAAAAATTTCAAGAACAGGTAAAACTTGGATCAGAGTTTTCCCAGATAAGCCATTGACTGCTAAACCACTCGAAACAAGAATGGGTAAAGGTAAAGGTGGTGTTGATAAATGGGTAATGAACATTAAGCCAGGTAGAATTATTTTCGAAATGGCAGGCGTTGAAGAGACACTTGCAAGAGCAGCATTAACACTTGCGATTCATAAAATGCCATTTAAGTGTAAAATTATCACTTTAAAGGATAGTAATGAACTATATTGATTTAAAAGATAAAAATGAAGCAGAACTTACGGCGATGCTTAAAGAGAAAAAACTTGAATTGTTTACATTGAATGCAAAGCAAAAGACTATGCAGCTTACAAACACTTCAGAGTTAAGAGTAGCGAAAAAAGATATCGCTAGAATTCAAACAGCACTAACTGCTGCTAGATCGAAGTAAAGGGTCAGACATGCCAAAAAGACAAATACAAGGTACTGTGATCAAAAAGGCTGGAGAAAAAACTGCAACTGTATTAGTTGAAAGAAGAGTACTTCACCCAAGATATCACAAGACTGTAAAAAGATTTAAAAAATATCTTATTCACGATGAGAAGAACGACATCAATGTTGGAGATACAGTGAGCGCTATCGAATGTAGACCACTTTCAAAAACAAAAAGCTTCAGACTTCTTGAAATCGTGAAGAGAGGAGAAGTGTAATGATCCAAGGTTTTACAAGATTAAATGTAGCAGATAACTCTGGTGCAAAAGAGATCATGTGTATCAAGGTTCTTGGCGGATCTAAAAGAAGATATGCATCAGTAGGTGACGTGATCGTTGCTTCTGTAAAGAAAGCACTTCCAACTGGAAAAGTGAAAAAAGGTAAAGTTGTTAAAGCTGTTGTAGTTAGAACAAAAAAAGAGATCCAGAGAGAAAACGGATCACTGATTAGATTTGACGACAATGCAGCAGTAATTATCGATGACAAAAGAGAACCGATAGGTACACGTATCTTTGGTCCTGTAAGTCGTGAAACAAGATATGCAGGTTTTATGAAAATTGTATCACTTGCACCGGAGGTATGGTAATGGCTAAAACATTCAAGATCAAAAAAGGTGACCAGGTAATGGTTATCGCTGGTGATGACAAAGGTACAGTTGGAGAAGTGCTTCAAGTACTTACAAAAAAAGATGCAGTAATCGTTGCAGGTTGTAAAACAGCTAAAAAAGCTGTAAAACCAAGCGAGCAGAACAAAGAGGGTGGATTTGTGAGCAAAGAAATGCCTATCCACATCTCAAATGTAAAAAAAGTAGAGGGTTAATCCTATGAGTAGAATGAAGCAAAAGTACAATGACATCGTTCCTGCACTTAGAGAAGAGTGCGGGGTTGTAAATACGATGCAGACTCCGAAGCTTGAGAAAATTGTTATCTCTGTTGGTGCCGGTGAAGAAGGTAAAGATACTAAACTCATCGCTAATATGGCAGACACAATTTCACTAATTGCTGGTCAAAAAGCAGTAATAGTAAATGCTAAAAAATCAGTTGCTGGTTTTAAAGCAAGAGAAGGTGCTCCATCTGGTATCAGAGTAACACTTAGAGGTGAAAATATGTATAACTTCTTTGATAAACTTGTATCGATCGCACTTCCAAGAGTAAAAGACTTTAGAGGTACACCAAGAAAAGGTTTTGACGGACGTGGTAACTATAACTTCGGTCTTCAAGAGCAATTGATGTTCCCAGAAGTTGAATTTGATAAAGTGATCAAGACACACGGTATGAATATCACTATCGTAACGAGCACTGAAGATGATAAACAAGCATTCACGCTTTTAGAAAAGCTTGGTATGCCTTTCGCTAAAGGGAGAAACTAATGGCTAAGAAATCAATGATAGCTAAGCAAAAGAGAAAAGCAAAGTTCTCTACGCAAGCATATACAAGATGTAACATTTGTGGTAGACCTCACTCAGTATACAGAGACTTCGGTATTTGTCGTGTGTGTTTAAGAAAAATGGCCAATGAAGGTCTTATCCCTGGCATGCGCAAAGCAAGCTGGTAAGGAGAATTAAAAGATGATGACAGACATAATTGCAGACTCTCTTACTCGTATAAGAAATGCTGCGCAAAGAAGACTAGACGTGACAACACTTCTTCACTCAAACACGATTGAAGCAACCGTATCTATTTTTGTAGACAAAGGTTACCTTGAGAGTTACAAAGTAAAAGAAGATGGAAACAAAAAAACAATAAAAGTAGTTCTTAAATATGATGAGAATGAAAAAAGCGTGATCAACGAGATCAAAAAAATCTCTAAGCCTGGTAGACGTGTTCACCAAGGTAAAGATGATATTAGAACATTTAAAAACGGTTACGGTACTTTGGTTGTTTCAACAAGCCAAGGTGTTCTTGCTAATGATGAAGCGTTTAAACGTGGAATCGGTGGTGAAGTAATCTGTAGTATTTGGTAAGGAATAAAAGATGTCAAGAATAGGAAAAAGACCAGTAACTGTGGCAAGTGGTATTGAAGTATCACTAGACGGTACGACTCTCGTGGCTAAAAAAGGCAATCTTGAAAAGAGACTTGAAACTCATGGTAGAGTTGGGATCAGTATTGATGGTTCAGAAGTGACTTTTGAAAGAAAAGGTGATGAAAAACAAGATGCAGCGTTCTGGGGAACATACAGAGCACTCTTCAACAACATTATCATTGGTTTAGACCAAGGTTACAGTAAATCTTTAGAGATCAATGGTGTTGGTTACAGAGCAGCTGTTCAAGGCAATGTCCTTAATCTTCAATTGGGTTACTCACATGATATCAATTATGATATCCCTGCGGGACTTGAAATCACAGTTGAAAAAAACGTGATCACTGTAAAAGGTACAGATAAGCAAGCAGTGGGTCAAGCTGCTGCTGAGATTAGAGATTTCAGACCACCAGAGCCGTATAAAGGTAAAGGTGTGAAGTATACTGATGAAGTGATCATCAGAAAAGCTGGTAAAGCAGCTGGTAAGTAAGGAGCGGTAGATGTTAAAAAGTATTCAAAAAAGAAAAAATAAACTTCGCGCTCAAAGAAAAGCTAGAGTAAGAGGTAAGATCTTCGGTACAGATACAATGCCAAGATTGACTGTATTCAAGTCAAACAAGCACTTTTATGCTCAAGCTATTGATGACACTACTGGGACTACACTTGCTTCTGCGGACGGCAGAAAGCTTGGTCTTAAAGTAAACCAGGAAGATGTAAAAAAAGTAGCTGCTGAGATGGCTAAAAATCTTGCTTCTAAAAACATTGAAACTGTTGTTTTCGACAGAAATGGTTACCTTTACCACGGTGTTGTTGCTTCATTCGCTGATGCACTTAGAGAAGCCGGAATCAAGTTTTAAGGAATCATGATGGAAGAAATAGAAAAAGAATTTGAAGAAGTAATCGTTAATATCGGTCGTGTTACGAAAGTTGTTAAGGGTGGTAGAAGATTTAGATTTACTGCACTTGTAGTGATTGGTGACAGAAACGGTACAGTTGGATACGGATTTGGTAAAGCCAAAGAAGTTCCTGATGCGATTAAAAAAGCGGTTGATGATGCTCACAAAAACCTTGTGAAAGTAAATATCAAAGGTACAACACTCGCACATGATATCGAGCACAAATTCAACGCAAGTAGAATCGTGCTTAGACCAGCGAGTGAAGGTACAGGTGTTATTGCCGGTGGTGCTGCGAGACCAGTACTTGAGCTTGCAGGGGTAAAAGATGTCCTTTCAAAATCAATCGGTTCTAACAACCCAAATAACCTAGTAAGAGCGACAATCCAAGCACTTACTAGAATCAAAGCGTAAGGGGTAAAGTATGGGTTTACATAATTTACAACCTGCTCCAGGTTCAACTCGTAACAGAAAAAGAGTTGGTCGTGGTCAAGGTTCAGGAACAGGTAAAACAGCTGGACGTGGTCAAAAAGGTCAAAAAGCTAGATCTGGTTACAAAAGAAAAAGAGGTTTTGAAGGTGGTCAAATGCCACTTTATAAAAGATTGCCTAAGATAGGTTTCACTTCTACAGTTGAAAAACCATATGTGATCAATGTAGAAAAGATCAAAGCAATCGCTGAACTTTCTGAGATTACGCTTGAGACGATCAAGTCAGTTCATAAGTTACAGAAAAATGTAACGAAAGTGAAGTTGATTGGTGCTAGCGCAAAAGATCTTGCTGCTAAGATCAAAGACGACGCTGTTACAACAAGCGGAAAATAATTATGGGCAATGCTTTAACTCAAAAAATCCTAATTACTTTAGGATTCCTTTTTGCGTACAGAGTTTTAGCCTATATCCCAACTCCAGGTGTTGATTTGAATGTGATCAAAGAGTTCTTTGATAGCAATTCAAACAATGCCCTTGGGCTAATGAATATGTTCTCTGGTAATGCCGTTGAACGTTTAAGTATCATCTCTTTAGGTATTATGCCTTATATTACTGCTTCCATCGTTATGGAACTTCTCGCAGCAACTTTCCCCGTACTTGGTCAAATGAAAAAAGAACGTGACGGTATGCAAAAGTATATGCAGATCATTCGATATTTCACAATTTTTATTACCGTAGTACAAGCTATTGGTGTATCTATGGGACTTCAGAGTATGACAGGAAGAGCGGGACAGAGTGCAGTGATGATCGATCCTATGATGTTTACAGTTATTACGACTTTCTCTATGCTGGCAGGTACGATGTTGTTGATGTGGATCGGTGAACAGATCACACAAAAAGGTATTGGTAACGGTATTTCACTGATTATCTTTGCTGGTATTGTGTCTGGACTACCATCTGCTATAGGAAATACAGTAAGAGCGGTAAATGCAGGTGAGATGAACTTCTTAGTTGTACTTGGTATTTTGGCAATTATGCTGATCACTATCTTGGCTATTATCTATGTAGAACTTGGTGAGAGAAGAGTACCTATCTCTTATTCAAGAAAGACCATCATGCAGAATCAGACAAAGAGAGTGATGAACTATATTCCTGTGAAAGTAAACCTTTCAGGTGTTATTCCTCCTATCTTTGCTTCTGCAGTATTGATGTTCCCATTGACTATGTTGCAGTCGAGCACTACACCATTTCTTGTAGCGATCGCTGATTCATTGGCACCAGGAGGGATCACATTCAATGTGGTGACTTTCTTGTTGGTGATGTTCTTTGCATTTTTTTATGCATCCATTGCATTTAATGCCAAAGACATCGCAGACAATCTGAAAAGACAAGGTGGTTTCATCCCTGGTGTTAGACCAGGTGAGCACACCAAAGAGTTCTTGAATGAAGTTGCAAGTAGGCTAACGGGGTCAGGGGCAGTATACCTTGCGATCATTTCTACAGTACCATTTATGGTTATCTCTGGAATGGGCGCATCTTTCTATTTTGGTGGGGTTGCTGTACTTATTATCGTTCAAGTCGCACTCGATACTATGAGAAAGATCGAAGCACAAAGAACAATGAATCAATATGATACATTGGGTAATGTAGGTCTGTAATGGCTATTGCTATCAGAAAACCTGATGAGATCGCTAAGCTCAAGAGGGCTGGCGAGATCGTTGGAAAAACACTTCAATATCTTCAAAATACAATCAAACCAGGTATGACACTGAAAGAAATCGATGCTTTAGGTGAAGCGTATATCCGTGAACATGGTGCTGTACCATCGTTTAAGGGATTGTATGGTTTTACCGGTTCTGTATGTACTTCAGTCAATGAGGTATGTATCCATGGTATCCCTACAGATAGAGTAGTAGAAGAGGGCGATATCCTCGGTTTGGATATCGGTACAAAACTGGATGGTTATTTTGGTGATGCTGCGATCACAATGGCAGTGGGTAAAATATCTGCTGAAGATGAAGCACTGATCAAATGTTCAAAAGGCGCTCTTTATCATGCAATAGATTCTATCAGAGAAGGTATGCGTTTTAAAGAATTGTCAAAGGTTCTTGAAGACTATATCGTATCAGCAGGGTATGTTCCATTGCGTGATTATTGTGGTCACGGTATCGGTACGAAAGCACATGATGAACCAAATATACCTAACTATCTTGAGGGCAAAGCAAACCAGGGACCTAAAATTAAAAATGGTATGGTCTTCTGTTTAGAGCCTATGGTATGTCAAAAAAGCGGTACTCCGGTAGTGCTTGAGGACAAATGGTCAGTCATCAGTGAGGATCAACTCAGATCAGCTCACTATGAGCACACGGTTGCAGTGGTAGACGGTAAAGCTATCATATTGACTGAAGCGTAAGCTTCATGATTTTGACACAAGATAAGAAACTAAAGTAGAAAATTCATAAAGGAATACAATGGCTAAAGATGATGTTATTGAGATTGACGGTAAAGTAGTTGAAGCATTGCCAAATGCGACATTCAGAGTTGAATTGGATAATGGTCACATTGTCCTTTGTCATATCGCTGGTAAGATGAGGATGCACTACATTAAAATTCTTCCGGGTGACAAAGTAAAAGTAGAACTTACGCCTTACAGCCTGGATAAAGGTCGTATCACATTTAGATACAAATAATGAGTGTACTGTGATCTCCAAACGATAGAGATCACAGTTTCTTTCTATAGTTTTACTCTTAATAGACTATAATATAGCAATGCGAAAAATAACTCTAAATACCTCTTTGGTAAAAATCATACTTCTTTCCTCTTTTATTTTTATTTTTTTAGAACTATTTGCTTCCTTGATTATATGGAAAATGTATGAAGATAAACGGGCTGCAGTTTTTGAACGGAAAGTAAAAGTTTTTAACGATGTCTACAATAGTACACGTAAATCTTACTCGAAGATCACAAAACTACTTCATGATGAAATTATTAATACCCCTGAGGTCATTGACCTGTTCAAACAGGCTAAAGATGCCAGACCTGAAGAGCAGCAAATGATACGTCTTACTTTATATAAATTATTGATCCCAACATATGAAAGCCTTAAATCGATCAATATCAGACAGTTACATTTTCACCTGCCCAATGTGAGTAGTTTTTTACGTTTTCATAAACCCGAGAAATATGGGGACTCATTGTTAGGGATAAGGCACTCTCTTGAAATAGTGAATAAAGAGAAGAGATATGTAGAAGGATTTGAGGAAGGAAGAATATATAACGGTTTTCGTTATGTCTACCCGCTCTTTGATGAAGAAAAGAGATATATAGGTAGTGTTGAAACCTCCCTCTCCTTCAAAGCATTAAGTAATGATATAGAAGAGACTCTTGGTGATGAAATAGACTTTATCCTTAAAAAGTCAATTGTGAAAAAAAAAGTATGGAAAGAGGAACAAAGCAACTATATAACAAGCCAGATCAACGATCAGTACATGAATGAAAGTGGAGATGCATATATTCCTATCGTTTCGAAATATCAGAAGATCAACCAATCTATTTCGAAAGAAGTGACACAAAAAATGCAAAGCCAGAAAGGGTTTTCTATTTGTAAAGATCAAACGATTGTCACCTTTATCCCCATCAGCAATGTTGAGGGGGATAGAAATGCAGCGTATCTCATAAGTTATGAAAATTCTGAAGAGATAAGCACCATTGCTAAAGATGCCTTGACCCTATTGGTGATATCTACCATCATTCTATTGATTTTATCCATGCTTATTTTTGTAGTACTACAAAAAATTTCAAAGATCAATGAGATTGCTACGTATGACAGTCTTACTGGAGCTTACAATAGAAATACAATGAATGAACTATTGGAATATGAACTGGAACGTATGGAACGTAAACATAAGCCACTCTCTATTCTTTACATTGATATAGATGATTTTAAATCAGTCAATGATAAGTATGGACATGAAAAGGGTGACTTTGTTTTGAAAAAAGTTGTTGATCTCATGATACAGAAACTAAGAAAGAGTGACCGTTTAGGACGATGGGGAGGGGAAGAGTTCCTTGTAATGTTGCCAGAAACAGATGAAGAGGAGGCGGTATTGGTCGCTGAAAAACTACGTGAAGTGATTTCCATGGGTGACTATCAAATAGCTAGAGAGGTTACCTGCAGTTTTGGGGTAGCAACACATATCGATGAGGAGAACCTTGATAGTATGATTGCCAGAGCCGACAGATATCTGTATAAAGCAAAAAAAGAGGGTAAAAATAGGGTAGTATCTCACTTATAATGATCTAGAATATGTACATATTATATGTATAAGAAAAAATTAATACAAATCTGGGTATAATCCTCCTCCCTATTACCATTAGGCTTTTAGGAAACTGCGCGAAGAATCTTTGATTAAGCCGCACCGATTACTCAAGGGTTGGATTATGATACATCGATAATCCACGCAAAACAGGGGTGTTTCTAAAACACTCTAGGTGCACAAATATATCGTAGGAGTAACCAATGAAGGTTAGACCATCAGTGAAAAAAATGTGTGATGACTGTAAAGTTATTAAACGCAAAGGTATCGTACGCGTGATTTGTAAAAATCCAAAACATAAACAAAGACAAGGATAAACATGGCACGTATTGCAGGTGTTGATTTACCACAAAAGAAAAGAATGGAGTATGCACTTACTTACATTTACGGAATTGGGTTGACAACTTCAAGAAAAATTCTTGATAGAACAGGTGTTGATTATAACAAAAGAGTACACGAACTTACAGATGCTGAAGCAGCAACAATTCGTAATGATATTCAAGAAAATGTTATGGTTGAAGGTGATCTTAGAAAAAAAGTGACTTTAGATATCAAAGCACTTATGGACTTAGGTTCATATAGAGGTCTCAGACATAGAAAAGGTCTACCAGTGCGTGGACAAAAAACTAAGACAAATGCGCGTACAAGAAAAGGTAAGCGTAAAACTGTCGGTGCGGCATAAGGAGTAGGTTAGATGGCTAAGAAAAAAGCAAAAAAAAGTATTGCTAAAGGTGTAGTATACGTAGCTGCAACTTTCAATAACACTGTAATCACAGTGACTGACGAAATGGGAAATGTTATCTCTTGGAGCAGTGCTGGTGCACTCGGTTTTAAAGGTAGCAAAAAATCAACTCCTTTTGCAGCGACTGAAGCTGTAGCTGATGCAATGTCAAAAGCAATGGAAAATGGTATTAAAGAAGTAGGGATCAAAGTTCAGGGTCCTGGTTCAGGTAGAGATACTGCAGTTAAAGCAATTGGTGCAACAGAAGGTATTCGTGTAACATTCTTAAAAGATATTACACCACTTCCACACAATGGTTGTAGACCACCTAAGAAGAGAAGGGTATAAGCATGGCAAGATATAGAGGTCCAGTTGAAAGACTAGAAAGAAGACTTGGTGTTGATCTTGGGTTAAAAGGTGAGAGAAGACTCGCTGGTAAAAGTGCATTGGAAAAAAGACCATATGCACCAGGACAACATGGACAAAGAAGAACAAAGATCAGTGAATATGGTCTTCAACTTCAAGAGAAGCAAAAAGCTAAATTTATGTATGGTGTAAGTGAAAAACAATTTAGAGCACTTTATAAAGAAGCAAACTCAAAAGAGGGTAACACAGGTTCTATCCTTATCCAACTTCTTGAACAAAGACTTGATAATGTTGTTTACAGAATGGGATTCGCTACAACTAGAGCATCGGCAAGACAATTCGTAAACCACGGACATGTACTTGTAGATGGGAAAAGAGTAGATATCCCTTCATTTAGAGTTAAAGCAGGTCAAAAAATCGAGATTAGAGAGAAAAGTAAAACGAATCCTCAGATCCTTAGATCTATCGAACTTACAAATCAAACTGGTATGGTTGATTGGGTTGATATGGACAAAGAAAAACTTTTTGGTCTATTCACAAGAATTCCGGAGAGAGAAGAGATCGCAATCCCAGTTGAAGAGCGTCTAATCGTTGAGCTATACTCTAAATAATACATACATAAGTTAAAGGCTATTAATGAGAAAAATTAAAATTGCACCATTTATGCCAACGGAAGTAGAAGTAAATGAGATCAGTGCTAATCGTGCTGAGATCGTTGCTTATCCTTTTGAGAGCGGTTATGCTGTTACACTTGCACACCCACTAAGAAGACTGATCTTAGGTTCTTCTATCGGGTATGCACCTATTTCGATCAAGATCGAAGGTGCGGCACATGAGTTTGATAACATCAGAGGTATGCATGAAGATGTGGCTGTATTTATTATCAACTTAAAGAACATTCGTTTTAAAATCAAAGACGAAAGTGACAGAGTTGAATTGAAATACAGTTTCTCTGGTCACAAAGAAGTGACAGCACAAGACCTGAACAATGATCAAATTGAAGTTGTGAATGGTGATCTTCCACTTGCAACATTGAACGAAGATGCAGAGCTTAACTTTACAGTAGTGATCTCAAAAGGTATTGGTTATGTACCAAGTGAAGACCTTAGAGATGATGTTGAAAGTGACAGCATTGCACTTGATGCTTTCTTTACTCCGGTAAGAAAAGCGAATTATAAGATTGATCCTGTACTTGTAGAGGACAATCCTAATTTTGAAAAAATTACATTTGATATCGAAACGGATGGTCAGATCGGTCCGGTTGAAGCATTTACAAATGCATTGGAAGTAATGAATAAGCAACTTTCTGTTTTTAATACGGTACTGGATCTAGATATCTCTGTAGCACCGGTAAAAAGAAACAGTGACGATAGCGAACTTAAACCTTTCATGCAGACTGTAGATAGCCTTGGCCTGAGTGCAAGATCATTCAATTCACTTGATAGAGCTGGATTAAAGTTCCTTGGTGAGTTGGTATTGATGAGTGAAAATGAGATTAAAAATATCAAAAATCTTGGTAAAAAATCTTTAGATGAAATCTCTGAGTGTCTCGTAGAGCACGGATTTGGTCCAGATTTTGAACTTTCAGATGTTACAAGAGTGAATCTTGTAAAGAAAATAGAACAACTTAAAGCATAGTTGTTACAGTAAAGGAATATTATGAGACATAAGCATGGTTACCGTAAATTAAACAGAACGTCTTCTCATAGAGCGGCGCTTCTTAAAAACCTATCAATTGCTTTGACAAAAGAGGGTAGAATTGAGACTACATTGCCAAAAGCTAAAGAGCTTAGAAGTTATTTTGAAAAGCTTATCACGAAAGCTTCTTCTGGTGATTTTAATGCACACAGAGCAATTTTTGCAATGTTACAACACAAAGAGTGTACAAATACGATTGTAAACGAAATCGCACCAAAGTATGCAGACAGAAACGGTGGATATACAAGAATTATTAAAACACGTATGAGAAAAGGTGATTCAGCACCTATGGCAATTATCGAACTCGTATAATTACCTCTGAAACTTCAGTATTTCAAGGCTTTGCCTTGAATATACTCCACTACCTCAATAAATCATTAAACAATTCAAACACCATTGACAAAGTAATACTTTTAGTGTATAACACACTTAAATAACATAGTAACAAAGATTTTACTATGATTTTGTTATAATAATTTATGAGATGTCTCTATGATAGAGATGCTAATTAAGGAGAAACATTGATACCATTTACAGATGAAGAACTAGAACCTGCCGTAATGAATGTAATAGACAAGGTAAGACCTTCTATCAAACTTGATGGAGGGGATATAGCATTGATCGCCATTAAAGATGGAAGAGTCTTTGTACAGCTTCAAGGCGCATGTGTTGGTTGTGGCAGTTCAGGTACAACGATCAAGTTCGGTGTAGAGAGACAGATGCAAACACTGATTCACCCTGAGATCACTGTAGTCAATGTACCTGCAGGTTTTGAAGACAAATTGGATCAATTGTAATTTAAAATGAGCAAAATAAGTCAAGATTTACTATTGAAAAGGGCCGAAAGCGAGTTTCTACAGGGAGACTATGCCAAGGCACTTCGAAGTTACGGGTTGATCTTAAGAGATTACCCTACGTTAGATGAAGCAAAAATAGGCGTATACTTGAGTGATCTAGGGATAGAGAGTCAAGAAGAAGCGCAGGCTCTGTTTGACTACTATCAGATGATCAAAAATGAGAAAGAGAATGCTGTAGATATCATCGATGGGCTTATTGAGAATCTAGACAGTTCAAAACATAAGTTGCAAGAACTTTTGGTTGAACCCTTGGAAGAACAGATAGAGTATGGCGATGGTATACGTTATAGTGATTTCCTGGAACTTGTAAAGCGCAGAGGCAGTTTTAAAAAGACATTTGAAGATATTATGTTCTCAACCAAAGTGGTGATCACCAATAAAGATGAGTTTATAGATTTTGTTACACAGCTTGCAAACGAGGGTTTTGATGAGATGGCATTAGGATACTTGGATGCTTCATCAAGCCTCTTTGGAAATGATCAAGATATACTTGCACTTTACCATGTGGTTCGAGGACAAAAATAGTGAAATTGGATTTCCAAAAAGATGGTTATCTTTTTTTGACTGATGATACAAGCAAACTCGATACAGATACGATTTTTTTAAAAACGGCACAAAACAGCCACTATTATGAACAATTAGAACCGAAACCAGAAACATTGACAGTCGATGAACTGATCTCTT
This sequence comes from Sulfurovum sp. AR, assembly GCF_000296775.1. Classification (GTDB taxonomy): domain Bacteria; phylum Campylobacterota; class Campylobacteria; order Campylobacterales; family Sulfurovaceae; genus Sulfurovum; species Sulfurovum xiamenensis. The sequence continues at coordinate 5,039 of NZ_AJLE01000008.1, read as the reverse complement.
TCTGGGGGCTAGATAAGATGAAAGTGGTAGGGGTGACCGGTACCAACGGTAAAACGACTGTAACCGCGGCCATCTACTCTTTTTTGCTTGATTTGGATGAAAAGCCGGCACTGCAAGGTACGCGTGGTCTTTTTGCGCAAGAGAAGCGTATAGAAGAGAAGAGCATGACCACACCTTCCATCCTGGAAACTCTGTATAATATAAAGCAGACGATGGATATGGGGTGCAACTACTTCATCATGGAAGTGAGTTCCCACGCAATAGATCAAAACCGTATAGAGGGGCTAACTTTTGCCCTTAAGGTCCATACCAATATCACCTCCGACCATTTGGATTATCATGGGACTGTTGAAGAGTATAGACGTGTGAAGAGTCTCTTTTTTGCAGATGAATCACCCAAACTGCTCAATAAAGATGATATCAAGAACATTACGTATAACCCCATAGGTGCACAGAGTTACGGTGTAGATGAACCGGCAACCTTTAAAGTACAGGCGTTTTCTTTGTTGAATGGTATCACGGCAGGGATCAAACACCTACAGGCCGAAGCGACATTCCACTCTCCTATGGTTGGGCTTTTTAACCTTTTTAATCTTATGGCGGCCATAGGTTCGGTACAGATGTTGACGGGAAGAAGCATAGAAGAGATATGTGAAGTGGTGGAGTACTTTGCAGGGGTTTCAGGGCGTATGGAAGTGGTGAGTCGAGATCCGCTTGTGATCGTAGATTTTGCACATACGGATGATGGTATGTATCAAGTGCTTGATTCGATGAAAGACAGAGATATCTCTGTGGTCTTTGGTGCAGGCGGAAACCGTGATAAAGAGAAACGTCCTCGTATGGGTGCAGTTGCAGGTAGATATGCAAACAAGATCTATGTGACAAGTGATAACCCTCGAGATGAAGTGCCTGAAATGATACTTGAAGATATCTTATTAGGATTGCATGGTAAAGACCATGTCACTGCTACACCAGACAGGAGACTTGCGATAAAAATGGCACTTGATGCACTGGAAGAGAATGAAGTACTACTCATACTTGGTAAAGGGGATGAGGACTACCAGGAGATCAAAGGGGTGAAGTATCCTTTTGATGACAGGGAAGTGGTACGAGAACTGCTAAAAGAGAGAGTGTAGTTCACTTTTTATGATATAGCTTGTCAAACGCCCTTAAATTATGTATTTAAACTTCAATTAAGTAAATCGGAGTAAAATACTCCCAATTAAACTTTAAAGGATTATCATGGTACCAGGTACTATACCACAACCAGCATTTTATATCTTCAAATGTCAGCAGTCAGCACCTCCGGGGATGCCAAAACCATCTTGTGTGAAAGCAGACGATCAAGAGTCTCAAGAGCTTTTTCAATATCTCGCACAGAAATTGATGCAAAAAGGTATAATGCCAGCAGTAACCCCTATCCAGACAGGGTGTCTTAACCGTTGTCAACTAGGCCCGGTAATGCTTGTAGAACCAGGGCATACCATGTATGTAGGTTTGACAAAAGAGAAAATGGACAGAATTATCGATGAACATATCATCGGTGGAAATGTTGTAGAAGAGTATGTGATCCCAGCTGAAATGTGGGGAGAACCTCTATCACCAGCAAGTATGGCTCGTTAAATTTTATATACCCATCTCTTTAAGGTCGCATGACTTCATCGTACGACTTCCCAATTCCCCCACAATTTCAGTATAATATTACTATATAGGGGATTTTGGTATAATCCCAATAATTTTTATGAAATAAATAGGAATAATTATGAATATTACAATGCTTTATTCTAAAATACATAGAGCGACCGTAACAGATGCAAACTTGAATTATGTAGGCTCTATTACCATTGATCAAGAACTTTTAGATGCAGCAAATATGCGTGTCGGACAAAAAATAGATATCGTGAATGTTAATAACGGTGAGCGTTTTTCAACCTATATCATTCCTGGTGAACCAGGTAAAAAAGATATCTGTTTGAATGGTGCAGCAGCCAGAAAAGTACATAAAGGCGACAAGATCATCATTATTGCGTATGCAACGATGAGTGAAGAAGAAGCAGATGCACACCTACCGAAAATTGTCATACTGGATGATGACAATAGTATCGCAGAAGAGTTTGAGGGCTTAGAATAATGTTTGAAGGCTTTGACTTGGGCAACATGGGCAAGATGATGGAGCAGATGCAAGAAAAAGCAAAAGAGATACAAGAACAAGCTAAAAATATACAATTTACCGCAAAAGCAGGCGGTGGTCTTATTGAACTTACTGCCAATGGTGCAGGTGAAGTCATAGATCTCACGATAGATGATTCTTTGTTGCAAGACAAAGAGTCTTTACAGATACTGCTCATCTCAGCGATGAATGACGTCAATAAAATGATAGAAGACAATAAAAAGTCTCAGGCGATGGGTATGATGGGTGGAATGAACCCGTTCGGTTCTTAATTATATTTAGCGGTTCTTGTCAACAAGATAGTTGAACTCTTTTGAGTTCTTCAGTTTTACAATCGTCTTACACGTCAGTGAATGTTTTCCTTCTTTTTTCACTGCTTTTTGAAGCATTTTACTTATTTTCATCTTTTTCCTTTCAATTGATATTTTCTCTTTCGAGATAGAGGAATAGTATATTAGAGTTATAACAAAGTGATAACAAAAGAATCATAGCTGAACTCTAGTTCCCTCCCCCCCCAAAAAAAATCATGATTTCCTTGATCACTCTTTCATTGACCTATGGTTTCACGGATAAGATCAAATCCTTTGACTTTTCCATAAGATACATCACCTCTATGGCCAAAATAATTGTAAAACAGTGTATAGAGACAAATACCATCATAATGAATATACACAGCTTCCAGCAGGTTTGATATGCATGGGGACTTAAAAAAGTTCCTCGAGTTTGTATGTCATGATTTGCAACGATAGAATAGTCCGAGGGAGTGAACTCGATGATCATCATTAAATGAATAGCAAGAATAATAACCTCTGATTGTAAGTATTTACTACCTTTGTTATCAAATTGTAATTGAAACCCCTTTTCATGTTATCAACGTGTTACTAATTTGTTTTAAGATGCTACCAAACTAGAAAAAGGATATTAAATGACATACAATAGAAGAATTGCTTTATCCGTATGTGCAGCATCAGCAGCTTTGTTGCTTTCTGCATGTGGCGGAGGAAGCAGTAGTGATGTACCATCTGCATCAGCAACTTTTAAAGATGCTCTTGTAGTGGGGTTGCCTTATACTTGTAAGCCTTCAGGCGTTACAGGGAAAACAGATGCAGAAGGTAAACTGACATGTAAACAAGGTGAAGAAGCAGAGTTCCATTTAGGCGCGATGTCTTTTGGCCCTACAGCAGTAAGAGAAAATGATGTGATCACACCCTATAGAATATACCCAGATAATAATGAAGCTGCAGTAAATATGGCACAGTTACTCCAGTCTTTGGATGATGATGGTATTTATGATGAAGTGATTACTATTGATGAAACTAAGTTAAATGCAGTGACAATCAATCTTGACCCAACAAGCTCTACTTTTGACACGGATGCAGATAAGATGCTTTCAGATTACAATAGTTCACTCTCACTTGTTGCGGAAGGTGATGCTGAAGCACATATGAATAACTCGATTAACGATACAGTAGCTCCGATCGTTACACTACAAGGAGATACAGCGGTAGAAGTTATTATTGGGTCTCCATATGAAGATGCAGGGGCAAAAGCAAATGATGATGTTCATGGTATGATGACACCTGTTATGTCAGGTAGTGTCAATACAGCAGTTCTTGGTAGATATACTATTACATGGACTGCCACAGATGCTGCAGGAAATACAGGTAGAGCAACAAGAACTATAGATGTAGTAAACGCACCAGATACAACAGCGCCGGTAGTTACACTTGCAGGTTCTACAACGGTACATATCGACCAAGACAGTATATATACGGATGCTGGAGCAACAGCAACTGACAATATAGATGGAACTATCGCCCCTGTTATGTCAGGTACAGTTAATACAGCTGTAGCTGGTACCTATATGATTACCTATACGGCAGAAGATAGTGCAGGTAACATAGGTACAGCAACAAGAACAGTGATCGTAGATGAAGTGGTACCTGTAGATACTGTAGCACCGGTAGTTACACTTATAGGCGCAGCAACAGTGCATGTAGATCAAGACAGTACATATACGGATGCTGGAGCAACAGCCAATGACAATGTGGATGGAGTTATCACACCTGTTATGTCTGGTACAGTTAATACAGCAGTAGCTGGTACTTATACGATTACTTATACTGCGGAAGATACAGCAGGGAACATAGGTACAGTAGCAAGAACAGTTATTGTTGATGCTGCTGCTTCGGTATGTCAAAATGTCAATCCTATTACTGGTGCATGTGAAGATACTCCTGTTGTCACACAATGTCAAAATGTCAACCCGATCACGGGCGCATGTGAAGACATATAAGAAAAAATATTATAATAAAAGGATATAAAATGTTTAAGACACCAAAATTTTTAGCCAGTTCTTTAATCGCTGCATATGCATTGACAGGATCACTTCAAGCTGCAGATTATACCAACACAAGTTTTTACGTAGCGTATGACAGCCAAGACAGTACACAGTATGCTTTGGTTATGCCATCTGTACAAAAGGTGTATACACATGTAGCCGGAGATATTTCAAATCTTCAAAGAGTAGATGCAGACTTGGCATCTTTCCCTACATATAACAACGGAACGCTTTGTTTCCCTTCTCTTGCAACGGGTGCATCAACTACCGGTACAGCTTCTGTTATGGCAGACAAGTGTTACAATGTAAATTTCTTTTATACACAAAAAGAGACTGTACCTGCGGGAACAGCATTTATCCTCTATTATAAACCGCTGGATAAAGTTTATGAAGGTATAGCCGGAGATTCATCAAGTTTTGCGGTTGTCAAAGAAGGAACTACTATAACCAATGAGAATAGTATCACAGGAGATGACTATACAAACTTCAGTTTTGATAGTTCAACTGCAACTGCTAACGTCGCTGATG
>NZ_AJLE01000009.1 GCF_000296775.1 Sulfurovum sp. AR | reverse complement strand
AAAAAATTTTTGCTTACATCTATATATATAAAATTGTCACTCTGTGCCTAATATTTATCTATAGTATTTTATAATCCTAGACCAGTTAACACTAAAGGAATACTCACATGCGTCTACTTTTTCTACTCTCTACTCTATTCTTTTTATCTGCATGCATGGATACGGCTGAAGTACCTACCTCAAGTGCAGAAGAAAAAAGCATTACTCAGATAGAAAGTAGCAAAACGGAGGCTGAGGCCGCACAGGACGAGTACAAAAAGTTACAAGAGCAAAGAGAAAAAGAGTAAATTCCGTTATTAACCTTAGATTAATCTCTGTCGATTATACTTTTCATTAAATTTACAATTGAAGGAATACTATGGCTTTATATAATAGAGACTACACATCAGCAGAAGCTGGCTATGTTCAAGAAGGTGCATCGGTAAGCTTTATGAAGCAAACGTATCAACTCTTGGCTGCGAGTATGATCGCAGCTGCTGCAGGAGCATATGCAACAATGCCTTATGCTGAAACGATCATGCAATACAAGTGGTTCATTTTTGGTGCTGAACTTCTAATACTGTTCTTCGGACTTAATATGACAAGAGGAAAAGCAGGACTTAACTTAGCAATGTTGTTCCTCTTCACTTTTTTAACAGGTGTATCACTTGTACCGCTTTTGGCTTCACTTATCGGTGCAGGAAATGGTGCGGTGATAGGAAATGCTTTCCTTATGACCTCTGTTCTTTTTGGTGCGTTGAGTCTGTTTGCCATTAACAGTAAAACAGATTACTCAAGCTGGGGCAAACCGCTTTTCATTACTCTGATAGTCGTGATCATCGCATCACTGGTAAATATGTTTATACTTCAAAGTCCTATGATGCATGTGATCATCACTGCAGGTATCTTGCTTCTATTCAGTATCTTTACGATCTATGATACTCAGAACATAGCAAATGGTGCTTATGATTCGCCGGTAGATGCAGCTGTATCACTTTACCTGGACTTCCTAAATATGTTTACAGCACTCCTCCAGCTTCTTGGAATCTTCGGAAGCGATGACTAGAGAAGAGACTTCAGAAAAGATTGCGCGTCTTATCGATGCCAATCTTAACCGCCTTAAAGAGGGTATACGGGTGATAGAAGATATCAATCGTTATATCTACGATAATAAATCTTTAACTTCTGAACTTAAACACTTGCGACATAAACTTCAATCTGCCTATGACCAAAATCGTTTACAATACAGAGATATAGAAAATGATGTACAAAAAGAGAGTATTACTTCTGAATTGTCCCGTAGCAGTATCAATGACCTGATCATAGCAAATTTTTCAAGAGCACAAGAGTCTGCACGTGTTCTGGAAGAGAGTTTTAAACTGGTAGACCATACATTGTCGGAACTTTTCAAAGAGGTTCGCTATGGCTTGTATGCGGTAGAAAAATCCTTCTTTATACAAAAGGACGAACCAAAGAAGTAGCCTTCACGAATAAAACTTCAAACTCCAGATAATCCAAAGGATAACTTTTCATAAGCTGCTTTGTCTCTCTGTAGCACAGTTGTTTTTCTCCTCCGCTGACACCACTTTTTTTAATATAATTGAACATTTCACGTACGCTCTCAAAGTGAAGTTTATATTTTTTTACTTCAAAGGTAGCATCATAGTATTTTGTGATCGTCTCTCTCAATACCGCTTCAGAGAAAATAGGTGAAATGATCTGGGCTGTTTCATGCAAGGTCTTAAACGTATTGGAGGTGAAAATAGCAAAATAGGCATGGGGTGCCTTTTTTGAGATCTCAGAGAGTGTGAAATCCAGATCTTCACTCCATTGCAAAGCGGAAGAGGATAGGATAAGATTCCCTGGTGAGAATGAAAGGTTCTCAAATGTCTTAAACTTGTTGAAATCTGCACATATTTTTTTGATCTTCTTTGAAGAGGGGTGTATCTCCAGCATCTCTGGAGAAGAATCCAACACAAGAAGTTGCTCAAATGAAAGATCATGTTTCACTAAGTTCTTATAGACTTCCCCACTGCCACAACCGATATCTGTAAGTGTCGCATAATGTGCGGAAGGAAGTTGTTCTACCAATGCTTTGGCAACCTCTGCCTGAATGACATTATAGGTATCATACTCATGTGCAAAACGAGAAAACTCTTGAATAACAGTAGACACGGCTTCTCTCCTTTGCCACGAAATGATGGACTTCATCACCATTTCAAACTTTTTTGGGTATAATCGCCGAAATTATACCCAAATTTAATGGGCTATCCAATCATATAAAGAGGCATAGATGACATCAACACTTTTAATCGTACAAATCATACTTGCAATAGCGATCACCATTGCAGTACTTCTGCAAAAAAGTTCAAGCATAGGTCTTGGCGCATACAGTGGAAGTAATGAGTCTGTATTTGGAGCAAAAGGACCTACTGGTTTTCTTGCAAAACTTACTTTTACACTTGCATTTGCATTTATCGTGAATACGTTAGTATTGGGATACCTGTACACTACCGAAACTACAGCATCTGTTGCAGACACTATCGTTCCTGCAAATAATGCCGCTGTACCAGCAGTACCAACAACATCGGAAAATACTACACCTTCAGCACCTGCTGCACCAACTGCCAACTAAGCATATATAAAGAAGTTTTCCTTCTTTATATACTCCTCCTACCATACTATCTAAATACATAACAAGGTAAAAAAGGGTAAAATTTCCCTAAATAATAGCTGAACCTTCTGATGAGATTCTAGGTATTTATCAGAAGATACAATAAGGAGATAGTTATGGTAAATGAAATTTTTGAACAAACAAAAGAGAATATGCAAAAGAGCATTGAAGCCCTTAAAAGAGACTTTGCTTCACTAAGAACAGGGAAAGTTACTACGGGTATCGTAGATAACATTAAAGTGGATTACTATGGAACCATGACCGCACTCAACCAGGTAGGAAGTGTAATCGCAACAGATGCGACAACGATCAGTATTACCCCTTGGGAAAAAACGCTTCTTCCTGTGATCGAAAAAGCGATCCAGGAAGCAAATATCGGTGTGAATCCAAACAATGATGGAGACTTCATCAAACTCTTTTTCCCACCAATGACAAGTGAACAGAGACAAGAGATCGTGAAACAAGCCAAAGGTATGGTTGAGCATGCAAAAATTGCTGTCAGAAATGTCAGAAAAGATGGTAATGACAAGATCAAAAAACTAGAGAAAGACAAAGAGCTGAGTGAAGATGAATCTAAAAAAGCACAAGATCAGATCCAAAAGATCACAGATGAATACATTGCAAAAGTAGACGAAACATTCAAAGCTAAAGAAGCTGATATCCTTAAGGTTTAACTATGCAAAAATCCTATGATGTAGAAAAAGCATATAAAGAGGCAAATGCTCTGCTTGAGGGGCACTTTCTCCTAGCAAGTGGCAATCACTCAAACAGATATCTTCAAAGTGCCAAAGTCCTTGAATATCCTAAGAAGGCTTCTTTGCTTACCGATGCCCTGGCAGAAATGATCCGATCACATGGTATTGAAGTAGATACTGTGTGTGCACCTGCTTTAGGCGGTGTACTTGCCGGTTATGAACTTGCACGTTCACTTGATGTACGTTCTATCTTTGTTGAGAAGAAAGAGGGAGGCATGGAACTACGTCGTGGGTTTGAAGTAGCGAAGGGTGAGAAGATCATCATTTGTGAAGATATTATCACGACTGGCGGTTCTGCCCTGAAGGCAGCAAAAGCCATCGAAGCACTGGGAGGAGAAGTTGTTGCCTTCGCATCACTGGCAAACAGAGGTTTTTGTAAACGTGTAGGCAGTGACAGCGAGGCAAAAGAAGAGTGCAGTCTTCCAAATGATGTGCCGTTCTTTGCACTGGATGACTTTACTTTTGAAATGTTCACTCCAGAAGAGTGTCCTATGTGTAAAGAAGGAAGTACCGCTATTAAACCGGGAAGTAAAGGGTAAACCACTCAAGTACTAAAGTAAGATTCACTTATTTTAGTGCTCTCCTTCTGAAATCTTTAGATCACTCTCCAAACCACTGCACAGATCTCCACATCTATATCGCTCTTTCTTGGCTTAATGGTAAATGTTTCTATCTCACAATTGTCCACATTGTATTTTTCCTGTAATTCGTCTATTTTGTCTTCCAGTTCAACCTCAAGCGCTTCTATCTCCTCTTCTATAATTACCATACGCTCTTCAGCCCTGCTCATCTCTCTACGCTCTTTAAGGATCTTGCTTCCTTTACTTACAGCACGGCCTATCTTTGTTGGCGTAGATCGTCCAAACAGAGCGCCAAGGACAGCGATCCCTGCTTCTATCATGGATCCTGTAGAGTCTGATGCCTCTTTTTCAACCCGATCTTTAGCACGGGAGAGTCTATCCAGAAGCGTTTTCTCTTTTTTATCATAACGTATTTGAAGCTTTTCTATCTCCATCTCTTTTTTATCATTCAGTTCATCTTGCAAACGAACCATGAAATCAGTACGTGATTCATCTACCTTTGATTCCAGCCTAGGAGAGAGACAACGTAGCAGTTCCAAGTTATGCTGGCGGTAAAGGGTCTCTTTCAGTTCTCTCACTGCTTTTGCCAATCTCTTATCTTCTAAAACAATATCAGGAAGAGGATGGAACTTCGCATTTGAAGGAGCGGTATGAGGAAATCTGTCAAATCCAAGTGCTTCTTCTACCGCCTCTTCCCATGCAATGTGCTGCTGCTTTTCATCCAATGCTACATAAAGTTCGATCAGTCTCTCGTAATCGATACCTTTTCGTTGTTGGTAAAAGTGTATTTTTACTTTGGCTCCCAAGGTAGGAGTAAATATATTTTGTATGGCTATGTCCGGTTCGTAGTATTGAGGTATGGATGCATCAATCGTTTGATAACTTTCCAGCTTAGAGGGTTTTTGGACCATTCTTTCTACACTTTTTACTTCGCTATTCTGCATCGGTTTTTGCTCTCTCATAAGCATGGAGATCTCATCTCTTTTGAGTGGTCCTTTCAGATAACTCATCACCCAGCGCGTACCAAAGAGCCTGATATCATCCAGGTGTGCACTTTTAAGGAAAAAAGTTCTTTTTTTCAGATTGCTCAATAGGTTCTTAATCTCTTTTTTCTCAAAGTTTGAACCTACTTTTCCTCCAAGTCCGTCGATGACTCTCTCTATATCCTGTATTGTTTGTAATCTTCCAATAAACCATGTACCTATGTTCGAAAGCCCTTTATAATCCAAGTCTACAGGATTTTGCGTACTCAACACCACACCTACACCAAAAGCTCTTGCCTGCTTGAGCAGAAGTAGCATAGGCTCTTTACTTGGCGGGTTTCTGGTAGGAGGGAAAAACCCGAATATCTCATCCATATAGAGGAGTGTTTTAAGCGCAGAGGTACCGCTTTGAAGACGCATCCATGCAATGTATTTATTGAGCAGCAAAGTGACAAGGAACATGCGCTCATCGTCATTGAGGTGGGAGATAGAGAAAATGGCTACTTTGGCTTTGCCGTTTTCATCATACAAAAGTTTTTGAATATCCAAACTCTCTCCCTGCAGCCAAAGTGAAAAGCTTGGACTTGCAAGCAATGCATTGAATTTACTGGCCAATATAAAACGGTCACTTTGCGGATAAACATCATCCAGAGACAACACCCCTATCTTCTTAAACGAAGGGTTGAGTATCTTTCCTATGATGCCTTCTATACTTAGATCTTCTTCTGCCAACCATGAGTTTGTGATGATCTGTGCAAGCAGGATATACTCTTTTGACTCTAAAGGGTCCGCATGGATACCTACCAAAGAGAGCAATGATGTAGTAGTACTTTTTAAATAGGAGGCAAAGGCATCGCTCTCTTCGAATATCTGCGCTGGAGGTACTTCCAGAGAACTCATGATATTCACAGAGACACCGGCTGAGCTGCCAGGTGTATAGATGGTTTTTTTCACATCATGGAACTTTTGTACCCGCTCGACACTCTGTCCCCAACTCTCTATCCCCTCTTTCCAATCGCTGCTTACTTTCTTGGCATACGTATGGAGATCGGTATCTTTGGACTTTGCTTCCTCTGCCACCCAAGGTTCAAAAGAGGCAGGAGAAAAACTTGGATCGGTAAGACATAGGTCTCCCATATCTCCCTTTGGATCTATGATAATGGAAGGAATATTGTCTATGACAGCTTCTTCTATGATACTTACACCCAGTCCGGTCTTACCTGAGCCCGTCATTCCTATAATCGCTGCATGGGTGGTAAAGTTTTTGTTTTTAAGCAGGGTAAGGGCTTCTGTCGCTTCCATACTTTGCTTGTCTATCTCTTTACCCAGATAAAACAGTCCTAACTTTTCATAGATCTCTTCCATACCCTGATCCTCCATGTTAAAAATAGATAGAGTCTATTTTAGCGAAAGTTCGTTTGATTATTCTGTAGAGGAGAAAGGCAGATACTATAGAGGTGTTGGGGGAATTGTCGTTGCATTTTTGTCTGTAGGTGCTTTCTTTTTCTCAGGCTTGACAATGCCTTGCAACATAAAACTGATGGGCTCTTTTCCTTGTTGCTGTATCAATACCAGGATCTTATCTTCTTCATGGTAGAGATCAAAGACCTCTATCCCCGTCATCACAGGGTCGATTTCAACGCGTTCTTCCAAGCGTAGAGGTAAATGATATCCATTCCCTTCGATCCGTGCCAGTGTATTCTCTTTTTTGAGCACGATCCAACAGACTTTTGCCGAAGGTAAAGCATAGAGTGAATTTCGTGTCTCCCCGATGCAGACTCGACTGAATTCATCTTTTGTTATCGTGATATTACCATCAGAGTCTATCATATCCATATACAGCACTTTAGTGATATTGGTGGTTTTTTTAGACTTTTCCAAGTATTGGGCAAGTTGTTGATTGGAGTCCTGCATCATATCTACAGAAGAAAAAAGAGCTACGATCACGATACCCATAAGGGCGATAGAGATGAGTACTTCTAAAAGGGTGAATGCTTTACGGTTAGTCATGGACCCTAGCCGTCCATCAGTCCGACACGGATCGCTTCTTCATAGCTGGTTTGTCCCTCTAACAGCATCACTTTAAGTTTATCGGCAATGGTTTTCATCCCCTCTTTTTTCATCGCTTCTCTTATTTGATGATCATTAAAATCATCTTTCATCATCTGTTTGACCTTGTCATCGATAATAAAAAGTTCTCCAATGGCCTGTCTGCCTTTATAGCCTGTAAAATCACACGCTTTACACCCGACAGCTTTAAAGAAAAGCTTCTCTTCAGGCACACCTATCTCCTGTGCAGTTGCCGGAGCAAGCTTTGTCTCCTCTTTACAGTGCACACAGAGTTTACGTGTAAGCCTTTGAGCCAATACACCCAACAGCGTAGAAGAGACAAGAAAGTTCGGTATGCCCATATCCATCAAACGACTTAGGGCTGATGTAGCATCATTGGTATGAAGCGTAGAGAGAAGCAGATGTCCTGTCAATGCCGAACGTAACGCAATCTCTGCTGTTTCATTATCACGTATCTCACCTACCATGATAATGTCCGGATCTTGTCTCAAAATAGAACGTAACCCTGCTGCAAAGGTAAGTCCTACTTTACTGTTTACCTGTATCTGAGAGATGTTATCGGCATTGTACTCTACGGGATCTTCTACGGTAATGATATTCTTGTCCGGTGTGGAGACATGCTGAAGACAGGCATGCAGTGTGGTTGATTTACCTGAACCTGTAGGACCAGTTACCAGTATCATACCGTGTGCATGGTTAAGCAGTCTATAGAGATCCTTCGTGATCTCATCCACAAAACCCAAAGATTCAAGTGTTGGAATATGCTCTGTTTGTGCAAGGATCCTCATCACGACCCTTTCACCATGATAGGTAGGGAGTATGGAAACCCTTACATCAATGCTTTTCCCGGAGATCGCCAACTGTGTACGTCCATCCTGAGGCACTCTTTTTTCAGAGATATCCAGGTTTGATATGACCTTGATACGGTTAATGACCAGGTTCACAATACTTTTATCAAGATCTAAATGTTTTTTAAGTGCGCCGTCTATACGTAAACGCACTTCACCCTTCTTCTCCCCACTCTCAATATGAATATCGCTTGCCCCTTTTTGGAGTGCTTGGAAAAAAAGTGAATTGACCAGCTTGATGATCGGTGCAGACTCTTCACTTGAAAGCAGATCCTGGGAGTTACGGATAAACTCCAGAAGATCAGATTCAACTTCAATGAGCTCCTCTGATGTGGTTCCCATCTCTTCAAAATCTGATCCTGTTTGTATTTCCAAAAATTTATTTTTTAAACGTTCAAAACTCTCGGAATCTACAAGTGTGATGGGATAATCCAATGAAAGTTTTGAGAGATAGTTCAGTGCATCGCCCAGCGTCTTTTCCTCAACGATGCATGTTTTGACATCATCGACTATAGAAAAAAGCAAAGAGTGCTTGAGTGCCAGCTTGTGGTTTATCTCTTCTTCCCATAAGGGGTCAAGGTTTACATCCTGAAGGCGGGGAAAATGCATCATGCTTCCTCTAAGATACTTAAATTGCTTTTAGGTTTTCTCTGGATCCTTCTGCTTGCAGGGACAATTGCCTCTTCAGCAGAAATACCGGTTTTTTCTTCCAGTGCTTCATTGAAGAAAGTATTATATCTTCCCTGAACCTCTTCAAGTTCAGCCAGCATACTTTTCAACTTTTGCAGATCACCACTTTCTCTTACAATATAAGGAGTGAGATAGATCACTACATTCTGTTCCTGTTCTATATCTGAAGTATTCTTGAACAGCTCTCCCAGGATAGGGATATCCCCTAGGAGTGGCACTTTAGATACCCCTTTCCCACCCGTTCTTTTGATCAATCCACCCAGAATGATCATCTCTCCATTGTTCACGATCGCATTGGTCTTCACCGTTCGTTTTGTGGTCGTTGGTCTGTCTGCCATTTGCGCTGAAGAAGGGTCGATATCTTCCAGTACTGTCTCTACCTCTAAAGTCACTTTATTGTTGCTCGAGAGTCTTGGTTTCACTTTGAGGCTCAGACCGATGTCCTCTCTTGAATAGTTGTTGACTACATTGGAGACACCTGTCGTGGATTGCTGTGCTTGGGTCAATATAGACATGGTCTGACCGACATAGATCTCTGCTTCTTTGTTGTTGGTACAAAGCACAGAAGGTTCACTCAAGATACGTGCTGCACCATTGTTTTCCAAGAGGTCAAGTGTCGCACCCAAAGCAAAGACCTTATCTACTGCATCAAATGAGAAAGCAGGGTCATTAGAGTAGATCGGATTACCATTCGCATCAAACCCTTCAAAGTTGTTTGTATTTGCATTCAAAAAGCCCAAAAGTGCTGGAGAGATCTGCAGTGCAGAAGCTCCCATATTTCCTGCCAGTGTATAGAGACCGTTGGAAGTGATAGCCCCGCCATTAAATCCGTATTTGAATCCTACCTGTTGCGCCATATTGCTATCGACCTCAACGATCTTCGCTTTGACATAGACCTGCACTTTAGGGATATCGATCCTTTTTATCGTATCCCTGATATTCTTCATCTGTTCTGCCGTCGCAAGCAGAACCAGTGCATTTCTTTCGATGTCTGAAACGACCATCGCTTTACTTGGCGGCTCTGCACCTTTTGCAGGTGTTTTCATCGCCACATTGTTCATCTGAGAGATGAGTTTACTCATGATCTTCTCCATCTCCTCAACATTGGAGTTCTTGAGTCTGATGACATACATCTTCTGTGTGGTACTCTCACCTTGAATATCGAGCTGTTTGATATACTTGATCATGCGGTTGTTATTCTTTGGTTGCCCTACCAGAATAATCGAATTGGTCGCATCATCTTTAAATATATCGACTGTTTCACTCTCAATGGTCTGAGGGAAAATTTTCTTTGCCATATTCTGCGCATTAGCATACACGTCTCTCACACTAGCGTTTTTCAGTTTGATCACCACCGATTTTTTTTCACCTGTTATCTCGACAGCATTGATCACTTTAGCAATGGATTCCAATACTCTTGGGGTTGCAGTAATGGCCAAGACATTATTTTCTTTAAAAGAGATCACTTTTGCACTTCTGTCCAAAAGTGGCTTGATCTTCGCACGAAGTACAGCTGCATTGGTGTTCCTTAACGGGAACATGACCGTCTTCATGGTCTCACCCTTGATAGAACTGCTTACTTCCAGCCCTTCTCCCGCTGCATCGGTACCTTTTACCACCTTATAATACTCACCCTGGTCTATAATCGTTAGACCTTTGCCTCCGAGTATAGAGTTTGCCAAAGAGAAGAGTGCACTTTTTTTAATAGGCTTGGTGGAGACGAAGTTGATCTTTCCTGTAGGCTCAGCTTCGATCAAAATATTCTTTTGTGTGATTTTGGAAACCATTTCAATGAAGTCTTTGACACTAAGGTCGCGGAAGTTCACGTCTACCGTCTCTTCTTCCGCATATGATCCTACAGACAATACCAACAATATACTCAATACAATTTTAGTTAACTTCATATTCTAACTCCATTTCTTCTTTACCTCTTTGAATGACCAATGTCATGTTATTGATATTGGAAATATTTTTATACACATCAAATGCAGCATTATAGCTGTCTATCTTTTGACCGTTTACAGCTTTGATGACATCCCCTCTTTGAAGCCCAAGTTTTGAAAAAGGTGATCCTTTTCTAATAAAAGAGATACTAAAACCTTCCAGATCTTTACCTTTTTTAATCTCCTTGATACCAATGTTCTTATAAATATCATCCATATTTTTTGCATAATGATCCAGTAGTGAGCGATCTACGATCTTGTGATCCCCCGCATCTATCACTTCGCCTTGAATTTGATCTGCAGAAGGAGCTGAAGCTGCAGAAGTCTGGGCACTTTTGATGCTCCCTTCACCTTTTCTACTGACGATCAAATCGATCTGATAGGTTTTTGCATCTTTACTGAAGGTCGCATAGTTGCTCCCTGCCCCTTCGAGGACAAATCCATTGATCGTTTCACCTTTGGCAAGCACTTTTGTTGCACGTTTGTATTCTACTGTCACAACAGTGACATCGGAGGCATTATATATAGCCAAAAGTTTGATATCCTGAATACTCCCCGCAGTTTGTACAGGTCTCTTCGTCGTAGGTACCGCTCCGTCATTGGGGCTTAACTTAACCCTATAGTAAAGTGCTTTGGCTCTACTCTCTTCACTGTGATCTACTCCCATAGTCGGTAACCATAACAATTCAACCACGAACCAGGACATTTTGATCACTAGCAGTAAGATCAAAAGTGTCCAGATCCCTTTCGCTACTTCAGGTTTAAAAAGATGTTTCATAGACCCATCCTTTTTCACTTTGTTTCAACTGAGGCTTTAACATCTCTATGTTCTTGCTCTCATTAAAATCCAAATGTACTTGACGTTCACCAAGATCAATGCTACCCGTCATCCCGCCAAAAGACCCCTCTGCATCTACAGAGATCTTCAGTGGAAAGAGGATAGAGTGCGAGAACAGTGCCTGTTTCGTATCCTGTGGTAGCATTCTTTTTAAAGAGTCATCCACATGCAGCTCCTGTAGCTCCACGCTGCTATAGAGAAGTAATGTACACAGAGCCACCTCATCGATGGTCGCCACAGGGATACCTTTAACATACACGGTGACCTGATGCAGCTTCAAAGAGAACAATCCTTCATCTATCTTCTCTTCATTAAGTTCTATCTCCTGTTTGGCAAGCTCTTCTTCGAGTTTATAATAAAACTCCTGCTTGGGCATTAGTACAATTATGGCAAACCAGGCTACTATCAATACAATACCACTCTTTTTTACCATTTGCATTTGAACTCCACATTGTAAGATGAAGCTATTTTTTGTATCTTAAGTTTCTGTATCTCTACCGGAACATTTAAGATCTTTGTCACTAAAGCATTTAACTCTGTCGCCGTTAAATTTTTATAGCTTGCTGTCACCTTTTTGTTTTGACTGCTCCATGTTACCTTGGAAGAGGGAACGAGCGTCTGAAGCGTCTCTACTTTTTTGCCGGTTCTTGTATCGTCCCATATCTTCTTCAGAGAGATGACCTCTTGGACCTCTTCTACAGCGTGTTTTGCCGTAGCAAGACTTTGGCCCTGTGAAGAAACCTGTGCCGTTTTATACCCATAGGCCCCCAACATGAAGACAAATGCAATTAGTGCGATCAACTCATTCTGATATCTTTGCCAGGTCATAGTGTACCTTCTATCTTCAAGTCATGACTTCCTGAAACGGCTGAAGTTTTCAGTTTGTTCTTTGCTGCCAACTGGTTGAGACGTTTTACAACCTGGGCATCTTTACAGGTAAAATGTATTTTGTAGCTCTTGGTATCTATCTCTAATGCAGAGAGTGTCACGCCTTTAAAGATCATCCCTGATACCATTTTAACAAGCTCACGTTTTTTTCGTTCCGTTCTATCGATCGCTTTATATTTGGACGCAATGCTCTCTCTTGTATAGGTACTCTGCAGGGCCGGATTGGCTGAAAGCAGTTCTTGTATCTTGGCCTCTCCTGCTTTGGAATCATCGCTGTAGCGACTACCTTCAACAAAGAACATGAGTGCAAAAAGTATAAAAATTGCTGAAAGCATCGATGCTTGTTTCAGGCTCAGTACTGAACCGTATGCACCGGAAAGTACGATACCTTTTTTAGGCGTAAAATGATTGTCGAAGACCGGTGAAGGGCCATCCTCATCTGAAAGCGCCCCCCTTGGAACGACCACAACCATACCGTCCAAAGAGACCAATGCATCATCTTCTCCAAACAAAATCGGTTTATCGAAAAGATCAACGGATTGTTGGGCAAAAAAGAGTTTGGAAACGTGCTCCAAGGCAAAGCTTTTACTCTCCAAAAATGTTGTGATCTTCTGTATATCATAAGCGAGGAAGACCCACGCTTCATCCTCTTTCCATACCATATACTCATAATCACCTCCTTCTAGCAGGCCGTCAAACAACGATGGTGCGATCTTCTTTGCCTGATAGGCGTAACGGAGGGGCAATACTTCTTTTTTAAGCGTGTAGAACTGTGGTGGCAACATGACATTCACGGCCTCTGTCAATGACACAGGTTTCATAGAAGGATGTATAAGCAGTAACTCTTTATTGTTTCCCATAAAATTCAAAATATTTTGCCTCTCCCTGAATATATTCAAATCTAAATCCATACTGATTATCCGCCATCGCATAACGTACAGAGCATTCTGCCGCTTCTAGGAATGTTTCACCTGCAAGAATGCTTTTTCTTTTCTCATAGTCTCCGCCATTCTCACGTATAAAGTTTTCCAGCGTGCCTTTGTCCGCAAGCGATGTCAACTCTTCAAGCGACGTCCACTCTTCCACCGTTGATAGATCCATATCAAACAGGTAAGCGAGTAGTTCTGGGGAACTATATTGGGCATCTACTTTATCTGCCTCCGGATAAAAACTAAAATATTTTTTCCATGGAACAGACCCTATCTCAGGATCATCTACCTCAAACTGGTAACGGTCGATGATCTCTGAGAACTGCTTGTAAGATATAATACCCTTTTTTTGGTGAAGCCTGCTTTGCTCTTTTTGTACCCATCTATTTTCCCCACCTATCTCTTCAAGCAGCATCTCCTGCAATCTTCCAGGATCTTGGATATTGTAGTCCTGGGCAATGGCTTCAAAGAGTTCTTGTGCTACGGAAATATATGCTGTTTTTTGAGCACTGTTCTCTAACCCGAGCCAGTTGATGTTCACCCCTTTGTATAAGGGTTCACACCGAAGTTGCAGAGAAAACCTACCTTCTGGCGTCTGCAAGGGTAATGCCGTACTGTATAATACAGAAAAAAGGGTTTTTTTATTTTTAAACCCTTGAAATATGTTTGTTATATTTTTATAGTATATATCTGCCTGTATCAGTGCTTTTGTATCGCTGGCATCCTGTTTGACCTCCTCAAAATAACTCAGAAGTACGGTGGTCAGTGCGATGATAACGGCCAAGACCGACAAAGTGATCAGAAGGGCAAATCCTTGTCTATGCTTGACATCATGTTGGGCAGGCTGGGTTTTATCCATCTAAAAGCTCGATTAAAGTAAAATTTGTACAATTGGATCAAAATATTATACCAAAGCAAACTAAAGGACATCTATGAAAAAAAACATGCAACTTAGAGCCGGTTTCTCCCTTATAGAACTACTCATCGTGATCGTTATTCTTGGAGGGCTTGTTGCGGTTGTGGCTCCAGGACTTATGGATGCTGCGGATGAGGCAAAAAGAGATACAGTCTGTTTAAAAATGAACGATCTAGGCAAAAGACTCGACATGTTTAAACTGGATAACGGTACCTACCCTGAAACAGAAGAGGGGTTTGAAGCGCTTTTAAGCAATCCCGATCCGGATAAATATCCGAACTACCGTGCAAAACCTTACCTCAAAGAGTTGCCTAAAGACTCGTGGAAAACACCTTTTATCTATATCAATAAGGGAGACGAGTTCGAGCTCATCTCCTTTGCTGCCGATAGAAAAGAGGGCGGAGAAGAGAGCAATAGAGATATCCTCTTTAGTGAATGTAACAAGTAAGCTCTTTTTATGCCCACTATCCAGAGATATAACGCAAGCAAAGGATTCTCTCTTTTAGAGCTTCTTATCGTTATTCTCATTGTCTCCATGGTCTACTTTCTTGGTTTTGAGGGAGTAGAGATAGGGAAACAAAGGCCAAAGGCACTCACCCCCCTTAACCTTAAATCCAATATCATCTCATCTGAACTCTTCAGCGGGGAAGGGACTCTTCTCTGTATCAATCAGTGCCGTTCCTGTTACTTCAGATCGGATGTTTCCTCTCCGTTTGAGGAGTATACGAGTCCTATAGACCTCACCAATATCCAAGCCTATACCATTGACAGCTATGACGCACTGACCCGTATCGAATATGGACGATATCTAGATCAAAAAATTTGTCTGATCATGGATTTTTTCAAGAATGGAAGCTCTACTCAGATCATTTTGAAAAATGATGAGGGGAGCTATTTCCTTCCTGCTTTTTTTGGAGAGCCCCAGCGCTTCTCTTCTCCTGAAGAGGCAAAAGAGTATTGGTTGAGAAACACTGCTTTGGCTTCTGACAGTGGAGCGTTCTATTGAAACAGTTACGCCCGGCTTTTACTATTATTGAGATCCTTATCTCTGTGATCATTCTTTCACTTGCTATTTTGCCTGTACTCAAGGTACATACAGACAATCAAGAACAGATCATTTACATTTCCGAGAGGAACAAACGTGCTTTACAGGATTCTCTTTACTTAGACACTGCTATTTTTCAGCAACATAAAGAGACTAAAAGCGCTTATGATATATTGACAGGATCATTCAAGATAAACGAGCTGAAAAGCCGTGAGATCTTAAAGAAGAACCATAAAGACATATACATCCCTGAAGAGATCCGTATCACCCCTCTTCCTGAGGAAGGTGGACCTACCGCCATTGTCAACGAAGTGATGCTGAAAGATAAACACTCTTCGAACTATTATTTTTTTACATTGGATGGCTTTGAATAAAGTGTTTAAACCGTTTCATCTTTTCCTAGAGCAAGATACAGCTAAAAAAGTTATAATACCTATAATTTACTGCAAGGACATACACACGGATGCTTTTTAAGTACAAAGGGTTTGACAAAACAGGAAAAAAGGTCAAAGGTACTGTTACAGCAAGTTCTGAAGAAGAAGCGGGACAAAAACTTCGTACACAACATATCTATCATGAAGGGCTTACACCTACCAAAGAGTTTTCACTGGAAGCCTTTGCCAAACGTCAGATGCCAGGGGAACTTCTGAGTACTTTTTCTAAAGAGCTCTCCTCCTATCTCAAGTCAGGTATGACCATACTCACTGCGATCAAGCTTCTTGAGAACCAGCATGAAGGAGAAAAAAAATATGTCTCCTTTCTGAACTCCGTGAAAACTATGATCGATGAAGGGAAATCTCTTTACCATGCGCTCAATACCCAAAAGGTCTATGCACTGCCTGAGTTTTTTCTTCAAAGCCTCAATGTGGCAGGACAGGGAGGGAAAATGGTTGAAGTCCTTACAAACATGGGCAATTTTTTCTCTGCGCAGAACAAAGTCAAAAAACAGGTCAAGGGTGCGATGACATATCCTGCCATTATTTTTACCGTTGCCATAGGGATGACCTCTTTTCTCATCGCTTTTGTGGTACCCAAGATCACAGGCATTTTTGAAGATACCGGCCAGGCACTTCCCCCGATCACACAATTTGTACTAGGCTTAAGCGACTTTTTGACCGCACATTATATTGCTATCATCGTGGTGATCCTCTCTGTGATCCTCATGTTTAAGATCGCGTATGCCAAAATAGAGACCTTTCACCGTATCATTGATGCAATGCTGCTGAAGATACCTGTACTGGGGTCTCTGATCCAGAACCATGAACTTGGGAGGTTCTCCTATATCCTCTCACTGATGCTCAGCTCTGGTGTTGCGTATGCCCAAGCCGTACAACTTGCCAAAGCGACTTTTGCAAATCACGGCTTACGTGACCTGTTTGAAAAAGCATCCGTAAAAGTGCTCGAAGGGAATAAACTCTCCAATGCACTTCAAATGTCAAAAGGCGTAAAACTCAAACGTAATTTTATGCAATCTCTGGCCCTGGGAGAAGAGTCCAGTGAAGTCGCACAGATCCTGGACAATACCTCTGCACTCTATGCCGAAGAGAATGAGGACAAACTCAAACTGCTTCTGAGCCTACTCGAGCCATTTATGATGCTCTTTATCGGTGTAGTTGTGGGTGTCATCGTCTCAGCGATGCTTTTGCCTATCTTTACTATGACACAAGGATTACAATAAAATGGTAAATATAAAAAGACTTCTACCCTTCATACTACTGCTCACACTCAGCGAGCTTCATGCAGATACCGTAGGAGGAGAGGTCTCCCTTGGATTTTTCAATCATCAGCCAAACGGAAATGCTGCATATAAAGGAAACACTGCAGATATTGAAGATACACTGGGCTTTAGTGAAGAACAAGATACATTTTTAAAAGCCTATTTAGAACATCCTTTACCTCTCATTCCCAATATAAAATTGGGATATACCACACTTTCACATGAGGGAAGCAGCAGTGTGAATAACTTCACTTGGGGAGACCATACCTATAGCAGTACTATAGAGAGCAGCCTGTCACTTGACATGTCGGATGTCACGCTCTATTATGAATTCCTGGATAATTGGGCCGAGACGGATGCCGGATTTACCCTCAGATATATCTCTGGGGATATGGGCGTACACAGCAATGCGAACAGTGATGTTGCAGACTTTTCGACCTGGGTACCGATGCTCTATGGTAAAGTACGTTTTAATCTGCCTATCACTGATCTCTCTTTTCAGATCGAAGCCAATGCTATTAGCTATTGGGATATTACGGCTTATGATTATGAACTCTCTGCCCGTTATACCCTGGCTATGGGAATAGGTCTGGAAGCCGGGTATAAGGCCTTTCACCTGGAGAGTGATGAGTTGGTCAATGGGTTTAATGCGGATGTGGACTTCTCAGGTCCCTATGCCGCTGCGATTTGGGATTTCTAATGGCTAAACAGCGTTTTAGGGATGTCAAACAAAAAAGGCTCCAATGCCAGACACCTACAGTCAAATCGACACCTACTACAAATGACTATGCCTCAACGAGTGTGAAGATAAAAGCATTTTTAACCGATGCTTTTATGCTTCTCATGCCTATCATGTATATTGTCTTTTATCTTGTCATGGATGGCAGAGAAGATTTTTCTGAACATAAAATACTGGGCTGGATCTATATACTGGTTCCTTTGGTCATCATCCAGACGACTTTTATGTATAAGACGGGTCAGACCCCGGGATATCGTGCCTATAACATTACACTCATTGATGAACATATGAAGAAAAAGCCCTCACCTTTTATCATCCTTTTCAGAAATTTGGCTGCAATACTTTCACTCTTGACGATAGTAGGTTGGATACTGATGTTTTTTAGGAAAGACAACAAGACGCTGCATGACCTCTTATCTGCAACGGCTGTTGTAAACAAAAGATGAAACCGGTCAACAGATTTCTTTCACCGCTTTTAGGGGGATACTACTTTTTTTACTTTGCCCTTGTTGGTGTCTATGTCATCTTCCTGCCAAAAGTGTTGCTGGATCTGGGATATACCCCTTTTGAGGTGGGCATCATTTTTGCTGCTGCCCCCTTCATGCGCTTTTTACTCCCTTTTGTATTTCGGCACTTTATCTCTCTAAGCCCCAAGGTCTACCAACTTTCCCTGCTCTTCACTTTTATTGGTACTTTGCTTTTTTTGGCCACGGTACAGGATTTTTGGATCTATCTTGCTGCAAACCTTCTTTTTGGGGCCGCAATGGGTATCTCTCTTCCGTATGTCGAGACCATCGCACTGGCTTCTTTGTCCAGACACGTCTACGGCAAAGTACGACTCTGGGGCTCTCTTGGGTTTATGGGTATTGCGTTATGGCTGGGGAAAGTCCTTGAGTCACCTTATGAAGCACTCTATTACTTAAGTGCCGTAGCGTTTTTAACCCTTCTTTTTGGTGCTATGCTGACAAGGTATGACACGATCTCCCACTCTAGCCCGCAAGAAGATGCATCATTTTCACTCACACAATATTGGGCATTTTGGGTTTCTATCTTTTTAATGCAAGTAGGTTTTGGAGGCTTCTATAACTTTTTCACTATCTACGAAACTGCACATGGTGTCTCTCTTGAAATGACAAGTTGGATGTGGAGTTTTGGCGTCGTCTGTGAAATTTTTATGTACTATTTTCAAGGTCCTCTTCTGCAAAGAAACCTGCTTCGTATCTTGCAGTTTGCCACGCTTATCACGGCAATCAGATGGATGATACTCTATCTCTTTCCTGACTCGATCATTTTGACCTTTGCATCACAATCTCTACATGCCATCGGTTTTGCACTCTACCATACTGCAGCCATTACCTATGTCTTTTCACTCTATACCCAGAAAAAACTTGCACAACAGTTTTTTTTGGGTATTGCATTTGGATTAGGGGGTTCAGTGGGTGCAGTACTTTCCGGCCAGGTCTATGGAAAGTATCTTTTCCTGATCGAGTCACTCATCACCTTTATGGCATTTGCCGTCTTGCTGATACATCAAAAACGTAAAGAGAGTGTAACTCTATGAAAAAAATAACCTATGCTGTCATCTTCGCTGGGGGAAAAAGTTCCCGTATGGGTGAAGACAAGGCTCTACTTCCTTTTGCCAACTATCCTACACTGACAAAATTTCAACTAGATAAACTCCGTACCTTATTTGACGAAGTCTATATTTCGGCAAAAGAGAATAAATTTGATTTTGACTGTAGGGTGATTCAAGACAACTATCTAGAAAACTCGCCTCTTGTAGGACTTATCTCTGTCTTTGAAACATTACAGGCTGAAGAGATTTTTATTTTAAGTGTAGATGCACCCTTTGTCGGCAAAGAGATCATAGAGAAGCTTTTGGAACAAAATGAAAGTCAATTTGATGCGATTGTTGCACAAAGTCCCAGTGGTTTGCAACCTCTCTGTGGCTTCTATAAAAGATCAATACTGCCTTTGGCCTATATACAACTGGAAAAAGGGAACCATAGATTGGGGGACCTGCTGCGCCTTGCCAATACCCGCCTTGTAGCGTTTGATGAAGATGGTCCGTTCACGAACCTGAACCATCCCGAAGAGTATCAGGAAGCCCTTAAACGTTTTGAAAACCATTGATATCTAGGCTTTTTGGCCCTCTATCATCTGCATCATCAGTTTTCGGGAGAAGAAGACAAACTTTTCAAACAATGAACTGTGATACTTGTCTTTATGATAGATCATCAGGAAATCTCTTTTACACTCAAAGTTTTCTACAGGAATTTTGCACAGTTTCCCCTCCTCGAGTTCATTTTTCACTGAGATTTTAGAGATACAGGTCAGACATTCACCGTTCATCAAAATACTTTTAATGGACTCTGTATGTCCAAGTTCCAGGAAAATATTTAAATTGTCCACTTTCTCTTTAATATAACCCAAAAAGACTTCTCTTGTACCAGACCCCTCTTCTCTAAGGACCCATCTTTTTTGTTCCAGTTCATCTATCGTACATGGTTTGCAGAGCTCCTCATTTGCTGTAACAACCACCAGTTCATCTACCCCTATTTTCTCTTTAACGATCTCTGAACCAGGAACAAGCCCTTCAACAAACCCTATATCTATCGTCCCCTCTTTGATCATATCTGCGATCTCTTTGGTGTTCCCCTCTTTAAGCGTGATCTTCACATCAGGATACGAACTCATGTAACTGCAGATAATGGCTGGCATCAAATAGTCTACGATCGTGGTACTTGCCCCTACCCGTATCATTCCCTTATTCTCTGAATTCTTAAATTCATACTCAATGTCTGAAAGCTTTTTAAAGATTGGGTCTATCTCTTTATAAAAGGCACGTCCCACTTCATTGAGCACAAGTTTTTTATTGATCCGGTCAAAGACAGGTCGACCCAAAATATTTTCTAATTCTTTAATGGACATAGAGATCGCTGATTGACTCAGCTTCATATCTTTAGCCACATTCGTTAGATGTCCAGAGACCACAACATTGAGGAATATCTCCATTTGTCTAAGTGTTAATTTCATATTTTTTTCTCTTCTTTAGAATGGTTTTTTAACATTAATTACCTAAATAGTTTGTAAATTATATCAAAATTATAGTAGAATTCTAAAAAAGTTATCAATAATTTTGAATAAAAGGATTTTTATGCCATTTTCTCCACAAAAGCGTAAAGGTACAATGAGTGGTATTTTATTTGTTGCTATCTTCGCTGCAGCAGCAACATTTATCTCAGATTTCCCTGCTGTCAAGGCATTGGGTATCTCACCACTTGTGATCGGTATCGTCATTGGTATTTTCTATGCCAATACTTTGCATAATCAGACCCCCGAAGCATGGCAAGGGGGGATCACGTTCTCAGCGAAAAAGATCCTTCGTTTTGCGATCGTTTTCTATGGGTTCAGACTTACGTTCCAAGAGATCATCGATGTAGGGTTGGCAGGATTCCTTGTCTCTCTTATCATGCTGGCATCTACCTTTATACTCGGTACATGGTTGGGACACAAGATCTTCGGTATGGAGAAAGATACTTCTATGCTTACCGCTTCAGGAGCGTCGGTATGTGGTGCCGCGGCCGTACTTGCAACGGAACCTGTACTCAAGTCTGAGGAGTATAAAGCTGCTATTGCGGTATCGATGGTTGTACTTTTTGGTACGATCTCGATGTTCCTCTACCCGGTACTCTACACAGCGATCATTGAACCTGCTGCCGGATTCCTTCATATGACAGCCAAAGAGTTTGGTATCTATGTAGGTGGTACGATCCACGAAGTGGCACAAGTGGTTGCTGTACCTGCCTCCGTACCTGGTTCACCTAAAGAGATGGCTGATGCAGCCGTGATCGTTAAGATGACGAGAGTCATTATGATCGCTCCAATGCTGATCATTCTTGGTATCTACCTAAGCTATAGTGCTAAAAAAGAGGGTGCTGCAGGTGAAAAAGTGAAACTCGTGATCCCATGGTTCGCGGTTTACTTTATCGGTGTAGCCGGTTTCAACTCGCTGCACCTTGTGCCTGCAGATATCGTAAATATAATCAATGAGATCGATACTTTCCTTCTTACGATGGCAATGACCGCTCTGGGTATGGGAACACGTTTTGCGAAATTCAAAGGTCTTGGACTCGCACCGGTCTATACAGCTTCTGCAATGTTCGTATGGTTGGTTGTCGGTGGATTTATCGTTACTAAAGCGGTTTGTTCGGTATTCTAATACCGAATAGATCGGTTCTTTTTTCTATTTTCTGCGTCTATAACTCAATGCTTCCAAAATATCACTTTTCTCGATCTGCAAATGTCCATTAATATCTGCAATGGTTCTAGCTGTCTTTTTCACTGATGCGATACTTCTATGTGAAAGTCCAAATTTACTGATAGCATTTTCTAAAATTTGACTCGCATGACTCTCTAATATACAGTAAATCTCTATCTCCTATTCTGTCAATTTTCCATTAAGACGCTCTTGCCCGCGCTCTTTTTGTATCTTAAATGCCCTGAGAACAGCTTGATGCATCTGAGCAGAGCTTATATCACCCTTATCCTCACTGTTCACTTCCTGCATAACGACAAAAAGATCTATTCTATCTAAAAATGGGTCGGAAAGTTTATTCTGGTAACGTTTGATCTCAAGTTCTGAACACCTGCAGGATTTACTTTTAGAGAGCAGATTCCCACAGGGGCAAGGATTTTGCGCCGCTACGAACATGATATCCGCTTCATATTCTATCTTTGCATTGACCCTTGCTATATGCACTTTTTTATCTTGCAGTGGCTCTCTAAGGGCTTCAAGGACCGCTTTGGAAAAGTGAGGCAGTTCATCGAAAAAGAGTATCCCTTTATGTGCCAAGGCTACCTCTCCTATCCTGGCTATAGAGGAGCCTCCACCGAAAATAGATGCAGAGTTGGCAGTGTGATGAGGAGATCTTATAGGACGTAAAGCTGAAAAGCTTGGTACCACACCATCTAGGAACTGATGTTTTGCGATGGACAGTATCTCTTCTTCAAAGAGTGGAGGCAAGATATCGCAGTGCCATAGACAGATCCAAGTGTGTACCCGACTTCTTTAGATCCGAAGGACTCAAATTGATCGTGATCTTCAGCGGTGGGAAAACAAAATCATTGGTAAGAAGTGCCGACTTTGTCCTCTCTTTTGCCTCCTGAATGTCGCTACTGGCTAAGCCTACAACCGTAAATCCTGGAAGTCCTTTTGTAAAACTTCTATTACCTGTGCATTCACACCTTCGAGTGTTGCACAGGTCAATCGATTCACAATGGCTTCTTTTTTAGGTTCTTGTTTGTGTTGCTTTTGGGGTGGAGTACCACTATCTATTTTTGCATTCATACACTCATGATGCACTAAATTTGTGAAAATGGTTAAAAATATGTCAAATTGTAATATAATTGGGTTTACACACATACAAAGGACAAGCATGGAGTATATTGAGCAGGCATTAATTCGTGCCGAAAAAAGTAACTGTAAAAGTGACACCATTTTTTTTCAAGCACTGAAAGAAGTACTCGAGACGATACAGCCACTCTTAGAAAAACATCCCGAATATCTGCATCAAAATATCATAGATCGTATCATGGTTCCCAACAGAGCGATCCATTTTAAAATAGAATGGATGGACGATGACAATATCATCCATGTCAATAATGGGTACAGGATTCAATTCAACAATGCGTTGGGCCCTTACAAAGGCGGTGTACGGTTCCATCCTTCAGTCAATCCGGATATCCTGAAATTCCTTGCTTTTGAGCAGATCTTTAAAAATGCGATCACGGGACTTCATATAGGAGGCGCAAAGGGTGGTGCTGATTTTGACCCTAAAGGTAAAAGTGATAAAGAGATCATGAAATTCTGTCAGGCTTTTATGTCTGCTTTTTATAACAGTATCGGTGCAGATATCGATATCCTGGGTGGGGATATCGGTGTAGGAGCCAGGGAAGTAGGCTATCTTTTTGGACAATACAAACAGCTCACGAACTCTTATGACAGTATCATCACCTCCAAGCCCCTTGCTCTAGGGGGAAGTTTAGGACGTACTGAGGCAACAGGATATGGGCTTATCTATTTCACACAAACCTTCTTGGAGGATATGGGAGAGACACTCAAAGGTAAGATCTGTACCATCAGCGGCAGCGGCAATGTTGCGATCCATGCGATAGAAAAACTCTATGAGATCGGCGCCATTCCTGTCACCTGTTCAGATTCCAAAGGTGCGATCCATGACAGTAACGGTATAGACCTTGAACTTTTAAAAAAGATAAAATTGGAGCGAAGAGCTTCACTGGAATATTATGCACTGGAAAGAAAAAAAGCCACATATGTGAAAAGAGAAAGTTATACAGAAGGGCGCAGTTTTGTATGGAGTATCCCTTGTTTTGCCGCATTTCCCTGTGCTACCCAAAATGAATTGGGTGAAGATTCTGCAAAACTGCTCATAGAGAATGATGTGAAGATCGTTGCTGAAGGTGCAAATATGCCTACCACACCTGAAGCGATCGCTCTTTTTGAAGAGAATAATATTCTTTTTGGCCCAGCTAAAGCAGCCAATGCCGGAGGTGTGGCTGTCTCCGTATTGGAGATGAGCCAAAATAGTTCACTCAACTATCTCTCATTTGAAAAAGTAGATCAAAGACTGCAAGACATTATGTCAAATATCTACAGTGACCTCAAGCAAACATGCGATGAGTATAAGCTTGATATGGATCTTGTTTCTGCTGCAAATATCTTAGGATTTCAACGTGTGGCTGATGCGATGATCATGCAGGGAGTATAAAAAAGAAAAGGTCAAATACACTGGCCTTGGCCTACGCCTCTTTTAATCTTCGTTTCCACTCTTTTTCAAATTTCTTTCTTTTTGTAAAAGAGAGTTTTTCAATGAATACCTTACCATCCAAATGGTCTATCTCATGCTGTATAGCAATGGCAAGGAAGTCATTATCTTCTATGATATGCTTATTGCCCTCTCTGTCTAGATACTCTACTTTCACATGTTTGGCACGTTCAACTTCTTCATAGATACCCGGAACCGAGAGGCACCCTTCTTGAAACTTTTCGGAACCATCTTTTTCAAGGATCACAGGGTTGATCATCTCTATCGTATTCTCTTTAGGCTGGTCATGTTCTCCATCCGCATTCTCTAAAGGAACGTTGATGATCAGTGCACGTATATCAATACCGACTTGTATGGCTGCGAGGCCTACACCGTTACGCGCACGCATCGTATCATACATGTCATCAAGAAGATCATGTAATGCACCATCAAAAGACTCTACCTCTTTTGAGACAAGTTTGAGTCTTTTGTCCGGATATACTACTATTTCTCTAACCATACACCATCTCTATTAGGTAAAACTTTTTGTGAGTACTTTATCTATAAGCCCGTATTCCAATGCTTCCCTGGCTGACATAAAGTTATCTCTCTCTGTATCTTTTTCAATACGTTTGGTTGTTTTGCCTGTTTGCTCTGCCAAGATCTCATTGAGTGTATCTTTGAGTCTTTGTATCTCTTGTGCCTGTATTTGGATATCTGTTGACTGACCTTGAGCACCGCCTGAAGGCTGGTGGATCATAATACGTGCATGTGGCAGCGCATAACGTTTACCTTTTGTCCCTGAAGAGAGCAAGAAAGCACCCATAGATGCTGCCTGGCCTATACAGATCGTGACAATATCCGGTTTAATGTAATTCATCGTATCGAACATTGAAAGCCCAGAAGTGATCACACCTCCTGGAGAGTTAATGTAAAAATAGATATCTTTATCCGGATCCTGTGCTTCAAGAAAAAGAAGTTGTGCCACTACAGTGGAAGCCACTTGATCATTGACTTCACCGCTTAGCATAATGATACGGTCTTTAAGTAACCGTGAATAGATATCGTAAGATCTTTCACCTCTACCGGTCTGTTCTACAACGTATGGAATATAACTCATCTTTTGCCTTTAATAATATATAGTTAAATAGATTTTTATCCACTCAACTATACACTCTATAGGTTAACAGAACAAATAGCAACTAATGTTACTATTTGTTTCTTTTATTTATCTAAACCTAGCATCTTACCAAAAAGTTTATCTTCGATCATACCCATCTTCACCGCTGGAAGAAGATTATTCTCCTGGTAATATTTGATCACTTGTTGTGGATCTTGACCACTCATCATTGCTTCATAGTAAATGGCCTGTGATACTTCTTGATCATCTACAGATACCTCTTCTTTTTTAGCCAGTGCATCTACGATAAATGTCGCTTTTACACTCGCTACTGCATCTGCTCTTACTTCTTCACGAAGTGCTTCGATCTTCTCAGGATTATCTTTATAAGAGTTAAGCTCCTCTTCACTCATCTCTCTTGCTTTTGCATTCACCTTTGCATCGATCTCTTGCTCAACAATATTGTTTGGCAATGCAAAGTCAAATTTCTCTACCAATGCTTCAACCAATTTTGGCTTGAGGTCTTCGTTATAGAGTTTAGAAATTTCTGTTGATTCGATCTGTGTTCTTACTCTATCCGTCAACATTTCAAGTGTTGCATTCTCTTCACCTTGAAGCAGTTTTTGTGCCAACTCATCGTTAAGTTCTGCAGGTACCTGCTCTTGAATTTCGTGAAGTTTTACTTTGAACTCTGCTTCTTTTCCTGCAAGATCAGATGACTGATACTCTTTAGGGAACGTCACAGTGATCGTTTTCTCTTCATCATATTTCATTCCAATGATCTGCTCTTCAAATCCAGGGATGAATTGACCTGAACCGATCTTAAGGCTGAATTTCTCAGCTTTACCACCGTCAAATGCTACACCATCTACAAAACCTTCAAAGTCGATCACTACCATGTCACCGTCTCTTACCATACGCTTTCTTTTGATCTTCGTATACGGTGCCTGCTGAGCTGCGATCTCATCCAATTTCTCTTGGATCTCTTTGTCTGATGCTGTTGGTCTCTCAAAGGCCGGAAGAACATCCATATGACCTTCTGCTTCAAATACTGGTCTAGTAGAGATCTCTACCTCAACATCGATACCAGAATCTGTTTTGTCATATTTCTTAAAAGTAGGCTGACCAAGCATATCTGCAGGATTGATACCAGCTTCTTTCATACCCGCATCAATAAGCTCCCTAAGTACTTCACCTTCAGCATCCTGTGCAAGCTTGTCACCATGGAGTTTTTTGACTACGTGCGCAGGTACTTTACCTTTTCTGAACCCGTCTACTTTCATCTCTTTACCAGCTTGAACAGCCATCTTGTTAATGTTCTCTTCAACAGCACTGTTTTCTATAGTGCCGCTTACTATAATATTTGCGTCGTCTACTTTGTTTACTGTAACTTTCACTACAATCCTTTATATATAATGATGTGATTTTATCTAAATAATGTTGAAATACCAATAAGCGTTAAAATGGTAGGAGGAAAAGAGGTTGTAAACAGAGTTCTCCAGGTTTAACCTGGAGAACAAAAAAGTCATACTATTTATAGGTTCTTTTGATATCTTTTTCTATATTACCCGGAGCAGAGGCTATTTTCATAAACTCCGTCATACTTAAAAGAGGTAACGAGACCGCCAAATAATATTTAGGGTCCAACATCACCGCTTTACCCTCTTTGATCATACTTCTATACGGCAAGATATGTGCATTATGCGCTGCATCTATCTTAAGAAGGAATTTATTTGTTCTGCTTCTTAGGTTATGCCCGACCAGTGTTGATCCATTAGGAAGTTTAAGCGTGTAAGCTACATATTTGTTCTCTTTGAGTTTTGTTTCCAGGTCTTCACCTTCACCTACTTCGATCGTATCCTCTACATGGGCCATACCCATCATGAACTGATAGTGTGGAAGTTTTGAAAGTTTGAACTCATCTTCTACCGTATAAAGGTCACCGAGTGCTTTTTGAAAAGATTTCAATGTTCCGGAAAACTGACCATAGGTATACTTGTCCTGAAGGTAAGCTGCACCAAAATAGGATGGATTTTGTATGCGTACTTCTTTTTCATTGACAAGTACATTCAGTGTTGCCAGCCAAGTATTTGTAGCCTTGAGCTCATCATTGGTCACTGTGATCACCGTTGCACCTTTGATCGGTGTAGTCGTAGCCAAAATGGAAAAGCCGTTGGCTTTCAATTTTGATTCTACTTTTTCTGTACTTTGTGCTTTTGCAGCATAATATGTGCTTAATACTTCCGGTGCAGGTGCAGAGATATCCAGTTTAGTTCCTTCTGCCTGCAGTGTAGCAAATGCCAATAAGAACGCTAATGCCATTTTGGTAAATTTCATCTATTTCCTTTTTATACTATTTTCTTTAACTTGTCTTTTGTAAGCGCTAGTCTTTACCGAGAGTGACTACTTCAAAGCCCATCTCTTTAAAGGTTTCAACCACTTCTGCATCGATCGCCCTCATATGATCAATACGTTTTTGGTCTTTAAAGTCGAGTGCATTGATCCAGTTATCTACACTTGCATACCCTACGTGAAGTTCATTAGTTCCCTTAGGAACATAGAAATAGACTGAACATGGTGCGAACATACCTGCTTGAGGCATACCTCTGTTGAAGATAGAGTTTGAGAATTCAAAGTGGCAAAGCATAGAGACCCAGTAAGCATCATATTTGTCAAATTCCATCTCCATATCGGCATATTCAAATTTAAAATCAATAAACCCTGCAATGACAAAATGATGTTGAGAGAAACGTCCATCATGGTCCATAACAAACTCTTCAACAAATGTCTCTAGGTCATCTGTTCTTTCAAACTTTTTCACCATTCTTGTCAACCCGTTTTTTGGTAATGGCTTCGTATGTTCAAACCTTTTTGATTTTGTAGGCTTCATCTCTTTTTCTACCAATGCATCAAAAGAACCTACCATATCTGTAAATTCTTTCCTTGTCTCTACATCTTTCTCACCGATGATATCCAGCATAGTATTTGGAGTAAGGTGTCCATACCAGGTGTTATTATCCTCTTTATCAAGTGTTTTATAGCCAAAGAAGTTGAAAGGGGCATAAGCGCCGAAATCTGGGTTTTTAAGCAAAAGCGGTCTCAGTGCCTCTATATTTACAAGACCATAGAAAGAGATCATCTCCAAAGTCTTCTCATTAAACATGTTTTGCCAATGTACTTGTATATTTCTATTCGCTTGCACGACAGAATAACCAATTGTATTGATCTTTTTGATCAATGAATCCAATTGAACTGCCTGATTACCTTCATTCCCCCAAAGTTCTGCTGTTAATTTTGTTTCTGCCGCATTGGAAGGCACATCCGCCTGTGCCAGTCCAAAAAGCATCAAAAATGCCAATATCACTCTCTTTAATTTCATACGTCTTCCTTATCATGTTCAATAGAATCTCTTATGGTAATAAAAGTTGTATTAATATGTGATTAACCATAAAATAAACTGAACTTCATAAAAATGTTTGCTTGGATACCCTATTATATAATGATGGTACAAGCGTTGATTTTCTTTCTCTTGATTCTGGGCGTACAAAGCAACACATGCTATAATCCCATCATGTATAGAAAAACCCACCAAACCATCCAAGAGTGGTACCAGCAAAGCGGAAGACTGGACCTCCCCTGGCGCAACACAGATGAAGCATATTATATCTACCTCTCGGAAGTGATGCTTCAACAGACACAGGTCAAAACCGTATTGGAGAGATACTACATCCCTTTTATTGAACGTTTTCCCAGCCTAAAAAGTTTAGGGGAAGCACCTTTGGATGATGTATTAAAGATGTGGGAAGGGCTTGGCTACTACAATCGTGCCAAGAACCTACACAAGACCGCCACACTTGTAGATGAACTGCCAAGTGATATAGAGAAACTCATCAAACTTCCAGGTATCGGTAAAAATACTGCCCATGCCGTTGCTGCCTTTGCCTTTCACCAACCTGTTCCTATCATGGAAGCCAATGTCAAACGTATACTGTGCCGTCTACACCAGATCATCAAGCCCACAGAGAAAAGACTCTGGGAGATCGCTTATGATCTGGTAGACAAAGTCAATCCTTTTGACTACAACCAGGCAATGATGGATATAGGGGCAACGATCTGTCTGCCTAGAAATCCTAAATGTGAGATCTGTCCTCTTAGTGATATCTGTAAAGGAAAAGAAGATCCTGAACGCTATCCTGAAAAAAAGAAACGTATGGTACCGACCAGAGAACAAAATATTCTTATCCATATCTATGAAGATAAACTCTCACTGAGACAAAGAAAAGGTAAATTCCTGCATGGCCTTTGGGGGTTTGAATCTGTGGAGATCCCGGAGTGTGCTTCTGATTATCTGGGTGAAGTCACCCATGTTTATACACACTTTAAACTCAACTGTAAAGTCTATCTCTATTATGAACATACGCCTGAACACTCTGACTATTTTAGTGTCGATGAGATACAAAAACTCGCTATCTCTAAAGTAGATGAGAAGATTGTTAAATTGTTTTTAGCTACAATGTGAAAAATATCTCATTAGGTACTATCATGAATAAAGAAGAAGAATTTGAACAGGCTGTGACCAAAGTCCTTGAACTTTTAGGAGAAGACCCTACACGGGAAGGTTTACTTAAAACACCAAGCCGTGTTGCCAAAGCACTCCAATTCCTGACAGAGGGTTACCAGCAAGACCCCAAAGAGATACTGAATCAAGCACTCTTCAGCACAAGTAATGATGAGATGGTACTGGTACGTGATATCGAGTTCTACTCTATGTGTGAACATCACATGCTTCCTATTATAGGACGAGCCCATGTTGCATATATACCTGACGGAAAAGTCGTGGGTCTCTCAAAGATCCCCCGCATCGTCAATGTCTATGCCAGACGTCTGCAGATACAAGAACAGATGACCGAACAGATCGCAGATGCTATTTTGGAAACGATCAAACCTAAAGGTGTAGCAGTAGTCGTACATGCACGCCATATGTGTATGGAGATGAGAGGGGTGCAAAAAATCAATTCAACGACAGTCAGTTCTGCGCTGCGTGGTCTATTTAAAAGTGATGAACGTACCAGAAACGAATTTTATAACCTTATCAATACTCCTACCCCTTCAAATTTTTAAACAATACGGATAGTCTCCGTATTTGGTATTTGTAACTTGCAGATCACTTCTATAATATTCCGTATTTAAACTCTCCTCGTTGTAGATCAGCCAAAAACCATATAAACCAGAGTAAAACTCTCCTCTTTAACTTAAAATTTATCTTAATTTAAGAATAACAGCGTATTATGCGTAAAACTAATTAGGACTAAAATTGTCTCAATTAAAATGAGTATCATTACAAAAAAAATTTAAATGAAATTGAATGGATTTGGTCCTATTCAAAGGAGAAAATGAATGAAGGTCTATTTAGACAATAATGCAACCACTATCGTTGACCCTCAGGTCTTCGCTGAGATGGAACCTTATTTTGTACAGAGGTATGGTAATCCAAACTCACTGCACATATTTGCAAGTGACACGCATCCTGGTATAAAAGCCGGTATGGAAAGAATCTATGCAGGTATCAATTCTCCTAGAGAGGATTCTGTTATCATCACTTCTTGTGCAACAGAGAGCAATAACTGGGTACTCAAAAGTATCTATTTTGATCAGATTTTGACAGGTAAAAAGAACCATATTATCGTTTCTGAGGTGGAACACCCTTCTGTCATTGCCACTGCAAAGTTTCTGGAAAATATGGGATGCAAGGTCACGTATCTTCCTATTAACCATGAGGGACTTATCGATGCCCAGAGTGTAGAAGAGAGTATTACAGATAAAACTGCTCTTGTATCAGTGATGTGGGCAAATAATGAAACAGGTGCTATCTTCCCGGTAGAAGAGATAGGTGCTATCTGTAAAAAACACAACGTACCTTTTCATACAGATGCCGTACAAGCTATAGGGAAAATACCTGTAGATGTACAGTCATTTAATGTAGACTACCTTACATTCTCAGCACATAAGTTCCATGGACCTAAGGGTGTAGGTGCCTTGTATATGAAAAAAGGTAAAGAGCTTATGCCTCTGCTTCACGGTGGTTCACAAATGGGTGGATACCGTTCAGGTACGCTCAATGTACCTGGTATCGTAGGTATGGGTAAGGCAATGGAACAGGCGATCGATGCGCTTGACTATGAAATGTCAGAGATCAGAAAGATGAGAGATGCTTTTGAAGATGAACTCCTCAAAATAGAAGATACATTCGTCGTCACACCAAGAGAGAAAAGAACACCAAATACCATCCTCATTTCATTCAGAGGTATTGAAGGTGAATCAATGTTATGGGATCTTAGCCGTGCAGGTATCGGTGCAAGTACAGGTTCAGCCTGTGCAAGTGAAGATCTGGAAGCAAACTCAGTGATGGAAGCTATCGGTGCAGCAGAGGATTTGGCACATACGGCTATCCGTTTTTCACTGAGCCGTTACACGACACAGGATGAGTTGGACTACACACTTAAAGTGGTTAACGCAGCGGTGATAAGACTGAGAGGGATCTCAAGTTCATACGCATATGCACCGGCAGGTCATGAGAGCGGATTAGACGCTCATCACCATTAATAGATAGAAAATAAGAAAGGATATATTATGGGTATAGATAGTTTAGTAGGCGGTACCATCTGGGATGAGTATAGCAATAAAGTAACAGATTTAATGAACAACCCGCAAAACATGGGTGAGATCACGGAAGAAGAAGCAAAAGAGATGGGTGCAAGACTCATCGTTGCCGACTTTGGTGCAGAGAGCTGTGGGGATGCCGTAAGACTTTACTGGGCAGTAGATCCTGAAACAGATAGAATTCTTTCATCTAAGTTCAAAAGTTTTGGTTGTGGTACTGCTATTGCTTCTTCTGATACAATGGCTGAACTCTGTAAAGGCAAAACAGTGGATGAAGCTGTGAAGATCACAAATATCGATGTTGAAAAAGCAATGCGTGATGACGCTGATACCCCGGCAGTGCCACCGCAAAAAATGCACTGTTCTGTTATGGCTTATGATGTGATCAAGAAAGCTGCAGCACAGTATAAAGGTGTAGATATCGAAAGCTTTGAAGAGGAAGTGATCGTGTGTGAATGTGCACGTATCACACTCTCTACACTCCAAGAGGTGATCCGTCTTAATGACCTTACTACAGTGGAACAGATCACAGATTACACAAAAGCAGGTGCATTTTGTAAATCATGTATCAAACCTGGTGGACACGAGGAAAAAGATGTCTATCTTGTAGACTTGTTAGAAGAGTATGAAAAGGAAAAAATCGCTGCTGGTGCAACGCTTGGTAATGAAGGTGGTCCTGCTGCTGATTTTGCTAAAATGACTATCGTTCAGCGTATCAAAGCAGTCGATAAAGTAGTCGATGAAAATATCAGACAAATGCTTGTGATGGACGGCGGTGACATGGAGATCCTTGACATCAAAGAGAACGGTGCGAACTTTGACATTTACATCCGTTATTTAGGTGCATGTTCTGGTTGTGCAAGTTCAAGTACAGGTACACTTTTCGCTATAGAAAACATTTTAAAAGAGAAACTAGACGAAAACATCAGAGTTTTACCAATTTAATCTCTCTCCATTAACATACCTAAGGCTTTTTGCCTTAGGTTCATCTAATAATATTATCAATAATTTAAGATTTCTATTCAATTGATTAAAAAATATACAGAAATATGTATATTTATTGAATGACCTAGGTTATACTTATCTTATCCATAGTATTTATCCCTAATCTATGGGCGTTAAAACAGATACATTACAATTTTTTTATTGTAATCTCCTTTTTGAATACACACTCCACCTATCTGTTTTAACGTTTTTTATCATTTGGATCTTTACTAATTCAATCTAGAAAATAAACCATCATGTGACGATTTTATCTACCATCAGTTGTAAAGTAACCCTTCCCCGAAAATGATTTTCAGTGACTGTATAGACGATATCAACTTTAGTACCCGTTTCAAATACTTCTCGTGTCTTGAATTTCACTCCCTGCATCACGACACCATCCTGGGCAAAAGAAAAACGTATGTGTTCTCCCTCTTTACCCATAGTGTCTGCCTGAAGAATCTCCACATTGCTACTGACAAATTTTGGTGTAGCATTTCCCTGTCCGTAAGGTTCATACTTCTTCATGAGGGATGTCAACTCAAAAGAGATAGCAGAAAAATGCAGATTTCCTACAATATCCGGGTCAAACAGTTCTTTCACATAAGCACCTTCTTTAAAATTTCTCTCTACTTCCATTTTAAAGGTTTCTAAGCTCTCTTCTTTTAAAGAGAGACCAATGGCTGCTTGATGACCTCCAAACTTCTCTAAATGCATTCTAGCACCATCTACAATAGCAAAGAGATCACACTCTCCAAAACTTCTACCACTCCCTTTCAGTAATCCCTCTTCACTTTGTGTAAGTATGATACAAGGTTTTTCACATGCCCGTGCCACCCTTGCCGCTACGATACCTACAACGCCTTCATGCCACGCTTCACCAACCACAATCGCCACTTTGTCATCCTGTTCCACTTGGGTTATGGCTTTTTGTGTAATA
Organism: Sulfurovum sp. AR; assembly: GCF_000296775.1. Classification (GTDB taxonomy): domain Bacteria; phylum Campylobacterota; class Campylobacteria; order Campylobacterales; family Sulfurovaceae; genus Sulfurovum; species Sulfurovum xiamenensis. Next base: position 87,440 of record NZ_AJLE01000009.1, on the reverse strand, counting down.
TCATGTTCGGTAGCTTTTCTAAGGGTATTAAATTCTATAAGACGTTCCAATCTTACTCTAGCATCATAGATATTAGTCGAAGTGAGAAAATCTACGGCAAAAGAGGCATCTTCCATCCGCCCTGCACTATTCAGTAACGGTGCAAGAAAGAATCCTATATCTTCTGATGTGATCATCTCTTTTTGACTGTGTTCAAGAAAAGCTCTGATCGCAGGCCGTTTACTCTGATTGAGCGCTTTGATCCCTGCAAGAACCATTGCCCGGTTAATATGCTGCAGTGGCATCATATCTGCAATAATAGCAATAGAGACCAATTCCATATATGCCATCATGTCAATTTTAATCTCAAGTGCATTTTTAAGTGAGGCAATAAGATACCATGCAATTTGAGCACCACACACATCTTTATAAGGAAAAGTACATGTTTCTTGTTTTTGGTTTATGATGGCATAAGCTTCTGGTACTTCAGGCGCTAAAAGATGATGATCTGTAATAATAAGATCTATACCCTCTTCTTTACAAAGTTGGGCTGCATAGACAGCTGAAATACCGTTATCCACTGTGAGTGCCAGATCTGTACCGATTATACGAGGTATGATATTTGCAGAGAGCCCATATCCATCTTTAAACCGGTTTGGTATGATCCACTCTATAGGATAACCGATTTCATCGAAAAAAAGTTTCATCAAAGTGGTAGAGGTGACGCCATCGACATCATAGTCACCGATAATGGTTATTTTTTCTCTATTTTTAATGGCATCAACGATACGTTCTGTTGCTCTATCCATATCTTTAAACAAAGAAGGTTTAGGTAGATCCCGCAAAGAGAGGAAACCCTCTTCAAAGCGCATAGTTAAAAGTGTTTCTAACCCTGTGAGTGTTAATGGGCGAACCATCTATTTTTTATGTTGAAGTGCTGCATTGACAAAAGCCAAGATCGATGGATTGGCATTTTGGAGTCTAGAAGTAAATTCCGGGTGGAACTGTACACCTAAGAACCATGGGTGATCTTTCACTTCTACTGCTTCTATCAGTCCGTCAGATTCACCTGTAATTTCCATACCCTTTGCCTCTAACGCTTCTCTATATTTAGGGTTTGCTTCATACCGGTGTCTATGTCTTTCGTAAATCACTTTAGAACCATAAGCTGCTCTAAGATTTGAACCCTCTTTTGTTTCACATTCATATTCACCAAGACGCATGGTCCCACCCATTGGAGATGTCGTAGTTCTTACCTGTTTTGAACCACTCGCATCTATGAATTCATCGATAAGATAAATAATAGGATTTGGGGTATTCTCATCAAATTCTACAGACGTTGCATCGTTTATACCCAGTACATTTCTGGCAAATTCTACCATTGCCAGTTGCATACCAAGGCAAATACCTAAAAATGGTATTTTATTTTCTCTTGCATATTGAATGGCCTGAATTTTACCTTCTACACCACGTCCGCCAAAACCACCTGCAACCAAAATACCGTCACAGTCACTCAAATATTTTTGCGCACCGTCATCTTCAACCTTCTCACTGTCCACCCATTTGATCTCTACTTTTGTATCAAGATGTGCACCTGCATGAATAAGGGCTTCTGTTAAAGACTTATAAGACTCTTTAAGATCCAGGTATTTACCTACAAATGCAATTTTCATACTGTCACTAGGCATAATGATCTTATGTACCAGATCTCTCCATTTATCCATGTTAGGCTGGCAATCATGTAGATCCAATTGTTTACAAATAGGTGTTAATATATCTTGATCTAAAAAGTTTAAAGGTACTTGATAAATCGTAGGTGCATCAGCAGCAACGATTACAGAATCTTCATCTACATCACAAGAGTAGGCTATTTTTCGTTTAATTTCAGTAGAAACTGGCACTTCAGCACGGAGTACCAACATATGCGGTGCAATTCCTATGCGTCTAAGTTCCTGTACAGAATGCTGTGTCGGCTTTGTTTTAAGCTCTCCTGCAGCTTTGATATAAGGTAAAAGCGTGACGTGTATATTCATGACCTGCGTTTTACCAAATTCATGTTTCATTTGTCTGATCGTTTCTAAAAACGGTAAACCTTCGATATCACCTGTTGTACCACCCAGTTCAACAATGAGAATATCTTTATTTTCGCCTGCTTTAACGATACGATCTTTAATTTCGTTTACAATATGAGGAACCACTTGGATCGTTTTTCCAAGATATTTTCCTTTACGTTCATTTTCAATAACCGTTTTGTAAACAAGACCTGTGGTAAAGTTATTGTTTTGTGTCAATGAAGTATCTAAAAATCTTTCATAATGACCAAGATCAAGGTCTGTTTCTGCACCATCTTTGGTAACAAAAACCTCACCATGTTCCAAAGGAGACATAGTACCAGGGTCAACATTGATATAGGGATCGAGTTTTAGTACGCCTACACGTTGTCCTGTATGTTTTAATAATGTTCCTATACTTGCAGCAGTAATACCTTTTCCTAAAGATGAAAGTACACCACCTGTAACAAAAATATATTTTGTTTTATTTTCACTCATATAACGCTTTTCCTTTTATGCTACGATTGGCATGATGATTGTAATAAAATTATCGTCTTTAACAATAAACGGCAGTGATGGTTCATTGAATTCAATAGTAAATTCATTCTTATTGACTTGTGAAATAAAATCTAAGATATATCTACTATTGAATGAAAGTTCAAATTTATCATTGAGACCTGTATTGATCTCTAATTCTGTTTTAGCTTCTACATTATCTGCACTCAAAGAGTTAAAAATAATAGTATCAGATAAAAGTGTCATTTTTATTTCTTGTGAAATGGTTGTGATCATTTTTATCGCATCAACCATTTCTTTTTTAGGTAGTGTAATTTGATGTTTTGTTGTAGCAGGGATGATACGTTGATAATCCGGGAATTTTCCATTGATCAATCTTGTATAGAAATAATAGTTTTCATTTGAAATAATAAGGTTTGTTTCATCAAAGAAGATATTGATTTGATCTAAAAAAAGTTTTTGAATTTCCAAAATAGCTTTTTTAGGCACAATTAAAGAGAGGGCTTCATTATTATTTCCTGGTATGGTTGCAATGGCCAATCTTCTAGTATCGGTACCTACTAGATCTGTGCCGTCATTTTTTATATTGATCAAAGCACCATTGAGTTCAAATTTTGGATTGTTCGTGTCTATTGCAGGAGAGATCTTTTTAAGATTTTGAATCAAACTTAGAGAATCCAGAGAAATTTGAGGTTTATCATTTATATTAGGGAATGATGGATAAGAGTTAGCATCAAATGTCGGTAGTTTAAATTTAGAATGTTTTTGTTTGATAATGAGTGTATTGTCTAAAAGTTCTAAGGTAATGTCATCATCTTTAAGTATACGTATAATATCCAGGAGTTTTTTACCGTGTGCAGTAAATGCTCCTTCTGCTTCTATATTAATATTATCAGTAACAATTTGTAAACCTATTTCAGAATCGGTGGCTTTAATAATACACTTATTGTCTTGTGTTGAAAATAGTATATGTGAGGTTATTTGACTTGCATCTTTTTTCTCTAAAAAAGGTTGTAAATTAATGAGTATAGATTCTATAATTTGTTTTTGTGCTCTTATCTTCATTGACTCTCCTTATTTTTAATAAAATTAGTAGGTAGTAGTAGTACGACATGAATATGTGAAAAACTACTTTAATCGCTGGCGTGATCGTTGTTTAATTGAATGTCTAACTCTTTTTGAACATTCACATTTATTCACTTTTAAAATTATATCTTTTTTTTATTCAAGTTTTCTATGATGAAATAGTGTTTATATGTCATCACTTTGTGTATGGGTATTTACTTTGTTGGAGAGTTCTTCTAAAATTACTTTAAAATTTTCATCACTCTCTATAAGTTCATTGATTTTTTTCATTGCATGTGAAATGGCTGTATGGTCCTTCATACCAAAATATACGGCTATTTGAGGCATAGAATTAGGGGTCAGGTTTCTAGCTAAATAGATCGCAATTCTTCTTGCATTTACCACATTTTTTGTACGTTTTTTAGATTTCATATCTGAAGGTTTGATATTGAGTTCTTTTGAAATAATTTTTACAATTTCATCTATCGTAATGTTCTCTTTTTTCTCTTTAAGCTGGTCTTTGATGGCATTTTGTGCAAAATCAAGTGTGATCTCCTGGTTAAGCATGGAAGACAATGCGTTCAGTTTGATGATGGTTCCTTCGATTTCACGTATATTGTCACCCATGTGCGTAGCGATGTAATTGACGATTTCATTATCCAGTGAAATACCGTCAAGTTCACATTTTTTTTGTATGATGGCAATTTTAGTCTCCAGTCCAGGTGGTTGTATATCTGCAAGGAGTCCCATTTCAAAACGGGTTCTTAATCTATCTACAAGTCCGGCGATCTTATTGGGTTGTCTGTCTGAAGTAATGACAATTTGTTTATTATTGTTATAGAGTTCATTAAACGTGTGAAAAAATTCTTCTTGTGTCTGTTCTTTTCTACTTAGAAATTGTATATCATCTATCAAAAGTAGATCACACTCTCTAAACTTTTCTCTAAATCTATCCATGGTCTGGGAACGTAGATGTGAAGTGAAAGAGTTCATGAATTGTTCTAATGTTGTATAGATAACAGTTTTTCCCAGATCTATGTGATAATTACCTATGGCTTGAAGAAGATGTGTCTTCCCCAGTCCTACACCACCATAAAGAAAAAGAGGGTTATAAAGTTTACCAGGTTTTTCTGCTACGGATTTTGCTGTGGTATAGGCAAATTGGTTAGAGTCCCCTACAATAAAACTTTCGAAGGTCAAAGAGGGATTGAGATAGGTACTTTTCGAATGACTTTTTTCACTTGTATGTTTTGTAACTGGTGTTGAACGTTGGTCTTTTTGTTTGCCTACGGTGATCTCTATTTCCGGTTTGACTTCGTTCTGCAGTTCAAAAAGATGCATGAGCTTATCAGTATATTTACTTTTGATCCATTTTGCAATGATCATATTAGGCGCATTAAAATAGGCAATATTACTTCGGGAACGTTTGGTATCATAAGTAAGGTTTTTAATATATCGTTCATATTCTACTTCAGTGATCTCTTTTTTCAGTTCAAAAAGTACTTTTTGTCCTATATTCATCCGTTCATGCCTTTAATATTTTTAAATGTGTGAATAGATTTTCACAGTTTTCAAGCGTTAAAATTCTGTATGTGAATAACTTATGATATTTTAGCCAACTTAAGCTAAAATAGCGTCATTAAACAGAGTTGAATAATTTTATTCACTATGTGAACAAAGGTGTGAATGAATATTTTAGGAATAGACCCCGGAAGCCGTAATTTAGGGTACTGTATCATATTTTGGGATGGAAAAAAGTTTTCACTGGTTGAAGCAGGTTTACTTAAAATCAAAGCAAAAGAGTTACAAGAGCAGATCATTGAGCTTGTAGAAGGCATTGACGTCATTTTAAAGGCACATAAAGTAGATGAAGTGGCCATAGAAGATATCTTTTTTGCCTATAATCCCAAGTCTGTTTTAAAGCTTGCACAATTCAGGGGAGCACTTTCATTAAAAATACTCCAGGAGATAGGTTATTTCTATGAATATACGCCATTACAGGTCAAAAAAGCAGTCACTGGAAATGGAAAAGCTGATAAAGAACAAGTCGCTTTTATGGTAAAAAGACTTTTTGGCATTAAAAAGGAGATCAAACCCTTGGATATTACAGATGCAATGGCTATTGCATTGACACATCTGCAAAGGGTAAAACTACGAAAAAAATCTAGTTAGAAAGCGGTTGTGCATTTTTCTTTACAGATATCATACGTTTTTCAGGTATGGTAAATGTAGACTTTTTGTTTCCTTCTACGGACTCTTCAATGATCTTATCATACAAATAGATATCATTTTTGAAATAGGCCAATCCATTCTCTTCGTAGACAGTAAAGTATAGGATATGCACAGGGATCTGTTTTTTCAGATAGATAGTTGTAGGCTCATTACTTGCGAGTATTTCATCAATTTTGTTTTGAGAATAGTTTTTCCATGTATGTTCAAGCAGCATATCTACAAGATCAAAAGGTTTTTCTACACGCATACAACCGGAACTATAGATCTTATAACGACGGGAGAGCAATGATTTATTGTCTGTATCATGCAGATAGACGGCATATTTATTCGGGAACATGAATTTTACGCGTCCAAGTGCATTTGTTTCACCTGGAAACTGCACAATACGGTAAGGCACAGGTTTTTCACTCTTTTCATAGGGATCCAGCATCTCTTGGGTGATATTTATCTCTTTATTACCTTGAAATACATGCATATTATTCTCTTCGAGATACATAGGGTTATCTCTCAGTACAGGGATCAGATCTCTTTTGATAAGATTATCAGGTATGGTCCATGTCGGATTGAGTACCATATAGCTTATGGCATTGGAGAAAAGCGGTGTCGGTCTGTCTATACGTCCTACGACAATACCTTTTTTCATGACCTTCTTTTGATCTTTATAATACCGAAGATTAAAATCGGGTATATTCACTTCAATATGTTCATCTTCAAATTGTTTTGGATAGAGTTTTGTTTTATCCAGATTTGTAATGATGGCCTGTATATTACTTTTTGCAGGAAGATTAAGATAGTAGGTCGTTGTTCTGTCCACCATGCCTGTTACTTTAATCAGGTAACGCTTTTGGTAGGTCATGACTGCTCTTTTAAGTGTTTCATCAAATTTACTGTCAATAGGTGCATTTTTAGGATAATCACCAGTGATCTGCAATCGTCTCTTTATCTCTTCGACACGACTGGAACTATCACCCAGTTTCAACGTTTCATTACTATATTTTATCTTTGGAAATTTATCCATCACACGATAATCATTAAGAAGTTTGACAAGTTTTCTGTATCGTTTTTCCATAGGAAGAAGAAAAGTTAGATACTCATAGATAGTGTCATTCTCTATAGCAGAGATCAGTCCGTTAAGATCTGGAAATGCTTTAGGTTCCATTTCCCATCTAGCAGTAATATCATCACTTTGTTCAAGGGTGTTCAGTTTTTTCTGTACAAGGTTCCAGTCTACATCACCCTGAACGATAAATCTTACTAAACGTACGAATGAGCTGGTCAATACAAGGTCAAGTTTTGCATAGGCAGAGGCTTGTTTTACCTGGCTGATCTCTCCATTGTCAAGCTGATAAAAGAGATGTTTGATGGATCTTTGATCAAACGATTTATTTTTATAGTTAAAAAGAGGGTCATTGAGTGCTTGTATCAGGTGACTTGTTTTTATTCTGTTTTTATTTCCTATCCATAAAGGCTTATTGCCAGTTTGGGCATAAATCTCTTGAATGATAGGTCTGTTTTGACCAGTGATACGTGTTTGAATACCTTTTTGAATATGTGTAGTGATGTTCTCCATGGAAAGTATCTCCCCATGAAGAGGATTGAGTGTAAATAGTAAAAATATCAGTAGTGTTAAAAAACGCAAAAAAGTGCTCCAAAATTTAAAGTATAAAGTCATTTATGAAAACGTATTATAGTGAAATTTAGTGTAAGTTCAATTGTAGCAAGAAAGGGTAAATGGAGTGAATATTTTTATGTGGCTAAGCCCCTTAAGGCTTAGCATTATTTTAGAATTTATAGGTAAATCCTATATTGATAGAATCAGCTAGAACATCTTGGTTTGGTAATGCACCATCGAATCCTGTATCATCATAGAGGTTTGTGTAGTCTACGAATATACCTATATTCTCAACCACTTCATAGCTGGCACCTAGACCCCACTGAAAACCTGATTCAGACAAGTTTTGCCCGCCATCATAATCTACCTGCCCATATCCAAGTAATCCGTAAAGTGTAATACCACCCATTGGATACATAGGTTTAAGATAGATGGCTGTATTCTCAAGACAATCGGTAAGTCCGCTATATCTACCTTCCACACCAATATATTGGTTAAAGTTGTACCCTGCCAGTAAAAGTACTGCGTCACCATTTGCTTCAGCACTATTATCAGGATCCAAGTTCATATAGGAATAACCTAAACCTGCATAAAATGAACCTGTAGATTCTTCTATCACTGGAGTCTCTACTACAGGCTCAACCGGTGCGATATCTCCACCCGCCGTTGCGAGTGTACTCATTGCCAACAACGCTACTAATGAAAGATTGAATTTTTTCATTTTACACTCCTTGTATCTTTGTAATTCTCATTAGAATTTATTATATTATAATATTATATTAAATGTCAATTAATTTGTAAATATATTTCTAGACAATCTTTATATTATTTATCTTTATAGTTTTTATCGATGAGTTTTAGATATTTTACAGGGGTGACTGCTTTCATCGCCTCAGCCAGCCATTGTATCTGGAACCATGCTGCACCAGAATCCCTGAGGTCAAAATAGTTTTTGAGACTTCTGATATTAAATGTGACCACCATGTCCACTTTCCAGTTATCTGAGACAATATGTTTAAAGCCATCTCCCACATTTCTTTTTTTCTTTCCGTTTTCCAATGCTTTAAAAAGTGCTGCTGCATTGCCTCTGTTCTCTTCTATAAAAGGTATAGAAGATTTTGCTACGGCTGTGTGTATGAAATCACTGTCTCTTTGATATTGAAAATGTAATTTGTCATGGATCGCTCTGATCTCGATGTGCAGATACTCTTTGTCTGTTATGACGAAAAGGTTTAACGTGAGAAGTGTTTCAAAAAAGAATTCAAAACCGTCCTCTGCCTCAAGTGAAGCTACAAAAGCATTGATAACGCTTGACATGGTGTAGCGTGTACTTCTTACAGAAATGGCCTGGAGTCTGTGTCTTGCATGCTCCTGCAGCACACCTCGTGAAGTTCCCTGTATCAAATAACTCAAAGTCGCATGTTCGATGATGGAGTGATGGTGATGTACCCATGCAAGACTTGAAAGAAGATCTGAATCATCGATGTTATTGATGGCATTCGTATCCAAATGATCCATTGCATTTTTTACACATGCATTTTCACTGTTTTCGAAACTGTCATAACATGTTCTTGCTGCGATCTCTGCAACACCAAGGCCAGATTGTTGTAAAAGCGTAACTTTAGGTTTTTCATACGCTATGTGATACATTTCCATTGTTTCCATGGGGAGACTCCATCATATATTTAGATACAATTATATCACTATAAATTTAGAGCTATATAAGGATTAGACTGTGAGACCCGATGAACGATTTTTTAGTTTCGAAAAAGATTTTAGAGACCCTTTTGCAAGAGACAGGGATAGAGTACTGCATTGTAGTTCTTTCAGACGTTTAGAGTATAAAACACAGGTTTTTTTAAATCATGAAGGTGACTACTTTCGCACACGCTTGACTCATTCACTTGAGGTAAGCCAGATAGCTAGAACACTTTCACGTATGCTAGACCTTAATGAGACTCTTGCAGAAGTGATCGCACTTTCACATGATCTGGGACATACGCCGTTCGGGCATGTGGGCGGAGACGAGTTAGATAAACTTTTAAAGGCAGATGGCAGGCCATTAGGCTTTGAACACAATTTTCAGTCATTCAGGGTTTTGACCAAACTGGAAAAACGTTACAAAGAGTTTGACGGACTTAATCTTACATTTGCCACGCTGGAAGGGGTACTTAAGCATTCCTATCCCTATAAAAAACCTTTTTTGGAAGGGTTGGATCCTCATTTTGATCTGGAGAAACACCCTTCTCTTGAAGCGATGGTAGTGGACCATGCAGATGAGATAGCCTACACATCACATGACATAGATGACGGTATCAAATACGGGCTCATTTCGTTTGATGACCTGTTAAAAGATGCGCTTTGTTTAAGAGTGGATGAAGTGGTACAAAAGGAGGGCGTTTCAAGAGAAGAGAAACTCTATAGACACCGATTTGTAGCAGGACTTATTAAACTGCTGGTAGAAGATTTTATAGAGACTTCAAAGGAGGGTGCAAAACAATATCGGCAAGAGACACCGATCTGTGTGACCATCGATGCGCAAGAGGAGTTACCTGTAGGATTTTCAAAAGAGACAGGAACACAGCTTAAAAAACTCAAAAAACTGCTACATCAGAAACTCTATAAACACCAAAAAATTGTACGAAAAATGCACGCAGGGAAACAGTGTATACAAGGACTCTATAAGGCATTCACAGAAGATACAGATCTGCTTCCTCCCTATCAAAAAGAACTTTTTGATGTACGTATTAAAGAGCGGGTTATTGCAGATTATATCGCAGCGATGACAGACCGTTATGCGATGAAAACCTACCATGAAGTGTACGGATTTTCACTGTAGAAAAGCAGATATCTGTATAGCGATAGAACAGAACATTGAGTCAAATGAGATAATTTTTTATATTAAAATCTCTTATATAGCAATTTTTGGGTATAATTCGCGAAAATTACACATAGGGCACAAAGCCTTATTTTAGGATATTTTATGCAAAAAATTAAAAACATCGCGGTTATTGCGCACGTTGACCACGGTAAAACTACACTTGTAGATCAATTACTTCAACAATCAGGAACCTATGCTGCACACCAAGAGGTGCAAGAAAGAGCAATGGACTCTAATGATATCGAAAAAGAAAGAGGAATTACGATTCTTTCAAAAAACACGGCTATTACGTATGGGGATCATAAGATCAACATTATTGATACTCCGGGTCACGCCGATTTTGGTGGTGAAGTTGAGCGTGTACTTAAGATGGTAGATGGCGTATTGATGCTTGTGGATGCACAAGAAGGTGCAATGCCACAAACAAAATTCGTTTTGAAAAAAGCGGTTGAACTTGGACTTATTCCCGTTGTTGTGATCAACAAGATCGATAAAGACGGAGCAGACCCTGAAAGAGTACTTGACGAAATGTTTGACCTTCTTGTTGCACTTGATGCCAATGAAGAGCAACTTGAATTCCCTGTACTGTATGCAGCAGCCAGAGATGGGTATGCAAAATGGGAAATGGAAGATGAAAACAAAGATATGACACCACTTTTCGAAGCGATTTTAGATAAAGTGCCATATCCGCAAGGATCACCTGACAATGATACACAGGCTCAGGTATTTACCCTTGATTCAGACAACTTTGTTGGACGTATCGGTATTACACGTATCTTCAACGGTAAAGTGAAAAAAGGTGATGAGTATCTTCTTGTTAAAGCAGATGGTTCTAAATCAAAATCTAGAGTCTCTAAGCTTATCGGATTTAAAGGACTTGATCGTATTGAGATCCAAGAAGCTGAAGCAGGTGATATCGTAGCGATCGCAGGATTTGCTGACATTGATGTGGGTGATTCTATCTGTGATCCTGTAAATCCGGTAGCACTCGACCCTATGCATGTGGAAGAGCCGACACTTTCAGTTATTATGTCTGTCAATGACGGTCCTTTGGCAGGTACAGAAGGAAAACATGTTACGTCTAACAAGATCCGTGAAAGACTTGAAAAAGAGATGGAAACAAACATCGCTATGCGTATGGAGCCTACAGGTGAAGCATCATTCAAAGTATCAGGTCGTGGTGAACTACAGATCGGTATTTTGGCTGAAAATATGAGAAGAGAAGGATTTGAATTCCTTCTTGCACGTCCGGAAGTTGTTGTGAAAGAAGAAGAGGGTGTGAAAATGGAGCCATTTGAGCACTTGGTTGTCGATGTTCCTGAAGAATTTCAGGGTGTTGCCATCGAAAAACTCGGTAAAAGAAAAGCAGAAATGACTTCACTTACACCTATGCCAGATGGTACGGTAAGGATTGAGTTTGAGATCCCTGCACGTGGATTGATCGGATTTAGAAATGAATTTTTGACAGATACTAAGGGTGAAGGTATCATGAACCACTCTTACTTAGAGTACAGACCTTATTCTGGAACTGTTGTTAGTAGAACACCGGGTGCATTGGTTTCTATGGATAACGGTGAAGCCGTAGCCTTCTCAATCTTTAACCTTCAAGCACGTGGTGTGATGTTCATTAAACCGCAAGATAAAGTATACTCGGGTATGGTAATCGGTGAATCTGCAAGACCGGGTGATTTGGATGTGAACCCACTTAAAGGAAAGCAGCTTACAAATATGAGAACTTCGGGTGCTGATGATGCCATCAAGCTTGTACCACCAAGACCTATTACACTTGAAAGCGCAATGGAATGGATAGAAGATGATGAACTTATCGAAATTACTCCTGTCTCTATCAGAATCAGAAAGAAATATTTGGATGAGAATATCCGAAAGAGAATGGCAAGAGACAAAAAGAACGCAAAATAGTTTTTCCCTTTTGTTCCATCTTCAAAAAGCATGCGGGTCATATATACTGATTCGTATGCTCCTTTACCACATTAGAAACTTTCAAACAAATTTAACACAGAATATATGTTTTTTATATTCAAGTTTTCCTTCTTCATTTAAAGAGTTTATAAAGTATTAGTAATAAAACAGCAAAAATAAAACTATATTTTGCCGCGAATAAACTAAAAAATGATTCTTGTGTCTGTAGATAGAAATTTTCCTCCTCTTCACTTCGTTCTTGTTTGGGTTTTTGAGAAATAATTTTATATCTTTCTTTTTCATTACGGCTAAGTATGCTAAATTTTTTATATCTATTCATGGAATTAAGTAACATAAAAAAGCTCAATACAAATAGTATGAAAATGACAATGGCAGTTTGTTGAATAAGCATTAGAAAACATACTAAAAAGAACATCATTACAGATACTGTTAGCTCCAATTTATTTTTTTTCAAAAATTCTTTTTTAAACATTTTTTCCTCCTCTCATCCCACTCACCCAGGCAAAGTGAAAATTAAATCCTCCCCTGTCTCCATCGACATCGAGTATCTCTCCTGCAAAATAGAGATTTTTTACAAGTTTTGATTCCATCGTTTCCGGATTGATTTCAGTGGTATTGACACCGCCTGTGGCGACTTCTGCCCCTTTGAAACCTTTAGTATCGTTTATGGAGAGTTTTAGATTTTTAAGGGTGTAGACCAGCTTACTGACCTCTTTTCTATTTAAGTCACTTTCTTGTTTGGCTTTACACTTGGATTGTTCTAAAATGATAGAGATGAGTTTTTTGTTGATGACACCGTGAAGCCATAGTTCTATAGGTTTTTCACTTCCCTCTTTTATACGGCTCAGCAGTAGGTTGGTAAGCTTTTCTTTGCTTAGTTCTGGCATGAGGTCCAAACTGAGCTCACAATAGTCATAATTTGCCAGCCTTGTACTGACCTCTCGGCTAAGATCTAGAATGGCCAACCCGCTGATTCCATAGTTTGTGAAAAGTAGATCACCTTTTTTCTCTGTGATGTACTCTCCATTTGCATAGAGTTTCGCTATCCCAGCCACTTTTACTCCTGCACAGGTTTTTACCCATGTTTCATCCGAACAGAGTTGTACAAGAGCAGGGTGACGCGGTATGAGAGTGTGGCCCATTTTTGTGGCAAAGGCATATCCGGAGTTTGAGCCTCCGAGTTGCGGTGCGGCAGGCGAACCTGATGCCAAAAGGAGTTTCTTACAACGCTTTGTGCCCTGGGATGTCTCTACAGTAAAAATTTCCTCTTCTTTGCTTATGGATGTGACTGCAGAGTCACAGAGTATCGCTACACCTGCTTTTTCAGCTTCATACTCAAGTATTTCAACCACGGAACTCGCTTGCAATGACATAGGAAACATTTTTCCTTCTTTCCCTTCGATGAGTTCAAGCCCCAGGTATGTGAAAAACTTTTCTACGACTTGAAAGTCATATCCTTTCAACATGGCATCTATAAAATCAGGGTTCTCTCCATGAAAGCGATGTGAAGTGATGTATCTGTTGCCTATGTTGCATTTTCCGTTACCAGAAACAAGTATTTTTTTGCCGATTTTGGTATTTTGTTCCAGAAGGAGTACCTTCTGTCCTGCTCTTGCAGAAGTGATGGCAGCGACTAGTCCTGCAGCCCCCGCTCCTACAACGATCATATCCACCATTTTCATCCTTTAACCCGAACTATGCTGGATTATAACCTATAATCTGTTATAACATTAAAAATAAATTAAAAGAATAAGGATGACCATGTCAGCATTAGTAGAATTCAGTATGTTCCCTACGGAAAAAACCCAAAGTAAAAGTGCTTTTGTAGCAAGGGTATTGGATATTGTAGATAAAAGCGGATTGGCGTACCAGCTTACGCCTATGGGTACGATCATAGAGGGTGAAACCGTGGAAGAGGTTTTGGCTGTGATTAACAAAGCCTATGAAGAGCTTCAAAAGGATTGCGGTCGTGTCTATAGTTCTATCAAGATAGATTGGCGTGATGGTCCAGTGGGCAGACTGGGTAACAAAGTAGGTTCAGTGGAGGAGAAGCTGGGTCGGAAGTTAAACAGCTAAAATTAGATATAATACGACCAATTTCTCATAAGGATCTTTAAATGTGTGCTGAAAAGATACAACGTTTAATACAGGCTAGTATACTGGGCTTTGTGATGGGTTTGGCCGGTTCTGGCATGTATGCAGCTGCGTTTATTTTGCAATTTGCCATGATGGTCATGCTTGTTATCGCAGGATTGACAGGCTTCTGTCCAGGGCTTATTATGCTTAAAAAGATCTTCCCTGCGTGTAAATGTGAAGAAACCAATGAAAAGGACAATAACTAATGTCAAACATATCATATAAAGATGCCGGTGTAGATATCGATGCAGGTAATGAGTTTGTAGAAGCGATCAAAAGTGATGTAAAATCTACTTTCGATAAAAATGTGATTGGTGGTATAGGTTCATTTGCCGGTGCCTATGCACTGCCAACGGGTTACAAAGAGCCAGTGATCCTTTCTGCAACAGACGGTGTAGGAACAAAGCTGAAAATTGCCATAGAGAGCGGTAAACTTGATACCGTAGGTATTGACCTTGTAGCCATGTGTGTGAATGATCTTATCTGTAATAACGGTACACCGATGTTCTTCCTGGACTACTATGCAACAGGTAAATTGCTTCCTGAGAATGCAAAAGATGTCGTTGCGGGTATCGCAGAGGGTTGTCGTAGATCTGAATGTGCCCTTGTAGGTGGTGAAACAGCAGAAATGCCAGGTATGTATTCGGATGATGACTTTGACCTTGCAGGATTTGCAGTAGGTATCGCAGAACGTTCAGAGATGGATACGGTAGCCAATGTCAAAGAGGGACAGGTCCTCATTGCTATGCCGAGTTCAGGTGTGCATTCAAACGGGTATTCATTGGTAAGAAAACTTTTCTTTGACAAGTTGGGTATGAGCCTCCAAGATGATTTTAACGGCAAACCGCTTGTAGAGACGCTGTTGGAACCGACACGTATCTACGTCAAAGAGTATAAAGCCAATAAACAGTATGTAAAAGCCTTAGCCCACATCACAGGTGGAGGAATCGTAGAAAACCTTCCTAGAGTCCTTCCAGAAGGTATGAGAGCGATTGTAAACAAAGAGAGTATCAGGGTACTGCCTATCTTTGAATTCATGAGCCAGTATGTGGAAGAAGAAGAGATGTACAGAGCCTTTAACATGGGTGTAGGAATGGTATGGGTAGTAGACCCTGAAAATGTCGATGCCGTACTTGAAAATACAGACGGTTATGTGATCGGTACACTTGAAAAAGGTGAAAAGGGTGTGGAGATGGTTTGACCATCTCTCTTTTAAAATAACTTACATATACTCTACGACTTAGGTTCACAAACCCCTTTTTCTATACACTCTTTATCCAACTCTCCACTTTTCCATTTTGAAAGATACGCTTTGAGATTTGTGTGAACAACACCTTGCAGCATATAAAGCCCTATAAGGTTTGGTAAGGCCATTCCCAAGATGAGAAGATCAGAGAATTCTAACAGAGTAGAAGCGCTGGTTATGGATGAGATCACTGTAAATGACACAAAGATCAGTTTATACAACAGAGTATATTTTTCTCCAAACAGATACGTCCAAGAACGCTCACCATAATAAGACCATGAGATCATCGTGGAAAAAGCAAAAAGTACAATAGAGAATGACAAGATCACAGGGAACCATGAAATGACGGTTCCATAGGCTGCTGCCGTCAGTGCTGCACCCTGTTTTGAAGCCACGAGGTTTGCAAACTCTCCACTAGGGTCATAGACACCTGTAGTGACGATCACAAGCGCTGTCATACTACAGATAACGATGGTATCTATAAAGGGTTCATACAGTGCGACCATCCCCTGTCTGACAGGGTATTTGACTGAGGCAGTAGAGTGTACAATGGCTGCAGAACCTATACCGGCTTCACTTGAGAAGGCAGCACGCTTAAAACCTTGTACAAGTACACCTATGAGACCACCTGCAACGGCAGTAGGAGCAAAGGCTTCATGAAAGATGGTTAAGATCGCAGCAGGTACTTGAGAAGCATTTGTGATCAGTATCCATAAGGATGCAGCTAAATAGATAAATACCATGACAGGAACGATCTTCTCTGCTGTACTGGCGATACGTTTAATACCTCCGATAATGACAAATCCTACCAGTGTTGCCAAGATCAGACCGAAAATGATCGGATACTCTTGAAAGAAAGGGATACGTTCTGAGAGTGCACCCATGGCCTGTGAAGTTTGGAATGCATTCCCCGCACCCAACGATCCTCCTATGGCAAGTACAGCAAACATCACAGCGAGTACTTTTCCCAGTTTGATATATCCTTTAGAGGCAAGTCCTATGGAAAGGTACTGCATCGCTCCACCCATGATACGTCCATCAGGTCTTATCTCTCTATAGATCTGTGCAAGGGTCACTTCTGTAAATTTAAGTGTCATACCAAAGAATCCTGCCAGGATCATCCAGAATGTAGCGCCAGGGCCTCCTACCGCTATGGCAATGGCAACCCCTGCGATATTCCCCAGACCAACTGTGGCGGATAGGGCGGTTGTCAAAGACTGAAAAGGAGTGATCTCCCCTACATCGTCAGCAGTCTTATATTTACCTGTGATGATCTTAAAGGCATGACCAAACATGCGTGCATTGATAAAACCAAAACGAAAAGTAAGAAAAATCCCTCCTACGATCAACCATGCAACGATGAAAGGCATACTCGTCTCTTCCATCTTGCCAAAAAAGATGTCAAAGAAGAAAAAAGAGCCTAAAATACTATTGATTTGTTCAAATATACTGTTCATATGTTAACCCTGTATCGAAGATTGAATCATTATACTCATTAACGCCTAAAGTACCTCTAATTTAGTGATTAAATGCATATTTTTCACTTTTTTTCCAAAATCTATTGACAAATGGAAACCTTTTGACTATAATTGCGTTCCTTTTTATAAGGTAACGGAGTGTAGCGCAGTCTGGTAGCGCACCTGGTTTGGGACCAGGGGGTCGAAGGTTCGAGTCCTTTCACTCCGACCATTTAGATATTTAACGTTATAATAATAAGTAATCATTTAATTATGGTGGATGTAGTTCAGTTGGTAGAGCACCAGTTTGTGGCACTGGGTGTCGCGGGTTCGAGCCCCGTCATCCACCCCATTGGTAATTAAACAGGGTAACCACCCGAATGATGAAGCGCTAGTGGCTCAATTGGATAGAGCATCAGACTTCGGATCTGAGGGTTAGGGGTTCGAGTCCTCTCTGGCGTACCATTTAATGTATCAACTTTGTTATTTATTATTATATTGTTTGCACTCGTAGCTCAGCTGGATAGAGCACTCGCCTTCTAAGCGAGCGGTCTCAGGTTCGAATCCTGACGGGTGTACCACTTACTTTTTATTGTTTAGTAAAACAATCACATGCGGATGTGGTGAAATTGGTATACACGCCAGACTTAGGATCTGGTGCTTTACGGCGTGGAGGTTCGAGTCCTCTCATCCGCACCATCTACAAATTCATAATCCATATTCTCACACAATGATTATCCTGATATTTATTCGCTAACATTTTATTCTCAAGTTATATCGATGCCTTTATAGTCTCTTTAGCCAAATACTCTGCTGATCTATCAATTTTGTTCCATGCTGTACAGTATCCATAAATCGCTTTCTTTGTTGCTGGATAGGTATCCTTAGTGACATTGGTAAAAAGGGCTTTAAATGCATTTGAGAGTGGTTTAATATCATAAATGATACTAGTTTTTTCATCTCTTTTTCATACTCTTTCTTGAGCTGTTGTCGCATTATTTCATATTTGTTCTTTTTTCTTTCGAGGATAATAGCGCTTCACGGATTTTCATGGAGTATGAATTAGGTTTAAAATAAAACTACAATTCACATATATAAAAAATTATTGTATACTTTTCATCGTAAATAAATAATTAGGATTTTAGTATGGACAAAAGTTTATTTTTCTTTATTGTCATAGGTATTGGGTTCCTTTATTTTATCACCAATTTCGTAGGTGATATCCAGGAAGATGAGAAATTCCAAAATGAAGAATATAAGCAAAAGCACCAATTTGATCAGTATCAAACCGTTGACAGTATAGGGCGGGAAATACTCGATATGACTGATACACCAGCAACTGTACAGGTGCAAGCATGGAATAATTCTAAGTTAAAAGCAGAATTTTTAGAGCTTTTTCCTGATTTTTCTGAAATGAAAATATTTGTAAAAGAGAGATTGAGAGGAGAGATATTACAGGCGAAACTTATTGCCTCTATCGATAGTGTGGAAAGTCAATACTTTTCTGGTAAAATGAATGCAGAACAAGCCAAGCGAGAGCTTAGCTTATTGAAATAGCCGAGGTTAACGGCAAGGATCAGACATTCTGTTTCTGTCTGCATAAAGATAGACTTCTACTCTTCTGTTAAGTGCTCTATTTTCAGCAGAGTTATTCGGTGCGATGGCTTTATTGTATGAACATCCTTTTGTGTAGGGTCTTCCATTCACGGCAAGGATATCACTGACTGTAGCTGCACGTCTTTGTGAAAGTCCAAGATTGTATTGGTAGCTTCCTACATTATCTGTAAATCCTGCTACACCTACAACAGTTTGAGGATAGTTACGTAAAACTTGTGCGACTTTTTGTACTTTATATCTTGCATTCGACTGTAGCTTAGATGATCCTGTAGCAAACATCATACGATCTCTAAATATAATTTTTACATAGTTATTATATTTTGATACAACGATGTCTCTACGTGGATCAAGCGCTGCTAGAGGGTCATTATTCACACCTGTACCTAGCGCACGGGCAACTTCATTAGCTTGTTGGTCCATATTGTAGCCGATAGCTCCACCTACAGCAGCACCTAAAAGACCACCTATGATGGCACTTTTCGCATCATGTTTACCTGTATTATAGCCTATCATAGAACCTGCCAAAGCACCGGCAGCTACACCTGTTTTTGTACGATCGTAACTTTCATCTTGAACTAGGCCTGGCTGATTGTAACATCCTCCAAGCATAAAAGCAGCTAATGTAGCAGCAAATATTGGTTTGGTTAATTTCATTTTATCTCCTTTTGATGATCAGATGCAGGCTATTGCCATCCGCCTGTTTCTACTGGTTCTGGATTATTACTGTCCACCGCACTTCCTATGCCCGCACCAAGGGCTGTACCGATAAGCGCACCTACAGCAGCATTTTTTCCGCCGCCACTACCTGTATTGTATCCTATCACTGCACCTGCCACAGCACCGGTAGCTGCGCCTGTCTGTGTAGCATTGTTAGGTGCTACTTCTTGACCTGTACAACCATTTAATAAGATAATACTTGTACTGGATACAAGCATATACTTAAGTATATTTCGTTTCATCTCAATTTCCTTTTTATATTAAATAGTGTGAATTATAGCACAGAAATGTGTGAAAAATGTGTCTTATGATTTAGGCACTATTTTCTCATGCCATTGCCAAAGCGTTTTTTCAAAACCTATCTGTTGTGTGTCATAGTATTTTTTGGGTACTGAAAGGTAGGATTGTTTGACCCAGCCACCAAAATCATGGGGATAGAGATAGTTTTTTGCATGGGTTTTAATATGGGATGGAATAGGGTGTATCTCTCCGGCTGCTATATCCTTAAGCGCATGGTTGATCGCCATATAGGCACTGTTGGACTTGGGCGATGAGGCGAGGTAGATGACCAGCTGTGAAAGAGAGATCCTTGCTTCAGGATACCCTATATGTTTCACAATGTTAAGTGTGGAACTGGCAAGATTGAGAGCAGGGGGGTTGGCATTGCCTATATCCTCACTGGCGAGAATGGCTAGGCGTCTTGCGATGAACTCTGCAGGTTCTCCCCCGTCGATCAATCTGGCAAGATAATAGATGGAGGCATCTATATCCGAACCACGGATACTTTTGATCATCGCAGAGGTGAGTTCATAATGGCTTTCACTTTCAGCACTGCCTGCCTGCATGGCATGAGGACGTATCTGTTTGAGTGTGTGTAATGTGATAGGACTTTCTACAGCTGCTGCACTTTCAAGCAGGTTTAACATGGCACGGACATCGCCGCCACTGGAAAAGACAAGGTACTCTTTTGCCTCCTCTTCTACGCTGATATCTTCAAGTTGAATGATGGTATCAAGATAGGTATGCAACGCTGTTTCATCGATCGCTTCGAGCGCAAAAAGATGAGAACGGGAACGCATCGCTGCAGTAAGTGAATAGTAAGGGTTCTCTGTGGAGGCTCCTATGATCAGGGCTGCCTGGTTTTCCATAAAAGGCAAGAGTACTTCTTGCTGGTTCTTGCTGAGTCTATGGACCTCATCGATGAAAATAAGAGGTTTTTGTAGGGCATTGGTGTACTCTTTAAAGATCTTGCGAAGATCCTCGATTTTGAGTGTAGTGGCATTCATCTCGTAAAAAGGTCTATCTAGAAGGGTAGCGATCACCCTTGCAAGCGTTGTTTTCCCGCAGCCTGGCGGTCCGTAAAAGAAAGTATGGGAGAGGGTACCTGATGTGATGAGCTTTCGTAGTATGGCATGCTCACCTAAAAGATGTGATTGACCTATCAGTGCATCGAGTGTTTTGGGACGATATTTCAGTGCAAGGTTTGGCAAAATTTAATCTTTTTTACTAGACTTTTTTGATGTATCAGATTTTTTCTCTTCTTGTTTTGCTGCATTGGCTCTGTTCTTTGCCTCTATTTCGGCATTCTTTTTTCTGCGTTTCATGAATTTGTGTAGATCATCATATTCTTTGCGTGTAAAATAACGTGTTTTGTTCGTAGGTAGATTGTTCAGTTCTATACCTCCAAAAGCGACACGTTTAAGGTCAAGTACTTTTGCTTCAAAATGTGCAAAGAAACGTCTTAGTTCTCTATTTTTACCTTCAGCAATGGTCACACGAAGCTTTGAAAAGTTTTTTCCTTCTGCCCGTATCTCAAAGTGTACGAAAGGTGCAAATTCCATACTATGGATCTTACTTTTTTCATGGGCACCTGCACGGGCATCATCCAGTACAAGACCTTCTTGCATCGCGCTGATCATCTCTGGTGTGATAGGTTTGTCTATTTTCAGGTTATAGGTACGGTCTAATTCACTCTCCATAAGAGCTGTTGCGATTTCTGGAGAGTCTGTTAAGAGCAAAAGTCCTTCAGAGGCATAGTCGAGCCTACCTACGGGTACAAAGTGTCTATATTTGCCTGGTAGTTTATGATAGATGGTTGCACGTCCTCTGTCATCTTTTTTTGTGACCAGAACCCCTTTAGGTTTGTTGTAGACGATGACCGTCACTTCTTTGCTCGGCTTGACCGGTCTGCCTTTCACATAGATATGGTCACCTTCTTCTACTTCATAACCAAAATCTTTCAACACTTGTTTATTGAGAGTGACCTCTCCCTCTTCAATAAGCTTATCTGCTTCTCTTCTGGAATATTTGGTGTTATGCGATATATATTTGTTTAGTCTCATTGTGTCTCGTTTTTTATTTGCTTTTAATACCAGCATTGACCAGATCATGGATATGCAATACTCCGATGATCTTCCCCGCATCATTGGTGATAGGCAGAAGTTGAATGCGTCCATTTTCTATAATTTCAAGGGCATCACTTGCCAGTAATTCTGTATTGGTATAGCTTTTTGGATTCTGGCTGGCATATTCTATAGCCAGGTGGTCTAAACTGAACCCCTCTTTCATCAGTGCCCGTCTAAGGTCACCATCACTTAAGATAGCGATAAATTTATCATCCGCATCTACGATAAGCACGGTACCCAGTTTCCCTTCGCTCATGGCCACAATGGCATCTTTCAGGGTGGTTGTATCTTTGATAATAGGCAGATCTGTGGTTCTCATGAGATCTTTGATCTTCACAAACAGTTTTCTTCCCAACGAACCTCCAGGGTGGAAAGAGGCAAAATCCTCTTGTTTGAACCCTCTTTGTTCCATCAGTGCGACAGCCAAGGCATCGCCCAATGCCATGGTCAGCGTGGTGGATGTCGTAGGGGCAGCACCCAGAGGACATGCTTCTTTCTCTACAGAAATGTCAAGAAAAACATCCGCATAAGAGCCAAGTGATGACTCTTTATTCCCTGTCAGCCCGATAAGCGGGATATCAAAACGTTTGATATGGGGAAGGATCTTCGTAAGCTCTTCACTCTCTCCACTGCTGCTGATAGCGAGCAGGGTATCGTTTTTACTTATCATCCCCAAGTCCCCATGCAGTGCCTCTGTAGGATGTAAAAAGAAACTGGATGTTCCCGTACTAGCAAACGTCGCAGCCATTTTGGCACCTACAAGACCGGATTTCCCTACACCGGTAATAATGAGCTTTCCCTTGGTTCCCAATATCAGTGAAATGGCATCCAGAAAGTTTTGGTCCAGACGTTCGGCAGCTTTGTATAGGGCATCTGCTTCAATGTGAAAAGTTTCTTGTGCAATTTTAATGAGATCCATGGTTTCAGTCTTTATATATTTTTAAAGGATTATAGCATAATTAGCAGGGGGAGAGCAGATGTTTATATTACTTCAGATCAAATAGATAAGTTAAATGGGATTCTCTCCTGCCCTAAGGCAGAAGTAGATTAGATGATGAAGATCGTAGGAATGATAAGAGGATATCTCTTTTTCGTACGGATCACATGCTTTCTTACGACATTTCGAATTTCATTTTCGACATCTCTATGGTTCTTTAATGCTTCAGGTTTCATGTTAAGCATCATAGTCTCAAGCAGTACTTCGATCTCTTTTGCAAACTTTTTATCTTCTTTGGCAGCTACAAGTCCATGACTTGTCACTACCGGTTTACCCACGACTTTCTGGTTGCTTTGGCTGATCTGTGCAACAACATTGACAATACCGTCCTCTGCCAGTTTTTGTCTGTCAAGTACGACATCATTTTCAATCGTCTTATTGTTTTGATTATCGATGTATGTTTTACCACTCTTGACTGTTTTGACCTTTTTAAGATATTTAGGTGTGATCTCTACTTGATCTCCATCGCTCATCAGCAAGATATTTCTCTCATCCACACCACAAGCAACCGCCGTTTTCGCATGTTGTGCAATGTGATTATACTCACCGTGAACAGGCAAGAAGAATTTAGGCTGGATCAGTCTCAAGATAAGCTTCTGCTCCTCTTGTGCTGCGTGACCAGAGACATGGATATCCCCAAACTCTTTGTATCTTACTGTGACACCTGCTTTCATCAGTTTGTTCATCAGACTGGAGACAGAAGCCTCATTCCCTGGAATTGCTGAAGCGGAGATGATAACAGTATCAGTAGGTTTAAGTTTGATATGTCTATGTTCATCCGTTGCCATACGGTTCAGTGCAGCCATGGTTTCACCCTGTGAACCCGTCGTGACGACGAGGATTTCATGGTCAGCATACTTAGGAACTTCATGCACTTCGATAAAGTGTTTCTCTTCGATATCTACAAAACCTAAAGCTCTGTTTGTCTCAACATTACGCTCCATAGAACGGCCGATCACACAGATCTTTCTTCCATGCTTCACACCTCTTTGCATCGCTTGGAAGATTCTGTGAACATTCGATGAGAAGGTCGACATGATCACCCTTCCTTTTGCAAGTTCGAACAG
This sequence comes from Sulfurovum sp. AR, assembly GCF_000296775.1. Taxonomy (GTDB): domain Bacteria; phylum Campylobacterota; class Campylobacteria; order Campylobacterales; family Sulfurovaceae; genus Sulfurovum; species Sulfurovum xiamenensis. Next base: position 63,521 of record NZ_AJLE01000009.1, on the reverse strand, counting down.
TGAATCAAACGTTTTCCCAACCACTTTTTCACTCTTTGTGAATCCAGGGTTATGGGAGTTCGTAGAATCAGAGAAAAGGCAAAGTACACCTTTTTCTCCATAATAGGCATAACGACGTAAGTCCATCGTATAGTCATCTACAGGGGTATGGTCTATTTTAAAGTCAGCCGTATGCATGATGATCCCTGCAGGTGTCTCGATTGCAAGAGAACAGGCATCAATGATAGAGTGGGTATTATGCAGCCACTCTATTTTCATATCTCCGATCTGATACTGTTGTCTCAGTGTCACAAAGTTGAAATGTTTGGTGTGTGCGCTCAATCCATGTTCATTGAACTTGTTTTCTATCATAGCGAGTGCAAGTGGTGTTGCATAGATCGGAAATTCTAGTTCTTTAAACAGATATGGCATGGCACCAATATGGTCTTCATGTCCATGTGTGATAATGATATAGACGTCTTTTTGACCCTTGAGTGTGTGCAGATAAGAAAAGTCAGGTACTAAGATATCGACACCGTGCATGGTTTCATCAGGGAAACTCATACCCACATCGATGACAATAGCTGTAGTCTCAGTTTCAAGTACGGCCATATTCCCGCCGATCTCACCAAGCCCCCCAAGTGGTGTAAATCTGACCTTTCCTTTGCTCGCCATGTCAATTTTTTTCCATGGATTCATGGTCGCGTCTTTTACGCGTGCATTCTCTTCAAGAGAGGCTCGCATGGTATCATTCACAGTGGTAACATTTTTTCTTTTCCCTCTGCCTTTACCGCCTCCGACACGGTTTTGCTGCGGTTTTTTACCAGGATGTTGTTTTTTGGTTGGATTTTGTCTATTATCTTGACCTTCAGCATTTTGTGTTCTGTTAGGGTTCGGCTTTCTGTGAGGATGTGGTTTTCTGTTAGGGTTCGGCTTTCTGTTCCCATCCGGAGCCTCTCTGTCTTGCACATTCCCATTGACTTCTCTTTGTGGGTTTGGCTTTCTATTCGGGTTCGGCTTTCTGTTCGCATTAGGGTTAGGTCGGTTGGTATTTTGCCCTTGTGTATTTTGTCTATGTGGGTTTGGTTTTCTATCTCTGGGTGTTCTTTGCCCTTGATTTTGAGATTTTTCGTTGTTCTGACTGTTGTTTTCCATCTAAATTATCCTTTAGTTCATTATATATGTGATGATAAATAGATGTCTCAGCTTCATGAGGCCGTAGGTTGGGGTCTATACCCAACTTTTCGAAGGTTTGATGTACCATATCTTTAGAAAAAACAGCCGTAAGGTTTTTAGAGAGTTTTTTACGCGGTTGCGCAAATGCGATCTTTAAGAACGCTTCAAACCTCTCATCATCCAGTGACCGGTCTTTCTCTATTAAAAGCACCGCGGAAGTCACTTTCGGAGGGGGGACAAATGCTTCGGGTTCAACTTCGAAACAGAGTGTCGCTTTCCCTACCGTTTGAGCAAGTACAGAAAGAGCAGAAAACTCTTTTTGTGTGACACTTGCTGCAAACTTAACAGCCACTTCTTTTTGAACCATCACCAGAATGGACCGGCAGTGTTCATCTTTCAATGCTTTTAAAATGATATTGGTTGCGATATAGTAGGGCAGGTTGGCTACCAGATGATAAGGCTCATCTAACAGGCTTCCTGACTCCCAACGCTCAAGCACATCTCCGCACCGTAATTCAAAGTGCCCTTTGTGGATAGGTTCTTTGAATTCGGTTGTAAGATGCTCACATAATCTTTTATCAACCTCAAATGCTGTGACATTTCGAACTTTTACAAGTTCTTTGGTTAAATCACCTAAGCCAGGTCCAATCTCTGCGACTTTTAGATCGTCATTGGGCATCGCTTGGATGATTTTATGAAGATAGATATCATTCTTTAAAAAGTTTTGACCAAATTTTTTACTGGCAAATTCGGCTAAATTTTCAATAATCATACTATAATCTACCTTTATAATTGATACTAATCCCACGTTTGGGATAATTTTTGTATAATCTTATCATAATTTTGAGAGGAAAACGGCGTATTAGATGGATTATTTTGCAAAACGTATCATACCTTGTCTCGATGTAGATAACGGACGGGTCGTGAAAGGTGTTAATTTTGTCGGGTTACGTGATGCAGGAGATCCTGTAGAAGTAGCCAGACGTTATAATGAAGAGGGTGCAGACGAGATCACTTTTCTTGATATCGGTGCGAGTCATGAAGGACGTGACACGATCGTTGATGTCGTGAAAAAAGTAGCACAGGAAGTTTTCATACCTCTTACGGTAGGTGGAGGGATCAGAGAACTTTCTGATATCTATAACCTTCTCAATGTAGGTTGCGATAAAGTCAGTGTGAACTCTGCAGCCATCAAGAACCCGGGTTTCATCGGAGAGGGTGCAAAACGTTTTGGATCGCAATGTATCGTAGTGGCGATAGATGCCAAAAGAGTGGCTGAAGACAAATGGCATGTCTTTACCCATGGGGGACGTAACGATACAGGTCTCGATGCACTGGAGTGGGCAAAGGAAGCGTATGAAAGGGGTGCAGGTGAATTGCTTGTCACCTCTATGGATGCAGATGGAACCAAAGCAGGATTTGACAATGCCTTGAACAGAAAGATCAGTGATCTTGTGAATATCCCTGTCATTGCATCTGGCGGTGCCGGAACGATGCAGCATATGGAAGAAGCATTCACGATCGGTCATGCGGATGCTGCTTTGGCAGCTTCGATCTTCCACTTTAAAGAGATTGACATTATGGAATTAAAACGCTATCTTAGAGGGAAGAACATCCCAGTGAGAATGTAGTATGATCATTTGTGCAGGAGAGAGCGAGCAGTTTGATTTTGCTTTGCCCGTTGGCATTGGCCTGACAGACGTCGCGATCAATTTGACACGTTTATGTTTGTCACAAAAACCAAAATTTCTATTATTCGTCGGTACGGCAGGTTCGTATGGTGAAAAGAAAGTGTTTGACATTATCGAATCAAAGACTGCCGCGAACATTGAGAACAGTTTTTTCACAGGTGGCTCTTATACCCCTATAGACAATATGGTCTCCACGGCAGAAGATGTTTCACGTGAAACAATTGTGAACAGTTCCAATTATATTACGACGGATAAAAGTATAGGGAAGGCGTACCTTTCTAAAAATATCCATTTGGAAAATATGGAATATTATGCGGTATTGAAAGTAGCAAAATCTTTTGATATCCCTGCGGCAGGTATTTTTATAGTAACCAATTATTGTGATGAAAATGCCCATAGAGATTTTATGAACAATCACAAAGAAGCAATGTTTAGATTGACCAAGTATATGAAAGAAAGTAAATAGATGAAAAAAATAATACAAGATCTGACAAAAGAAGAGTTAAGTGAAGTGATCAAACCTTCTTTTCGTGCAAAACAGATCTACAACTGGATCTACCATAAATATGCTATGTCATTTGAAGAGATGAAAAACCTCCCCAAAGAGATGAGAGAAAAACTCGATGAAGCGTATACCCTTACACCTCTTAAAACGGTTATGGTACAGAATTCTAAAGACGGAAGCCGTAAATATCTTTTCGAGCTCCATGATAAACATACAGTGGAATCTGTTCTGCTTTTAATGAGGGAGAAGGAGTATCATGAAGACGGCTCTGTAAAGCACCAGGAGCGTTATACAGTCTGTATCTCATCCCAGGTAGGGTGTAAGGTAGGGTGTGCCTTTTGTTTGACAGCAAAGGGCGGTTTTATGCGTAATTTGACAGCGGGTGAAATCGTTGAACAGGTACGGATGATCAAAAAGGACAATGGGATTGATGCCAACCGGCGTGTCAATATTGTTTTCATGGGGATGGGTGAACCACTTGACAACCTGACAGAGGTAGCAAAAGCTGTCAAGATATTTGCGGACCCTGAGGGTATGGCGATAGCGACACATAGACAAACCATCTCTACTTCCGGACTCAGTACGAAGATAGAAAGACTTGGAAAGATGGAACTGGGTGTGAACCTGGCGATCTCATTGCACGCGGTTGACGATGAATTGAGACAACAGTTGATGCCTATTAACAAAGCATACAATATTGAGTCTATCATCACTGCGGTGAAAAACTTTCCTGTCAATGACAGAAAAAGAGTCATGTTTGAATACCTTGTCATTAAAGATGTCAATGATGATATCTCTGCAGCCAAGAAACTTCTTTCTCTTCTTGATGGTATTAAAGCCAAGGTCAATTTGATCTATTTTAATCCGTATGGAGGTACGGAGTTCAAACGCCCAAGCGAAAAAGATATGAAAGAGTTCCAGGAGTATCTGACCAAAAGAGGTTTGCATTGTACGATACGTGAGTCTAAAGGGTTGGATATATCAGCAGCCTGCGGTCAGCTGAGAGAACAGGAATTGGAAGGAGAAATCTAATGTCAACTTTGGAACTTTTTATGTTAGGTTTTATTATCGTTGTTGCAGCTATTGGAGTAGGTTGGTTTATCTATGACTCCAGGAGTGATGAGGAGAAATAGTTTTCTCCCTATTTTGTATTAAATACCCTTCTTTCTTTCTTGCAGATCAGATCTTTCATCTGAGCAAAATCACTTTTACTCTCTATATGAAATTTAGCACCCATATTAAAGGTCAAACTGTGGGCATGAAGCATCAGTCTGCTTGCTCCCGTTTCTCTCATACGATCTTCCGGACTGAGTATTTCTTCGAGGTAATCATTGGCAGTTTTGAAGGTGGTTCCGTAAAGTGGATCACCCAAAATAGGATGTTTCACGTGAAACAAATGGACCCTTATCTGATGGGTTCTTCCCGTATGAGGATAACAGGCTACAAGTGTAGCATCAAGTGTTTCATCATACTCTAGAGGGATAAAGTCTGTATGTGAAGCTTTCCCCTCTTCAGAGATAAAGACTTTGTGTTTGCTTTGGCTGTAGTCATTGTTGACCTTGATACGTTCTTTCGAAGAGAAGGGTTCTGTGAGTTTTCCATCGACCCATGCAAGGTAGGATTTTTGAATATTTCTAGCTTCAAAGGCACTTTTTAGGAAGGACTCGGAGTGCTTATGCTTGCTTGCCAAAAGCAATCCGGATGTTTCCATATCTATACGGTGTACAGCATTGGCATCATCACCGGCAATAGTTCGGATTTCATCGAGTAAAGAGTAGGGGGTAGCCATGGTATTGGGGTGGACCAATACACCGGAGTACTTTTCAAAGACCATAAAGTCCTTGGTATGAAAGAGAGGAGGGTTCCCTTGTGATGTAGGTTTAAAATAGACCACTTCCACTTCACCCTCTATATGCTCTCCGGAACGGAAAAAAGAGTTTTTTCCGATCAGTAATCTTCCTTTGGAGATGACACGTTGGGCTTGTCCTTGTGACATATTAAAGGTACGCATGATAAATACAAATGCAGGCATTTTCTCTGCTACTGTAAATTTCTCTTTGACAAATGGCATCTCTGCTTCACCTTTATATAACTGCTATTTTGGTAGAATTCTAGCATAAAAAATTTGTTTCTATATTGTATTGAAATATCTATTCCCACAGAGATCACGGGAACGAAGGTTGCAATGTAAAACACCAAGGAAAAGAAAATGGTTGAAAGATATTCAAGAGAAGAGATGACAAAACATTGGACACAACATGCAAGATATGCAGCATGGCTTGAGGTTGAAAAAGCCGCTGTGAAAGCATGGAATAAACTGGGACTTATTCCTGATGATGATTGCGAAAAGATCGTGAAGAATGCTACCTTCTCAGTAGAGAGAATAGAAGAGATAGAAGCGATTACAAAACATGACCTGATCGCTTTTAATACCAGTGTCAGTGAAAGTCTTGGAGAGGAGTCTAGATGGTTCCATTATGGTATGACATCTTCAGATGCAGTAGATACAGGTGTTGCCCTGCAAATGAAAGCATCTTTGGAGATCATTATTGCTGACGTTAAGATGCTTATGGAGTCTATCAAGAAACGTGCAGAAGAACATAAAATGACTCTCATGGTGGGAAGAAGTCATGGTATCCATGGTGAGCCTATTACCTTTGGGTTGACTTTGGCAGTATGGTATGATGAGATGGCAAGACATCTTAAGAACCTTGAAGAGACGATGGAAGTGATCGCTGTAGGTCAGATCTCTGGTGCTATGGGTAACTTTGCACATGCACCACTTGAACTTGAAGAGTTGGCCATGGCTGAACTGGGTTTGAAACCTGAGCCTTGTTCAAACCAAGTCGTGCATAGAGACAGATATGCAAGATTGGCAACTGCTTTGGCACTGATGGCTTCTTCTGTGGAAAAATTCGCAGTACAGGTCAGACACTTGCAAAGAACAGAAGTGTATGAAGCTGAAGAGTATTTTGCAAAAGGACAAAAAGGATCTTCTGCGATGCCACATAAAAGAAACCCGATCCTTACGGAAAATATCACGGGTCTTGCAAGAATGATCAGAGCCTATGCTGCTCCGGCTATGGAGAATGTAGCGCTTTGGCATGAAAGAGATATCTCTCACTCATCTACTGAGAGATTTTGGCTTCCAGATGCGTTTATCACTTCAGACTTTATGCTGCACAGAATGAACAGTGTCATTGCAAACCTTACAGTTATGCCTGAGAACATGATGAAGAACCTTAACTTGACTGGTGGGTTGGTTTTCTCTCAAAGAGTATTGCTTGAGCTTCCTAAAGCGGGTGTAAGTAGAGAAGACGCCTATAAGATCGTTCAAAGAAATGCAATGAAAGTATGGGAAGAGATCCAACAAGGCAAACCAACGACCAATGATGAAGGTGAATCTTTATACCTGGGACACTTACTTGCAGATGAAGAGTTAAGATCTAAACTTTCAGAAGTGCAGATAAGAGAGTGTTTTAATTATGATTACTACACTAAAAATGTAGATGCTATTTTTAAAAGAGTCTTTAAATAAATAGATCATATCGTGGGCACTTCGTCCACGGTAAATAGAGATAGATACTATCGCTTTTTCGACCTTTCCCCTACTATAAATACCCCTTATACTTTTTGCAAACTCCCTGCCAGAGAGCCTTTTAAATGCTATCACCAAATCTTATAAAAAAGATGCCTAAAAATGATACAACTTTTCAAAAATACACAAGGTAAATTTGAGTAAAATCGGATTAATCAATGTCATAAAAAACGATGACAAAGCAACACAAAAGGACAGGGAAAAGATGATCAGAGTTGTTAAACGAAATGGTAGAGTAGAGACCTTAGATGTAGGAAAAATTCAGAAGTATACAGCCGCAGCAGTAGAGGGACTTGTGCGGGTAAGTCAAAGTGAACTTGAGGTAGACGCCAAGCTACAATTTCGTGATATGATCTCTTCTCAAGAGATACAGCAAACACTGATTAAAACGGCAGTTGACAAGATAGATATTGACAGACCGGACTGGACGTTTGTTGCCGCTAGACTTTTTCTTTACGATCTCTACCATAGAGTAACGGGTTTTACAGGGTATAACCATCTGCGTGAACATTTTGAACGTGGAGAGAAAGAAGGACGTGTCGTTCTTGGACTTAAAGACAAATATGACCTTGACGACCTTAACGATTACATTAAGCCTGAGCGTGATCTTCAGTTCAACTACTTGGGTATTCGTACACTCTATGACAGATATCTTTTAAAAGACCGTAACGGAACACCTATTGAGCTGCCTCAGCAACTCTTTATGGGTGTGGCTATGTTCCTGGCACAAAATGAGTTTGACTGTCAAACATGGGCAAAAAAGTTTTATGACATTTTGAGTAAATTTGAAGTGATGGCGGCAACACCAACACTCTCTAATGCAAGAACACCGAGACACCAACTGAGCTCATGTTACATCGGTTCAACACCAGATAATATTGAAGGTATCTTTGACGGATACAAAGAGATGGCATTGCTTTCTAAATTCGGTGGTGGGATCGGTTGGGACTGGTCACTGGTCCGTGGTATGGGTTCATATATCGATGGTCATAAGCATGCTGCAGGCGGTATCGTACCTTTCCTCAAGATAGCCAATGATGTTGCCATTGCGGTTGACCAGCTTGGTACACGTAAAGGGGCTATCGCTGTTTACATAGAGCCGTGGCATGTTGACGTACGTGACTTCCTTGACTTGAAAAAGAACTCTGGTGAAGAGCGACGTAGAGCACATGACCTCTTCCCTGCGATCTGGCTCAATGACCTCTTTATGAAAAGGGTAGAAGCAGATGAGATGTGGACGCTCTTTGATCCATTTGAAGTGACAGAGTTGACAACACTTTACGGTGAAGCGTTCGAAGCACGCTATATAGAGCTTGAAAATTCGGATGATAAGATCACTAGGGAGAGAATTTCTGCGAAAAGCCTTTGGAAAGAGATGCTGAGATCTTACTTTGAAACAGGAAACCCGTTCCTTACATTTAAAGATACAGCCAACAGAGCAAACCCTAACAAGCATGCAGGTATTATCAGAAGTACAAACCTCTGTACGGAGATTTTCCAAAACACTGCGCCGAACACCTATAAAACTCGTTTCACATTCGAGGATGGAACGACTGCAGCCTATGATGAAGATGAGATGCTCACTGTAGACAACGGAACAACTAAACCGGCTAAAAAGGTGACAGCACTTGACAGCCTTAATGGTAAGCAGATATGGATCGTTGACAAAGAGAAAACGGATGGTGATACAGCGGTATGTAACCTTGCTTCTGTCAACCTTGCCAAAGTCAATACAAAAGAAGATATGGAGCGTGTTGTTCCTACGGCGATCCGTATGCTTGACAATGTGATAGACCTGAACTTCTACCCTTTGGCAAAAGTAAAGAAGACCAATGAAAAGTCAAGATCTATCGGTCTAGGTGTGATGGGTGAGTCACAAATGCTTGCAGAACATCAGATAGAGTGGGGAAGTCATGACCACTTTACGAAGATAGATGAAGTGATGGAGTCATTCTCTTATTATGCCATTGAATCATCGAGTAATTTGGCATTAGAGAAAGGATGTTATCCGAACTTTGAGGGTTCAGACTGGTCCAAAGGTATTTTCCCTATTGATAAAGCCAATGAGAATGCATGTAAACTTGTTGACAGAGGCGGTCTCTTTGGATATACCCATGACTGGCAGGGGCTGAAAGAAAAGGTGAAATCAGACGGTATGAGAAACGGTTACCTGATGGCTATCGCACCGACAAGTTCTATCTCTATTTTGACAGGTACAACACAAGCGATCGAACCGGTCTATAAAAGAAAGTGGTTTGAAGAAAACCTTTCCGGACTTATCCCCGTTGTTGCACCGAATCTGACTGCAGACACTTGGCAGTACTATACGCCTAGTTATGATCTTGATCAGAACCTTCTTGTCAAAGCAGGAGCGATCAGACAAAAATGGTTAGACCAGGGACAGAGTCTGAATATCTTTATTACGCTGGATAAAGCAAGCGGTAAATACCTCAATGAGATTTATATGAATGCCTGGAAGTTTGGATTGAAGTCTACCTACTATCTAAGATCTCAGTCTCCTGAATCTTCCAATGATGTTGAAGATAGATCTATGGAATGTGTCGGTTGTCAGTAATGACAAGTATGAATATACTAGATGCATCCATACTATTTTCGAGAGCCGAGAATGTAAGAACACAGTTAGATTACATTTCCGGACATAGCGTTATGTCGGAAAAGGATCGAAAGTGGGTTGATTATCTAATCAGAACACTGGATAAAATATATATGTCTGCTAATACTCGAGAGCATAGACAACATTTGCAAGATTTTCTATTAATGAATAGTGATAATATTTATAAAAAATATGTGGAGCTCTCTAACGTATTTTTGACGAATAATGACTACTATGAACTAAAATAAGATCTATGATTTTATTTTAGTTCGTAAGTTACCTTTATGAATAGGTTTTATGCTCTTTCTTTAAAATCCAAACTACTTTACATTTCTCAACTTATTTACAATATAAATTTCTAAATTTCTATATCAGTACCAGAATGATGAATGAAAAAGTACATGAAACCTTTAAAATACTCATAATCCTATCTAATTCAAAGAATAATCCACTTTAAACCATTTTTTAACCTTAGGTATGAAAAAAATAAAAAAGACGCTTATTTTAGGCAGAAAAAATTGGGCAAATTGGCGATGAAATAATTATTTTTTGATCATCTATAAATTTCACATTCATTACACACAAGAAGAGTATCATAGCAGCATGAAAACCACTGAGGTTCCTCCTCCCTCCCTTTTATAAGCCTCGATGGTTTTCTGATAGCTTTTGGTTTTATATGGTATTCACATAGACTGTGGGATACTCTCCTTTAAGTGAGTTCGAAACATACTAAAGCTATCTTGTCTCAAATCCTCAGCCAAACAAAAATGGCAGTGTAGATATAGAAATCATTCTCTTTCAGGTATTAGTAAACACACTTCATACTTACTTCATACAATGAAGTTATACTCACGCTATGAAAGTCATGAAGGATTCTTATCCCTTTTTGATACTTCAGGCTTTCTAGGTAGCTTTTCACTTTGTATGCATCATTACTTTCCCTTGATAGATGCATCTCCTTTTTTCAAATATACTTCCCAATGAAAAGTTACCTTTTTAGATACGCTTATATATATTCATATAAATGGGATCATTTACGATAAAAATGCCAGCATTATTTTTTTATAAAAATTAAGATTTTTTTTAGCTTAAAATCTCAAATTTTGACATATAATTCCAATATGGATAGAAAGATAAAACTTCCAGAGAAGCTGTTTATATGGCAGTGATTTAAAATGAGGAGAGGGTAGGATGACCTTCCAAGAGATTGAGTTTGCTTTGAAAGTAAACGGGGTTGGAAAAGAGGATATGCAAACGCTTATGGATTATTGTAGAACGAAAGGCACAGATTATCCAAAACTTGACGAGATGCTTGTCGGGATGGGATATGATAAGGTCTTTACGGATGAATTTTTCGGATGGGCGGATGCAGATGACGAATACTATGATGATGACGACTATGATCATGATTATTTGGAACGAACCCCACATAAACATAAATGGGATGACTAAACCCTCCTGTGTAAATGTTTATGTGTCTTAGGGCATTTCTTCAGACCTTTGGTACCTCACCGTCACCGACGTAGACAGTAGATGTTGAGGGTCTGACCAGTGCAAGCTCAAACACTCATTTGGGTTTGTTTTTTTATCAATCATTCATCGACTTATTCTTACTAAATCATCAGCCAAAATGTGTATAATGTTTTAAAATAATAGATGAATAAATTATCAAGGTGGACAGATGGAACGAAAAAGAATATACAATCCTGATTCAGAAGAAAAAACAGGTGAACGTAAGATATTTGGTGGTGATCCTACAGGGATATTTGAACTCAATGACATCAAATACCAATGGGCCTATAATCTATGGGAGATGATGCTGAACAACACGTGGTTCCCTAAAGAAGTGGATATGACCCGTGATGTCAATGACTATAAAAATCTTACAGATGCAGAGAAGTCAGCGTATGATAAAGTACTGGCACAGCTTATTTTTATGGACTCACTTCAGACCAACAATATTATGGATAATATCAACCCATTCATTACATCTCCAGAAGTCAATCTTATCTTGGTAAGACAGGCATTTGAAGAAGCATTACACTCCCAAAGTTATGCTGTGATGGTAGACAGTATATCGACAAATTCAAAAGAGATCTATGAGCTCTGGAGAAGAGATATGATGCTCAAAACTAAAAATGATGCCATAGCAAAGGTGTATGAAGAGCTTACAGCCAATCCTACAGATACCAATATCGTAAAAGCGATGTTCGCCAATCAGATTCTTGAGGGTATCTATTTCTATAGTGGATTTGCCTACCTCTATACGCTTGCTCGTTCAGATAAAATGCTTGGAACAGCTCAGATGATACGTTTTATTCAAAGAGATGAGGTAACACACCTTCTTCTGTTCCAGAACATGATCAACTCTACAAGAAAAGAGAGACCGGAACTTTTTACCAAAGAGCTGATTGATGAAGTGTATGAAATGTTCAGATCCGCAGTAAAACTTGAGTGTGAATGGGGAGCCTATATCACGCAAGGACAAATCCTGGGGCTTACAGATGATATCATCACACAGTATATTCAATATCTTGCTGACAAAAGGCTACATGCTGTAGGTCTTGAAAAAATCTATAATGTGGAACATCCTATTAAATGGGTAGATAACTTTTCACAGTTTAATGATCAAAAAACGAACTTCTTTGAAGGGAATGTAACAAACTACTCCAAAGGAAGTCTGGATTTGGATGACTTTTAGGTCTTCAGATGTTGATCTTGCCTAAAACCATGGAAGTTGTGACGTTACAGCTTCCTTCTTACAAACGGTATCAGGAAAACCTGGATACACTGCTTTACCATCTAAAAGAACATCAAGATAAGCATATTGTCGTGGCACCGGAAGTCTTTTTGACCGGATTTGATTATGAACATATGGCCACAGCTGCAAAATTTTCTGCCAATGCATTAAAAACACTGAAAAAAGAGGTGAATGAACAGATCGTAGTCTTCACACTTATACTTGAAGAGGGTGAGCATTTTATCAATCAGGCAGTGGTGATCCATAAGCATAAGATCGTACATCGACAGGAGAAGGTGAAACTCTTTAAATTGGGAGATGAGGATCTCTATTTCCTCGAAGGGAAAAAGAAGAAGATCAAACCTTTTGAGATTGATGGGGTGAAGTATGCGATACTGATATGTTTTGAGTTACGGTTTAAAGAGTTATGGGCACAGGTAGAAGGAGCAGATGTGGTGTTTGTCCCCTCTAGATGGGGAAAACAGCGTAAAACACACCTGGAAGTGCTCTCACGTGCTTTGGCGGTGATGAACCAATGTTATGTTGTCGTCTCAAACTCTTGTGATGAAGATATGGCAAGTTCCTCCTCCATTATCTCACCTACTGGGGAGGTTACAATGAATGATGGGTTGGAAGCAGTAGAGGGACGCATAGACTTCAGAGAGATCAAAAAAATGCGTCGCTATATAGTAATGGATTAGAAAACCCGGTCTCCGGAATAAGCGAAAAAGCCTTTTTAACTAGATTTTAGGTAGAATTTCTGCATTATTTGGGATGAGGGACTTGAATTGATGATAAAAGAGAGACAGCGACAAAATCTTGTGGCAGAGATAGAAAAACACTTTGCATTGGATACGCATGTCAGAGAAGCATTTTTAGCTGTTGACAGAGAGACCTTTGTCCCTTCACAATTTAAACACCTTGCTTACCAGCTTGAAGCCCTCCCTTTAGCGGCAAGCCAGTGGATATCCTCACCTCTAACCGTTGCTAAAATGACACAACACTTGGAGCTCGAAGGTGTTGACTCCGTGCTTGAGATCGGCTGTGGAAGTGGGTATCAAGCAGCGATACTCAGTAAGATCTGTCGTCGTGTCTTCACCATAGAGCGTATCGATGAGCTTCTTAAAGAGGCAAAAAACCGTTTTTCTACACTGGAAATGCACAATATCATTACACGTTTTGATGACGGGCAAAGAGGATGGAAGCAGTATGCTCCATTTGAGCGTATACTCTTTTCGGCAACAGCCAAAGAGATACCGGAAGTGCTTTTTGAACAATTGGCTGAAGGCGGTATAATGGTGGCCCCGGTGGAAGAGGCAGAAAATTATCATATTATCACACGATACTATAAGAAAAACGGCCGTATCACTTCTGAAACGATCGAACAGTGTCTCTTTGTCCCCGTACTCGACGGGACACAAAAGTAAATTAACTGTTTTTACTTTATTTATAAACCTCTAACAATATACAAATCTCTTAACTAATACATATAAACTCAAAAAATCATATTCCTTATAAAATATGTTAGATTATAAGGTTTTCATTTTTTACATATAATCTATTAATGTGGTACCTTTACACTTTAGCACCAAGGAAAGCAAGAATGATATAACCTATACTGGAAGCCCATTAAACAATAACGGTTAGCAGGTAAGTGTGAAGTTATATATTTATGTAGACTAAGAGAAAATAAAAAAAGGCATACCCTAGCTTTAGGATACGCCTTGCTTTTTCTTATCCAAAATATATTAATATAATGAACTAGTCTATGTTACATTCCACCAAGCAGTGCATCCCAGTGTCCAGAATTATCTGGTATTCCTGTGCCGGCTTGATCTACTGGTGCAGGATGATGTGCCATAGCGCTTGAAGCTAAACCGATTGTTAGAAGTAAGATTGCTGTTAATTTTTTCATTATAAATCCTTTTAATTTTTTTGTAATGCTTATCTGATATTCAAATCAGAAACGCTTTATCCAAATTCAGATGAAGTATAAAATAGAAGTGTGAAACTAGTGTGAAGAGAAAACCTTATAAAATATATAAATTCATAAGGTTTCATTTCAGTAAATAATGTCAGTTCTTGCAAATTCTTCCTGATACTCACCAGATCCCTGGAATTAGTCGGTAAACTGTTTGTTTAGCATACTTTGAATAGCCTTCTAGTTCAGTGTGTAATGTATGATCTTCGAGGTAAGTTCGAACAATCAACAACATCGTCAAAAATAATGAAAGAATTAATGTCAACCGAGACCCAAGTGCTAAGGGAACAGCGAACAGTAAAATGATTGTTACAGTATACATGGGGTGACGGACATAAGCGTAAGGGCCGGTACTGATCACTTTATGGACACGATCCTTATCAATTTTTACTACCTGTGATAGATAAGTGTTCTCACGCATTATCCAAATTAGAAGTACAAAGCAGGGTACATGTACAAACATTGCAGTAATTCTTATCCATAACGGTAAAGGTTCACTCCACGCATAACGCATAACATCAAAACCGGGAAGTAGATAAAGACCAATACCTACAATAAAAAAAAGAAGCATTAAGACCTTATCCCAAACCTTTTGATCCTTATAGAGGTACGAGCTTCAATCGTTCTACAAGTAAAGCAGGATCATTGCGTAATAAGTAAGTCGTTGTGGCAACTCCATAGATAGACCAGAGTCCAACCAATATCCAGGCTTCCCACCATATAAAGGTACCAGCTGGCCACATCAAACCAACGGCAAATAAAATCATCCGGACAACAAAACTCAACCAGATCATGATAGGATTTTGTTTATTTATCATTTTACAACTCGACTGAGTCACCCATTCTGAGAATTACACACTCAGTGCCCAGTTTCTCCACTTCCCTTTTAAAAAGTTGGTCATCTGTCACAGCCATTTTTTTGATCCACAAAAAAGGGACATTATAGTGACATGGGATAACGATCTTTGGAGCTATCAACTTGACTGCTTCAATAGCATCATGTATATCCATCGTCCATGTATTATTGCCCAGACCTCCGATGGGTAGCATAAGGACATCAGGTTTTAATCCTTCCCATTCTTTTAAAAGTAGTGTATCTCCGAGATTCACAATACTCTTATTACCAATGGTGATTTTAAACCCCATAGATCCAATACCTGTTCTCTCACCGAGACCTGGTTGTTTTTTTATCTTAAATCCTAAAATGGGAATGGATATCTGGCCATGCACGGTTTTGATAGCTTCTATCTTGACATCATTTAAAGTAACTGATTCTCCAACATCCAAAGGATAAAGGTTTTCATATGTAATCCAAGATGTTAATTCTCTGCCTCGTGGGTCTATCACAAGAGTTTTTCCATTTTCGATTTTAGTGAGTCCCTTACCACAGATAACGGGAGCACCGGAGACTTTTGCTACTCTATCGGACTGCCAGTGATGATCGGGGTCTCCATGGGTGATCAGGATATGCGTGATATCGTGCCACTCTGACTGTGGAATCAGACTTTGGAGTTTAAATATCCAGAGGTTTTGTCCGGGATCGATAGCGATTTTTGTACTGCCATCCTCTATTAAAAATGCGTTATAGAGATAGTGCGTGATCTTCATTGATTAACCTTTTTATATCTAATCTAAATACTCTATTGATAACATTTCGTTTTAATTTGACTATCAGATGGATGTTGCATTTATTTCTTCTTTAAGGCTTCTCTCTTCATCTCTTTTTCAATCATTTTCTCTGTGAGAGATGGTCTTCCAGAAAAAACAAAGACTCCCAAAGCATGAAAAAATACACCGATGCCCCATCCCATGAGTGGCCACTTGAACCATAGGTATTGGGTGGATGAACTTAGGTTTATAACAATAAGTAAAATTGATACAGCTATGTAAACCGATAAATGAATGTAAAATCCAAATTTTGCTTCTGCTCTTTTTTTAGCTTTTTGATAAGCTTCTTGATGTTCCATTGTGTCTCCTTTGTCATGACTGTGACTACTTGATCAGAGCATTTTTTATAACACGTATTGTTGCCCCTGAAAAAATAAAAGCTAGAATATAACCTAATATCCGAATCGGAAAAATACGAACCTCTGCTTTACAATAGCCTTCAAGGACGGCTTCTTGAAAATCTGCACTGAGTGTTGCATTGTTCCAGGGAAGTAGCATAGGCTGCAGTAAGCCTAAAAGCATTCCGGTATCTGCTGGATCACCCAGTCCAAAGTGCCAATGCATGCGTAAATCTTTGATCTGTAAATCGTGAAAAAGATCCCGGACAAGCCTCATCAGTCGCTTTATAAATCTTTTGCTTTCTCTCAATGACACCAGATGCAGATTTTTTTCTTTTTTTTCTTTTTTGGTAATGTTCTTTTTCTTGTTTTCTGATTCTGCTTGGCCATATCGATAGTAATAAGACCAAACAGTAGACACAGTTCTGCCCGGTACTCTAATGCTTCATCTCTTTTCAGATAGAATTCCAGATCAACAGGGATAGAAAGCAAAATCAGAACAAAGAGCAGAAAGCCGATCAAAATTGCTATGATCTCCATCCTTTCTCCAATCACATATTAGTATATGCTATTTGTCTTTTTCCTGCTTCTCTTGCATCGCTTTACCGATAGCTTCGCCTATATGTTCGAATGCCGAAGCCATACCGCTTTTGATAGACTCAACCCTTACGTCACCGTCTTTGTTAATGATCACGAGGGCAACCGGCCTAATACCGCCGCCACCTCCAGTACCGGCTCCAATTCCCTCTTCGTCACTTTTTTTGCACTTTCCGGTACCACCTCCGGCACCAAAACCAAATCCGATACTGATCAGTGGAATAAGTGTATTGCCCTCTATGACAATCGGTTCTCCTACGACTGTTTTAGTATCCAGTACTCTTTCCAGTTCCTCCAACGAGGTTTTTAATACATCTTTCACATGTTCCATCATGGTATCCTTTGTGTTGTATCATGTATGTTGTCTGTTATAATTCCAGACTCTATTGTTGTTTCATGGACCTTTATAAAGTATAGTGAACATCGCTTAACAGATAATAAACAAACCACAATTGAAATAGTTACTTTCTGAAAGAAGTTGGGCATCTCATATCTTTTATTCTCCCTGTAAGCCTTTCATAAAACTTATGCTATCATTTACAAAACTGTAAATAGGGGAGAGTATGGAAAAGTTGATGAAGCCTGCTGAGTATGCACAGGAGCTGGGTATCTCACGGCAAGCAGTCTATGCGAAGATCAAGCGGGGAATATTGACAGCAAAAAATGTAGAGGGGAAGCTTTACATTGTGGTTGACAATGAGAGTACAGAAGAGACACCCTCTCGTGAAAAAGAGACAACGGTCATACCTAAGAAGTCAATCTCAACACAAACTACTCTACCTCCTGCAGATGTCAAAGACTATAAAGCATTGCTTAAAGCCAAAGATGAAACGATCTCGGTACTTAAAGGCACCGTCAAAGACCTCAAGAAGTCCAATAAACAGATCTCAACCACACTCAAAGGGGAGATAGATTTGCTCAAAGAGGCATTTTATGAGATGCGTACACTCTATGTCCATCAGTTAGAGCAGAAAAAATCCCAAGAAGCGATAGAAGTGATCTCTGAAGAAGAGAGTATGGATGCTGAAGAAGAGCGCTGGATAGGGCTCAAGAAATTCTTCAAGCAGCACAAAATCACGAATGAGAAAGAACAGGCCAAGATCACAAAACGTTTGAAAAAAGCCTATAGAGCAGGGGATGAACGCATTATGGGCGTAGAGGATAAGCTCAAGTTCAATGCCAATAAAAGCTATAAGGATATCCTGAAATAATGCAACTTCTTAAAGATTTTTCAAAAGAGTATAGCCTCTTTGCCGCGATCATCGCGTATTTTGGCATTACGTTTTTCGAACATACATTAGTAGCATCCACGGTTGGGAACCTTATAGGTTTTTCTGTGTTGTTTGCAGTCATTATCTATGCAGCGATGTCCGTAGCACACCATGCAGAGATGCTGGCTGAAAAATTCGGTGAGCCTTATGGGACGCTGATCCTGACCATCTCTGCCGTGGTAGTAGAGATCGTTATCATTGCCATTATGATGGTACATGAGCATAATCCTGTACTGGCACGTGATACCATCTATGCGGCTATTATGCTGGATATCAATGCCTTACTGGGACTCGCAGCGATCATAGGGGGGATCAAGTATGGTGAACAGCCCTACAATGTGGATTCTTCAAACTCTTATCTCTCGATGCTGCTTGTTGCTATAGGTATCGCGATGGTGGTACCGCACTTTATGGATGCAGCCCATATCGACAATTATATGATGTTCAATGTGGTGATGTTCATACTGCTCTATATCACCTTTACACGTATTCAGGTAGCCTCACACAAATACTTTTTTGAGTATGAACATGAAGCAGAGGAAGTATGTGACGAGGAGGGACACTGTATACCTAACCCGCATAAGATCAACGGATGGTACCACAGTGTGAACTTGGTCGTGGCCATCATTATGATCGGGGTGCTTTCGGAAATTTTGGCCGTATTTATGGGAAATACGATGAAAACCTTCGGACTGCCTCTCTCTATCGCTGCAGTGGGCGTAGCTATTATCTCCGCTGCGCCAGAGCTCATTACTGCGGTGCGTGCGGCATTGGATAACCGTATGCAGACTGTTGTCAATATCGCTTTGGGGGCTTCGCTGGCAACCATACTTTTAACGGTACCTGCTGTGATACTTGTGACACGTTACATGGGTATGGACCTTAACCTTGCTATCACACCGGTGCAAGGGGTGATGCTGGGATTAACCCTGCTTGTGAGTATCGTGAACTTTAATGACGGGGAAACCAACATGCTTGAAGGTTTTCTGCATGTGATCTTGTTTGTGGTGTTTGTCTACTTATTGTTTATCTGAAGCTAAAATATATAGGCTATACAAACAGACCCACCAGTTTGCTTACGGCTTCGTCATCTGTGAATATCTTGACAGAACGGATGTCATAGTGGGCAAAATGTTCACCCAGTCTCTCATCGTTCTCTTTGAGTTTTGCAAGATACTTCTCTATACTTCTTTGGCCAAAATAGGTATCCATCTTTTTGCCATCTTGTGGATGGGAGAGTGTAACTTCACCCAGTTTTTTAGGCACTTCTTCTTCTCTGTCCCGGAGTATCACTGCAATCACTTCGTGTTTTTGCGATAGTAAAGAGAGATCCATCTCTTCTAAAAAGTCACTCAAAATAAACAGAAGTGAAGGTTTGTGCAGTCTTTTGAAAAGGTCCTGGATCGCAGCATTATGGTCCAGGGTAGTATTGAGTACAGACGCACTGTAGAGGGTTTGTGAGAACTGTTCTATGTGATAGAGCTGCTTGGTCGGCGGGGTCGCATGGGTCTGCTCCTGTGTATAGTATATCCCGGTAAAGAGATCATTGTTCTGCTGCGCAGCATAGCCTAGAATGGTGGCTACTTCTGTAAGCTTCTTCTGTTTGGCATTGCCTGAGCCAAAATAGAGGCTGGCATCCATAAAGGCAGCCACAACGACGGAGAGTTCCCGGTTGGCATGCAGCTCTTTGATATACGGACGACCCAACTTTGCCGAGATGGTCCAGTTGATCTTACGGATGTCATCCCCCACCTGGTACTCTCTGAGTTCAGAGAAATCATACCCCTCTCCATAGAGCTTAGAGAGGTTGTGCCCGCTAAGGAGGGTGTATACCTGGTGTCTGGCTTTGAGTTGGAGTGCTTTAAGGGCTGTATGCATTAAGGTATCGGCAATGTCTCAATGATAGCAGTGATGATCTCATCTGCATGTATACCTTTAGCTCTGGCCTCATAGGAGAGTACAATACGGTGACGAAGGACATTGTGTATCACATACCCGATGTCTGCAGGAGTGACAAAGTCATTACCACGCAGAAAGGCTTTAGCTTTGGCTGCCTTGTAAAGGTCTATAGAGGCTCTTGGGCTTGCTCCAAACATAATGTTTTCAGCGATCTCATCTAATCCGAATCTTAGAGGTTCTCTTGTCGCAGTGATGATCTGCACCATATAGCGTTCCAGCTCTTCATCGATGTGGATCTTCCCTATCTCTTCCTGAAGGACGAAGAGATCTTCTACACTCAACACGGTCTCTACTTCCCCAAAACTTTTACTGGCTGCTTTTCGCATGATCTCCAGCTCTTGGGCTTCACTGTTGTGTTGTACGACGATCTTCATCATAAAACGGTCCAGCTGTGCTTCTGGAAGAGCGTAGACCCCTTCTTGTTCTATGGGGTTCTGTGTTGCCATGACCAGAAACGGCCGTTCAAGTTTAAAGGTCTCTTCTGCGATGGTGACCTGTCTCTCCTGCATGACCTCAAGCAGGGCAGATTGCACTTTGGCAGGAGCACGGTTGATCTCGTCCGCTAAGAGGAGGTGTGCAAAGAGCGGACCCTTTTTGATACTGAAGCTATGGTCTTGGGGATTATAGATCTGTGCTCCGATGATATCCGAAGGCAAAAGGTCAGGCGTGAACTGGATACGTTTGGACTCTAATCCCAGGGCACGTGAGAGCGCATTGATCGTTGTGGTCTTTGCAAGTCCAGGTACACCCTCCACAAGGATATGCCCATCACAAAGCAATCCTATGAGTAATCCCTCAACCATCGCTTCCTGACCTATCACAGCTTTGCTTATCTCTTTTTTGAGTGTGCTTATCTTTTCATTCATATCTGTTCTTCTGCCTCTTGTTTAACTTTATTCAAATTGATTTTACCATTTCCATATAAAGAATCTTCTAGTTTCTCTATACTGGAGCTAAAATGCCTGTTGTCTGCTGCGATAAGTACCTGCAGCAATGCTTTTTCATCTTTACAATTCCGTATTTTCTCTACCAAAGGGTGGTGCCCTTTTTGTCTCTTTTTCTTAGTCCATCTCCAGCTAAGCGCACTGATATACCCTGCAATAAATGCTACGATGTAACCCAGAAGTGTACTTAACCAGGACCGCTCTTCCTTTGCAGCCTCCGGTGCATCGACCGTATCAACCAAATCATGGGACTCCACTGGTTCAATGTCAAAATGTTGTGAAGGGATATCAAGTATGTAACCTTTATCTGTTTTAGGATCAAAGGCTTTGAGCACGATAGGTGGGAGGATAAAGCTTTGATCATGCGAAAGTGCCATCGGGTAGGTCACTGTACTTTGTGTTCCTCCTTTGGTCGCTACAGATTTCACAATAGGCTTTTCTGTAAAGCGTGTAAAGTTCCCCTCTTTTGGAAGCAGTGTCTCTACTAGCGGGGGATAACCCTTTCCTTTGATACTCACCTGGAAAGGCAGAGGTTCATAGGCTTTGGCTTGATTTTTTTTGATTTCATAGGTCAAGGCAAAGTTTCCTACAAGCACTGTCCCCTCGGGAAGCGGCTTGACCTGTAGTTGTAAAGGTGGTAGGTCGAAAGGTGTGTCCTTGGTCACCAATTTCTTCACATTGTCTCTGTCTCCGGAGAAACTGTAGGCTAGACTCTCATCAGTTGTTACTTTCTTGATGAGGTCGAATGTAATGTTGATATCTCCAGATCTTAAAGGGTAGATGAGATAGACATAATGTATTTTGGCATCATGATAATGCTCGGTTTTACGGATGTCAAGTCTTTGGAATGTGTAATCTTCACTTTTTTTAATGTCAAAGTTAAAGAGCATAACGACATCATGGTTGGTTTGGTTGAGATCAAGAGTAAGCATAACGGGCTCTTTGACATAAGGCGTCGGTTGATCTACATTAAATGTATAGGT
This sequence comes from Sulfurovum sp. AR, assembly GCF_000296775.1. GTDB lineage: Bacteria > Campylobacterota > Campylobacteria > Campylobacterales > Sulfurovaceae > Sulfurovum > Sulfurovum xiamenensis. Next base: position 41,477 of record NZ_AJLE01000009.1, on the reverse strand, counting down.
AAAATCTTCTGCCTGAAGTGTAAGAAAGCTCAGAAGAAGAAAGAAAAGATGTAATGAGCTTTTACCAAGGTTGTGTTTCACGTATATATCCTTTATTGATAAGTTCATAGACTTTAGAGCCCAGGGGGTGCTGCTCTTGCTTTCCTGCATCTAAAAGCTTGTTCTTCTCCTGCGCTTTTTTTGTTTGGCTCTCTCCGCCTCCACCACTTCCTGAACTGGGTTCATCTTCACTGTTTGACTCTTTATCATCATCTTCTTGTAATTCACTTTTACTTGAAGAGGAGTCTTGTGATTTAGGGTGGGCGATACCAAGGTCTGCACTCTTCTGGTCACTAAGGAGTGCTACCAGACGTAGATTATGTGCTGCATCTGGATCTTCACCTAACTGTAAGACTTTAGTATAGTACACTTTGGCTTTATCATATGCTTCTTGCATCGCATAGGCATTGCCAATGTTGTAATAGAGCTGTTGCTTTATCTTTGGAGAAGTAGAACGGATAGATTTGTAGGTTTGGATCGCTTTTTTAAAAGTACGCTGTTTGTAGTAGACATTTGCCAGTAGCATTTGACTCTGCAAAGAACGGATCTTTATCTGCTGTATCTGTTTTTTTGTCTCATTAAGATCAGAGGCTTTGTAGTTTTTGTAAGCACGGTTAAGATGGTAGTTGTCAAGCATAGAAGCTTCAGCCTGTACCCCTAGAAGGGTAAAGAGTATGAGCAAGTATTTGACAGCACGTGTATGTACCATAAGGAACAAGAGAAGAGCCAATCCCAAAGGCAGTTGATAGAGCTCGAGGTAATGGCGTTGCATCTTTTCTATACGTTGTGCTTCATTCTCGCTCTCCGTTAATGCATCATTGATCTTCTCTGCGGTTGCTTTGGGTGTATTTGAGGCAGTCAAGTAAGTACCTGAGACAGAGGAAGAGAGTGATTCCAAAAGAGGGTTGACACGTGAAATGACAAGGTTGTCATCTTTGTCTTTGAGCAGGCTCCCGTCCTTGTTTTGGATGGTGGTTCCCTGTGTGGTTCCCAATGCTAAAATCGTTAAAGAGATATCCGAAGTTTGCAGTATTGTTGTCAGGGTTTCAAGATCCTCTTCTTCTCCCCCATCGGTGATAAGTATAAGGTTTTTATGACCCATTTTCATGGTAGCAAGTTTCTTAAAGAGTTTTTCAAGAGAGGTTCCCTTGGTAAGGATGAACTCTGGATTGAGATTTTTAAGAGCAATGTTGATCAGTGCATGATCCGTGGTAGGAGGAGAGAGCAGTAAAGGGTTCGTTGTAAAGGCAATGAGCATGATATTGTCACTCGGATTTTCCTCCAGAAGGGAAGCAATGGTTTCTTTGGCAAAGTCATAACGTGTTGGAATGATGTCCGTAGCTTTCATGGAGTATGAGACATCCAGGGCAATGATAATGTCCTTGGCTTCTATACTTGCTTCCTGGAGGGCCTCTTCTTGGATAGGGCGTGCAAGTGAGAGCACGATAAGCATAAGGATGATGAGATGTACCATCTGTACCAGCTTGCGTGAACCGCTCCATAAGAGTATAGTCAAGGGGATTAGAAACCATAAAAAGCTTGGATAAAGCAGTGTCATTTCTCACTCCTTCTAGTGCCAAGTACCCAGAGTAAAAGCAGAATGAACACCAGTACCAGAGGGTAGAGTATGAGCACTCTTTGGTTGAGGTAGTTTTCACTTCTTATCGCACTTGGTTCCAGGGCATTGATCTCGTCGTAGACCTTGGAAAGGGCTTCTGCAGAAGAGGCGGCATAACTCTTAGCTCCACTTTGTTTAGCGATGGTTTCAAGCAAAGAGACATCATAATCAGATTTTTTCCCTATCCCTATGGTATAGATCTTGATGCCTAACTCTTTGGCTTTACTTACGGCTTCTTTAGGCGAGCTTTGACCTGCATTGTGATATCCGTCTGTAAGCAGGATGATCACTTTGTTTTGTGCCTCACCATAAGAAAGGGTACGGATGGACTGCATGATAGCATCACCCAGGGCCGTACTCTCTCCCGCAAGTCCGACATTGGTCATCTCAAGCAGATACGAGAGTGATTCAAGGTCGTAGGTCAGAGGAGAAGCGGTATAAGCGAAGGTACCAAAGACAACCACCCCCATATTGTCATCAAAGCGTTTTGCTATGAAGTCTTTGGAGAGTTCGGTGGTGATTTCATATTTGGTTTTAAATCGGTCTTTCACATGGAATCCGCTCTGTGCCATAGAACCGCTTGCATCAATAGCCAGGACGAGGTCCCGTCCTTTTTTGTGCTGATCCGAGCTCGCATCATAGACAAAAGGTTTTGCAAGGGCAAAGACCATCAGTGTGAACAGGGCCATTTTCAGCCATGGCTCCCAGCTCAAAAGAGGACTCTGTCGCGTCACCCATGCCAACTTGGGGAAATAGTAGGGTTTACTATACTGTTTACACCAAAGGAAACAGGGTAAGAGTAACAGTAGCGCCAATAGATAAGGTGAACCGAATGTAAAATGCATGGAGGTATTCTAGCACTTCTATGTTTATTTTAGTATAATAGGGCATGAATAAAATACTTAAAATCACACTTTCGATAGTACTGTTTCTATTGCTCACTGTAACGGGCCTCTCTTTTTTCATTTTCAGTCAAAAAGGGAATGAGTTGTTAAAGCCCTATGTCAAAGAGACGTTAGAAGAGAATATAGGGTTACCTGTTGAGGTCAACAGATTCAAGCTGGATTCGGGGAGATCCACTCTGGAGTTTGTCATTAACAAACAGGCTTTTGTCAATGTAGCAACACAGCATAAGCTGTGGAGCCAGTCGTTTGAAGGGACCTATCAGATCAAAACAGACAGCTTTTCGTATGAGGAGATCAAGTTAAAAGAGGTAGATATTAAAGGAAACTTTAAAGGGGTTTCCGAAGATATCTATGTAGAGGGGAAAGGAAGGGCCCTTGGTGCAGCATTAGACTACCGCTTCAATCTCATCGATGAGAGTGCACAGAAGATCATTGCCAACATGAAAGGGGCACACTTTTCAGAAGTCTTGCAGCTTGTAGGGTATCCTGCTTTGGCAGAAGGAAAGATAGATGTTGAGATCAATATGCCTAAGATCGGTGAAGAGGCAGCAAGCGGGTATGGGCATATTGTCCTGAACAGAGCCATATTCAATCGGGCATTGGTGAAAGAGCTCTATCACTATACCCTTCCTAAGAAAAGTTACGTAGAGGGAACAGTGGATGCCACACTGGAAGGCAAAAGTGCCCAATTGGTGGGGGATATACAAAGTAACCTCTTTGCCTTACAGATCAAAGATGCCGTGATGGATATGGCTTCGGATGAAGCCAAAGCAGTCTACCGCCTGGATGTGAAAGATATGCGTATCTTGACAAAGAATCAACTGGCAGGCCCTTTCAAAGTAGAAGGGAAGTTAGAAAAGAAAGAGGAAGCCACGCTTGTGACTGGAACTAGCCGCTCTTTGGGAGGGGTGCTCGATTTTGCGTTGGGGGAAACCGCTCAGGTCACTTTAGAGAAACTTTCCCTGGAGAAGCTTCTTGCTTTTCTTAAACAGCCTGACTATGCAAAAGGTGAACTCAGCGGAAACCTGGTGTTCGATGAGTTGGAAGAGATGTCCGGGGCCTATAAGCTACAGGTCGATAAAGGGGTATTCAATCCTAAGGTTGTAGAAAAAATGGCAGGATACAAGATCCCCGAAGAGAATACATTTACTTTTGAATCCAAAGGGGAGATAGACAATGCACTGCTTAGCGGAAATGCAAGAGTCGAATCAACACTGACCAATATCACACTTCCTTCATTCGAATATGACCTGAAGCAAAATACTCTGGTCTCCGAGTACGATATCCTGGTCCATGATATCAATACATTGATCCCCAAGGCAAAGAATGGGAAAGCTACACCTGTTAGTGCCAAAGGCTCACTCAATCTTACGGATACACTGAGCATCTCCGGTGTAACGGAAGGATTGGGTAAAAAAGTCGCGTTTGCGTATGACAGCAAAACAGCCAAAGTAGAGATATCAGAGCTTTCTGTCGAGAAGGTACTTGCCTTGAGCGGATTGCCTGTATACGTGAAAGGAACCCTAGACAGTGATATAGACTTTACGAGCCTTGACCCTGAAGAAGGTACTTTCTCTCTCAAAAGCAGCAAACTGGTAACCCAGCCCGATGCAATGAAAAAATTGACAGGCGAAGCATTCACTATGAATGCGGTCGTAGAGTCTTCAGGAACATTCAAAGAGGGCAAAGGAATGATCCATGCAAAAGTGGAAAGTTCCGTGGGAGATATCACGTTTGACAATATGGTCTATGACGCGGAAAATCAAACCTTGAAAAGTGCGTATACTATCGACATTCCAAGTCTAAAGGAGGTGCAACCTCTGATCGGCAAAAAGTTCTATGGACCGCTTCTCTTGCAAGGGGAATTGTTTAAAGACAAAATCGTAAAAGTCACGGGTGCAACGACCTCTTTGGGAGGCAAGATCAACTATACCCTTAAAGGGGATGATCTCACCAGTACGATCAGCAGTGTACCTTTGGAAAATATTTTGGGAACGCTCGGACATAAGAGGAACTTTTTAGGATCCGCTTCAGGGAACGCAAACTATAACCTTAAGAAGAAATCAGGTGTAGTAGATCTGGATATCGCCTCATTCCAGATCAAACCAAATGATCTGACCAAGATGATAAGCTTGGCGATAGGAAAAGATCCTGCACGTGTGATCTTCTCGTCGACAAAGTTTCATGCAGATATAAACAAAAATATCATTGATTATACATTACATGCGATAGGGACAAGAAGCAGTATTGATATTACGCAGGGAAGAATGAATACGACCAATAATACCAATTCAGCCAGATTCTCATTCGTCTATGAGGAACACACGGTAAGAGGAAAGATCAAAGGGTCGGTCAATAGTCCAAAAATTACGATAGATACCTCTGCATTGATCAAGGATAAAATAGACGAAAAGGTACAGGAAAAGCTTGATAAGGCATTGGGTGGTCAGGCCGCAGAATTTTTAAAAAGTCTGCCATTTTAATATGGCGGGATGCTTAAATTGATAATTACTCTCAATTTAATACTTTTTTAAGAGAAGGTAGACTATACTTCATCAAAATTTAGATAAGTGATAATTATTATCATTTATATAGGTTATAACACTCCATAAGGAAAATAGGTGGAAAAAATAACCATAGCATTGGCAGGACAGCCAAACGTAGGGAAAAGTTCACTCATTAATGCCATATCCAATGCCACACTGAAAGTAGGTAACTTTTCAGGGGTCACCGTAGATAAAACAGAAGTAGAATTTACATTTTGTGATGAGGTCAGCTGTAAGGATTATGAGATACATATCATTGACCTCCCGGGTGCCTACTCCTTAACGGAATATACGATAGAAGAGAAGGTCACCAAGAGTTTTTTACAAAGTGATGAGTATGATATCATTGTTAATGTCGTGGATTCTACGAACCTTCAGAGAAATTTACTCTTTACCACACAACTGCTTGAAACGGGTAAGAAAGTGATCGTTGCCCTCAATATGGATGACGAGGCACGAAAAGAAGGCATTAGCATAGATGAAAAACAACTCTCTGCCATACTCGGGGTACCCTGTATTAAAACCTCTGCTTCGCAAAAAGTAGGTATTGACGCGCTGAAAGCAGCTATTATTGAAGTGTATGAGAGAGAAGAGACAGGCTCAAAGGTTGTCTATAGTGACCCCATAGAAGAAGAGATAGAATCTATTGTTACCTTTTTAAAAGAGAAAAATTATAAAAGTACACTTCCTTATCGCCATCTGGCCGTAAGGTTATTGCAAGAAGATGCAGATGTGTATAAGAAAATGCACGATGAACCTATCTGGATAGAGATGCTGCCTATCGTAAGAGAAGCTTTGAATCATCTCTATCTGCACAATAACACCAAAGACTTGGATGAGATCTTCGCGGATGAACATTTTGCTTTTGCCAAAGGGGCAAAGATGGAAGTGATGTCTGTGGAAGGAATGAAAGCCAAAAACCTTACCCAGAAGATAGACAACCTTCTCATCAACAAGATCCTCGGTATACCACTTTTCTTATTTTTTATGTGGGGATTGTTTCAACTTACGTTTGAACTAGGTTCTGTACCTATGGATTATATTGATGCCGCTTTTGGTTGGCTTGGAGATCAGGCTAAATCGGTCTTGGGAGAGGGCGAATTAAGTTCCTTGATTGCAGATGGGATGATAGCCGGTGTAGGGGCAGTCATCATGTTCCTGCCTAATATTCTTATCCTCTTTGTGGGTATCGCATTGCTGGAGACCACAGGCTATATGAGCCGTGTAGCCTTTTTGCTGGATGGATTTTTCCATAAGTTCGGGTTGCATGGTAAAAGTTTCATCCCGCTGGTCACAGGATTCGGATGTTCGGTACCCGCTTATATGGCAGCCCGTACCCTTAAGAACGAGAAGGACAGGCTGATTACGCTCTTTATTATAGGTTTTATGAGTTGTGGGGCAAGACTTCCTATTTATGTCTTGTTCGCAGGCGCATTTTTTGCACAGGAACAGGCAGGAAATATCTTGTTTGTTATCTATATTTCGGGGGCTATTCTGGGCTTAATCGCAGCAAAAGTGCTTAAAGTATTTGTCTTTAAAGGCGAAGATGAACCTTTTGTTATGGAGATGCCAAAGTATCGTATGCCTTCATTCAAACTCATTTGGCATACGGTCTATGGCCAGGCAAAATCTTATCTAAAAAAAGCGGGAACTTTCATCTTGGCAGCATCTGTACTGATCTGGTTCGCAAGTAACTATCCTAAAAATGAATTGCTTGAAACAGAGTATCAAACAAAGATAGCACAAGCAGTTCATGAGGATACAAAAAATCAACTCAGTAATGAGCTCTCTATGCTCCACTTGGAACAAAGCTACCTGGGAAAGATAGGACATGCTTCCGAACCGTTCTTTGCGCCATTAGGATTTGACTGGCGTATGGCCGTAGCTTTGGAGACAGGATTGGCAGCCAAGGAAGTGGTTGTCTCTACACTGGGGGTATTGTATGCGCTTGGGGATGAGGTAGATGAAGGAAATGAGGGACTGATAGAGCAGATAAAGGCCAACATACCGTTTGCTGCGGCAATAGCATTTATCGTCTTTGTGATGCTTTATCTGCCTTGTCTGGCTGCATCTATGGTCTTTGCTAAAGAGGCAGGAGGGTGGAAGTATCTTGTCTATCTGTTCTTCATGACCACCGCTACAGCATGGATACTAAGTTTTATAGCGTACCGTGTGACGCTGATGATTACAGGAGTGTAAGATGGTATTGAGTGAATTACATAAAGGTGACAAAGCTGAGATCATAAAGGTCCATGCAGACAAGGCGCTAAAAGACAGGCTGACCTCATTTGGAGTGATGCGTGGTGAAACACTTTTTGTCAAAGGGTGTTCTATTGCCAAGCAGACGATGGAGATAGAAGTAGGTTCAACACTTATCGCATTGCGTGCAGATGAAGCAGGCAAAATAGAAGTAGAACAAATAGAGAACTAACACTTAAGCTAAAAGATGAAAAAGAAAATAACCGGTTTTTTACTTTTAATTATGATAATGAGTATTAATATATATGCAGATACATTAAGTGATGTACTATCCAATGCCAAGTCTGACGGTATGGTTAGACTGGGGTATCAAAGCCATGAAACAGACAATATCACAGACACGGAATTTGCACTGGGAGTTAAACTGCACTTTGAAACAGCGCCCTATTACGTCCTACAGGCAGGTGCAACGCTTTTTACATCTCATGGTAATGGGAAAGAGGGTTTTGAAGGTATTGCTTTCTTTGATAAAAACAATGAAGATTATGCCATCCTGGGTGAAGTCTATCTGAAAGGTAAATTTTCAGACACTACACTTTTTTTTGGACGACAGTGTTTTGATACCCCTTTTTCGGATAGTGATGATATAGGAATGGTCCCCAATACATTTGAGGCTTTGACACTGCTCAATACCTCGCTCAAAGATACAACCATCTTTCTTTCACATGTACAAAAATGGTCAGGTGTTGACAGTGAAACACCTGGCACATTTAGCGATATCAATGACAATGCGGGCATGCAAATACTGGGTATAACCTATGAAGGTGTGAGTAAAATGATACTCTCCGGATGGTTCTATCATTTGAAAGATAGAGTGAAGATAAGCTATCTGGAAGCCAATTATGAAGATGAAACCGATAGGTTTACCTATGGTGCTGCACTCCAGTATAGTTTTCAGGACTATGATCACACAGAGAGCTCGACTGTTTACGGAGTCGCAGCATCTTTTGGTGTGAAGAAGGTAGGAGTTACAACGACCATCGCTTATAATAAAGTCCATGGTAGTGCGGCAGACAACTTTTTTGGCGGTGGACCGTTCTTCACGAATGCAGAGCATAATACTTTGAGAGAAGAAGGACCGGATGGAGAGACTATACTTTATGCCATCACGTGGGATGCATCTACCATAGGAGCAGAAGGATTAAACTTTATAGCCAATATAGATGCACATGCAGGAGAACAAAACCATGCGACGGAATATGACATTGGGATGAGATATGCATATAGTGATAGACTCAATTTTTCAGCCATTTACTCCGATGTCGAAAATGGAGATCTTGCTTTCCAAAATCTTAGGATGTTTGTAAATTACTATTTTTAGATCACACCTCTTTGGGATGAAAACTATTTTGGTATAATTTTTTGATATACTCATATCTGATCAAGATAGAATGGGAAGGTCAATGAAAAAAATTAAACAGAGAATAAGAGATCTATCTATACGCTTTGGACTTATGGCTGTTTTAATGTTTACCCAGGGTGCGAGTGCAAATACCCATTTGGAATTTCATGAAGCGGCATCAACAGTCATGATCAATTCACTGGAGACAGAACCTTCAAATAGTTTTTTAAAACAGCTCTATACACGGCTTTTCTTTGTACCTGTCTGGATAGATGAGAATTCTCTCTCTACCTTCAGTCAGGAACTTTTTAGGCAAATAAAGCAAGATAAAACCCTCGATATAACCTCCAGACTCTATCGGGATACCGTTGATCTGGAGAGAGAAGCCCAAGATATTTATGGCTTGAATGGGACATTGTCTCAAAAAGTAGACCTCGAATTTAAAATGTCACAACTCTATAAAGGGTATGCTGATTATACGCTATATGGCAGTATCAACTGGGGTGCATTTCAAGATAGGCTTTACAATCTGAAAGCAGAGGGAATCCATGCAGGATGGGTGACCTACAGACCCGGGTTTAGTCCACTTTCTCTGCTTGAAACGGCAGCAATGAGCGGTAGTTTATCGGAGTTGTTTGCCCAGGCAGTACCCAAAGAGTACCACTATAAAGCGCTTCAGGCATCACTCATCAAGTACCTGGAGATACAAAAAAATGGGGGATGGCCTATCATAGCGTTCAAAGGTGTGCTTAAGCCGGGTGAATCCCATGAGATTGTTCCCCTTTTAAGAAAAAGAGTACGTATCACAGGAGATTATGGCAGCTGTAACAGTAAGGAGGGGGATCTGTATGATAGCTGTTTAAAAGAGGCTGTTGTGCATTTTCAAAAGCGTCATGGTCTGGAAGCTGAAGGCATCATTGGTGCTAAGACCATGGCAGCACTGAATGTGCCGATCGAAAAGCGTGTTGAACAGATACGTTTAAACCTTGACCGTATCAAATGGCTTCATGAACGCAATGCAAAACGGCACATTATTATCAATATCCCTGCATTTACACTCTTCTTTGAAGAAGATAAGGCTTTACGTCTGCAGATGAAAGTGATCACAGGAACAAGAAAAAATCCTACACCGGTCTTCTCCAATACGGTACGGACCATTGTGCTTAACCCGCATTGGAACGTACCTAAGAGCATTATCCAAAAAGAGATGATCCCTAAGATATTTAGAGATCCCAATGCCATGAAAAAAGAGAAGATAGAGATCTATACAGGCTGGGGAGAAGATGCGCAAAAAGTGGATGCAAGCTCTGTAAACTGGGGGCAATACCGTTACAGCAAAAACGTTCCCTATCGCTTTGCGCAGACACCGGGATATCATAATGCTCTGGGAAAAGTGAAATTTCTTTTTCCAAACCAGTTCTCTGTCTATATGCATGATACCCCGACAAAAAACCTTTTTAATCGCAATGTCAGAGCATTCAGTCACGGCTGCATCCGTCTTTCTAAACCCATAGAACTTTTGGAGACATTCTCTACGTTTAATGACACGATAGATTTTGAGAAGGCACAGGAGAGACTCAAGGGCAAAAGAAAAGAGTTTTTGGCTTTAACGCAGAGGGTTCCTGTGGATGTGGTGTATCTGACTGCCTATGTAGATTATGATGGCGTGCTGCAGTTTAGAGATGATATCTACGGTTATGACAAAATGCAACTTCAGTCTTATAGAAAATGGTAATGGCTTTTAAGTATGCTATCGCCCTTACAGGGAGTATCGCTACGGGAAAAAGTTCTACCGTAAAACTTCTTGAAGCTTCCGGGTTTCATATCATAGATGCCGACAAGATCGCCCATAAGATACTGGATGAACAGCATGAAGCGATAGCGGAGAGGTTTGGTGAAGCGTTGGTACATGAGGGGAAGGTAGACAGAAAGGCGTTGGGAGCCATTGTCTTTTCCGATAACACTCAACGTCAAGTACTTGAAGCTTTGCTCCATCCGCTGATCTATGATGAGATCGAGCGTCTTTCTATCGAACAGGACAAGCTAGGGAAGCCTTACTTTATAGATATTCCCCTCTTTTTTGAAAATGAACGATACCCTATAAAAAAATCGTTAGTGGTCTATACGACAGAAGAACAACAGCTTGAACGCCTTATGCAGAGGGAAGGGTATACGAAAGAAGAAGCACTCAATCGTATAAAGGCACAAATACCTGTAGAAGAAAAACGTAAACGTGCTACCTATGTTATAGATAATAGTGGTACACTTACACAATTAGAAAAAGAATGTGAACGGGTAAAAGAGGAGATATTGAATGACAGTGACTAAATATTCAGCCAGCGGTAACGATTTTGTAATGTTCGTGGCACAAAAAAAGGCCGATAGGTCAGAACTTGCCAAAAAACTCTGCCATAGGCAAAATGGTGTAGGGGCAGATGGTCTTGTAGTGGTATTGCCACATCCTGAGTATGACTTTGAATGGGAATTTTACAATGCAGATGGAAGTGTGGCAGATATGTGCGGTAATGCGAGCAGGGCGGTAGCTCACTTTGCACTGGAAAAAGGTATTGCCAAAGATAATAAGGCTGAGTTTCTCACCGGTGCAGGTGTGATACGTGCCACCATTAATGGACTCTATGTGGTGAGTGACATGGTCCCGCCTGATATCATCAGTCAAGAGATAGAAGAGTATGGTGAAAATTGGTGGCTGATCAATTCGGGGGTGCCTCATCTTGTAGCCGTAAGAGACACTATAGATGAGTTCAATATCGAAGAGGCACGTGTTTTACGTCATAAATATAATGCAAATATAGATATCTGTACAGTGAAAGATGATGCCCTATATGTCCGTACTTATGAGCGTGGTGTGGAAGATGAAACCTTGGCCTGTGGAACTGGGATGGTCGCATGTTTTATACGTTGTCATAAAGAGGGTAAAGTTTCTGATAAGATGAAGGTGTATCCTACAAGCGGAGAGGAACTCTATGTAAGTTATGAAGAGGGTGTGTATAGATTTGGCGGCAAGGTAACTAAGACGTTTGTTGCTGAGACCCTGATATAATCAATCTGTTAGTTTAAAGAGGAAGTTATGAAATTTTTATCTATGTTTATCATCGCTACAGTCACTCTTTTGGCCAATGATTTCAATCAGGCGGTAGAGGACTATAACAATGGCGGTTACATCAAAGCTCTGAATACCTTTTATGAATTAGCCAAAAAAGATGATGCAAAGGCACAATACAATGTCGGGCTTATCTATGCGAATGGAAAAGGTGTCCAGAAAGACCTTGACAAAGCGAAAAAATGGTATGAAAAAGCGGCAAAACAGGGCAATGGACCTGCGCAGTACAATTTGGCACAACTCTATCACAGTGCCGGAGAGACAGATGCCCATGGGTATGAAAAAGCACGATACTGGTATGAGAAAGCCGTAGAATCAGGTATTGTGCAGGCCTATAACAATCTCGCTGCCTTGTATATGGAAGGCAAAGGTGTGAAGCAGGATCAGCAAAAGGCGTTTGAACTGTTTCAAAAAGCAGCGAGTATGGGTGACAATGCTGCACAGGTCAATGTAGCTGTACTCTATGCATGGGGAGAGGGTATCACGCACGATAAAATGAAAGCCTATGACAACTTTAAAAAAGCGTTGATCGCAGGGAAAAGCGAAGCCAGTGAATATCTGGATAGACTCTGTTCGGAGAGCGCCTGGGTCTGTGAAGACTAAGTCGCCTCATTTTTAAGTATCTGTTGGCTATACTTTCAACCTGCAAAACATCTCTGTTTTGTTCAATGATCGCGTAACTCAGTTGGTAGAGTACTTCCTTGACATGGAAGAAGTCGTTGGTTCAAGTCCAATCGTGATCACCACTCGAAACCTCCCCTGTGTCCATACTTTGAAGAGATTACACAATTTTTAAAATCGTTTTTAAAATAATGACTTTCCCCCAAAACTTTCCCCCTAAAATCATCTTTTTAGATCAGAATCTAAGCATCGAACAAAAAATGTAACCACAAACGATACTAAAATATCATATAAAATAGACTATGTAAATAAAAAGAAACAGGTGATATAATTTATTAAAGCATAAAAGGTAGGAAAGATGGGGAAAGTAAGTCATATAGATGAAAAAGTTCTTCCAGAACTAAAAGTTTCTAAACAAGAAGCAGAACAAAAATTACAAAAGAGAATTGAAAAAGGGCAAGAACTTTTAAAATTACCAATAACAAATCAATTACAACTTTCTGAAGTAAGAAGAGAGTATAAAAAATGGGATGAATATAACAATGAGTATTTAAGAAGAATTTTTTCTACTGAAGAAGAAGCTAAAAAGTATTCAAGATTTAGAAGTGCTTCTTTTCCCATTAATCCACCGTTTCGTGTAATAATAAGTAATTTTCTAGATGATGTAAAAGAAAAAATCCATAGAATAGAATCTATAATTGAAAGGCTTGAATTGATTTCTTTGGATTCATCATCTAATAATGCTCAAACTGATAATAAAAATTCACCAAGCAATAAAGTTTTTATTGTTCATGGCAGAGATGAGTTAGCAAAAACAAATCTTGAGATTTTACTTCAGGATATGGGCTTAGAAACTATTGTATTGCATCGTCAAGCTGATGAAGGCCAAACAGTAATAGAGAAATTTGAAAAACATGGAAAAGATGTTGGTTATGCGTTTATTTTACTCACACCCGATGAGATCGCTTATTTAGAAAGTGAAGAATCCCTAGCTGATCAAGATAGGAAAAAAGAAAAAAGAGCAAGACCAAATGTAATATTCGAATTTGGTTATTTTATAGGAAGTTTAGGAAGAAATAGAGTGTGTTGTCTTTATACTGGTGGTGTAATGTTGCCAAGTGATTTGAGTGGTTTTGTGTATAAACAATACAATAATTCAGTAGAGGAAGTAGCATGGAGTATCCAAAAAGATTTAAAAGCCATTGGGATTATAAATTGAAAGATTGTATAGATTTTGTTCTATAAAACTTTCCCCCCTACTTTCCCCTTTTTACCCCCAAATGCGGTGGAAAGTTTTATTAGTTGACCCCAGTAAGGCCCGAAAAATAGGGCATGTAGGAAAATGGTCGCTTTTTTGACATGGAAGAAGTCGTTGGTTCAAGTCCAATCGTGATCACCACTTACTTTTTTTATACCATTGATTATCCTCCAAAACTTTTCTTAACTTCACATCTTGATATTTATTTTGTATTACACAATATTATTTGATATAATGTGACGTTTTTATGCTATAGTTTCTATATCAAATTGATTTACAGGGGTTATTTTGGGACTATTTGACTTTCTCAAAACGAAAGATACAGTACCTTATGAAAAAATATATGAAGAGTTAAGTGCCTTTACTGAGGCCTCTCTTGCTATGCCCAAGATGAATAATCCCTTTTTGCTTGATGACAAGAATAAACATGCAATGATCTTTGGCTACTTTATGGGAGTGATGGATTATATCGCACAAACTTATCAACTCAACGAAAAAGATATACTCAAAATACGTACACACTATCTATTAAAAAACTTTACAGAAAATGACATGGAGCAAGCCCAAGAATTATTGAAATACTGTGATGACATAAGAGACACAGATGATGGCAGTAATTATGCGTTACGGGGAAAACTTGCAATGAAAAAATGGGTAGCAGGCGGTCCTATGGCTGCCTATGCACCAATGGGGCTGATAAAAATATTGAATGATTAAGGATGTGCCTGTGCGAAAAATCCGCCTCTTTCTTCCATTAATTTCTTTCTATCCAACTTTTGGCTATAATAGCCACATTTTTAACGCTGCATAGTAAGCGGCGATAACACAAAGGGTTAATTTGAGTGAAAATCTTATCGGTTATATAGATGACCAAGGCAATATTATTGATACACAGAGTGCAGGAGAAAACTGTACAGCAACACCTATAGAGTATGACAATTCCGAAGCTTCTTTAGAGATAGTACGTCACTCTACAGCGCACCTTATGGCCCAGGCTATCACAGAACTTTATCCTAACTCACAGTTCTTTGTCGGTCCTGTGGTAGATGAAGGTTTCTACTATGACTTCAGAGTCGATCAGCAGATAGGTGAGAATGATCTTAAAGCGATCGAAAAGAAGATGAAAGAGCTCATCAAGAAGAAGTACAAGATCGAAAAGTACGAAATGAGCAAAGCCGAAGCGATGGAAAAGTTTGCTGATGATGATCTGAAACAAAAGGTCATGTCTCGTATCGAAGATGATACGCTCTCTATCTATAAGCAGGGTGATTTTGAAGACCTCTGTCGTGGACCTCACGTACCGGCACTCCGTTTCTTGCATAACTTCAAACTGACACGTGTGGCAGGGGCATACCTTGGCGGTGATGAAAATGCAGAGATGCTGACACGTATCTACGGTGTGGCTTTTGCAGACAAAGAGACACTGAAAGCACACCTGGAGATGCTTGAAGAGGCTAAAAAGCGTGACCATAGAAAGATAGGTCATGAGATGGAACTCTTTATGTTCAATGACGCCGCAGGTCAAGGGCTTCCGTTCTGGATGCCAAAAGGTGCAAAACTCCGTTATAAGTTAGAGAGTATCCTGCACAAAGCACACCTTACACGCGGTTATGAACCTGTAAGAGGACCAGAGATCCTTAAGGCGGATATGTGGAGAATTTCCGGGCATTATGCATGTTACGGTGAAAATATGTACCTTACGACGATCGATGAACAGGAGTATGGGATCAAGCCGATGAACTGTTTAGGGCATATCCAAGTCTTTAAACAGACACCAAAAAGTTATCGTGATCTTCCGTTACGTTATTATGAGTATGGTGTGGTGCATCGTCATGAAAAGTCGGGTGTTCTACACGGGCTTCTACGTGTACGTGAATTTACGCAGGATGATGCACATATCTTCTGTGAACCAAACCAGATCGCTGCTGAGGTCCTTGACGTCGTAGAGTTTGTGGATTCAGTGATGAAACTCTTTGGATTTGAGTATACGATGGAAGTCGCAACCAAGCCGGAAAAAGCGATCGGTGATGATGATGTATGGGAATTGGCAACACAGGGTCTCAAAGATGCACTGAATGGCAATAATCTACCATTTACCATCGATGAAGGTGGGGGTGCATTTTATGGCCCTAAGATAGACATTAAGATCACGGATGCGATTGGACGTAAATGGCAGTGTGGTACGATACAGGTAGATTTCAATCTCCCTGAACGTTTTGAGGTTGAGTACGTTGGAGATGACAACACACGTAAGAAACCGGTGATGATACACAGAGCGATCTTGGGATCATTTGAACGTTTCATTGGTATCCTTACGGAGCACTATGCCGGGGAGTTCCCTTTCTTCCTGGCTCCGGTACAGGTCATTTTTGTTCCTATCGCTGATACACATGCAGATTATGCCTATGCACTTAAGAAAAGATTGGTGCAAGAGGGAATGGATGCTGAAGTCTATGACAAAAATGATTCTCTTAACAAACGTGTACGTAACGCAGAAAAGCAGCGTGTGCCGTACGTAGTGATCATTGGTGATGAAGAAGTGGCAAATAAAACGGTCGCAATTCGTGACAGAAGAGCCAAAGAACAGTATAATCTTACGCAAGAAGAATTTATGGTAAAATTAACACAACAACTTCAAGAAGGTAAAATTTGAGTAAACAACACGATAGAAACAGAGGTAGAAAAAAAGCTGATGATGTCATCATGAATGATGCTATTAGGGTCAATGAACTTAGAGTACTAAGTGATGATGGCGAACAACTTGGTATCATTTCTAAGTCTGAAGCACTGCAAATAGCAGAAGAGAAAGGTTTAGATCTTGTTCTTATGTCTCCTGATGCTAAACCTCCTGTTGCTAAAATTATGGATTACGGCAAACATAAATACGAACTTGAGAAAAAGAAAAAAGAAGCAAAAAAGAAGCAAAAGACGATAGATGTCAAAGAGGTCAAGTTCTCTTGTAAAATCGCTGAAAATGACATCGCCTATAAAGTGAAACATGCCAGAGAGTTCCTGGAAAAAGGAAAGCATGTAAAACTTCGTGTGTTCCTTAGAGGACGTGAGATGGCAAACCCTGAATGGGGCGTAGAGGTACTGAACCGTGTCTGGCCTATGCTTGAAGATATCGGAAACCTGGAGAGTAAACCTACACAAGAGGGACGTTACATCAATATGTATGTAACCCCACTTAAAAAGTAACAATAGATTTATTACAATCTCTCAAAACCTAAAATACGCTAAACCTATTTTGGTTTGCGTTAATCTTTGTACGATTCGGAATTTAATTCCTCACATGCACTGAGCTTTAGCTCTTGATTTCATAATGCAGTTTTAACCCTTCACTTGTCATGACAAATCCAGAGATATTGATCTTCCCTTCATGTACCAGATTATGATGATTTTTACATAGAGGGATGAGATTGTATTTGTGGTTTTTATGGAAGTGGTCTATCTGTCCTTCTTCATTTGCATGCTTCTGTTCAGCGATATGATGGACATCTTCTACACTCTCTTCACATAAGGCACACTTACTGAGGTAAAGGTCTTTATTGTATTTACTGCTTTTTTGTTTACGCAGTTTTTTAATGTCGCTTCCGCTATTGTTCAGATTTTCTCGTATGGTCTGTGCCATGTTGAGAAATTCACTGTCCATATGGAGCGATTTGGCAAATTCCAGTCCGTAAAGACTATCTCCCATACCTAACTGCAGTACACGGTTATAGATAAGGGTATCATTACTCTCATCATACTTGATCCCCAAATGCAGGAAGATAAGCTGTTTCATATTTTGAAGCTGAGGTATATTTCCTAACTGATGCAAGTGTGTAGCAAAGATAAAGGTCGATCTCAATGAAATAAGTTTGAGTATAGCACTTGAAACGATCGCAAGCGCAGATTCTGTTTCCGTCCCTTGGCTTATCTCATCCCCCAAGATCAAAGAGCGCTCATTCGCACGGTTAAAGATGTTTTTGAGCTCCATCATCTCCACGGCAAAGGTTGACAACCCTTTGTAAAGATTGTCTTGTGAAACGATGCGTGTAAAGAGTTTGTCATAGAGACCAAAACGAAGTTCCACCGCAGGTACAAAAAAACCGGCCTGTGCCAGTACCACTGAGATCCCTATACTTTTCATCAATGAGGATTTTCCTGAAGAGTTAATACCATACAGAAGCGTGCCTAGTACATCCTCTCCGTTACTGGCATTGAGGGTAATGTGATTGTGTATGGTACCATTGTTTTGGCCTAAAAACACATCATTGGGCACATAGATCCCTCTTTCATCATTGGACTCGATAATAGGATGGCGCAGTGCTGTGGCCTCATAGAAATTACCCTCTTCTATGATCGGACGGGAGAGATTCATCGTTTTGCTGCATTTTGCATTGGAGATCGCAACATCGATGTCAGCGATGAAGACTATCAGCTTGTCAAGCAGTAAAGAGAACCTGTCTTCAAGTAGATCAAGACTCTCTATATAGCGCTGTTTGACAAGGGACACAAGTTTGACCTGAGAGGCTTCATAGTTTCTTGTGATCTCTTCAAAAAGCGGTGCTTGTACTTTGACGGCATTTTTTAAATATTTATAGTGAAAGTCTTTAAAAAAGTGATGCTCGTTGTCAATGGTCACGAAGGACTCTTTGAGAGACTTTTCTATCAGGGTAAAACGGTTTTTTGTAAGGTTGAGAAAATACCCTTCGCTTTCAAGATAATTGACCGTTGTATATTTGGCAGTACCTGAGAATAGTTTGTCTTGGTCAAAGAGTGATTCAACATGTGCGGCTACATCTTCCATTTTGTTGACTTCTTTTTGTTGACTTTTGACAATGCTGTCAATCGCAGGATACACACCATCTTTAAACAGGTTGTCATTGATCTGTTC
Source organism: Sulfurovum sp. AR (assembly GCF_000296775.1). Lineage (GTDB taxonomy): Bacteria > Campylobacterota > Campylobacteria > Campylobacterales > Sulfurovaceae > Sulfurovum > Sulfurovum xiamenensis. Next base: position 22,889 of record NZ_AJLE01000009.1, on the reverse strand, counting down.
TATACGGAAGCGTGCACATATATCCAGTTCAAACGTGTCATTTAATACTTTCCTCATCTCTTGTGTCTCATCATAGAGGTTACCCTCTATCTCAAGCCCATTGTTTTGAGCATCATCAAGCAGTTTCAGGATGGCGTCCAAGGACATAGCAATGTAGGTGAGTTCTACGGGATGCAATTTACGCAGTTTAATTCGCCGTGTAATACGCTCAAGGTCATAGATCTGCTTTAAGTGTGTCTCAAAACGATTGATGCTCGGCAGTAGCAGTTCTGTAAGATCATAGCGTTTTTCAAGTAATTCTTTATCGCAGATAGGGTTGAGCAATCGCTCTTTGAGAAGTCGTTTACCAAAAGCGGTGGACGTTTTGTCGATCAGGTCAAGCAACGTGATGTCAGAAGGATCACGAGAGATCACTGAAAGCTGTTCCATGGCATTGTTGCCTATATACATATAACGATTATTCCCCAGGAACTGGGGCTTATTCATCTTCTCTATGATACTCTCATCATGTTCGATGATAAAGTCGATCAGTACTGCCAAAGACTCCGTGGTATATGGGTGCCTTTCAAGGTCCAGATATTCAATGCTCGAAAGGAAAGAGTTGATGTTGAAGACTCGGGTAAAGAGTTCATTTTGAAATTGTATTTTAAAACGTTTTGTATTGAGAGAGTAGTGCAGAGACTCGAGCTCCAAATAGTGAATGATCCACTCTTTGTCTATCTCTTTGCTGTCCAGTGTAATGATCACCTCTGAAGTTGTATAGGTTTGCAAAAGGTTGAACGCTTCATCCAAAGCATAGGTTTTGTCATCTCGGGTGGAGTGTATCTCGTTACAGATGGTTTTACCCGTACTCACATCTATAGCAGCATAGCCTACAGAGAAGATACCGCTGTTTTCAACGATGAGTAGAGAGACGATGTTGTTCTCAGAGGGTTCACTCAGGTACTCAAAGTTTGTACCCGGAGAGATGATGTTGGAGACATAGCGTTTGATATGGGGCATCTCGCCTTTTTGTTTGACGACGATGATGGTATATTTTTTGGTAGAGATGAGTCGGGAGAGATAACGGTCCAATGAGACAGCAGGGACACCCGCAAGAAGAGGGTTTGAAACTGAGTTTTCCAACACAGCTTTGCTTTTGCGTGTGAGCTGTATGTTGAGGAGTTCGGCGATCTCTTTGGCCTTACCTACTTTCATCTCATCATTGTTGACTTCATAGACTTCGAAAAAAGTACCTATCTCCATTAGGACAAGGGCATCTTTCCCGTATTTTTCTTCAAAATGCAGTTGCAGATCAAAATAAACTTCTGTTAAAAGTTTCTTTTTTTGAGAAAGTATTTCGGTCACTCTATCCACTACGCCTGCCCTCATTTTTAATAGATAGATTCTATCACAAATAGGGTTAGAGATATCGGTAGTGAACGGATTTATAAATATTTTAGATAGTTTGGGTATAATACCGTCCCATTTTCTACTAAATGTACGTTTGGTCGAAAAAATCCATACGGGAGTAAGCATATGCCAAAAATGAAAAGTGTTAAAGGCGCTGTAAAGCGTTTTAAAGTGAAAAAAAGCGGCAAGATCAAAAGAGGTACGGCGTACAGAAGTCACATCCTTTCTAAAGTTGATGGTAAACATCACAGAAGTATGAGAAGTCCTAAGCACGTTGACCCTGCTGATGCAAAAAACATTAAAGAGATGATTAACTAATCATTCTTTGACAGAGACATTCCCCCGATTAGGGGCAAGTTCAAACAGAGAGAATGTTTGACACCTACTAAAACTGGCTTTTAAAAAGTTACAGTACAAGTCTAAGGTAAAGGAAAAACCATGAGAGTAAAAACTGGTGTTGTAAGACACAGACGTCATAAAAGACTATTAAAACAAGCTAGAGGGTTCTACAGCGGTAGAAGAAAACACTTCAGAAAAGCAAAAGAACAACTCGAGCGTTCATTAGTATATGCTTACAGAGATAGAAGACAAAAAAAGAGAGATTTCAGAAGACTCTGGATCGTTCGTATCAATGCAGCTACAAGATTAAATGGAATGAACTATTCAACATTCATGCATGGTCTTAAACTTGCAAATATCGAACTTGACAGAAAAATTCTTGCTGATATGGCAATGAATGCTCCTGAAAGTTTTACAAAAGTAGCGGAAGCTTCTAAAGCTGCGCTTGCTAAATAAGTCTTACTTGACTATTTCTTGAGGGGCTTTGGCCCCTCATCCCCTTTTTTAATATTTCCCTAAATTATCATCATTTTGTATTTCTTTATATTCCTTGTTTTATTTGTTGATGCAACAAATAGAAAAACGAACCAAAAAAAAATGCAAAGGATTGTCGTTGGCTAAATGATAGTGTTATGGTATGGTTTTTTTGAGGGGTAAGGGCTTCCTCTTTTCAGAAGAGGGAGGAAATAATTCCTCTGGAAAAGGTTTTGGGCTAACCTCTTTGTGTTTTTCCTGAGAATCCGATGATCCCTGGACGTAGATTACATACATGTTCGAAACCCAGGCCTTTCATAGCGTGTTGTACCTGATAGCTTCTGCTTCCTGAGTGGCAGTAAACGATGATAGGTTCTTTTTTGAGGCCTGCGAGTTCTTCTTCTACTTTGGCATAGAATTGTGAGGTGGGTACAAGTTTGTCCGTTCCTACGATATGTTCCATTTGGTACTCCATGTATTCTCTTGTATCCACAAGGGTAAAATCGATCATACCCAGTTTTTTTGCTTCTATAAGTGCTTCAAGTTCATCTCCGTCAAGTTGTTCTTCTTTCAGAAGCGTTTCTGCTTGCTCTTTTGTTAAGCCACCTGAGTGTTGATGTACGACCTCTTCTATGGCATCGTGTTGTGCTTGTGCTTGAGCGTATTCCGGGGTACAGAATATCCCACAGTGACAGGTACCATCTTCAGGGATCTCTTTTTCCAGAGCAGGAGTACATGGGCAGATACGGTTGTCTGCTGATTTTTGTTCCTCTTTGGTCTCTCCTATCACCATAAAGCAAGGACAAAACCGCTTACCATAGATGAGTTTATTGCGTGCAAGCCCCATTGCCACACCTTCGTTGACCTCTTCATTGGGGTTTTGAACAAAACCGAACTGGTTGTTTACCTTCTCTACAAAGGTCCATGTCTTCTCCAATTCAGCTTGAAATTCATCTGAGTTCATATCTATCGGTTGCATTATATTCCTTTCATTGTCGTATTGGTATTGTTTGTCTCTAATGTTTTTGCCATTTCATCAAACTCTTCTACAAAAACCTGTATCTGTTTGCCCCAGTTTATCAGCATATCATGTGTTTTATTGAGGTCAATATGGATGTGTTGTTCATTGATCTCAATGCCGGCTTCTTTTGTTTCAACCATGCCTTTTTTCATATCATCAGAGAGTTTTTTCATTTGTTCACCCATTTTTTGATTCAATGCCCGAAAAAAATCTTTAGTCTTATTGGTATCTATGGTGATGGTTCCCTCTTCCATATGGATACCCATTTTATGAAGTTTGGATGCATTATTATCGGAGAAGTCTTTTTTTGCCTGCAGTTCTGCAAGCAGTTCTGCTCTAGCTTGTTGTGCTATTTTTGCATCATGTGCGGCTTGCTCTCTAGCTTGCTGTTCTTTGTCTTCACAGCCAGAAAAGAAGAGTAGTAGTATGAGACTGATAAGCAGATGTCGCATTAGTATCCTTCTTGAATTGATAGATACATTATACAAAGATTTATACAAGAAAGGTAAATCCCCTATACCCTGAGGTAGAGGAGACTTGAAAAAGAGGTATTATGTGTAGATTATTCCCCACATTTACCTTTGCCGCATTTACCTTTGACCGGTGCTTTTTTATCGTTGTCACACTTGTCCCCGGATTTTTTGCCGCTATCACATTTTCCACTGTCACATTTTGTTTCAGTTTTTTTGCCGCTATCACATTTTCCACTGTCACATTTTGTTTCAGTTTTTTTGCTGCTGTCACATTTACCACATTTCCCCTCTGCAGTTGCCAGTGTAAGTGTGAGTGCCATTGCTCCAAGTAGTATCAGTAATTTTTTCATCGTTTTTCCTTTGTGTTATTGCTCTTCACCAAACAGAAGATGGTCTAAGCTAAATTTTCCGGCTCCAAATGAAGCGAATATGGCCAAAAACAGCATGTAATATAAAGGAATTTCAAATCCATTGTCTCCTGCAGAAAAGCCATGGCCTAAATGTACAGTAAGAATGGCAACAACCATCACTACAATAAGAGGAAGTGAGATAAGTCTTGTAAAAAGCCCCAATGTTAATAACACAACACCCAACAGTTCTGTACTAGCCGCCACATAGGCATTCAACGTAGGGAAGGGTATACCTAGGGTACCAAACCAACTGGCAACACTAGACATGTCTGACCACTTTTGCATCGCTGGATTGTAAAAACCATAGGCTATAGTAAGTCTGGCCAAAAGTAAGGCAATGTCTTTTCCCTTACTTAATATATTTCTGGTGAGAGGATAGATACCTTTTAGCATGTGTAACTCCTTTATATACAATATGTTTGTTGTTACAGTTACAAGTATAGTATGAAAGATGTGTAAGGTGTGTGTATTATTATGTTAAAGAAAAAGAAGCCTGTCCTCTTTTCCAGAGAACAGGAAGAAGAGATTAGTGGTCACCATCTTTCGTATCTGCATTACACTTTTGTGCAGGTACTTCCGATTTTTGCATAGCACTATCACATTTCCCGGCTTCACACTTTGTCATAGATGCAGTGTTTGTCTCTTCTTTCTTTTCACATCCTGTAAAAAAGAGCAGGGACAAGCTTATGAGTGCCCCAAAGAGTAATTTTATCATCGTCCTATCCTTTACAATAATGGTGTCATGGAGTGAAACATAAGTGTATTCTGTAATGTATCTCTAACTCTTAGAATCACTCAACCCAAACAGAGAGTGGTCATTTTTATTAACCACATTTCTTACTGGCATCACATTTTGTCTCCATTACATTTTGTTGTTCCACCACATTTGCTGCTTGCTGAGCATTTGGTATCCACTTCTGTATTGCTGTTCTTTGTACAGCCGGTAAAAGTAAGCATTGCCAAACCTATGAATGCACTCATAATAAATTTTTGCATATCTGTCTCCTTATATTTTTTTGACAGTTGCAGTATAATATACCACTCGTGCAATGTTCGTGTAGTGATTGCACCTAAAGTGCACACATGGGTGGCTATAATAAAAAAATCAATGTAAAGACAGCGTAATGAAAAGAAGAAAATTTCTCATATTTGGCTCCGTCCTGGGACTCTCTCCCTATATACAGGCAAAAGAGGTCAGTGAGTTTGAAAAAACATTTAAAAAGGTAGCACCGACTCTCTTGGCAGTACAGGATCATCTATTCCCTGAAGGAAGCAAGCTCCCCTCGGCAAAATCTATGAATACCATACAATTCTTGTTTGAAACCATGATGCATGAGAGTTTTGATAGAGATATCAAAGCATTTGTCATTGAGGGAGCAAAAGAACTGGAGAAGCGCGAAAAAGGAAGCTTCCTGTCTATGCCAGCTCAGGAGAAAGAAAGGGCCCTGCGTGCCTATGAGGAGACGCGCTATGGCCACAATTGGCTGTCCCATATCATGACACTGACCATGGAGGGACTCTTTAGTGATCCTATCTATGGCTCGAACATTAAAGAAGCAGGGTGGGAAGCGATATCCTCGTATAGTGGTCTCCCTAGACCTACATCAAGGTATATAGCGCTATGAGTGTGTATGATGTTGTCATCGTAGGCTCAGGAGCCAGTGGGGGTGCTGTAGCCTATACTTTATGTCAAGCAGGATACAAAGTAGCCGTGCTGGAGAAAGGCCGGCTCATCAAACGTGAAGAATTCTCTAAAGATGAGTTGGCTTACTGTAGAAGAGATCTGGTCACGCCCAATCTGTTTGATGAGTATCATACCATAGAAGAAAAAGTAGATGGTGAATGGGTAAGGACACCTACGTATGAATCGGGTTGGAGTTTTTGGAACGGGAACATTGTGGGAGGATCTTCCAATCTGATGTCCGGTATGCTGCACCGTATGCATCCTGATGATTTTAGACTGAAGAGTAAATATGGAGAGATAGAAGGGGCCAATGTGGTGGATTGGCCCATCTCTTATGAAGAGTTGGAACCCTATTATACGCTCACAGAAGAGTTGGTAGGCATTTCCGGTAAAGTCGAGAAACATCCTTTTGAGCCACCCCGGAGTACGGCAGATTTTACACAGCCTCCGACCAAAGAAAATGCAGTCGTAAAACTCTTTGACAAAAGTTGTCAAGCACTTGACATTACACCGCTTGTCACACCAAGAGCGGTACTTTCAAAAGATAAACCCGGACGTGATGCCTGTTATTACTCAAACCGCTGCGGAAGCTATGGGTGTAGCTCCGGTGCTAAGGGAAGTTCAAGAGAGGCACTTTTAAAACCCGCTTTAGCTACGGGTAATTTGACCTTGCTAAGTAACACTTATGTGAAGTATCTGCATACAGCTAAAAAAGATGAGGTAGATCATGCGGTAGTCGTTGACACGGTTACAGGTAAAGAGAAAAAGATTCAAGGAAAGATCTTTGTTGTTGCGGCACAGGCACATGAGAGTGCAAGACTTTTGCTCAATTCAGCCAATGCACATCATCCTAAGGGATTGGGAAACAGTAGTGGAGAAGTAGGAAAGAATCTCATTTTCTCTGGGGGAGGTTCCGGTCAGGGAGAACTCCATAAGGATTCTTTGAAAGAGATAAAATTTGAAGAGTTGATGACAACAGGGCTTTTTGTCAATCGTTCTATTCTGGATTGGTATTTTATAGACCATTGGTGGGACGGTAAATTTAAAGGAGGGTCTGTTGAATTTATGTTTGAACATCAAAACATCATCAGCCGTGCTCGGAAAGATAACTATAAGAACGGTAAGCTTGTGTGGGGTAAAGAGTTGGGTGAACGTGTAGTTTCCCGCTTTACAGAGCAAAAAAGTATACGTTTTGAAGTCTTTAATGACTGGCTTCCGAACGACAACTGTTTTGTCTCATTAGATCCTGTACATAAAGACAAGTTTGGTATGCCTGTAGGTAAATTGCGTGTGGAAGGACATCCGCAAGATTTGAAGGTGGGAAATTATATTGCAAAGAAGTGTGAAAAGATACTCGAAGAGATGGGCGCCAAGAATATATACTCTGCTATCTCTTCGACACCCCCGCAGAACCTGGTTGCCGGAGGGTGCCGTTTTGGAAATGATCCCAAGACATCCGTACTGAACAAATATTGCAGATCTCATGATGTGAAGAACCTTTATGTAGCCGATGCCAGTTTTATGCCCACAGGGGGTTCTGTAGCGTATACTTGGACCATTTATGCCAATGCATTCAGGGTCGCCGATCACATTGTGGACGTATTGAAAAAGCGAGCATAATATCAAGTATAGATCTCTCTTTAGAGCAAGAAAGGGATAACAGGTTAAGCTTGATTTAAAAGCACGTTTATTTTTTATTAATCATATATAGCTACAATCTATCAAATATTTCATAAGTATCAATTTTTATCATTTTTACTTATAATTTTATGATGTAGGAGAATCCATTGTACAGACTTTATGCGTTACTATTTGCCTTATCTCTCACCACGATGACAGCTACAGCCTCTACCCACACAGCGAAACAAATGGTTAAATATACTATTAAAAAAGGGGATACCCTCTCTTCTATCGCACATAAACATCATACAACCATCGCAAAAGTAAGAAAAACAAATGGACTTAAAAAGGGTGCTGTCCTGAGGATAGGCAAGGTCTTGAATGTACCAACAAATGGTAAAGTCCTTTATACAAAAACATCTGAAAAACCGGTGAAATATGTGACAAAAAAAGGAGATACTCTCTCTTCCATAGCCCTTAAACATCACACCTCTGTGACAAAAATAAGAAAAGCCAATGCACTTAGAAAAAGTCAAATACTTAAAATTGGAAAGGTTCTGCATATCCCCCAAACTCAAAAGACGCATAAAGTGGCGAAAGTAAAGCAACCAGCTTCAGATAAAAAGTTGGTGGCATCACTTTCTCGCCTCGATACGATCAGTTTAGAGAAAGAAAAGAAAGAAACCCCGAAAACATTTTCCTTCACTGATATTTTTACAAACAAGAAAGACAAAGACGATGATAAATGTCAGAGAATCACGTCCCTGGCAAAAACAAAGTTGGGAAAAAAATATGTATGGGGAGCAAGCGGTAATAAAAATACCTATGACTGTTCGAGTTTTACAAAGTTTGTCTATAAAAATATCGGTATTGATATCCCGCGTACTTCGATCAGGCAGTCAAAGTTTGGAAAATTCGTGAAAAGAAGTGAGTTGCAAAAAGGAGACCTGATCTTCTTTGATACGTCTAAAAAACGTAGAGGGTATGTGAATCATGTAGGAATTTATCTTGGAGATAATAAGTTCATTCATGCTTCATCTGCAAAGAAAAAAGTTGTGATCACAAGTCTTGATAAAAAGTTTTATAGCAACAGATACAAAGGTGCAAGACGACCATCTTAATAGGTCGTTCTCTTTTTGATGAGGGGTATGTACTCCTCATAACCCTTCGAGTGAATAAAATCTATCTATAAAAATTAGGAACCTGGTGGATCAGTATAAGATACATGTGCTGGGTACTGTTGTCTGAATAAACAAAGTGTAAAGGAAGCATCATGAATGCATGTATAAAATGTAACAATACCAATGTTTCGTGGAATGGTCTATGGAAACAATGCGTAAGCTGTGGTGAAGTGCATGAAAAGGGTGCTAGTGTTATGCCAAACCATACCATAGAAAAGAGTAATAGTCTACAGGATATTATAGCATTGCCTTTAAAGTCGACACTGATGGGAAAATTGATATCAAGACTTCACTTGATACATTAAACAGTGTATAGGGTGTTTTTTTGTGAATTGAGGAAGAGGCCTGTCAAAGAAAATCCTTGACAGGGGATAAAGTGACGATGCGGTGCTATTCAGCTTCTAACACGGCTCCGGAACTGGCATTGGTTACCAGGGCTCTATATTGTCTTAGCCATTTACTTTTCAATGGCTTGACCAAAGGTTTGAAGTTGTCTCTTCTTTCTGCGATCTCTTCGAATGTAAGCTTTGCTTCCAAGATGTAATTGTCCACATCGATATGGATCTCATCACCATCTTCAAGTAACCCTATAAGACCACCTTCTGCCGCTTCAGGACTGACGTGACCTATACTTGCACCTCTGGTTGCTCCAGAGAATCTACCATCCGTGATCAATGCAACTTTGTCTCCTAGACCCATACCCATGATAAGGCTTGTAGGGCTGAGCATCTCTTGCATACCAGGACCACCGCGAGGACCTTCATATCTGATAACCACAACATTACCGGCTTTTACTTTACCACCGAGAATACCCTCGATCGCTTCATCCTGTGAGTTAAAGCATACGGCAGTACCGGTAAAGACTCTGTCTCCAGTAATACCCGCGGTTTTGATGACGGCACCCTGTTCTGCAAGGTTACCGTAAAGGATAGCCAGTCCACCCACTTCAGAATAAGGGTTGTCGATCGTGTGGATAATATTGGTATCCAATATCTCTGCATCTTTTACCTTTTCATAGAGTGTTTCTCCTGTAATAGACAGGTTGTCTATGAGGATGTTATCACCACGTTTCATCATTTCGTGCATTACGGCATTGACCCCACCGGCTTTGTTGATGTCTTCCATATGGACAGTTGAGAGTGATGGAGAGATCTTCGCAATGTGAGAAACACGCTTAGAGATCGCATTGATATCTTCAAGATTGAAGTCTATTTCCGCTTCTTTTGCGATAGCTAGCATATGGAGTACCGTATTTGAACTTCCACCCATGGCCATATCTACAGCAAAAGCATTACGTACAGCATTTTCATTTAAAATATTTCTCATACGGTATTTTTCACGTTCGTTTTCTTCAGCTTTTGCTATCTCACAGATACGTCTGGCAGCTTTTCTGTAAAGCTCTGTTCTCTCAGGTGTAAGCGCAAGTATGGTTCCGTTACCTGGAAGAGCGATACCCATAGCTTCCATCAGCGTATTCATAGAGTTTGCAGTAAACATTCCTGAACAAGATCCACCGCTTGGACAAGCATTACACTCGATATCGTGAAGCTCTTCATCTGTGATCTCACCTGTTTCATGTTTACCCACCGCTTCAAATGCTGTTGCAAGGTCAATAGGCGTACCATCTTTGGTGTATCCTTTTTCCATAGGACCCCCGGAGACAAATACAGTAGGAACATTCACACGTAAAGCACCCATGATCATCCCCGGAACGATCTTGTCACAGTTAGGGATAGCGATCATTGCATCAAGTTTATGTGCATTCATCACCGTCTCTACAGAGTTTGCGATGATCTCACGGCTTGGAAGAGAGTAAAGCATACCATCATGCCCCATAGCAATACCGTCATCAACACCGATGGTATTGAATTCAAAAGGGACACAGCCGTTGGCACGAATCTCTTCTTTGATCACTTCAGCGACTTTATTCAGGAAAAAGTGCCCAGGAATGATCTCTATAAATGAATTTGCCACACCGATGAACGGTTTTTTAAAATCTTCCTCTTTTACACCGGTTGCACGCAGTAGACTTCTATGTGGAGCTCTACTAAACCCCTCTTTTATTTCATCACTTCTCATGAGAAAGCCTTTTATATGTATTTTAACGGATTATAGCAGATGATTCTCAAAAAAAAAGAGGGCAAATAGACTTTTTATCGCATAAGTAATGTTTTTCTCTTTACATTAAAAACTTTTTTGGCTATAATCGCACTCCAATTTTAAGTAAATGCTTAGAAGTGGTATGGAGATGCGGGCGTAGCTCAGTGGTAGAGCATAACCTTGCCAAGGTTGGGGTCGACGGTTCGAACCCGTTCGCCCGCTCCATGAAAAATGAATGTCAATATATGAATGGTACCAATAATGCCCGGGTGGTGGAATGGTAGACACAGGGGACTTAAAATCCCCCGGTCATTGTGACCGTGCCGGTTCAAGTCCGGCTCCGGGTACCACCCATATATAGATGGAACCATCGCCAAGTTGGTAAGGCCGCAGCCTGCAAAGCTGCTATTCGCCGGTTCGAGTCCGGCTGGTTCCTCCACATATCAACTAGAATTTATCTATCTTTAGGTAATATTCTTTGCTTCAAATTGTCGGGAGATGTCAGAGTGGTCGAATGTGCCGGTCTTGAAAACCGGTGAGGGTAACACCTCCGGGGGTTCGAATCCCCCTCTCCCGGCCATCCTTTTTATAATCACTACTTAATATCAATACAAAGTATTTTCAGAGAAATCATATAGTTTTATATTTTATTTTCCCATATTACATACAAAGTTTTTAGTCTTTAATTTAGTGACGTCGAATACAGATTTTTAAAAACAGTGTACTATTGAGATGTTGGGGCATAAAGTCCTAAAAGGTAGGACTTTTATGTTTGAAATTCTTTTATAAAGCATTACCTTCATAGGTATATAAATTAGCTTCCGGATCTTCTGCGTACCATGACAAGTGACTACCGTCTGAGTATAATTTGATAAGATAATTTCTGTCACGTACTCCTTCTGCATTAGTAATAAGGATACCATTTTCTATAGCATAGGCTTCTTCTCGTAAAAGAATTCCATCCATATCATAAATTTTTGCAGTAGTTTCTGTGAATTCAACGACTACAGTCTGAGAAAGTTCGATAGAGAATCTTTTGCCCACTAGCATATCCGAACTATATTTAAGTTCAAGAAACCAAGTTGTAGACTCTTTATCTTCAACAAATGTAACATCCCACTCTGTAGCTCTTGCAGCATTTAGTATGATTGTTTTGTCACCATCAATGGTTGTTGCAATAATTTTCCCATCTACTACAGTATAGCTACCGACAGTTTCAGTTGTTCCATTGCGCTCAAAAAGAAGATTCCCATTACTTTCGAATGTAGCACGAAGCCACTCATCTTTTGTTGCGATACCATCATCATTGGCATCATTCCATTCATAGATTGATTGTCCAGAGATCATTGCTGTTGTAAATTCCGTAGTACAGTCAAAAACTGTTTCTGTACAAGGTTGCTGTACTGCTGTATTTAGAAGAGTATCTCCTGAAGTACCACTGCCACCACAACCAATAATAGTGAATATACTTAGAATGCTTACTATTGTTCTTATCATTAAGATGCTTTTCATGTCTATTCCTCTTTATAAAATTATTTCTATGGATATCATGCTAGCTTTCTAAATAATGATGTTAACAGTTTTATTAAACTATTAAGTCTCATATCTATTCCGTTCATTTAATATCGAAAAAGAGCATAGCAAAACTCAAATGTCATTGATATGAAATTTAAATAAAAATTATTTTAAAATTTTATAAAATACAATAAATTTATCCAAAGGTAACACATAAAGTATTCTAAGAACTTCTAACTCAATGACTTATGCATAATACAGAAATTAAAAACTTATAAAAAGAGTAGTATTTATTCTTATTAATTAAAAAATCTTTTTTAAATTATAGTAAAGTATTATTTAAAGTGTTACTTAAAGTAATATTAAAAATTAATTAAATTTTTCTTAAATAAAATTGTAGTGATTATATTTTGATTTAGTTATAGTGACAACTATTATTTTAATATTAATTGTAATTATTACTATAATTTATAGATAATAAAGGTTAGAAAATATTTTTGGGTTATAGGGAACCTTATGAAAAAAATGTGTATTAACTTATGTCTCTTATTTTTATTGCTTTTGCCTTTGAGTCTGATGGCGCAAAAAAGTGAACTCTATTTAGCTGTGGATGCACAGGATTTGACCACTGTAAAAACCGAACTTGCCAAGGGTGCTAATATTAATGAGAGGTTTGAAGGTGGGTTTACACCTCTGTATAGTGCAGCAGGTTTAAATGACAAAGAGATCGTTGTTTTGTTGGTTGAGCATGGCGCCGATGTTCAGGCCGAGTCGGACTTGGGGTTTGGTATTATACATAAAGCGGCTATGAGTAAAAACCCTGCAATATTGAAATACATCATATCCAAAGGTGGTGATGTTAACCGTATATCAAAAAGTTCTTGTTCTCCTTTTCATTCCTCCATCAGTAATAACGCTTTACAAAACTACGGCTCTTTAGAGAATGCAAAGACACTACTGAAACACGGTGCACAATCTTCTATCAACAAAAAGTGCAGGGGGTACACGCCTTTGATGGTTGGGGTCAGCAGTGAAGAGGTGACACGGTTCCTGCTTGATAACGGTGCTGATAAAAGCATCCAGACACGCTCTGGAAAAACGGCGTATGACCTGGCAAAAGAATACAATGCACCAAGCTCCGTACTTAAGATGCTTTCGATACCAACTAAGCAGACAGAAGAAAAAGCTCCTTCAAATGATCTCATAGCACTTACTAAGGCAGACAAGGGTCTGATGTGGGAGAGAAAAACTTTAAAAAACCGTCATGATAAACCTACTGCAGAAGAGGCGCAGGCTTATTGCGCAGAACTCAACTGGGCAGGATACACAGACTGGCGGGTGCCTACACTCAATGAATATCAGTCCATTCTTTTAGAAAGTGCAGTCATTGACTTCACGATAGACGGTATCAGCAGATACTACATGGACCCAAAGCGTTTTCCCAACTTGTCACCATCCGTCTTCTGGGCAAAAGATGAAGAGGGCGAGATGGTTTATCTTAATGTCGCTATCAAAAGAAGCGGAAATATCTGTTCTATGTGCAACAAGAATCTAATTCGATGTGTGAGAGGAATTTATAATGAAAAATAAAAGTGTAGATTTGCGATCTGCCTTAAATGTTGTAATAACAATAATGATTTTGTTATGGACGGCGCTTTATGCTCAAGAAAATGAATGTGTTGGGAAAAATATAAATGTAGGAGTTGATCAAAAAAATTTTGCTCAGTGTCAAACTAAAATAAAAGATGGAATGACTTCGATGGCATATATAAGAGTGAAGCCTAAACGGATATTAAAAAAAACATCATACAAAAATAGTATTAGCTTTATCCGAAATATTAAAGCTAAGGTCTCCAACACAGATGTTTTAAATATATCTTTTGGTGATCCTATAAACTTTAAATACAAAGGAGTGCGTTTCAATTTTGAAGATTTTTCGCCTTATGCACAAAAAATTGAATATGAAATTATAGATAATCATGATAAAAAAGTAAAAAAAAGTTGTGAAATTTTTAGAGAAAATATGATTTCAAAAAAACACTTATATCCTGAAGTTACAAATGTTTTGTCTAATGGTGTTGATCAAAAAGTATGGACTGCAACTACTATTAAAGAAGTGATTCAATTGCTTTATGGTGTAGATAAAACTGAGCAAATGAAAAAATCTGAAGTAGGTAATAGTATACAGCTGATGTGCAGTAATAAAAGTTTAAATGCAATGCCAAAAAGTCTTTGGTATGAAGAACAATGTTTGAAGTCAGTTAATTATAAAACAGGAATAAAAATACTTTCTTCTAAAGATTTAGAGTCAGTGGCACTACTATATACGGGTAATAAGTTTCCATTAATATTTTTTGCAAAATTTTCCAATTACTCCCGTTTACCTTTAAAGGTGCTGACGAGGTTTTATAAAGAGGGGACTCTTATGTTATTAGCTAAAGACAAAAATGGGAAGTTGTATTATTCAAAATCTTATTTTTTAAATACAAGAACAGCAAATGATTTAGACGATGGTACGCGTTTAGATTTTTATATTAAATAAAACAAGGAAAACAAATGACAATTCAAGATTTCATAAATAAATACCCACAAATTCCAAATGAAGAAGCTCAATTACTGAAAGATGCAGTAGCATACTGGGAAAGCAAGAATCCAGGTCAAACATATACTATCGACGTTACAGAAGAGGCAACTAATGGGGGAGCAAGTTATTCAGGACATCCTCCAAAACCTTCTTTGGTAATTAAGACTGGATCTGGGGGTCGGGTTCCTGTATTGTCGGTTGATGGAAAGATTACATTTTTTCAATATGATAATATGGTTGGAGCAGTACATGAATTGGGACATGCTATACTGGATTTACTTGGTATAGGTGATGCTACTGATAAAGATGAACTTCGGAATGCAGTCTTAGCAAAAGCAGCTAGACAGGCGAATGGAGATATGGAATTATTGACACGTATGCTTTTAGGTCAAGAAAACAATTGGAGTGTATCTGATCAAGAAATGTATGCACAAGAACCTACGGCAAGTTATGAAAATATGTATAATAAATCAAGAGATTTCAGAAATATGGTTGGTTTAAGTAATAATCCAGATATACAAAGGCGAGGGTATTCTCGTCTTAATAATTGGACTCCAGCTGGAGCAGACTCTTTTACTGGTAAAAATAGAAGTACAAACTTAAATGATGGCGATAATGTTTCCTTACTTGGAAATCAATTGTCAAATAGCTTTGTCGGTGGAGCAGGTGATGACTATATAGATGGAGGAGATAACGATGATATATTACGAGGTGATGGTTATTTTGATGAATATAGTTTTGCCGAGAGTCTAAAAGATGCATTAGCTGAGAATGGTGGAGGAGATGATACTATTATTGGAGGGGAAGGTAGAGATACCCTGTATGGTGAATTGGGTGACGACATTCTCTGGGCAGATAAGTTAGAGCAGCATAGTAGTATTTCAGATGATAGACTCTACGGTGGAGATGGAAGAGACACCATCTATGGAAGCGATGGGAATAATACTATTTATGGCGATAATTCTGATGGTAGTGAAAGTAGCAATAAGACAGATGATGGGGATACTATTTATGGCTATGGTGGAAAAGACACTATCTATGGAGGAGGAGGAGTTGATACCCTTATAGGAGGTGAAGGAATAGACCATATTTATGGAGGAGCTGACAACGATATTATCTATGGAGGAAAAAAAGACCTAACAGATGATAATGCAGGCTATACAGGCTATAATTTACTTGTAGGGGGTGAAGGTGAAGATACCATCCGTGGTGGAGATAAAAATGACCACCTTGTCGGTGGAGAACTAAAACGGATAGCCCATAATGGTTATTATACCTATGAGTACAAAGAAGATATTGATAAACAAGATACACTTATGGGTGGTGATGGCTATGACTACTATAGTGTTAATGATCAAGATATTGTTGATGATAGTGATGGAAGTGGAACCTTCTCTTTCAATGGTAAATGGCTTTGGCACGATACACGTGGATTGAATAAACTAGGGTATGCGCGTACTGACAATGGTCAAATCATAAATAACCTATACAGTGATGGTCGTTTTCTCTATCATTATAATGGTGGTGATCTGACTGTTATGGAACGTACAGGAACGGGAAATGATGTTACAGGGAAATACTTTACCGTAAAAAATTTTAATAGCGGTGATTTTGGAATTATTATCCCTCCAGACCCTATCGATCCTACCGATCCGAATAATGATGATGGTTCTGGTGCAGCTGGTGGTGGTACAGGAGGTGGAGACACTGATCCTGCCGATGATGGTGCGACTGAACCGACGCTATATCTTTTAAGTGTCTCAGATGGGAGAAGTGCTGAGGGTAATGATCATATTGAATATACCAGTGTAACAGTTTCTCTGAGCAATGCACTAAATGAAGACCTACATATCACTATGTCTGATTTGAATGACTATGTAATACCGGCACATACGACTAGTATATCTGTTCCAGTATATTGGTACGGTGATACTGAACCAGAACCAAATACTACAACTTCTATTAGTATCGTTGATTATTGGACGTGGGGTGAAACAGAAAATAAAGTTGGTATTGCTGATGGTAGTGGTGTAGTAACTATTCTTGATGATGACGGAACTAATGATGACGGAACACCACAACGAGACCCAGGTAAAGTACCGGATTATGATCCTGATGATTCTATTAGAAGGGGTGATCCATTAGTCCTTGACCTTGATCAAGATGGATTGATCTCGACGCAGAATCTAGCAGACTCTTCAGCATTCTTTGATATTACAGGCGATGGTATACGTGAGCAGGTAGGCTGGGTTGAAGCCAATGACGGGATACTTGTCTATGATAAAGATGAAGATGGCTGGGTTGACGGTGTTGATGAAGTCTTTGGAAATCTCTCTAAGAGCGGATTCGAAGAACTCAAAGAGATAGCTGACAGTAATCATGACTTCAGAATAGACAGACGTGATGAACTATATAACCGTTTGCAGGTGTGGCAGGATGAAAATCAGGATGGACGTTCTCAAGAGAGTGAACTTAAAAGCCTAAGCGAAGCAGGCATCTCTTCCATAGACCTTCGTGCTATTGAGACAGATATCAATATAAATGGTAACATGATCAGCGAAGCTTCTCACTATACGGACCTACAAGGTGATCTTGAACTGGCAGCAGATGTTCAACTGCAGTTCGATACGAGAATAACGGATATAAGCCCTGAAGATATTCCTGATTTTACTGTAGACCCGATCACGAATGATTTTCCCGATCTAAGAGGGTATGGACTGGTACTTGACAGTTTCTACGGTTATAACATGAATGAGGCATTTAAAAACCTTACACTTGACTATACTCTAGATATCTCAAAAGTATCCGGAAGTTTTCAAGCTTATCTGGAAGGCTGGACAGGATACACTGCAAAACAGCAAGAACTTCAAGCACAATATGGACTTGATGAAGCACCGACTGTGTCAGATATCGATAAAAAAGTATGGATACTTGAAAAGTTTATAGCTCAAAGCGCTTCTACTCCTAGAATCGAGAATAGACTTATAAGCAATGCCGAACTGTTAAAAGCAGGTAATGCACAGAATCTGTCTATGACGAACAGTAGATATATAACAAGTTATATTAACGGACATTACAGCATCTTGTTTAATCGCTATCAAGCGATCTTCTCGATCGAAGCATTTTATCAAGACGATCTTGTCGGCTTAGAATACAGCGTAAATACAGATACATTTGTCTTAACAGACAGTGTCGCTTTTTATAATAGTGCTATAGCGTATTTGAACAGTGATACAGCTGGATTTGAGGATAAACTCTACCTTGCACAGATGATGAAAAACCTCAAGGCAGATGATACTTTGAATTTCAGTCATAGCACTATCACTGCAGGCCTTAATGAGAGTTTTGAAAAGAGTTTTATCTCTTCTGTTTTAAACGGATCGATCAATGCACGTGTGTTTGAGACAGATGGTACAGCATTTTACAGAGATGGTCTGGACACGTTTGACATGAACTCCTTAGAAAGTGTTCGTAATGAACGCTCTTTGGTTATGGGCACGGATGCAGATGAGACAATCTTGGCTCAAGGGTCGACTGTCCTTTCAGGTAAAGGTAATGATACTATTCTCGGGTATGGTGCTAACGATACCTATATCTATGAAAAAGGTGACGGGTCGGATACCATCTATGATGGTGGCGGAAATGATTTGCTCCGTTTTAGAGAGGGCATTGCGCTGGAAGATATCATCTTAAAATCTGTTGGAGCGGACCTGATACTTGCGGTTCAAGAGGTTGGTGTTGCATTTGAAGATCTGACAGATGTAGTGACGTTGAAAGATTGGAAGAATACAGGGCATCGCATCGAAGACATCGTTTTCTCGGATGGCCGTAAATTAGATGTCTCTGCGATTATCAATGCACATTTCGTTTCTGATGAAAGCGATAATGTTGACCTTACTAATGCTAACGATACGCTAAATGCACAAGGCGGAGATGATACGATCCGTGGTCTTGGCGGTGATGATACGATTGACGGTGGAACTGGCGATGACATTCTTGAAGGTAATGCTGGAAATGACATCCTCACAGGTGGTCTTGGAAATGACTCCCTTGATGGCGGAAGCGGGAATGATACGTATCTCTTCAACCTTGGAGATGGTAAAGATACGATCATCGATGCATCAGGGGTAGATACACTTCAATTGGGTGCTGGTATTACTAGAGATGACATCATTGTCGTTCTTTCCCAGGAGAACAGCGATGTCGTGATAGGTTTCAAAGAAACAGGTAAGACTTTTGAAGAGCTAAGTGATACGATCACGATCAAAAACTGGAAAAATGCTGCAAACCGTTTGGAAAACATTATCTTATCTGACGGGACAGAGATCTTTCTTGACGAGTTTCAAGTAGGAACAGTGGGTGACGACGCCCTTGTCTTTGGTGACAGCGGAATCACCATCGATGCAGGAGATGGCAATGATGTCGTGACCTCAGGAAGTGGTGCCGATGTGATTGAAGGTGGAGCAGGAAACGATACAGTCTCTTCAGGGGCAGGGAACGATACGCTAAGTGGTGGAACAGGTGCAGATAACCTGAATGCCGGTAGTGGGGATGACAGCTTAAGCGGTGGCGCAGATAATGATACCTTGACTGGAGCAGATGGACACGATACTCTTGATGGCGGACTGGGAGATGATACTCTTGATGGCGGAAGTGGAAATGATACGCTAATAGGTGGCGAAGGAAATGACAGCTTAAGTGCAGGTAGCGGAAACGATATCTTAGACGGTGGTCTTGGAAATGATGTTCTTGATGCCGGATATGGAAATGACGTTCTAAGCGGAGCAGAAGGATCAGATACACTATATGGTGGAGCAGGAAATGATACCTATGTCTTTAATCTAGGTGACGGAAAAGATACGATCTACGATGCGTATAGTTATGGAAACTATTCAGCCAATGCAGGAGATGACACCTTACAGTTTGGTGAAGGAATCACTAAGGCTGATCTTATCGCCATCGTCACACCGGGAAGCAGTGATCTAGTGCTTGCGATCAAAGAAGATGGTAAAACACTTGCTGAACTGAGTGATGTCATTACACTTACAAATTGGCTGAACGCAAACAACAGAGTCGAACATATCAAGCTTTCTGACGGAACGGAAGTCTCTCTTGAAGAGATACAACAGGCAACCGATGCTAATGACTATCTTGTTTACGGAGATACGGACACCGTTCTTGATGCTTTGGCGGGGAATGACAGTGTAACAACAGGAAGCGGTAATGATACACTTGAAGGAAATGTGGGTAATGATACTCTTGTCTCAAATGCTGGGAATGATGTACTCAGTGGTGGAGCAGGTGACGACCTTCTTCAAGCAGGAAGCGGAAATGACAGTCTAAGCGGTGGAGCAGGAATAGACAGGCTTGAAGGCGGATTAGGAAACGATACTTATACTTTTGGACGCGGAGACGGGCAGGATACAGTTTATGACGATTACCGTTATAGCGGAAGCAGGCAAGGAAATGGAGGTACAGACACTCTTGTATTTGCAGAAGGTATTTTGAAAACTGACCTTGCTGTAAAAGCAAATGGGAATGACCTTATTATAGGTCTCAAAGAAGACGGAAAGACCTTTGATCAACTTAGTGACAAGGTGACTTTAAAAGACTGGTTCAATACCAACAACCGAATCGAGAATCTTCTTCTGTCTGATGGAACAAGTATCAGTCTTGATGAGATCCAGCAGGGAACAGAAGGAAATGACAACCTAGTTTATGGCGATTCTGCTGTTAATGTCAACGCACTTGGCGGGGATGATCTTGTGATCTCTGGTGCGGGGAATGATGTCATCGACGGTGGTGATGGTAATGATACACTTGACTCAAAAGCCGGCAACGATACCTTAAGCGGTGGAGCCGGTACGGATGCATTACGTTCGGGTAGTGGAAATGACACTCTTGAGGGCGGTACAGGCTCCGATAGTCTATATGGTGGCGCAGGAGATGATACTTATATCTACAATCGTGGAGACGGTAAAGATACGATCTATGACGATTATCGATACGGTTCGAACAATCAGTACCAAGGTAATGGCGGTTTGGATACTTTGGTCTTTGGTCTTGGTATCGTTAAAGAAGATCTTGCTGTCAAAGCAGAAGGGTCTGATCTTATTATTGCGCTTAAAGAAGTCGGTGTGCTCTTTGAGGACCTTACAGATGTGATTCGTATCAAAGACTGGTTGAATGTAGAGAACCGTGTAGAAAAACTCCTTCTTGCTGATGGTACGCAATTGAGTCTAGATGAGATCCAAGGCGGTACGGAGGGTGATGATTATCTGATCTTTGGAAATGATGATGTTTCGGTCAATGCTTTGGGTGGAGATGACAGAATCGTTACAGGTGACGGCAATGATGTCATTGACGGCGGTGAAGGAAATGACATCATCAACTCAGCTGCAGGAGATGATACACTTTCTGGTGGTGCTGGTAATGACACGATCGATGCAGGAACAGGTAATGACACGATCACTGGTGGGGCAGGAGATGATACATTAAGAGGTGGTATCGGTCATGATACATATCTGTTTAACCGAGGTGACGGTTTGGATGAGATATTGGATATGGCTGGAACGGATGTCCTGCGTTTTGGTGTGGGTATTACAAAAGATGATCTTATCGTTAAACAAGATAAGTATGATCTTATCGTCAGTATTAAAGAAGTCGGTAAGAACTTCAATGAACTTTCCGACTCCATTATCATTTCTGATTGGTTTAAAGTCAATAATAATATCGAAACTTTTGAGTTTGCAGATGGGACAAGCTGGGTAAGTGACAATATCGCTTCGGCCTTTGTCAATGTCAATATCGAAGACACATTGTTTGCTAAACCGGGTTCTATATTACGTGGAGATAGAGGTGACGATACTTATGTCTACAGCCGCGGTAATTTCACGGTTGTAATCGATGATACTGCCCTTAATGATGATATCGAGATCACGGCTGGAAACGATACTTTGATGTTTACCTCAGACATCAACAGAACTGATGTACAGATCGGTGTGAACGGAGCTAACCTTATCATCAAGGTTATCGACACGAACGAGACGTATGAAGCGCTTCAAGATATTGTCGTGATCAAAGATTGGCAAGACCCTAAGCGTGGAATAGAGAAGATCATCTTTAGTGACGGTGAAGAGATGCTTATCAATAAGGATGAAGTCTTCGCTCCGATCACTTTTAGCGATGCATGGACATCCAAACGTTATTATGTCTATGGAAATGAAGACAATATCATTTCAGGTACGGCTCAAAATGACCGTATAGAAAGTGCCGGCGGGGATGATGATATCAATGCAGGTGCAGGGAATGACATCATTGAAGGTGGCCAAGGGTCGGATTACTTTAGAGATACTTCAGGTAATGAGACCTATATCTTTAATCGCGGTGATGGGGAAGACCTTATTCATGATACCAACGGATCTGATAATATCAACTTTGGTGAGGGTATCACAAAAGATGACCTCGTCTTTAAACAGTACGGCAATACTTTGGTCATAGGTATCAAAGAGTACGGTAAGACATTTTACAACTTAAATGACAAGATTATGGTACGTGATTGGTTCTTGGAGGATTCACGAGTCGAGCTACTTACTTTCCGTGATGGAACGGAGATGAGTATCGATGAAATTGTCAGCTCTATTGGAACAGAAAAAGATGATGAAATCTCAGGAATTGATAGTAGAGATGATGTGCTTAATGCTGGTGCCGGGAATGATATCCTTAATGGTGGTAATGGAAACGATATCTTAAACGGCGGAACTGGAAATGATACGCTTCAAGGTGGTTCAGGTAATGATACTTATATTTACAACAGAGGCGACGGCGCAGATGTTATCATTGATGCCTCGGGTCTGGATACACTGAGTTTTGGTGCGGGTATTTCTATGGCCGATGTTATTATCACTGAAGAAGCAAACAGTCTTGTTCTGACTCTTAAAGAAGAAGGAAAGAGTGGAGCTGAACTAACAGACCGAATTACGCTAGTTGATTGGTTTACTTTGACAAACCGTGTGGATATCATCCTCTTTGAAAATGGTGATAAGATCCAGCCTGAAGACATTATTCTTGCGACAGTAGAAGCAGATACAATGACA
>NZ_AJLE01000010.1 GCF_000296775.1 Sulfurovum sp. AR | reverse complement strand
GCACCCATTTTCAAACGCCGAGGCAAAATTTTGTATCTCTAAAGAAGCAGTAATGATGATGACAGGAGTATCTAGATCCGTTTTTCTAATGTGCTTAAGTAGATCCAACCCATTAATACGAGGGATATTGATATCAATAATATAGAGGTCAAAATCTTCACTGTCTATTGTATAAATGGCATCTAACCCATCTTTATTACTTACGACATCCCATGCTTTGATCCTACAAAATTCACTTATGGCAGTGTTTAGTTGGGTATCATCTTCTATTATCAAAACTTTCATGCGATAGTATAGTATAAATCATGTCACATCTATGTCACATTAGATGCTACAGATCATAGTTTCCATTCCAAAGAGAGATAATAGGAACGTCCTTCTGATGGATAGCCATATCTCCATTCATAGGCTTCATCAAAAAGATTCTTTATACCAGCTCTGGACTGCATAGAGTTAGAGAGTTGATAAGAAATTTGAGTATCTACAAGGTGATAAGCAGAGAGTTTCATCTGTTCATCACTGTAGGTAGCTGAGTTTGAACTGTATCTTTTCCCTATATACTGATACCCTAAGTACACTTTCAAGTTTTTGGTGATGTCTAGGCTATCTTCTATTTTGAGTTGATGCAAAGGGATGAATTCCAACGCTTCACCTTCACTGTCACAGGCATGGGTATATGCATAAGAAGCACTCAACAGGTGTTTATCAAAGTAGGTACTCTCTAAACGCAGTTCTGCACCATAATTCTCTGCCTCTTCACGATTGATATACGTCTTAGTACGATATATGATAAGATCTTTTATATCATAGTAATAGAGTGATAGGTTGAGAAGTGTTTTTTCTGTAAAGTTACGTTTGTAACCAAGGGTGTACTGCATGCTTTTTTCTGGCTTTAGATCAGGATTTGCATTGTCCCAGGGAAAAAAAGTGAACATTTCAGACATCGCTGGCATACGGCTCTTTTTTGCGATACTACCATAGACCGTATGCTGTTCATCTGTATATGTTGCTTTCAGTAGTGCATCAAATGTTTTTTTATTTTCAGGTGATTGTATGGCATTTGCCTCTGCAGCCTCTTTTGAATTCATTAATGTAGCAGACATCCCACCTTCAACTTGCCATGCACTATTTAACTTCCATAAGTGTAGTAAACTTAGTTTAAAAGTATCAGCTTGATACTCTGCAGTATCCCATCCTCCACCTCTTCTAACATGTTCATTCTCTTCTGCTTGAAAAATGAAGGTACTACTATGATCATTCTGGGTTTTGATAGCTTTAAACACAGTTCCCAAACGCGCATCATCATAAGTGACCACCGGTAAGTGTGATCGGTACTCAGGGGCATGATAGACTTTAAAGATATCTTCATAATCATCATAATAAGCACGGATACTTAACTGTAGATCCTCTGTATCATAATCACCATAGAGGTAGAAACTGTTCAGATCCTTACGGTCTATGCGGGTGTAAGCATCCCATACCACAATAGCATTTGGATCAGTTATGTTTGTATATACATTTGGCGGTATGCCATATTCTGCCCTGGTCAGACTCGCTTTTGCGGCAAGATGGATTTCATCATCGAGGTAAACACCGCTTTTTACAGAGATGTTTTTCTGATCGTTATCACTGTTGACACGTTTTTTTGTCACTTGAAGAGAAGTAGGAACAAAATCATTGGAAAGTGTAAAGTCGGATCTGTGATAGTAGCTGGTATCTGCCTGAAAATAGACGTTGTCTTCAAGACTTCCAACAGAAGCATGATAATATTCATCATTGTTTGAGATAGTGGTATACAGAGTACTCTCAAATGCTTTTTTTGGAAAAGTTGCATTGATTTGTACTTCTCCACCCATTGGAGAAACACCTAAGGTAGAGGTACCTGAGCCATCATTTATCTGAAGCGTTGCATTGGTCATCGTAAATTTTGGATCGGTAAAACCATTTACACTGCGATATAAAGGTATGCCATCTTCTACATACTCAGTCGCTTTAAAATCTAATCCTCTAAAAGAGATCGTTTTTTCAACATTACCCCCTGCAAGCGTACTAAAAGAGACATCACGTTCAAGCCTCTCTTGAAGTGTAATAGTATTGGTTTCCTTAGCTTCATCTTCACTCACTAGGACTGTTCCTAAACTAAGATCCGTTTCTAGAACGTTTATAGGATTAAGTGTGATGGTTTCAGCCCAGAGAAAAGTGTTTAAAAATGATAGTAGGATAATTATGTTAAATGCATTCATGCAAATAAGTTTATATTTAATTGTATTATGTTTGGTTTTTAGCTCCTGTTATGAGTGATATAAAGTACTTTCTGTCACCATTTGTGTCAAAGAATTTGAAGAAAAAACAGGTAGTTATTCTGGAGGGCAGACGAAGTATCTCATATTGATACTTTGCAGTGGTGTGCTCCATCCTATGCAGTAGGTTTTTTCTGCATTTTTTATAACACTATAGTCTTCTTTAAAATAATGATTGAGTACGGTTTCTATGGATGTACTTTGACCTTTTGTCTCTGCTATCCAGATAAAGGTCAGTTTTTTTAACTGATGTACTTCTTTTCTTTTTCGGATGATGGCACGTAAAGAGGCTTCCGCTTCACACTCTGTCGTATCGTGAGACAATAGAGTGACATCGATAAGCGCTTCCAGACCATTGACACTTTGAATTTTTTTCCAGTAGTCATGTTTGAATTTATTGAAAAATGTTGGTTGAGGAATGGCTTTACTATGGGTAACGATGTAGTTGACCCTTTGGATGTAATCAGGTGCATGTGAAACAATCTGTTCAATCTGCGTATCGTCATAGTCACCAGGGGTAAAACCCTCTGTATCTATCAGGTTGTTTTGTGTGAAAAACTTAAGAGATGAGGGGTCGGTGATCCTGGTTTTTTCATGGACTACAGCGACAGGATAGTCTTTTTGACATCCATAGTGACTCTCATTAAAGAGCAGATGTAATGCATCTTTTATCTGTATATTCGAAGGCGTATGTCTAAGTGCCTCCTGGAGCTCTTTAATAAGTGGTGTAAGCATTAACTCAACATCCCTCTGATCTCATCTTCATCTATGAGGTCTTTTTCATATTTGATAACAGCGATGTTCTCTGTTTCATTCACATAACTCTCTACAATTGCTTCATGACTCTTCAGGGAAGCCACCCTTTCACGGTCAAAAATATCTAGAGAAAGATAGACATTCCCTCTGTTGTTTGGGTTTGGCATGGTCGCTACCCAAATGAACCATACTACAGAAATGATTGCCACCACAACGGCAAGTGTTGCTCTGTCATAGTGCTGCATGAGCCAACCTGCAAGCAGACCACCCAGAAAGATACCTACATAGGCAAAAGTATTGGCTACACCCAGTGCCGCACCTTTTTGGTGGACTTTGGCAAATTTAGCCACAAAACTCTGTAGGAGAGGCTCAAACATATTGAACCCTATGAAGAAAAGTACGACACCCACGACAAAGACCCATGCAGCACTGGCAAATCCCATCGCAAGAAAACCAAAGAAGATCACAGAAACCGAGATCATAAAGACCTGTTTCCCCTTACCGTACTTCTCTCCAAATATCGCTGCCGGTGCCATAGCAAAGAAACCAAAGATCATCGCAGGGAAATAGACTTTCCAGAGTTCAGACTTTTCCCAACCAAAGCCGCCTTCAGTGAGTCCCTGTGTCATCACGACCGGAATGATAAAAAATGCCATGGTCATAATAGAGGAATGGAAAAGAAACGTAATGTACATACGTGTCAGAGATCTGTCTTTAAAGACCTCTAGCATCTTGGATTCCTCTTCTTCGTAACTGTGTACGATCTTTGGAGGTTGAGGCACGGCTGTAAATAAAATACCTATCGCCATCACCGAAAGAATCGCAGTCAGCCAAAAGAGTTTGTCTATCCCCCAGTGACCACCCACGACAGGTGCAATGATCATCGCTGCGGCAAAGCTAAGCGCGATCGTTCCACCCATGATGGCCATAGCATGGGCACGCTGCTCCTCTTTAACCAGGTCTGCAACCATCGCTGAAACCACAGAACCGATGGCGCCTGCACCCTGTAGAAAACGTCCGATAAGAAGCATGTAAATATTGTCACTCATTGCAGCGATCACGGAACCTATAATGAAGATGATCAGACCAAAAAGCAGGGTCTTTTTACGTCCTATTTTGTCACTTGCCAGTCCAAAAGGTACTTGAAAAGCGGCTTGTGTAAGTGCATAACCCCCTACGACAAGACCTGCAAGGAAAGGTGTTGCGCCTTCCATGTCAAGTGCATAGATGGAGAGAACAGGAAGAACGATAAAGAGTCCAAAAAACCTCAATCCCACGATGAGACTGAGCGGCATGATCTGTTTAATCATAGTGATACCTCTATTTAGATAAAATTTCTCTCATTATATAACGAAATATTTAAGAGTAGATGATATAGGTGAAGATCTGTCATCTTATGTAAAAGAGGAAGCCTGAGTGGAAGGGATTTCCACACGGTTTCACTCTGTGAAAAGGAGACTGAAATGCGTATCGTTCTAGCGACAGGGAACAAAGGAAAACTACGTGAATTCAAACAGATGTGTGAAGATGAAGTGGTTGCTTTTTCTGAACTTTTAGGTGAATTTGATATCGTAGAAGACGGTGATACATTTGCTGCCAATGCACTCATTAAAGCACGTAAGATCTATGAAAAACTGGGTGAAGAGTATCTAGTGATATCTGATGACAGTGGTATCTCTCTGCCACTACTTGACGGGGCACCGGGTATTTACTCCGCACGTTATGCAGGAGAGGGTGCCACAGACAAAGAGAACCTATATAAGCTGATAGAAGCGGTGAAAGAAAAAGGTTTGAAGTCTACACCGGCATATTATACGGCAGCGATCGCTATTGTCTCCAAATATGGAGAGTATGTGGTGCATGGATGGATGCATGGGGATGTCATAGATGAGGTAAGGGGCGACAAAGGGTTTGGGTATGATCCGATCTTCATTCCTGCAGGATTTGACAAGACTTTGGGTGAGTTGGATGATGGTGTTAAAAAAGCGATCTCACACAGAGCACAAGCATTGAAGTTGGCCAAACCGATCATAAAAATGTTAAAGGGTAAAGCATGAAAAAACAGTTTATGGAAGATCTGCAGGTCATTTATGACGAACTACAGAGCAGACAGGCCGATCTCAACCAATACTATGAACTATTGGATGAAACAAAAGGGCACGATCAAGCTGATAAGAGCGTAGAGGCATTTTTAACGCTTCTTGGATTACCGAGAAATAAAGACTCTGAAATGGCAGCGCTTACGCGTTTTGTGAATCTGCGTGAAGATGCGCTGGAACAAGTGTTGGAGAAGCAGGGCTGTTCTAAAGAAGAGATAGCAGTGAAAAAAGAGTTGGCCTATGGATTTACGAGTACGATGCACATAAACCGGCATGAAAATTTCATTGCATGGGTAGAGGAGAAGCAGCTTCTTACACCCTTTTATCGTGCGTTGATGTTGGGTGTACATCATGTTGGTCTTGCTATGAGCGTCTGGCAAAGCCACTGGACAGATCATATTCTTTACTCTGTGAACCTTGAGCTCAGTGAGATGTTTCACGGTGATGATGCAAAAGTCTTTGAGATGCTTCAGAATGAGTCTCTGTTAGACAGAGACGAGAGCGGATATATAGGAGACAGATCTTACTCTGTACTTAAAAAAGAGGACACTGGGTATAAAAGCATTGCTTATGCGGAAGCATTTTCTGAAGAGGTGGCACAAGTGACTACAGCACTTGAACAGCTCATTGCTCTTTTGAACCAACATAAAGATGATGTTTTTGATCAAAAATCAGAATGGATCGCCTATTTTACGGCGCTTAAAGTGGCTTTTACACATACGAAAACCGATGAACTCATAGGTAAATGGGCAGATGTTGATAGACGTTGGATGGCTATAACGACACCATTGCAGGTAGGGCATCCCTTAGAGTATTATGAAGATCATTACAGAAAAGCTGTGGCTCTGGAATGGGATCTGCGTATTGTCAATCCCAAATTGCAAGAGGGTTCAAGTACACGTAACAACATTAAACTTTTTGCCTATGAAATGGCAAAAAACTTTGGTAAAGAAGCCTTGCATACGATGAGTAAGAATCTTTTACAGGTGGATGAAACCCAGCTTTATATAGGTCAACCTGTCCTTTACTATGGAGCAGAGTTCAACGGTCTTTTCTCGGCACAGGTCGTACCGAATGATGAACAGGTTTCAACAGAACTTGGGAAAAAGATCTTTGCCTATGCCGATTTTGTCATGGAGTCCAAAAAATCCAAACCCATTATGAAACTTTCAGTCGAAACTATGGGTGAAGATTTTGTGAAGAAACAAAGAGAACTTATAGATACGGATCCTGACCTTTGGCAAGAGATCTACGATATCTCTACAGTAGGACATGAGTACGGTCACATCCTTTGGATAGATGAAGAGACGGAAAAAAAGATGAACCGCTCGGGACAGTTTAAAAATATCGAAGAGTTCAAAGCTACGGCAGGCGGACTGATGGCATTTTTCTCTAATGAGCGTGAAGCGCTGAAAACACACATTGTAGACGATGTGGTTTCACGGGCAGTGGGCCTTATGGCCTGGCGTGAGGTCGGTGAAGTTTTACCCTATTATTGTGAAGGATTGATCCATCTTGATATCCTTTTCAGCTCAGGTGTTATTACCTATGACGGAGAGATACGTATCGACTACAGCAAGTATGACAAGATGAAAGAATCCTATCAAAATGCCTATAGAACTTTAGCAGAAAACTATCTTTCAAAAGTAGATGCAACGCTCTATTTGAATACGTATGCGCGTAAAGAAAATGGTGTATATCTACCGGTAAAAGAGGAGATAAGATCATTTGTTGAACACTATTATGCAAGATATAAAGAGATAGGTCAGCAAACGATTACACTTTCCTAAGAACTCAGCAGCAGGGAGTTCCTACTCTTCTGCCATTATTTAATTATTTTCCTTCACCATTCTCTAACCTCATTTTGGATATAATCCACGTAACTATGCCGTCATTAGAACGGTGAAAACGAGGATACTTATGCTACTTTTTACCCCAGGACCTACACCAGTACCGGAGTCTGTACGCCAAGCTATGGCAACACCTACGATACACCATAGAACACCAGAATTTGAAGCTATTTTTAAAGAAGCCCGTGAACGACTTTTAAAACTTCTTGGGATGGATGAGTGTGTGATGATAGCCTCTTCAGGCACAGGTGCAATGCAAGCATGTATGTTAAACCTGTGTAAGAGCAAGGCTTTGACGGTAAATGCCGGTAAGTTTGGTGAGCGTTTCGGGAAGATCGCTGATGCAATGGGAAGAGACAAAGTGGAGCTCAGCTATGAGTGGAATACCCCTTGTTCAGTTGCCGATGTTGAGAATGCTTTGAATGAGAATGCGGATATCGATGCGATCTTTATACAGGTGTGTGAAAGTGCCGGCGGACTTCGCCATCCTGTAGAAGCGATTGCGAAAAGAGCCAAAGAGATCAACCCTGATATTATGATCGTAGCAGATGGTATCACGGCGGTAGGTGTAGAGCGTATTGATATCTCGAATATCGATGCATTGGTGACAGGAAGCCAAAAAGCGTTGATGCTCCCTCCTGGACTTGCGATGATCGGTCTTTCACAGGCAGCTGTAGAGAAGATAGGTAAAGGGGAAGACTACTACTTCAACCTTGCTTCAGAGATCAAAAAACAGCAGCAGAACACGACAGCATATACGGCTGCAACAACACTGATCATAGGGCTCAATGCTATCTTCGATGCGATCGAGGAAGAGGGTGTCGATGCTTTATATGCAAATACAGCAGCAAGAGCATGTGCAACACAGGCAGCACTGGAAGCGATAGGTTTTTCCATGTATCCTCAAACACCGGCACCATCTATGAGTACAGTGTTCGATGAAGATGCTGAACCTATACGTAAACTACTCAAAACAAAGTATGGTGTAAATATGGCAGGTGGGCAAGACCACCTCAAAGGTAAGATATTCCGTATCAACCAAATGGGTCTTATCCCTGTCTATGAGTCTGCATGGGTAGTGAATGCTATTGAGATGGCTTTGGCTGACCTCGGTAGAAGAGCGTTTGATGGTACGGCAGGCCGTGTCTTTAACGAAACGTATTTTGAGAAGAGTAACTAAATGATATTTGAACACGAGATCCCTAGTGGGAGTAGGCTTTATTTTGGACAAAGTGCCAAGATAAAAAGAGAGATAGAGAGTATCGCAAGTGAAACATTGGAGACGCTTGGATTTGAAGAGATCGTTACACCGCTCTTCTCTTACCACCAGCATGAATGTTTCGAAGACCAAAAGCTCTTGGTCAGACTGAATGATGCAGAAAATCACGAAGTCACGTTACGTGCAGACTCCACGGCAGATGTGGTGCGTATCGTGACCAAAAGATTGGGGCGTAGTACAGAGTCAAAAAAGTGGTTCTATATCCAGCCAACAGTGACGTTCCCGACAAAAGAGCAGTATCAGATCGGGGCAGAAGTGATTGATGGTACCTTTAAAGACATCGCAGAGACAACGACAACGCTTTTAAAGCAGATAGGATCCGAACCTGTGATGCAGATAGCCAATATTCGTATTCCGCATCTTTTAAATGAAAAATACGGGGTCTCTTTAGATGTATTAAAATCGATGCATGTGGAACAGATCATGGCGGCAGATCTGCCTTGGATCGAACAGCTTGTAAGAATCAATGCGGTCAGTGACCTTGAAGATCTGAGCCCGTTCCCTGATGACATCAAAGCGGAACTTGAAAAGATCAAAGAAGCCACAGATAACGTAGCGTACAGCAACATGGTTATCTCTCCACTCTTCTATGCGAAGATGAGATACTATGACTCTTTGACATTCAGAATGTTTGAAGACAACAGTCTTTTGGCAATGGGCGGGATATACACCATAGACGGTGTAGAAGCAGCAGGATTTGCACTCTATACAGATGAGTGTATCAGTAATAAAATGAACAGAGGATAAGGTAGATGAGTAAAGCAGATTTGATCGTAGGTCTCCAGTGGGGGGATGAAGGAAAAGGAAAGATCGTAGACCATATGGCACAGACACATGACTATGTATGTCGTTTTGCAGGTGGCCATAATGCCGGGCATACGATCGTCATAGGTGACAAGAAGTATGCGCTTCATCTTATTCCTTCCGGTGTACTTAATCCCAAAGCGAAAAATATTGTAGGGAACGGTGTGGTACTCTCTCCAAAAGATTTTATTAAAGAGATGAAGCAGTTTGATAACCTGGAAGGAAGACTTTTCCTTTCAGACAAAGCACATGTACTTTTGCCTTACCATGCACAGATCGACCAAGCCAAAGAGCGTTTGAAGGGTGACAAAGCCATCGGTACAACGGGTAAAGGTATCGGACCTGCCTATGGGGATAAGATCGCTAGAGTAGGGCATAGACTGGGAGAACTGTTAAATCCTGAAAAGCTTACAGCTAAAATCTTAGAGTTCTTTAGTATAAACAAACCTGTATTTGATGCTATGGGTGTAGATGCACCTGTTGAGGCAGAACTTATAGCTGAGCTAGAAGAGTATAAAGCCATACTTGGGCCTTTTATTACAGATACCACCCAAATGATGTGGGAAATTATGGATGATGATAAGAAGATACTTCTTGAGGGTGCACAGGGAACGATGCTTGATATCGATCATGGAACGTATCCGTATGTTACTTCTTCAACAACGGTAAGTGCCGGTGCCTGTTCTGGTCTTGGTATTAATCCAAAAGACCTTGGGAAAGTTACAGGTATCGCAAAAGCATACTGTACAAGAGTAGGAAACGGACCTTTCCCGAGTGAAGACTTTGGGGCAGAGGGTGACACGCTTCGTAAAAATGGACATGAGTTCGGTACAACAACAGGACGTCCGAGAAGATGTGGCTGGTTCGATGCAGTAGCGATGCGTCATGCGGTACGTGTAAATGGTGTAGACCAGGTAGCACTGATGAAATTGGATGTACTGGATGGTTTTGATGAGGTAAAAGTATGTGTGGCTTATGAAGTAGATGGCAAAGAGATCGACTATGTACCGTATGAGCTTGATGATGCAACACCTGTATATAAAAGCTTCCCGGGGTGGGACAAAACAGAAGGTGTGAGAGAGTTCGATGCCTTGCCTGAAACAGCCAAATCATATATTTTGGCACTAGAAGAGATGATCGGAACAAAGATGGGGATCATCTCGACAAGTCCAGAGCGTGAAGACACAATAATTCGATAATAAGGGGTAGCAATGAGACTAAAACCACAACAAACAGGATATGTAGCAACAAAAATCGGGATAGATCTAGCCAATGCACCTTTTATTACTCTACCAAAAGGAAGAGAAGCAGTAGTGGCTGCAGCCAAAAAGATCATTGATGAAAATCTTGAAAAAGAACGTGCGCTTGATGAAAAAGTCAAAAAGATCATAGAAGAGAATTATGATGAGATAGAGTTTCAACATGCTGATGAGAGACAACTCTTTTTCATGATCAAAAAGAAAATGGCTCCTGAGCATGGTGTGATCATGAATTATGATGACAGATACAATGACCTAGCACACTTGATCTTGGATGAATTGTATGAAAACTACCTTGCAGAATATACAGTGAATGAAAACCAGGTGAAGAATGTGATCTTTAAATCTTTCAAAACCTTTGCAGATGCCTATGATGAGATAGATGATATTGTTTATACAAAGATCAAAGGTATGGAGAAAGAAGTGATCCCTGGTTCACAGGATTATGAACTGCTCTATGAAAGATTGTATCAGGAAGAACTATCGAAAAGAGGTATGCTGTAATGAATAAGATATCTTTGTATTTTGAAAATGGATTGATGCTTGAAGCAAAAAGTTTTGGTGCAGAAGGTACGTCTGTAGGAGAGATCGTATTTAATACATCCACTACAGGATACCAGGAGATCACGACAGACCCTTCTTATGCAGGACAATTTGTGACATTCACAACACCTGAGATAGGTAATGTAGGGTGCAATGCTCAAGATATGGAGAGTAAAGGTGCCTACTGTAAAGGGATCATCGTACGCAGTTATCAGAATCGACCTTCTAACTTTAGATGTGAAGAGACGTTGTCAGAGTTGCTCAAAAGAGAGAATGTACTTGGTATTACTGAGATAGATACTCGATTTTTGACAAAAATGCTCAGAGACGAAGGTGCGATGATGATGGTAGCTTCTACTGAGATACATGATCAGGATGCACTGAAAAAAGTACTGGACTCTTCCCCGCGTATTGAGGAAGTGAATTACATTGAACAGGTCAGTACAAAAGAGAGTTATATCCATCCTGAAGGGCGTTACAATACAGATACATTCCAGTATGAGGCACCTAATACCACAAAAAAGATCATTGCGCTTGACTTTGGTATTAAAAGAAATATTCTTAATGAATTGACACATGCAGGTATGGAAGTCACGGTTGTACCAAACTCCATATCAGCCGAAGAGATCATTGACAAAGTCGATGCAAAAGAGTGTGATGGGGTATTCCTTTCCAATGGACCCGGCGACCCACTTATTTTAACAGAGGAACATGAGAAGATCAAAAAACTGATCGCTCGCAAAGTACCGATTTTTGGTATCTGTCTTGGGCATCAATTACTTTCTATCTCACATGGTTATGATACCTATAAACTGAAGTTCGGACACCATGGTGGAAATCACCCTGTGAGTAATGTGGTAACGGGTAAAGTAGAGATCACGGCACAAAACCACAACTATAATGTACCTGATAACATTACTGAAGTTGCGACTGTCACACATATAAACCTTTTTGACAATACGATAGAGGGCCTCAAATACAATGATTCTCCAACCATGTCGGTACAGCATCACCCAGAAGCTAGCCCTGGACCGCATGAAAGTGCCTATATCTTTGGCGAATTTGCCAAAATGCTTTAAGGACGAGAGATGAAAATAGCGATATTGTTTGGTGGATCCAGTTATGAACATGAGATAAGCATTGTGTCTGCCATTACAATGAAAAAAGTTTTAAAAAACGCTACACTGGTCTATATCTTTGTAAGCAGTGACAGAAAATTTTATCTCATAGATACGCAGAAGATCAATTCTAAACTCTTTTCATCAGGTGAATATAAAAAATCCAAAGAATTGACACTTAAAAATGGCGGTTTCCAAGTAGATGGTATGTTTGGAAGCAAGCGTATCGATTTTGATGTAGCACTGAATCTTATCCATGGAAGAGATGGAGAGGATGGGAAGATCGCATCACTGATGGAATTCTACACGATTCCTTTCATTTCCCCTAGAATAGAAGCTTCGGCACTCTCTTATAACAAACTCTATACGAAATTTCTAGCAGAAAGTGTAGGTGTCAAAACAGTAGCCTACGAATATCTTTCTAAAAATGATGAGAGAAAGATCTCTATGCCATACCCTATTATTATCAAACCGGTCCGTTTGGGTTCCAGCATAGGTGTGAGTATTGTAAAAGACGCTTCAGAGCTTGATTATGCGCTTGATGTCGCTTTTGAATTTGACACCGATGTGATCATAGAACCTTTTATCGAAGGGGTGAAAGAGTTTAACCAGGCAGGGACATACACGAATGATTGGGAACTGTCCATCGTAGAAGAACCTCACAAAGAGGAGTTCCTGGATTTTGAAAAAAAATACATGGACTTTTCGAGAGATTCTCAAGTTTTGGCAGCGGATATTTCAGATGCGCTAAAAGCGAAGATCCAAGAGAGTTTCAAAAAGATCTATGACCCTCTTTTCAGAGGGAGTATCATCCGTTGTGACTTTTTTGTTGTTGAGGGTGAAGTACTTCTGAACGAGATCAACCCTATCCCGGGTTCTATGGCGAATTATCTGTTCGAAGATTTTGAAGGGTTGGTAGAGAGACTTTCAAAACATCTCCCTAAAGAGCAAAATATAGCAGTAGATTACCAATACATACATTCTATCCAAAGTGCAAAAGGCAAAGCCTAAACGTTTCTTACTATAAGTGTTATAGTACCATTCTTTATTCTATCATATCCATCAGGGAAAGCATACACTTTCCCTTAAAATAATCCTTACCCATATTCAGTTTACTTAATCTAATGTAAAAAATTAAAAAATCTTATATATAATTAAAAAAATTACTTTCTGTAACTTAAAAGTCTTTTTTATCAATCAAATACACTTTAATCAATATTTTTTCATTGCCATTTAAGTGATTGTGCCATAGAATTGTTCGTATTTTTACAAATATAGACAAAACAGGGGAGTGTAGATGAAAAAAATTGTGATGCTTGTATTACTGTTTCTAACTGTACTACAAGCAGAGTCTTTAGGCGTAAATGAAAAGTTAGGGGAATACGTTCCGCTTGATTTGACATTTATAGACGAAGACGGCAAAAGTAGAACACTCAAAGAGTATATGGATGGGAAACCAACGATCATCTCTTTGAACTACTTTAGATGTGCAGGTATCTGTACACCACAACTAGAAGATATGGCAAAAATGTTGTCTAAACTTGACTTGGCTGAAAATACTGACTACAAAGTGTTGACTATCAGTTTTGCACCGGATGAAACACCACCATTGGCAAAAGCGAAAAGAAAAACGATGCTAGACGCAATGAGCAGACCCTACGTGAAGGATGCATGGCACTTTTTACTCAGTGAAAACAACTCTTCGGCTATTTTGGCTGACAAAGTTGGATTTACGTATAAAAAGGAAGTATCCAAAGCAGGTGTGGTTGAGTGGATCCATGCTGCATCATTGATAGTCATTTCACCAGAAGGAAAGATCACACGTTACCTTAACGGTATCGAACAACTTCCTTTTGACGTGAAAATGGCAGTGTTGGAGTCAGCACAAGGAAAGGTTGGACCGACCATAGCTAAAACATTACTGTATTGTTTCGCATACGATCCAAAAGGCAAAACCTATGTGTTTGCCTGGGAGAAGATAGCAGCAACAGTAATATTAACGATTACAATTATCTTTTTTATCTGGCTTATCAAGGCAGGAAGAAGAGATCAAGAAGAACATCTAAACCAAAGGAGAGACATAGATGAGTAAAACTTATTTCGACGAAACACACTGTGCCATTGGGCACCCTAAGAGTACATTCATGCAGTGGATGCTTACTATTGACCATAAAAGAATTGGTATTATGTATGCAGCTGTTATGTTTGTATTCTTTTTTGTAGCTGTATTTACAGCATTTGCAATGAGACTTGAACTGTTTGCACCAGGGGGGCAATATATGGATGGGAACACGTTCAACCAGGCCTTCACACTACATGGTGTAATTATGATCTTCCTCTTTATTATCCCGGGGATCCCTGCGGTATTCGGAAACATTGTTATGCCATTGATGATCGGTGCGAAAGATGTATCTTTCCCAAGATTGAACTGGTTTACGTTCTGGCTTTACATTGCAGGTTGTTGTATTGCACTTGCATCACTATTTATAGGTGAAGGTGTAGCAGATACAGGTTGGACATTTTATGCACCATACTCTATGAATACAGGAACAAACGTTATTATGGCGCTTGTAGCTGCATTTGTTCTTGGTTTTGCATCTATTCTTACTGGACTTAACTTCCTTGTTACGATCCACAGACTAAGAGCACCGGGTATGACTTTCTTTAAAATGCCACTTTTTGTATGGGGTATCTACGCAACAGCATGGATCCAGCTTCTTGCAACACCGGTTGTTGGTATTACGCTTGTATTGGCTATTTTGGAAAAATATTTCGGTATTGGTATCTTTGATCCTGCTAAAGGGGGAGAC
Organism: Sulfurovum sp. AR; assembly: GCF_000296775.1. GTDB lineage: Bacteria > Campylobacterota > Campylobacteria > Campylobacterales > Sulfurovaceae > Sulfurovum > Sulfurovum xiamenensis. Next base: position 267,022 of record NZ_AJLE01000010.1, on the reverse strand, counting down.
CCGGTATTGTTCCAACACTTATTCTGGATCTACTCTCACCCGGCTGTTTATCTTATGATCCTTCCGGCATTCGGTATTATGTCTGAAATCATTCCTACTTTCTCAAGAAAAGAGGTATTTGGATACAGAACGATCGCTCTTTCTTCAGCATCAATTGCAGGTATCGGTTATCTTGTATGGGGTCACCACCTTTATACATCAGGTATGTCAGATATCGCCAAAACAGTATTCTCATTCCTGACTTTCTTTGTTGCGATTCCAACAGGTGTAAAGTTCTATGACTGGGTTGCTACAATGTATCAAGGTAAGATCGTACTTTCAACACCAATGATCTGGGCACTAGGAACAATTATCACATTTGCTATCGGTGGTATCACTGGTGTTACTATTACAATGATCGGTATGGACGTTCACTTACAAGATACGTATTACACAGTTGCACACTTCCATTACGCAATTCTTGGTGGGGTTGTATTCTTGATGTTTGCCGGTATGCACTACTGGTTCCCGCTTGTAACAGGTAAAATGTATAACGAAACAAAAGCAAAAATCGCTTTCTATCTTAACTTTATCGGATTTAACCTACTATGGTTCCCAATGTTCATCGCTGGTTACTACGGTATGCCAAGACGTTATTTTGACTACTTGCCGGAATTTGAAATTTATCACCAAATCTCATTTGTTGGAGCAGTTGTCTTTATTGCTGGTCTGATCTATATGTTCTGGGTATTCTTTAAAGGTTGGACAAAAGGTGAGGCAACTACGCCTAATCCATGGAATGCTACAACACTTGAGTGGCACTTACCAACATCACCACCACCACTAGAGAACCACTCTAAAGTGCCATATGTTGATTTTGATCCATATGAGTATAAACATGGTGAGCCAGTGGTTAAATTTAATTATGAAACGATGCAAAGGATAGACTAATGGGACACGAATACGTACCTGAGATCGCGACAGATCGCGATGGGAATCAACATGAAGTACAAGGTTGGCAAGGTGATTTTTACGGCGGGAAACTAGGTTTCTGGCTGTTTATGCTTACAGAAGTAATGATGTTTGGAGCAATGTTCCTTGCACTTGCTTACTATAATTCACTACACCCTCAAGACTTTTTAGATGCTTCTGCAGCTTTAAATAGACTATTGGGTGGTACGAATACAGTGATTCTACTGGTATCTGCACTTACAATGGGGCTGGGGTTACTTAGAATGAGAGCAGGTGATGTGAAAGGTGCTAAGCTTATGATCTGGGCAACTATTATTTTGGCAGTTGCTTTCTTGGTGATCAAAGGATTCGAATGGACAGCTGAGTATCATCACGGTATTTTCTTGATGCATGACAAGCTATTACCTGAATCATCTTTACCATTTGGTCAGAAATTATTCTATGGTCTTTACTTTTCAATGACTGGACTTCACGGATTCCATATTATCATTGGTATTGGTCTTATGCTTTGGTTACTTAAAAGAATCAATGCAGGTAAAGTAAGCCCAGAGCATCATATTTTACACTGGAACATCGCACTATACTGGGATATCGTACACCTTATTTGGGTATTCGTATTCCCTTACTACTATATGATCGGAGCTGACGGTATTCAAATGTCAGACTTTAGTATGATTTTTGGAGGAGGTACAAATGGGCACCACTAATACAGTAAATTATCAGGAAGAGAAAAAAGTATATTACAAAGTACTTATAGGTTTATTATTATTGACAGCAGTAACATTTGTACAACCAGGTTTATTTATGACAAAATCAACATTTTTGGCACAAATGCTTGTTGCAGTTGCTAAAGCTTGGCTTATTGTAATCTACTACATGCACTTAAAAGGTGAGAAACTGATTGGGGCTATGGTATGGTTTTCATTATCATTGGTCGCAGTTTTCTTTATTATCGTTATTGGTATTGATGTTGCCAATTTCCAATTTGAGGCTGAAAGTTTTATTACGCCGCAAGTTACAAATACTGCTACTGCCCCTGCAGTACACTAAGAGAGGTTTTATTATATGAGTAATACATTAGAAGGATTTAGTACAAATGCATCGAGTTTCAACGCAGATCATGAATTTGCGTTCTGGCTGCATGTATGGATTTCAGTTGCACTATTTTTATCAGTAGTTGCACCGATGCTTTATTTTGCATGGAAGTATCGTGCAGATAAGGTCAAAAATGAAGATATTGGTAACTTAACACACCATACAGGGTTGGAATTGGCATGGACGATCATTCCAATTATTGCGGTGATGGTTTTCTTTTACTATGGTAATACGACACTACAAATGTTCAGAACACTTCCAACAGTTACAGATGACACTGTGGTAGTTAAGGTTGAAGGTTCTAAGTGGAAGTGGGCATATGAGTATCCTGCAAATAAAGATGGCTATGTACACAAAATTGGTGGGGCATACAAAAAACCTGTTAAGGATGAGAATGGTAAGGTGACAGAAGAGGGTACGATGGGTATCACTGCACTCTATGTACCGGTTGATACAGATGTCATTTTAGAGATGACTGCACCGGTGAATGATGTAATTCACGCATTCTATATCCCTGCATTCCGTATGAAAGAGGATGTGGTTCCTGGGCGTACAACAAAACAATGGTTTCATGCAACTAAAGTGGGTGAGTATGATGTAGAGTGTGCCGAGTACTGTGGTACGGACCACTCATATATGTACTCTAGAGTAGTAGTACTTCCAAAAGCGGAGTATGATGCATGGTTTAACAGTACAGAGAATACACCAAAAGGTAATTATGCTAAAGGTGGTGATGCACTAGTACAACGACATGGATGTACACAATGTCATGCAATTGAAACAGATAAAGTTATAGTTGGACCTTCTCTTAAATCTAGATGGACAAAAGAACGAGTATTGGATGTGATCAATAATGGTCAAGCTCAACTTGGTTACGATATGGGACCAATGCCAGCTGGTTTGGCTACAGGTGCAGATGCTGAAGAGATTGCTGCGTATGTAGCTGGTAACATGAAAGGTGAAAAACCTGCATCATTTGCTGCATGTGCTTCATGTCATGGTGAAGATGGTAAGGGTCAGTTTGGTATGGCTCCAAGTCTTGTAGGATACGATGCAACATTTATGAGTCATGTATTCAAGAATGGTAAAAAAGGTATGAATGGTGGAATGCCAGCATACCCTGATATGTCGGAAGAAGAGATTTCAACAATTGCTGAATATCTCGACAACAACGCTAAATGATAAAAGATTTCTTTAGCGTTACCAAGTTTATTCTCTCCTTTGCAGTTAGTTTATCTGCACTCTTTGCCTATATCATGGCAAAGGGAGAGATTGGTGTAGATATGTTTATTGCTACCTTCTCTGTACTTTTAGTAGCGATGGGAGTTTCTACTCTTAATCAAGTACAAGAGTACAAAGAAGATTCCAAGATGGAAAGAACGAAAAATCGTCCTATCGCATCGGGACGTATGTCCCCTCGCACAGGGATCATCATTGCAGTGGTATTGATCCTGCTTTCATTTGCGTTTATCTATTCACTCTTAGGCCTTACAGGGATAAACTTTTTTGGGTTTGCATTCATTTGGTATAACCTTATGTATACCCCTTTGAAAAAAAGATCTGCCGTTGCCGTGGTCCCCGGAGCGATATTGGGTGTTATCCCGCCGGCTATCGGGTGGTTAGCAGCCGGTCATACTCTGTTTGAGTTAGAGTTTTATGCTTTAGCGGTCTATTATTTTATCTGGCAGGTGCCGCACTTCTGGTTATTGGTGATGCTCTTTCATGGAGATTACAAAGACGGTGGTTATCCAACAGCTATGCGTCTGTTTGGGGAAGGGACACTGCAGAGACTTACATTTGTGTGGCTCATACTGACCATACATGCAGGTATCTATCTGGTCTATACATTTAATGTGTATTTAACGGTTACAATTGTTCTTTCTGCAGCACTTGGAGTATGGGCATTTATCACATCCCTGCAACTGCTCAAAAAAGAGTTTAAACTTACAGATGCACGTGGGATCTTCTGGAAGATCAATGCAGCATTTTTAGGTATTATTATACTTCTTAGTATCGATGAGTATGTAAAACATCATCTCTAATGATATTTCAATAGCAGATTTTTTCTGCTATTAAACTACAGTTTATTTAAACTTACTACACTTATATGAGTGACATTCTAAGGAACAAAGATGCAAGAAAACCAATATACAATTCAAACGATCATACAGAGTGTTTTTAAAGAACATAACTACAAGATCAAAAAAAGACTTATCTATGATAATGCACTGTTCGGGGGGCTGAGCAGCAAGTGGATCAAATTGGCATTTCTTATTTTACCGTTTGCGATGTATGCCGCTATATTCAATCCTGCATCTTTTAAAGCGTTGGGTATCGCACAGGCCATTGTATTTTACATTATACTGCTTGTATTTGCTATGCAGATCGTTGTGGCAGTCTCTTACTTTAACAATAAGAAGGTAGTAAAAACAGCTACCAAAGCATGGGAGGTGTACTTTCCTGGTATTGATTTTAAAATGATACTCTCTTCGGGGGTCACACCTTATATGGATTTTAAAAAATATTATGAAGCTGCACTCAGTGATGGTTTGGTAGAAGAGGCCCTCAAAGATAAAATGAGTGAAGCATTCCAGCAGATGGAATCTGAAAACACCCATCTTGTTGAGGCGATGAAAAAAGATAAAGAGAAAAGAGCAGGTAAATAGTATGTTAAAGCATCTCATGGTATTCAGTGTATTTATTCTATCCACACTTTCAGCATCTCAGAGCATTTCTTTAAAGGTTCTATGTAGTGATAATAATACAACAGCCTGTTATGAGCACGGACTCCCTATGGTCACTGGGGAGAATGCGAAGGTACAGGATATTAAAGAAGAAGGGTTGAGTTATATACGTAAAGCTTGTTCACTTGGTGAAGAGATAGCGTGTGATATCATGGGTGATAACTATTATAAAGACACGAATTACGGTGCGGCAATACCGTATCTCGAGAAATCATGTGCAAGAGGTATAAAATCAGCATGCGAGGCGATGGGAACGATCTATCGTGACGGGCATGACGTAAGACCTGATGATGTGAAATCAAGAGTGTTTTATGAAAAGGCGTGTGAATTAAAAAGTGGTGATGCATGTTTCAATGTGGCTATTATTTATCGTGGTGGTTTCGGTGTAGAAAAAAACAGAACAAAAGAAAAAGAATATTACAAAAAAGGTTGTGATATTGGATTGAAAGCAGGATGTGATCGATTTGTTGAGTTGGATAACGAAGATAAAGGTATAGAAACCGGGATCTGGACGACGATCAAAAGCTGGTTTCAATAACTCTCTTCTCCCCCTCAAAGTATATTTAGGAGTGTATTACTCCTAAAAAAATCAATAAAATTGATAGATTAAACAGGAGTTAATTTCTCTTTTGATGCTTTAAATCCCTACAAATTTACGTCAAATGTAACCTATCCCTACATATATTTACATTAAATAATTTTTTAAGTACAGATATAATCAAATAAGATTATAATTATTATTGAGTGTTGTAATTTTATAACATAGAATTTATTCAAGGGGGTATGTATGCAATCAAATGCAGCATTGGAATATGATTATTCATTAGCAAAAAAGTTTACCTTTTTAACTATTTTGTTTGGATTTTTAGGAATGTTGATCGGTACGATTATTGCCGCACAAATGGCATTTCCTGAATTAAACTATCTATTGGGTGAGTACGGGACATTCTCAAGACTCAGACCACTTCATACAAATACCGTAGTATTTGGATTTACGGTTTCAGCAATCTTTGCTACTTGGTTTTATATAGGGCAAAGAGTCCTTAAAGTATCTATGGCAGAATCGAAGTTTTTGATGGTGGTCGGAAACATTCAGTTTTGGCTATACTTTGTGGGTGCGTTGATAGCAACAGTATCATTACTATTGGGTATCTCCAGTGGTAAAGAGTATGCTCAGTATGAGTGGTGGGTTGATCTTGTTGTTGTTGTAATCTGGGTACTTTGGGGTGTTGGTATCATGGGTCTTATAGGAATTAGAAGAGAGAAAGCACTTTATATCTCTGTATGGTATTTCCTTGCATGTTTCCTTGGTATTGCTATGCTTTACCTTTTCAACAATATGTCAATTCCTACTTATTTCGCAACAGAGGGTCTAGGTGCGATCACTCACTCTGTATCTATGTATTCAGGTACGAATGACGCACTAGTACAATGGTGGTATGGTCATAATGCGGTTGCATTTGGTTTTACAGTGCCTATCGTTGGTATGATCTACTACTTCCTGCCAAAAGAGTCTGGACAGGCTATCTATTCTTATAAGCTCTCTTTACTCTCTTTCTGGGGATTGATGTTCGTTTACCTTTGGGCAGGGTCTCACCACCTATTATGGTCAACAGTTCCAGACTGGATGCAAACAATGGGTTCTGCGTTCTCTGTAGTACTTATCTTGCCATCATGGGGTTCAGCGATCAACATGCTTCTTACGATGAAAGGTGAGTGGAATCAGTTAACAGAAAATCCGCTGATCAAATTTATGGTTCTTGCATCTACATTCTATATGTTATCAACGATCGAAGGTCCTATCCAAGCGATCAAATCAGTGAATGCCATTGCACACTTTACTGACTGGATTCCTGGACACGTGCATGATGGTGTACTTGGTTGGGTGACATTTATGATCATGGCATCACTGTTCCATATGGCTCCACGTATGTTTAAAAGAGAGATTTACTCTAGAAAACTTATGGAGACACAGTTCTGGCTTCAAACAACAGCGGTTGTGCTTTACTTTACATCTATGTGGATCGCAGGTATTACACAAGGTATGATGTGGAGAGCGGTAGATGAGTATGGCAACTTGATGTATAGTTTCATCGATACGGTCAATGTACTTCATCCTTACTACACGATTAGAGCGCTTGCAGGTGTAATGTACCTTATTGGTTTCATTATGTTCGCTTACAATATGTATAAAACTATGACTTCTGCTAAAGAGATTACAGAAGAACCACAGTTTAGAACACCTATGGCATAAGGGAGGTAGTTTATTATGTTTTTTCATTGGTTAGAAAAAAATCCATTCTTCTTTGCTTCGGGGATTTCGATCGTTATCGCATTTGCAGGACTTATTGAGATCGTACCGAACTTCGCGAAGGCGGCAAGACCGGTAGTAGACCTTAAACCTCGTACTGTACTTGAACTTGCAGGTAAAAATGTCTATATTAAAGATAACTGTATGTCATGTCACTCACAGCTTATTCGTCCATTTAAATCAGAGACGGATCGTTATGGGGATTATTCATTGTCAGGTGAGTATGCTTTTGACAGACCATTCCTTTGGGGTTCTAAAAGAACAGGTCCGGATCTTCACCGTGTAGGAAACTACAGAACAACAGATTGGCACGAAAATCACATGCTGAATCCTGCTGAGATCGTACCAGGTTCTATCATGCCGGCATATAAACATCAGTTTACAAACTTGGCTGATATTGAAACTGCGTATGCAGAAGCGGTCACAGTTAAAAATGCATTTCATACGCCATATGGTCCTGAGTTTAAAGGAACCAGAGCTGCATGGGAAGCACACAAACCAAAAGTTCTTGCAGACGCGAAAGCGATTGCTGATGATATGAAAAACAAAGATGTTAAAGAAGCAGTTGCGAGAGGTGAAGTACCTGAGATCGTAGCACTGATTGCTTACCTTAACAGTTTGAAATAAAGAGGCAAAAATGGACATTAGGGATCTTCAAGGCTATGCCAGTTTCTTTATGACCATTTTTTTGGTAGTGATGTTGTATGGGTATATCATACACCTGTACAGAAGTGAAAAAAAAGGTGAGCGTGATTATGAAAAATACGGGAATATTGCACTGGATGATGAAGTCACAAGTACACCTGTAGAAGATAAACCCGCGTCAGAAAGAGAATATAAGGAGGAGAATAAATGAATGCATTAATGATAAAAGCATTGGCATTTGCAGCGGTATTGATCATTGCAACGATAGCTGTTGTAACGAGTTTGGATATTGATATCTTTGCAGATTCAGTCAATGCGATAACAATGGGGGGAGCAATAGCAGTCGCTACGATCACAGCATCGGTTGCGGTTAAATATGTCAATCAAATGAAAACAGACACAGCATCTGGTAAACTGGCAGAGGAAAACTGGGATGGTATCGGTGAATATGAAAATGAACTTCCTTCAGGTTGGGCATATTCATTCTTGGCTGTTTTCCTTTGGTCCATGTGGTATGGACTTATAGGGTATCCTGTGAATGCCTACAGTCAGATTGGTGAGTACAATGAAGATGTGATTGCTTATAATAAGAAGTTTGAAGAAATACACAAAAATGCAGATGAGGCAACACTTAAAGAGATGGGAGAGTCTATCTTTTTGGTACAGTGTCAGCAATGTCACGGTGTGACAGGAGATGGTCTTTCTGGTAAAGCACAGGACTTTACTGCAAGAATGAGTAAAGAACAAGTATTGGATGTGATCAATAATGGTCAAAACCAATTAGGGTATCCTATGGGTGCAATGCCTGGAGGTATGGCACAAGGTGCAGATGCTGAAGCGATTGCAGCGTATGTTGCCGGTGGCATGAAAGGTGAGCAGCCTGCAGCATTTGCAGCATGTGGTTCTTGTCATGGAATGGATGGTAAAGGCAACAATGGTATGTCACCAAACCTAGTATCTTATGATGCTGCATTGATGAATCATACGTTGCAGAATGGTAAAAAGGGTATGATCGGTAAAATGCCATCATTTAAGACACTTATTACACCAGTACAAGAGAAAGCTTTGACTGTATATATTCAGTCATTGTCAAAGTAAGGAGTTTCATATGGCAGAAAATACAAAACGAAGTTTATTTGGACTACATGGAATATTCGGGGTTTTGATCTCGATCGTAGGGTTACTTGCAATTTTGATTACCTTGATGCTCATGGTTGTTGTTGTACAAAGACATGCAGCGGTAAAGCCTTATGATCCAACTAAGATCAGAGATATACAGAATGTAAAAATGATCGATGTAGAGAATAAGCAGTATTCATTTATAGATGCAGAGAAAAAGGATTAATAATGATTAAATATATGGATAAAGTACTTATCGCGTGTATGGCTTTTGCTGCAGCTGCGGCACTCTATTTGTCACTGAGTGGCAACCTTTTATACGTAGGATAAAATATGTTCAAAGCAAAAGTAAGGGCAACCTTGCTTGCTTTGGTACTTCCTCTTCTTCTAAACGCTGGTCATATACTTAAAGATGACATTCTAAAAATTGAAGCTGCACAACTTATCAATGAGATGGGTGATGAACTTTTTTCAAAAACAGGTATCAATGGATATGTGATAGCAACCAATGAACACTTTCCTGTAGGTTTCAATCTGGTAGAGTATAGCAAGAAGTATGAAGCGCAGATGAGCAAGCCTTATGTCTTATTTATATTTGCACCACAGGCACGGATCACAGAGCAGACAGATACAAAGGGTAGGGTAGGATTGATCCCTTCATCTGATGCGATTCGCACTCTCTATGACTATAATGATGTAAGGGATGCTGCAGTGGATATTGTCTCTTCCAAAGACAGTAACTCAGATGAAGATAAACATAATATCGGTGTACTGCAGGCTTTTTCAGAGCTTGCAGAAGGCATTGCTCGCTCAAAAGGGGTTGAACTGACCAAGACAATACCGAATGAGACGCGGCATATGGTATGGGGGTTAAGTGTTTTGATCTACATCGGTTCATTCTTAGTACTCTGGATATTTGCAATCAGACCACTATATATGAGGATAAAAAATGGCAAAAAATAGCGCAAAAACATACTGGCCACATATGATACTTGGCTTTCTTGTACTCGGGATCACACTCAGTTACTGGACAGTAAAATCAGCATCATCGATACCGGTACAAGAGTCTAATCAATATATGCTCAAATACCAGATGGCTGATATGAATATTAATCAGATCATGGAGAAAAAAATAGCCTTTGATAAGGCATATGCCATCCATCTATTAAATGTGGAAACCATGGTCATGACAGATAATGTGAACAGTAACCGTCCTCAACCAAATCCTGTGAAATTGTTACAGGGTATGAATGCATTTTCTTATGAGGTGGTTACCAAAGACGGTACAAAAGTCTCTGATGCAAATGTCACCTTTTTACTGACACAGCCCCATAGTAGAAAAGAAGATAAACTTTTTAACAATGTTCCGTATGAGGATGGAAAATACCAAATCAGAGATGTAGAGATCACTAAAGCGGGAAGATACACCTTGCAGCTTAGAGCAGAAGTCGGCGATACGATAGGTTACTCTGAAATATCCGCTTATCTCAAACCATAAAATCTAAACATTTTGACAAGGTATAGTCTTGTCAACTTCTTTTTCTGTTAATATGACAGATTTTGTTTTTTTATCCTCCACTCTATGCTATACTACTCAGCATGAATCAACTCCATATTTATCCCACATCAAGAGCATTAAGAACCGTAAGTGCGGCACAGAAAGAACAGGATGGTTTTTTACCGGCACTCATGCGGATGGATGAGTTCGAACAGCGTGCTATTCTTCTGGATGATAAAGTACAGATAGATCCGCTACAGCGTATCCTTCTTTTACGTGAAGCAGCCTCGTTTCAAGCTTTTGAATCGTTGAATCTCAATCTTGAGCTGGTAAGGTTCTTTACCAAGAGTGATGCACTTTTCAAATTTTTTGAAGAGTTGGCTGCTGAACAGATAAGCTTTGATATTCTGGCTCAGGCAGATGCCTATGCAGAGTTTGAAACACATCTTGGGATCCTGGAACAACTTTTTGAGAACTATAGAAGACTGCTTGATGCAAAAGGTTTTACAGACAAAGCATTGATTCCCCATACCTATAGAATCAATGAGGGATTTTTACAAGCGTATGAAAATATAGAGATACATTTAGAAGGATATTTGAGCCACTTTGAGTTGGAGCTTATCGAAAAAATAGCCAAGCGCACACAGCTTATCATACATTACACAACCAGCCCATTTAATGTGAAGATGCAGGAACGTTTTGAAGCATTGTGTATCACTTTGGAAAACGATGCAATCGTAAGTTTTGATCTAAGCGATAAAAAAATAGTTTCGACACGGCCCAATGATGCAAAGATCAATGCGAATGTTTTCTCTGTGGAGGAACGACAAGAACAAATAGCGGTTGCTTTTGTCCAGATAGAAAAGATGGTCCGTTCCGGTATACCTCCCGAAGAGATCGTGCTTATTTTGCCTGATGAAAGCTTTAAAGAGCACTTTACCCTATTTGATACCCAAAATAATCTGAACTTTGCGATGGGGTATGATTATGCTAACGGCCGTATCTACAAATCACTTGAAGCACTGTATAGATATTGGCAAAGCTTTGAGAGTGAACACAGACAACTGTTGGAACGGTATGTATTTGATCTTGAAACGGTAGAGAAACTCTCTTCTACACAACGCTGTAACGTAGGACACTTTTTTAATGTGATAGAGGGCTTGGGACTGTTAGAGTGCCCACTGATTGACGGTGAAAATAAAAAGAAGATGAATGAGCGTGTCTATGAAAAGTATCTGCACTTTCTGAAAATATTTGCAAAAGAAGAGCTGCGTTTAAAAGAGTGGCTCTTCTTCTGGCTTAAAGCACTTTCCAAGATCACTATCGATGATGTTCGGGGCGGCATGGTCACGGTGATGGGTGTGTTGGAGACCCGGGGTGTGAGTTTTGAAGGTGTGGTCATCGTCGATTTTAATGAAGGGGTTGTCCCCGCAGCTTCAAGTAAAGACCAGTTTCTTAACTCTTCAGTCCGGGCTTTTGCCAATCTCCCTACTAAAAATGACAGAGAAGCGTTGCAAAAACAGTATTATAAACGCTTACTCGAACAAGCCAAAGAGGTAGCCATACTCTACAGCAGCAGTGACAATAAACTCCCCTCAAAATTCCTGTATGAACTGGGGCTTAAAGGTGCAGTACCGACACAGGTCCAGACTATGCTGCTTTATGACCAACCTTCACAGTGTGTAGAGGAAAAAGATCCGCACGTAGAGCATTTCAATGCAAAAGCAATCACTTGGTCTGCTTCAAGACTGAAAACCTATCTGGAGTGTAAGCGAAAGTACTACTATCGGTATATACAAAAGATAGAAGCAAAAAAAGAAGAAGAGCTGAATGAGGGTGCTTTTTTACATCTGCTTTTAGATCACTTATATAGAGAAAAAGCAAGTTATGAAAACGCTGATGAGATGCAAAAAAAGTTAGATATTCTTTTAGATCAGTTACTTCCTTTTGATGATTCTCAAACGGCATACAAAAAACTGCTCTGGAAAGAGAAATTAAAAGGATTCGTCACGTCTCAGATAGAGCATTTCAAGAGTGATTGGAGCGTGGTGGAGAGAGAAGTGGAAGTACATGGAGAGATTGGAGGTCTCCATTTCAAAGGACGCATAGACCGCATAGACCAGAACGCCACAGATACACTGATACTTGACTATAAAAGCGGCTCAACTGCTGAAGCCAACAAAACCAAGAATCTCGAGAATCTCGTAGATTTTCAGATGAGCATCTACCATCATATGCTTACAAAAAAATACCAAAATATCACTTTGGCTTTCGTCAAGATACTGGAGGGAGGTAGGATAGAGGAGATCACAGCACTTGAAGAGAAAAATGAAATCCTGGCCCAACATATCATAGACCTCAAACAGACCAACTCTTTTACGGCTGAAAAGTGTGAGGATCTGCAAAAATGCAAGTACTGCGAATTTACTTTGATGTGTGAGAGAGGAGAGTATCTATGAGTTTCAAACCTTTTTTGGCCTACTCAGCTTCTGCAGGGTCTGGTAAGACATTTGCACTCTCTGTACGGTACATTTCACTCCTTTTCATGGGAGAATCTCCGAGTGCTATTTTGGCAGCTACTTTTACTAACAAAGCAGCAGCAGAGATGCGTCAAAGGGTGGTCGATTCTTTACGTGGCTTGGCCGACAAAAACAATGAAGCATTCACGGATGCGATCTGTGTACAGACAGAACTCTCACGTGAGGAACTTTTACGCAAACAGCCTGAGGTTTTGGCGCGGTTCCTTGCGAGCAGTTCCTACATCGTTACACTTGACAGTTTTTTCTCTTCCATCTTGCGTTCGGCCTCTTTGGAGATAGGACTTGAACCGGACTTTGTCACCAAAGAGCAGGGTGAAGATGCGCTGGAAAAACATTTCCTCGAAGAGGTGCAGGCAGAGGGGGTACTTTCGAATTTAGTGAAGTTGGCTATGGATATCGAAGACAAACGTTTTATGAAGATCTTTGATCTGATGCAAAACTTTTATAAGGTAGACCCTTTATTGCCAAAGCAAGAAGAGGGAACTCTTGCTTTAGCCAGACAGGAAGAAGCATGTGAAAGCTTGAGAGTTAAGATGATCAAAGCGCTTAGCGATGCAGGGGCCCCGGCACGCTGCATGAAACAGTTTGACACAACGAGTATCAAAGAGTTATTTGGTAAATCTCTTTTTGAAAAAGAAACATTGGGAGAACACACGTGGTTCAATAAAGTAGCCAATGATGAGATAGAAGGACTCTATGCTTTTCTCAAAAAAGAGTTGGCACATTGGTCACAAGTGAAAGAGGCCATCATCCTGCATAATATCTTCAAGATATATGATTATTATAAAAATGCAACGATCACCAATGCAAAGTCCTCGGGTGTTCTAAGTTTTGATGATCTGACCTATTTTACCTACCGATTGTTACATGAAAGCCTCAGCAAAGAGTTTCTGTATTTCAAGATAGACTCCAAGTTCAAACATATCCTGCTTGATGAGTTTCAGGATACTTCTACGTTACAGTTTTTACTGCTGAAACCGCTTATCGATGAGATATTTTCAGGATATGGGCAGAGTGAATTTAAGAGCTTTTTTTATGTGGGAGATACCAAACAGTCGCTTTACCGTTTTCGCGGCGGGGTGGAAGAGCTGTTTGACAAAGTGGCCCAAAACTATGGAGTAGAGATACTGCCTATGGATACGAATTACAGAAGCTCCAGAAATGTTGTAGAGCAGGTCAACCGTTGGTTTGAGACCACTATGGAAGGGTACACGGCCCAAAAGAGCAGACCCGGAGCATCTGAAGGGTATGTTGAAGTACTGGAGTCTGAAGTACTCATAGAGGATGCCGTGACACAGGCTAAAAAACTTTTACAGATGGGTGTAGATATAGATGAGATCGCATTTTTGGTACATACGAATAAAGATGGACAGAGTTTACAAGAAGCGTGTGAACATGAAGGGATACACACACTTTTAAAAACATCCTCTTCATTAAAAAACATGCCTAAAATTGCTGCTTTGGTTGCCATGTGCGAGTATCTGTTCTTTGGTGAGAAAATAGATGCTCAGGCAATGATGCTCAAGGTAGGTAAAACTTTGGAAGAGGTAGATGTTTCCTGGTTCTCTGCCTTTATGTCTCCTTTACAGGTGACAGACAGACTGGTAAGAGAGTTTGGGTATTTTGATGATGATATGAATATTTTAAAACTATTGGAATTTGCTTCTGCTTTTTCAGATATACCTACATTTGTAGAAGAGTTTAAAAGTTCGAGTATTGCAGTGGCATCTAACTCCGTACACGGTGCAAAGATCATGACAGTACATGGATCAAAAGGTTTGGAGTTCGAGTATGTCATACTTTTGGACAAATTGACACGTAAAAATTCTGACAAGTCGGCCTTGATATATCATTACAATGATAACCTTTACATCGATAAAATCCTTTATAGAACCAAAGGCAGAGAAAACTTTGATGAGGCGTATGCGCAGATCATGGAAGAAAGAAAAGCTTCTGCATTAAAAGACAGTAAAAATGTACTCTATGTGGCTTTAACCCGTGCAGTGGAAGGGCTGATCGTTATTCGAAAGCCTAAAGACTCTGTTTTTGATGAAATAGGCATGCAGACAATGTGCATTGGTACATTGAAGGTGCATGAAACATCAAGTCGTGAGGCATTCACAAAGCACGAAGATACATCTGTCGTTATCTCGAACTACGGTACACAAGAGGTGAATTCTGCTGATGAGGAAGAAGAGAAAGATTACGAGGCTATTCTGTTTGGTACGGCATTGCATTATACCTTGGAGATGCTAGGCTCTTTTGATGAAAAGAGTTTGGAATTGGCTATACTGTCATTGAAAAATCGTTATGGACAGCAGTTGACTGATCCAAGTATGGCACAGATAGAAAATCGTATCAGAAATTTGATAGACCATCAAGCCTTCCAACAGATCCTCGATGGTGCCAAGGTCAGAAAAGAGCAGTCTCTTAGTTTTGAGGGGGAGTTGAAACAGATAGATCTTTTACTGGAGTATGAGGATCACTGTGTGGTCATAGACTATAAAAGTTCAAAGAAGTATGCACTGAAACATGAAAATCAGGTGAGATATTATCAAAAAGCCATAGCCAATATTACAGGAAAAAGAACAGAAGGAATGATCCTTTATCTGTTAGAAGAAGAAATAGAGATAAAAAACTTAAATTAATCTTAATTTAAATAAATTTTAAGTTTAAGTGGGTACAATCCGTCCACAAAAGAATATTTACAGTGTAAAGTGTTCTATTTAAACAAGGAAAATTCATGAAATTGACATCAGTTCTTAAACCTTCTGAAGTACAACGTGACTGGGTTCTGATCGATGCAGAAGGTAAAACTTTTGGTCGTATCTTAACTGACGTAGCGGCGATTCTTAGAGGTAAACATAAACCATCATTTACACCAAATGTAGATTGTGGTGATTACGTAGTTATCATCAATGCTGAAAAAGCAAAGTTCTCAGGGGTTAAACTTCAAGAGAAAGAGTATTTTACTCACAGTGGTTACTTTGGTTCTACTAAAAGTAAAAAACTTGATGATATGTTAGAAAACCATACAGAGAAACTTTATAAGCTTGCTGTTAGAGGTATGCTTCCAAAGACGACTCTTGGTAGAGCAATGCTGAAAAAGCTTAAAGTATATGCAGGTGCTGAACACCCACACACTGCGCAAATCAATAAGGGAGCGTAAGCATGGCAACTATGTACGCAACAGGAAAAAGAAAAGCAGCGATCGCTAAAGTTTGGTTGACTCCAGGTAATGGTGAAATGCTTATCAACGGTAAAACACTTGACCAATGGCTAGGTGGACACGAAACATTGAAGATGAAAGTGAGACTTCCACTTGAAGCAACAAAGCAACTTGAGTCTATGAACATTAAAGCTACGACACTTGGTGGTGGTTATGCTGCTCAAGCAGATGCACTTAAACATGGTATCACTAAAGCACTTGTAGAGTTTGAACCATCTTTCAGAGCGATCCTTAAGCCAATGGGACTTCTTACTAGAGACTCAAGAGTCGTTGAAAGAAAGAAACCAGGTAAGAAAAAAGCGAGAAGATCTCCACAGTTCTCAAAAAGATAGTCGATCTTTTCTCAAAGCTTGTCTTTGGAAAATCTCTTCGGAGATATATTTCGACTACTTTCCCCAAGGTTTTTCCTTGGTACTTTTTGCAAGAGCATTTCTCTTGCAAAATCTACATATGATACACTCCCTACTTTTTATCTATCGCCCCAATATGCACCAAAATAGACAGATATTTTAGTGGCTTTTACGTACAACGATCAACATTTTAATGTTAATTACAATAAACCGAATGAATTGCCAAATTTTACAGGTTCGCATAGCTCTTGCAAATTTACCCGGGATCATTGTCAAGTTAAATTGTTCATTTTGAAAATTTACTTCTTCTTCTTTCATGTTAACTCCTTTTTTTATAGTATTTTTCACGTTTAGTTGAGACTTTTTTATTCCGGGATCAATGTCCAACCTGGCTTGAGTTTTGCTTTGTAGATGAACATATGGTGTAGGATATGTTTGATCCAGTGACCTGCAAGACCGATCTCTCCAAAGGTATAGTCTGTATCACGGCCTGTTCCAGGGTACTTTTCAAAATTCGGTACCACAGGGTAGACTGTCATGGCTGCAGCCTGACCATCAAAAAGACCTTTGCCGGCACTTGCAACACAGGCAGCACCCATTTCTGCCATAGAAGCCTCATGGAGATGAGCGTTGTCTCCATTTTTGATCATATCGCATACAGAGTGGGCAACGGCTTTTCCAATGATCCCTGCAGGCATACCTGTTCTTGGCGGAGTAGGGTTGATCGGTGTACCGTTTGGAGAACTCATCGGCTTAGAGATCAGGTGTGGCGGTGCAAAGGCTATACCGCATGCAAAGATATTACTAAATGACGGGTTTTGGTAGGTTCTTGGCCAGTCAGATGCTTTCCAGTTCTCATAGGTGCCTGCATCATATTTTGCATCGACTTTCATAAAACCGTTTGGTGCAAAGAGGGTATCCGTGATATCTGAACCATCTTTGTCATACGCTTTGAGCCCCACACCTGAAAATGGCGGGATCAGCATAGAGAAGTCAAACTCTTCTTCGCCCATGGATCCATCCAAAAGTTCATAATGGAGCTTACCTGCTTCAATTTTATTGACATGGGCTCCGATGATCCATGGGACATTTCTTTCCGCATAAAGAGATTCAGCAAAAAGTTTGGAACTGACAGTATACCCTCCCACTTTCATATGCAGACCACCCATACCAAAATCACCTAGAAAGGATTCGTTTGAGATCCATTTGATATCCAGCATATCACGGATACCCGCTTTTCTGGCTTCATGTTCGATGTTAAAAATATACTCAAAGGCTGCTCCCTGACAGGTACATGTACCATGGCCTGTACCTATCAGAAGTTTTTGTCTTTCACCTGCTTTTGCTTTTTCAAACACTTTTTCCAATGCTTCATTTGCATGTACTGCATGGTCTGCCGTACAAACAGAAACAGTATGTTCTCCCAAACCACCTTTACCATTACCTAATCCCGGTGTTGCATCGAAGTTCAGTTTAGGTCCAGTGGCATTGATAAGATAATCATAGGTCAACTCTTCTGTTTGGCCTTTCGATTCTTCTTTTGTAGATGCTATAATGATGTACGGAGCATCACTCTCAGCTTTACCATTTGGATGGATTGAGACTGCCAAGGCCTGTCTGTAGTCGATCCCTGCTTTTTTATAGACCGGTGCGAGGGGGAAAACAACATCTTCTTTTGTCATCTCTCCTACACCTACCCAAATGTTCGATGGGATCCAGTTCCAATGAGAATTTGGAGTCACTACCACCACTTCATGCGCTTTTCCTAGCCATTTTTTTGCAAATGTTGCAGCAGTGTGTCCTGAAACGCCACCACCCATTACTACCAATCGTGCCATCTTCGTCCTTTTATAAATTGTATGTACCCATTCTAGGAAATAAATTTTTAAAAGAGAATTAAAATCAATAAAATTAATGATATATATCATAAAAACTTATTTCTGACGTAGAATACCTATAGTTTATACACCAAAAACAGATGCTACATAAATCAATATTATTGATCATATTGAGTCTCCATAAGTACGAATTAGCCTAAAATGACTAAAGTATGCTACTATTTTAGCTCTGATATAATTTAGAAGCAGTTCACGATAAGGGAAGATACAAATAGATGCAGATGGTTAGGATACAGATCTTTTTATTGATGATAGTATCATTGCTCCAGGCAGATGTTTGGAATAATCCTCACAGTAAGAAAAAGAGTGCCTCCAATACGCTTTTTAGCTCTTTTTCGCTCCCTCCTAAGAGATTGGACCCGGTTGTCTCCTATAATGCTAATGAGTGGGCATTCATCGGTCAAATCTATGAACCTCCGTTACAGTATAATTATCTTCAAAGACCTTATATGCTTGAACCACTGACACTCATGGAAATGCCAACAATACGGTATTTGAACAAAGAGAGAGAAGAAGTAGATGAAAATGATAAGAGTGTGGCATTCACTGAATACCGTCTGGACTTGAGAAAAGATGTTATGTATCAAAACCATCCTGCATTTGCGAAAGATGAAAAAGGGGACCTTCTTTATGCAGCATTGAGCCAAGAAGATCTTGAAAAGATAGAGACATTGGATGATTTTCCAAAGAAGGGTACACGTCATTTACTGGCAGCAGATTATGCCTATGCCATAAAGCGTATGGGGGTAAGGCAGAACCATTCTCCCGTTCTGGACACTATGCAAACCTATATTGTGGGGTTAAAGTCATATTCGAGTGCCATTACAAAGATAGTAAAAAAGAAGAAAGCAAAGAGGGAAGTACTTGATCTGCGTGCGTATGATATTGCAGGTGTAAAGGTTGTAGATGATTACACACTGGTCATAGAGATACATGGAAAATACCCGCAGTTTCTCTATTGGCTTACGATGAATTTCTTTGCACCGATCCCCTGGGAGGCAGATATCTTTTACCAGCAACAGGGTTTAGTGGCTAAAAATCTGACGCTCAATTGGTATCCTGTGGGTACAGGAGCCTATTATCTGGCAGAGAACAATCCAAATAAACAGATGCGTCTGGTGAAAAACCCAAATTTTCATGATGAGGTCTATCCCGGTTCAGATCATGAGGATACAGGGAATAAATTACCTTTTATAGATGAAATCATTTATGCACTGGAAAAAGAGAGTATACCTTTATGGAACAAGTTTTTACAGGGGTATTATGATGCTTCAGGCATCAGTTCAGAAGCGTTTGACCAAGCGGTACAGATCTCTTCATCGGGCAGTATGGGGCTAAGTGAAGAGATGCAGAAAAAAGGTATATCTTTGATCGGATCTGTGCAGCCTTCCATTTACTATATGGCCTTTAATATGGTAGATCCTATTGTTGGCGGATATACAGAGTCAGCTAGAAAATTAAGACAAGCTATTAGTATTGCCATTGATCAGGAAGAGTATATCTCTATCTTTATGAATGAAAGAGGGATAGCAGCACAAGGTGTGATCCCCCCTGGTATTTTTGGCTATGAAGAGGGGGAAGAAGGTACAAATAGTGTGGTCTATGATTGGGTTGACGGCAAGAGAGTACGCAAGTCATTGGCGTTTGCCAAGCAGCTCTTGGCGGAAGCAGGATACCCAAATGGTGTTTCAAAAAAAACAGGAAAGCCTTTGAAACTTCACTATGATACGACTGCTACGGGTCCTGATGACAGAGCTTTGATGGACTGGTATCGTAAACAGTTTGATAGTTTGGGGATACAGCTTGTGATACGTGCGACTGACTATAATCGCTTTCAAGATAAAGTACGTAAAGGAAAAACACAACTATTTTCATGGGGCTGGAATGCAGATTATCCGGATCCGGAAAACTTCCTCTTTTTGCTCTATGGAGGAAATGCCTCTATTGATACCAATGGTGTGGGGATCAACTCCTCAAATTATAAAAACCCGGTGTTTGACACACTCTTTGAAAAAATGAAAACGATGAAGAATACACCTGAGAGAATGGAAATTATACGTCAAATGATAAACATATCAAGAGAGGATGCACCTTGGGTGTGGGGTATTCATCCTAAGTCTTTGGCCTTGTCTCATGCATGGTACCGTAATGTAATTCCCAATGCCATGGCAAACAATACACTGAAGTATAAACGTATCGATGCTGCTTTGCGGGTAGAAAAACAAAAAAAATGGAATCAGCCTGCAGTGATGCCACTGTTCATCATGGTATTGTTTCTGGTGATCATGGCATTTTCACTTCGTCGTATTTACAGAAACAGACAAAACAGGGTGATCTTTCAAGAGGAGGGTAGATGTTAGCCTATATCATTAGACGTATACTCTATGCGATACCCATACTGATAGGGGTCAACCTTATTACCTTTATGTTGTTCTTTATGGTCAATAGTCCCGATGACATGGCAAGGGTACAGTTAGGTGCGAAACAGGTCACACCTGAACTTATACAGTCATGGAAAGAGCAGAGAGGCTATGATAAACCTCTTTTTGTCAATACCAAAGCAGAAGGCCTGTCACAGATGTCAGATACCCTTTTTGTACAAGAGTCACTCAAACTTTTCTCCTTTGATTTTGGTTTTTCGGACAGCAACCGTGATATAGGATCGGATATTAAAGAGCGGATGATGCCCAGTCTCTCCATTGCTTTACCTACATTTGTGATCGCACTGATCACCAACATCAGTCTGGCATTGCTTTTGGTACTTTTTAGAGGTTCCATGTTAGATACGAGTATGATGATCATTGCCGTGATGATCATGTCGGTCTCCGGTCTCTTTTATATCATTGCAGGGCAGGTCCTATTTTCCAAAATATGGCACTGGGTACCTATATCGGGCTATGAGAGTGGATGGGATGGTATAAAGTTCATTCTCTTGCCTGTGATGATAGGGGTGTTTTCGGGTATAGGGTCAGGTGTACGTTGGTACAGGAGTATCTTTTTAGAGCAGATCAACCAGGATTATGTACGTACCGCAAGGGCCAAAGGACTCTCTGAAATCAAAGTATTGTTCGGACATGTGCTTCGTAACGGTATGCTTCCTATTTTGACAGGGGTGGTGGTGATCATTCCTTCACTCTTTATGGGAAGTCTTATTATGGAATCCTTTTTTGGTATTCCCGGACTTGGTTCATACACGATCGATGCGATCAATTCGCAAGATTTTGCTATCGTTAAAGCGATGGTCTTTTTAGGTTCGGTCCTTTATATCCTGGGATTGATCTTGACAGACATCTCCTATACACTTTTTGATCCGCGGGTGAAGCTCTCATGAAATTGGTATTACTTTGGACAGACATCTTGGTATGGTCATTGATGATAGTACTTTTTCTGGGGTCATGGGTGATCTCGCGTTCTCCTCAAATTAAAGCACAGTGGCATGCGATCTTTAGATCCAGTATCGCGATGGCCTCTTCGACGGTACTTTTGTTCTATCTATTGTTCACGTTGCTTGACTCTGTACATTTGCGTTTGGCACTGCCTCTTGAAGGACAAAAAAGTCAGGAGGTCGTGTATGGATCTGAGATGGTCTCCCTTCTGGATCTGATCTTTGAACATAACATTCAAAATACAGAGCGTACCTACTCTGCACCTTTTGCCACGGTGGAGTATACAAGTTCCATCATGGTAGATGAAAATGGTATGACCAAACAGGTACACCTGCCGTTAAAACATGTTTCCACAAAAGATAACGTTCTACAAGAGTCTTTGTTCGCATTGGGTGTGGGGTTGATAGTGAGTCTGTCACTGGTCGTATTGCATCTCTGGTGGAGAGAGCGATCAAGATTTATGCTTGCATGGAAAGAGATGTGGCAAGGAGAGAGTGATTTGCCGTGGCGTACGGCTTATGTGACATTCATCGTATTGGTGATGGCATTTACCTGGCTTTATATGCTGAGCTACTCTTATCATGTATTGGGTACAGATAAAGTAGGCAACGATGTGCTTTATCAAAGTTTCAAGAGCATTCGTACCGGGGTCCTCATCGGAATACTTACCACACTGATCATGTTACCTGTAGCTGTGATCCTGGGTGTAAGTGCAGGATTGTTTGGCGGTTGGGTAGATGATGTGATCCAGTATATCTATACAACACTCTCTTCGATCCCGGGTGTACTGCTGATCGCAGCAGGGGTACTCTCTATGCAGGTGATGATGAGCAACCATCCCACATGGTTTGAAACCACTCTTGAACGTTCTGATCTGCGTTTGCTCTTTCTTATTTTGATCCTTGGGATCACTTCATGGACAGGTTTATGTAGACTGCTTAGGGCTGAGACGCTTAAGATTTCCCAAATGGAGTTTGTCACCGCAGCCAAAGCATTTGGCGTGAGCAAGCTTACGATTATCCGTCGTCATATAGTGCCTAATCTCATGCATATTATTCTTATCTCTGTGGTGTTGGACTTCTCTGGCCTGGTACTGGCTGAAGCGGTACTGTCATATGTGGGTGTAGGGGTCGATCCAACGATGCACTCATGGGGAAACATGATCAATCAGGCGCGACTTGAGATGGCGAGAGAACCTATGGTGTGGTGGTCACTCTTTTCGGCATTTGTATTCATGTTTATTTTGGTTTTGGCAGCCAATCTATTTTCTGACCGTATTCAAACGGTACTGGACCCTAGGAATAAAGTATGAGCAGTATCTTAACCATTAAAGATCTGTCGTTGAGTGTGGGGAGTGACATCTTGTTGGATCGTATCAGTTTTGAGATTCAACACGGAGAGATCTTTGCTTTAGTGGGCGAGTCCGGATCCGGTAAGTCTTTAACCTCATTGGCTATCATGCGACTGCTGCCTGAGGTCATAGCTGTGCGTTCAGGAGAGATCTATTTAAAAGATAGTGCATTGTTTACCCTGCCAGAAGCACAGATGCAAAAAGTACGAGGTAAATCAATAGCGATGATCTTTCAGGAACCTATGTCCGCCTTGAACCCGGTTATGACAGTAGGTTCGCAAGTTGCAGAAGTACTCAAGGTGCATTTGGGGCTCAAAAAAGAGCAGATCAAAGAGAAGGTACTCTCCCTATTTAGGGAAGTGGCATTGAAAGATCCTGAAGAACGTTACCACTGGTATCCGCATCAACTCTCTGGTGGACAAAAACAAAGAGTGATGATAGCCATAGCACTGGCCTGTGAACCTGACCTGCTTATTGCTGATGAGCCTACAACAGCATTGGATGTTACGATACAGGCACAAGTACTCGGGTTACTCAAAAAGATATGTAAGCAAAGAGATCTCTCTATTTTGTTCATCACGCATGATATGGCCGTCGTCTCAGAAATGGCTGACAGGGTTGCAGTCATGAAAAAAGGAGAGATAGTCGAGCAAGCAGCGTGTAAAGATTTTTTTACGTATCCACAACATGCTTATACGCAGCGCTTGTTGGCAGATGCCAGGACTACAAAAGCCTACACCAAAGTAGAAAAAGGTTATGAACCCTTAATTGAGGTAGAAGGGCTAAAAGTACATTTTCCCATCAAAAAAGGTTTTTTCCAAAGAACAACAGGGGTTGTCAAGGCAGTAGATGATGTCACATTTTCTATTGCAAAGGGAAGGACCCTGGCACTGGTGGGAGAATCCGGAAGCGGTAAAAGTACCATCGGTAAAGCAATACTCTCACTACTGGATGAGACAGATGGAGAAGTGCGTTTTGAGAACCAAAATCTGGTTGGGTTGGATAAAAAAGCTTTAAGTCCATACAGACGTAAGATACAAGTGGTGTTTCAAGATCCTTTTTCTGCACTGAACCCCCGGATGACCATAGCCAATATCATCAGAGAAGGTATGATAAGTTTGGATGTGGGACCAAAAAGTAGAAGAGAACAAGATAAGTATATTGCGGCACTTCTTTTAAAAGTGGATTTGGAAGCTGCCCACATGCATCGTTATCCGCATGAGTTTTCAGGAGGACAACGTCAACGCATAGGTATCGCAAGAGCATTGGCAGTAGAACCTGAACTGATCATTTGTGATGAACCTACTTCAGCACTGGATGTCACTGTACGGACACAGGTTCTGGATTTACTGAGCCGATTGCAAAAAGAATCAGGGGTCTCGTATCTGTTTATCACACATGATCTCTCTATTATCCCTATGATAGCCGATGAGGTGGCTGTGATGAAAGAGGGTAAAATAGTCGAACAAGGGTTAGTGAAAGATGTGATGGAAGATCCTCAGCATCCTTACACACAAAAATTACTTGCTTCAGCACCAAAATTAATGCATAAAGAAAGAGAAGATGATAATACTATTTGATTTAGACGGAACACTGATTGATTCAACAGAAGCGATACTAGAGAGTTTTGATGTTGCATTTAAAACATTTGGTACAGCAGTACCGGATGAGGAACGTATTAAAGCAGAGATAGGACATCCTTTGGATGTGATGTTTGCAACATTGGGCGTTGAAGCATCTTATGTGGATGCACATGTGCAGGCCTATAAGAGGCACTATAGAAAGATCTCATGTGCGAAGACCGTATTGCTTCCTGAAGCAAGAGAAGCGGTGGAACTAGCAAGTCAGCATGCCAGGCTTGGGGTTGTGACGACCAAAACGGCCAAATACTCCATAGAGCTTTTGGAACATATGGGGTTGATGACCTATTTTGATGTATTGGTAGGCAGAGAGGATGTGGAAAATCCCAAACCGCATCCCGAACCTATCTTTAAAGCGTTGTCCAAATTGCAGAGTGAAAGAAATATCTATTGGATGATAGGTGACACACCGATGGATATATTGGCAGCCAATGCGGCAAAGATCAATAGTGTGGCAGTCACATGCGGATATGCAGATGAAACCTTACTACTGGAGCATACGGATAATGTCTCTAAGAGTGCACTTGAGGCTGTGAAGTTCATTACTCAATTATAATACAAATTAAAACGCTATAATCAAAAAAATAGTTTGAAGGAAATTTTATGCCATTATTAGACAGTTTTACTGTAGACCATACGAAGATGATCGCACCTGCGGTACGTGTGGCTAAAAAGATGAGTAGCCCAAGCGGAGATGATATTACAGTCTACGACCTGCGTTTTTGTGTACCCAATCAGGAAGCATTGCCGGAAAAAGGTATCCATACATTAGAACATCTGTTTGCAGGTTTTATGCGAGACAATTTGAACAGTAAGGATGTGGAGATCATAGATGTCTCTCCTATGGGATGCCGTACAGGATTCTACATGTCAGTGCTCGGATCACCAAAAGCCAAAAAGGTAGCCAAAGCGTGGAAGAAGTCGATGAAAGATGTACTTGGCGTTGAAAGCAAAAAAGATATCCCGGAATTGAATAAGTATCAGTGTGGCACATACAAAATGCATTCATTAGATGAAGCACAAGCGATTGCACACACGGTATTGGACAGAGGTGTAGGCGTGATGGACAATAGAAAACTGAAAATGACAAAAAAACAGATCAAAGAGGCAAACAAATAGTGTTCAGCCTGATACCTGCAGATATGCTTGATGTATAATAAATCGTTAAGAGAAGATAAAAAGCTGGTACTGTGTGAAGATGGTACCCATACGCTTTTTTCTGTTGAATTTGACGAACCCTACCACTCTACCAAAGACGGTGCACTGCATGAGTCTTTAGAGAAACATGTAAAACCCGCATTGACTTTCAGCCAAAACAAGAGTGAACTGACGATTTTGGATATCTGTTTTGGTCTGGGGTATAACACCTTTGCCACACTCTATTACATCAAAACACAGGGCTTAAAGACAAAAGTCCACATACTTTCTCCAGAGTTTGATGAAGGGCTTGTCCGCTCTTTGGACACTTTTGATTTCCCTGACGAGTTCGAGAGTATCAGAGAGATCATAAAAGCGATCAGTGCTGATTTTTACTATGAAGATGAACAGTTCAAAATAGAGATACTACTGGGTGATGCAAGAGAGAGTATTCCAAAGATCGAAGACAAAATAGACATCATTTATCAAGATGCCTTCAGCCCCGCACACAATCCACTGCTTTGGACAAAAGAACACTTTGCAGATATAAGAGCACTTTGCAAAGAGGATGCACTGCTTACCACCTACTCAACAGCAGCAGCTGTACGTTTGGGACTGTATGAAAATGATTTTTTTATTTTTGTACACCGGGCTGAAATGATGCGTTTTTCGACGATCGCTTCTTTGAAGATGTTAGATGGATTGGAATATATCGATATGGAACTGAAAAAACTGCGTAATCCCCAGGCACGCAGTATGAAAGATGAAGCGTATCTAAAAGATATGGACCGTTAGCCAGAGTGTACCATTTTGTGTATACAGCACACGATGGGGTGTGTTTGCGGGGATGAAGAGTGTATCTCCTCTTTTCAGTGTTTGCTCTGCCTCATTTAAAAGCAGTGTTGCTTCACCTTCGAGCAAGACCAGCCATTCATCCTCTTCCTGTAGATATTCTGTTTCGACTAAATCATCTGAGCTGACGATACGGTTTATTTTGATATTTTTATGTTCAAGAAGCGGGGTAAAGGTTTCACCGCTTTGAGGTGTGACAGTGTCATAAATATTCATTAGTATGTCATCTGCAAGCTGTCAATCTCTTCCCAGCTCATACTTTTTTTCGAATTTCTGTGTGCCAGGATATGGTCGATGTATCGTGCAAACATATCGGTCTCTATATTCAGTTTGGTTCCCACTTTATAATTTTTCATCAGGGTCTCTTTGAGTGTGTGTGGGATGATGGTGAGTCTGAAATAATCTGCACCTACATCATTGACGGTCAAAGAGATACCGTCTATGGTGATAGAGCCTTTAGGTATGATATGAGCGATGTATTTTGGATCCACAGTGATGATGAAGTCCGTGGCATTCTCTCTAGGCGTGATCTGTGAAACCGTACCGACACAATCGACATGCCCCTGTACAATGTGCCCTTCAAAACGGTCATGCATCATCATCGCAGGTTCCATATGCACAGCACCGGAGAGCTTACTCTCATCGATGATGGAACGTGTTTCATCTGCCAGTTCAAGTTCAAAACCGTCACTGTGCAGGTTGATAACCGTTAAGCAGACACCATTGATAGCAATAGAATCACCAAGTTTTGCGGGATGTTTAGACTGTATCGTTAATATATTATTTTGGTAGCTTTTTACTGTGGCGATTTCACGTATCAGACCTGTAAACATAGACTCTCTTTTTTTAGATATAATTCGATTATTATAGCAAAATATATATTTTTTCTTGTTCCAAGCCTCGGTTTGTGAACAGGAGGTAAGGTTTTTTTTATGAATTATGATGTCATAGTCATCGGTGGCGGACATGCGGGGATAGAGGCTTCTTTGGCCTCTGCACGTATGGGAAGTAAAACATTGATGATCACAATATTAGCAGAACAGATCGGTGCATCTTCCTGTAATCCGGCCATAGGCGGATTGGCCAAAGGTCACCTGGTCCGTGAAGTCGATGCACTTGGTGGTGAGATGGGTCTGTGTACAGATAAAACGGGGATACAGTTCCGTACGCTCAATGCTTCCAAAGGTCCGGCAGTAAGAGGGAGTCGTGCACAGATAGATATGGATGAGTATCGTATCTATATGCGTAATGTTGTACTCAATACGGAGAATCTTGATGTTAAACAGGAGATCGCAGAAGGTCTGATCATAGAAGAGGGTGAGGTCAAAGGTGTCACGACACAGTTGGACAATACTTACAGGGCACCTAAGGTCATCATCACGGCAGGTACATTCCTTAACGGGCTTATCCATATAGGTGAAAAAACACAAACAGCAGGACGACAGGGTGAATTTGCCTCTGTAGAGCTGGCAGAGTATCTGCGTGGACTGGGGTTGAATATCGGACGTCTTAAAACAGGAACCTGTGCGCGTATCGATGCGAAGACCGTGGACACATCGGGTATGGAGATACAACCGGGAGACACCCCACCGCCGCCTTTTTCCTTCAGAACGGATAAAAAGACATTTAATCCCAAGCAACTGCCATGTTATGTGACCTACACCAATGAAGATACCCATGAGATCATTGAGAGTAATTTCTATAGAGCACCGATGTTCTCAGGACAGATAGAAGGGGTGGGACCGCGCTACTGTCCAAGCATCGAAGATAAGATCAATCGATTCAGGGACAGACCTAGACACCAGATCTTTGTAGAGCCTCAGACGATCGATGAAACCGAGTATTATATCAACGGTATGAGTACCTCTTTACCGACGGATGTACAGCTTGAGATGGTACGCTCGGTGGCAGGGATGGAAAATGCGAAGATCGTCCGCTACGGTTATGCTATAGAGTATGATTATATACAGCCGACAGAGCTAAAACATACGCTTGAGACAAAGAAGATCAAAGGACTCTATACCGCAGGTCAGATCAATGGTACGACAGGGTATGAAGAAGCAGCAGCACAGGGGCTGATGGCAGGGATCAATGCTGCATTGAGCATACAAGGGAAAGAACCTTTTATTCTTAGACGTGATGAAGCCTATATCGGGGTACTGATAGATGACCTGGTGACCAAGGGGACCAAAGAACCATACCGTATGTTCACCAGTCGTGCAGAGTACAGACTTCTTTTACGGGAAGACAATGCAGATATGAGACTTTCCCATTACGGAAAAGAGCTGGGTCTTTTGGATGATGCGTATATCAAACGCTTTGAAAAGAAAAAAGCCGATATTGAAGAGGCATTGGATTACTTGAGAGTCCATCATGCCACGCCTACCAAAGAGTTCTTAGCCAAACTCGAGTCTATAGGGGCGATGAAGATCAATGACAAAACCTATATGATGGATGTCATAGGGCGTGGTGAATTCAACAGAGAAAAATTAATTACGCTTCTACCGGAATTTGACAAGTATGATGATGAGGTGATAGAACAGATTTTGATCGAAGCAAAATACAGCCGTTATATAGAAAAACAGCAGCAGCAGATCCTGCAAATGGATGATATGCTTAAGATTAAAATTCCAGAAGGTTTTGCCTATAGAAATATCGCAGGATTAAGCAATGAGATCGTAGAAAAACTTGAACTTGCTACGCCACCTACACTGTTCGCTGCGTCACAGATATCAGGTGTGACCCCTGCGGCTTTGGAAATTATACATGTGCATATCAAAATGGCGCAGAAAAACAAAAAAAAATGATGCACCGGTAAGCGAATAAACGGATATTATACCATTGTCACTCAACTCCAAACTCATTTTTCTGGTTTCACCTCTTTGTAGGTGTAACCTGTTCCAATTCAAAATACAAACATCGAAATAGATTTTCATTCCATTCTCATTTTATCTATAAGTCCACCTTTGGGTAAGTGAAACGAGAGAAATGTATATACTTTAATTATAATAAAAGTATTAAAATAATTTATTATTATAAATATAAATTAAATCTATAATATTTTTAATTTATGTTTCTTTTACACTTCTTATTTAACCATAAGTACAATACAATATAAACATAGTTTTAATTGATGGAGGATCAAAGATGAAAGAAAACGAAAAAGGTCGTCGAGACTTTATGGGTATGGCACTGGGTGCATGTGCTGCTGTAGGGGGTGTAGGTGCACTTTATGCTGCAAAACGCACATGGGACCCATTGCCGAGTGTCAAGGCAGCTGGATTTACTACGATCGATCTAAGTATGGCGCAAGAAAATGTACTGAATGTTGAAAAATGGAGAGGAAAGCCGATCTTTATTTTGAAAAAATCAGCAGATATGAAAGCAGATGACAGAGATATTGTGATTGGTACAGATAGATATCATGTTTCTATAGGTCTTTGTACACACTTAGGATGTATTCCTGCCTATGAGAAAGACCAGCATAAATTCAAGTGTGCTTGTCATGGTGGAGAGTTTGATGCAAGTGGACACCAAATTTTCGGTCCTCCTCCAAGTCCACTTGAAATTCCTCCATTTAAAATAGAGGGCACAAAGCTTGTGCTGGGTGAGACAGGTCCAGAATATCAGAAAATGTTAGATGCCGGTCTAACAGTATAAGGGGAGGGGAGTTATGGCACATTTTGAAAAAGCAAACAGTCTGAATGAGTGGTTGGATCAGCGTTTAGCGATCAATACACTCAAAAGAGTACTCAATACAGAATACTGGATCCCAAAAGACATAAACTTTCTTTGGGCTATGGGTATGGTCCTGGCAGCAACATTCGGTATGCTCGTGATTTCAGGTATCTTCTTACTGATGTATTATAAACCAGATACAAATCTGGCATTTGATTCTGTGAACTATACGATCATGAGTGAAGTAGGATATGGTTGGTTATGGAGACATATTCACGGTGTGGGTGCATCGATCGTATTCCTTATCATCTACATTCATATGTTCACAGGTATCTATTATGGTTCCTACAAAAAAGGTAGAGAATTGATCTGGCTTTCGGGTATGGGACTCTTTGTTGCATTCTCAGCAGAAGCTTTCTCAGGATATATGCTACCTTGGGGACAGATGAGTTACTGGGCCGGTATGGTTATTACAAACCTCTTCTCAGGCGGTTCACTTGAAGCCTATGGTTTGGTTGAGTGGATACGTGGTGATTATGTCCCGGGTGATGCATTCTTAACAAGATTTTTTATGTTGCATGTATTGTTGCTTCCATTGGTGATCATAGGGCTTATCGTATTGCATTTCGGTACGCTTAGAATTCCGCATGTCAACAATCAGGAAGGTGCAGAGATCGACTTTAAAGAAGCAGCTGACCTCTGGAAAGCCGGTAAGAAAAAAGAGTCTAAAGTTATTCCATTCTCTCCGGTATTCTTGAGTAAAGATGTCTTTGTAATGGGTGTCTATTTTATACTCTTCTTCTACTTGGTGTTCTATAACTTTAACTTCGCGATGGACCCGGTGAATTTTGATCCGGCAGACGGATTGAAGACACCGGCACATATTTATCCTGAGTGGTACTTCTTGTGGTCTTATGAGATCCTGCGTCCATTTGGAAAAGATGCCGGTTTGATCGCGTTTGGTATTGCACAGGCAGCCTTGTTCTTCTTACCATTTATCGATAGAAGTCCAAATGTGGCTCCGGCACATAAAAGAGGACTTTTCCAAGTATGGTTCTGGGTATTATTGATCGATATGATCGCACTGACTGCTTTGGGGAAATTGCCACCGACAGATCCTACATTTGCTCTTTTAGGTAAGATCTCTGCATGGACGTTCCTGGCACTTGGACCGATCCTGGTGGTGATCACTATGTTTGAGAAAAAAATAGAGAAAGGAGCATAACATGAGAGAGTTGAAAATATTAGCCGTTGTTGTCTTCTTTTCGTTATTGACCTATTATTTGGTAGAGCCTTATGCACACCATGAAATGCACAAGAAAGTAGATGCCCAAGGAAATGAGATAAAAACAGAGAGTCATGGATTTATCTATGATGGTACAGCTGACATCGTTGAAGCAGAACGTGCAGGTGATGCCTCTAAACTGGCGGCAAAAGAAGCATTCTGGGCTGATGTAGCAAAAGTGGCTAAACTTGAAGGAAATGCTGCAGCAGGTGAAGCTGGTTTTGGTTTATGTATGGGATGTCACAATGGTGCAAACATGAACATGGGTGGTGTAATACCGCCAAATCTTGATCATGCAGGTACAATTTATGATAAAGATTATCTCATCGCACTTATCAAAGATCCTGCTATGGCATCGAACGTGGATCATAAGTATGCAGATACGATGATGCACCCTATGGGTTCGATCAAGTCTATGATGACTGATGATCAGCAGATTGCAGATGTGGTAGCCTATATACTTGAGAACAAAGCAGGTGAAGTAACCCCTAAAGAAGCTTATATGGAAGCATGTATGAGATGTCATGCCGTGCGTTACGGGAAACTGACACAATTGGGTGAAACACCTGCATTTAAACATGAAAAAGAGGCACTTGCCTATAAGATAAAAGTGATAGATGAACAGGACGCAGTGAAAGCCTATATGGGTAAACTTCCTCCTGATCTTTCCATGATCATCAGAGCAAGAAGTGAACACTTCATGGAGACATTTATAGAAAATCCACAAAGCCAATTGGCCGGTACCTCTATGCCTAGAGTGGGATTAAGTCATGAAGGCTATGAGAAGGTCAAAGCATACTTGACTGAAGTGGGTGATCCAAGTAAAGAAAAAAGAGAAGCGATCGGGCCGATCGTGATCGGTTTCTTTATCCTCTTCTCACTTCTTGCGTTGTTGTGGAAGAAATCACAATGGAGAGATCTACACTAATTTAGTAACTTAGGACAGGGAACTTCCTTGTCCTCACTTTTTTTATACACATTATCCCTTTTTTATCTACATTTAGGTACCCTAAGAAAAAATTTGAAGAAATTTTAAAAAATTATACATTGGATTTTATATGCTTATAGATGGACATGGCCGTACAGTCAACTACTTACGTATCTCAGTGACAGAACGTTGTAATTTCAGATGTCAGTACTGTATGCCGGAAAAACCTTTTTCATGGGTACCTAAAGAGAACTTACTTACCTTTGAAGAACTTTTTTTATTTGTCAAAGTTGCCATTGATGGAGGGGTAACGAAGATTCGTCTGACCGGTGGGGAACCGTTACTCAGAGAAGACCTGGATAAATTTATCAAGATGATATCTGATTATAAGCCCGATATCGATCTGGCATTAACAACCAATGCGTATCTTCTTCCTGAAGCAGCACAAAGACTGAAGGATGCTGGCCTTAAAAGACTGAATATTTCACTTGATTCACTGAAGGCGGATGTGGCAGCGAAGATCGCAGGAAAAGATGTACTTCCCCAAGTGCTTAAAGGTATTGATAAAGCTTTAGAAGTGGGACTTAAAGTGAAGATCAATATGGTACCCCTTAAAGGGATCAATGATGGTGAGATCCTTGATATCCTGGAGTACTGTAAAGCACGTAACATCAAAGTACGTTTCATAGAGTATATGGAAAACAGACATGCGGATCAGGCACTCAAGGGTATGCATGGTAGAGAGATACTTGAGAAGGTTAAAGAGAGGCATACGATCCATGCCTTAGGACGGGAAGGAGCCAGTCCATCGTTTAATTATGCGCTTGAAGATGGTACAGAGTTTGGATTGATAGACCCACATAAGCATGATTTCTGTGAAAGCTGCAACCGTATACGTTTGACTGCTGAAGGGAATCTCATTCCCTGTCTCTATTTTGATGAAGCGATGAGCATTGCAGAATCAGTGAAAAAGGGTGATATCCACGGTGCAGCAAATGTCTTGGCCCAGGTACTCAAAGACAAACCCAAAGAGAACCGTTGGAGTGAGGAGAACCCTAATGAAGAGAAAGAGATCTCCTCACGTGCCTTTTATGAAACTGGTGGCTGATGTTTTACCTTACTGAACAGTTTTTCTCGATCCAGGGTGAAGGTAAATACGCCGGGGTGCCTTCGTACTTTTTACGTACAGGCGGATGTAATTTGAACTGTCCCGGTTTTGGTGCCAGTTATGAAGTCAACGGTGAAGTACGTTATGGCTGCGATACCTATTTTGCTGTAGACAGTGCCTATGCCAAATCCTGGATAAAAGTAGATGAGAGCAAAACACTGATCGACAAACTTCAAAATGAATTCACCCATATAGGCTATAAACCGCATGTGGTCATTACAGGGGGTGAGCCCCTGATGTATCATAGTGACAAAATCTTTTATGCAGTCATTGAGTGGCTGGTTTCAGAGGGGATAGAGGTCACTTTTGAAACCAAC
Organism: Sulfurovum sp. AR; assembly: GCF_000296775.1. GTDB lineage: Bacteria > Campylobacterota > Campylobacteria > Campylobacterales > Sulfurovaceae > Sulfurovum > Sulfurovum xiamenensis. Next base: position 232,900 of record NZ_AJLE01000010.1, on the reverse strand, counting down.
GGTACGATCATGATAGATTTTGAAACGTATCCTGCCTATCGCTCCTGTGTCTTTGCCCTCTCTTTAAAACTGGCCAATTCAGGTGAACCTGAAGAGAAGCGTATCATCCCTCAGGCACTTCGATCCATGCGAGATCATGCCAAAGAGTCTTTTTTGAAATTCACCATCGATGCGGAGCTGGTCAAGACGTCCGCAGAGGATGAGATAGCATCCATCCGGCAGATACTGCCTGAGCTTCCGGTCTATTGTATGCCTGTGGGTGAAAGCAGGAATACGATTTGGAAAAATGACAAAGCAGTGTTTGAATTCTGTATGAGACATAATTTTAGGTACAGTGACAGATTGCATATACGTGTTTTTGATACCACACAGGGTGTATAACCTAAATTTTAGCTAGCTTGGTTAAAATCAGATTAATATACTCCTATTTGAGGAAGAAAGATGTTGATCAGAAAACTTTTTAAATTTGAAAATGCGCACATTGTACGAGATTGTACCACACAGCGCTGCAGCGAAAATATCCATGGGCACTCTTATAAAATTGAAGTACTTTTAGAGTCAAACTATCTTGATGCCGGACAAATGGTGTATGATTTTGGACTGACCAAACGGGTTATCAAAGAGCTGATAGACTCGTTTGATCATGCGATCACACTTTGGTCCAAAGATGATACAAAGTATGTAGAAGCGATGAAAACCTATAGCAACAGATGGGTGGAACTGCCTGTTTCCCCTTCGGCCGAACAGTTTTCCCGTGTGATCTACCTGATGGTGGAACGTGTTTTGGCATGTACAGATATGCAAAATGGAGAGAGGGAAGTAAAACTTCACAGTATCATCGTACATGAGACCGACACGGGATATGCACAAGGGTTCAAAGAAGATGCCCATAGTGAACTGATGGGAACGATCAAGCTTGAAGATATCGTATTCTCTCCTCAAGTACAAAAGGAATGGAGCGACAGTGCACTTTGGGAAAAACTGCTGAATCATATTCACATTAAAAATCCAAAAAAAGTGTAGATCCTTTTTTTTGGTTATAATAGTAGCTGAACGAAAGAAAGAAGGAAAGAAATATGAAGAATAGTACATTACTTTCTCTTATAGCAGCAGTGTTGTTTACAGCATGTGGAGAAGAGACCCAAAAAGTGGCAGCGGAAGTGAATACGACCAAAGTAGCAGAAGCAGTGAAAAAAGATACTATCAATGCTGTAGAATCGGCGAAGAGCAAAATAACTGAGGTGGCGGAAGCAGCAAAAGTCGAAGCAAAAGAGATGGCGGATATAGCAGCAGAAAAGGCAGAAGTGGCAAAAGAAACAGCGGCATCCAAAGTAGCTGAGGCAGCGGCAGTCGTGGAGGAAAAAGCAGCAGCGATGACAGCATCTGCAACACCTGAAGCCCCGGCAGCCTATGCAAAATGTACAGGGTGTCATGGTGCAAACGGTAAGACCAAAGCCCTGGGTAAATCAGCGATCATAGCCGGTCAAGACAAAGAGGCACTGATCACTTCTCTCAAAGAGTATAAAGCCGGTACCAAAAATGTAGCGGGTATGGGTTCACTTATGAAGGGTCAAGTAGCAACGATGTCTGATGAAGAGATCGAAGCAGTAGCGGAGTATCTTTCACAAATCAAATAGCTTATAGAGGGCAAGTCCCTTTTTGCCATTAAGAGGTAAAAAAGTCTTCCTTTTGTGAAGCGGTCAATTCCCAATTGATCGGTAGTATCTTCACCATTCTGCCTTTTTCAAGCACCGAGATCTCCGGTGTGGTGATGAGCATGGCATTGGCCTGTTCCAAGGGGGAGATCATTCCGGGAAGCTGTTTTGTGAACGGCATAAATGTCTCTCCGTCAAAGATACCTAGACGTACGGTATGTTTACCTGCCCTTAGTGTGAAGTCATCTCTCATTTGTGTGGATATCGTATGGTGATAATGGGCCTTCATACCTGACATTTTACGTATGGCAGCACGTACGAACATCTCATAATTTACCATCGATGCAAGTGGGTTCCCGGGCAGGTTGATCACAACAGTCTCTCCTATGGTCCCAAACGCAGTTGGTTTCCCCGGTTTGATATCTACTTTGTCAAAGTGCAGTGTCATACCCAGGTTTGTAAAAGCTTCTTTGGTAAAGTCTCTGTCCCCCATACTGATACCGCCGGATGTGATAATGATATCCGCGTTCAACGCAGATCTGATAGCAGCTGTCAAAGACTCTAACGTGTCACCAGAACTTCCTATGTATTCTACTTCACATCCCAGTTCTTTGGCACGTGCCAGGAACATAGGGGTATTGGAGTTGTAGAGTTGGTGTGGAGCTATTTTTTCGTAGTGTGGACGTAGTTCATCTCCTGTACCAAATACCGCCACTTTGATCTTGCGTGTTACACGCAGATGGGTCATTCCCTGGCTGGCAAGCAATGCGATGCTGTATGACGTGACCTTCTCTCCCTTATGTAAGTAGACAGAACCACTCTTAATATCTTCACCCGCACGTCTGATATGACCATCTTTTTTGATCTCTTCTGGTAGGGTGACCTGTGTGCCATTGACCGTGGTATGCTCTATGGGGATGATCGCTTCACACCCTTTTGGAATAGGTGCACCCGTCATGATCTTGATGGCCTTTGTATGCTGAAGTGTCATTTGGGGGTCATCTCCGGCATAGATCACATCTGTACACTCCACAGTACTGTTCGCATCGGCACATTTCACGGCATAGCCATCCATGGCAGAGTTGTCAAAACGCGGGAGATCAAATGTAGCGATGGAGTCTTCACTCATCACACGTCCTAATGCCATCTCTATAGGTATGACCTCAGAGTTTACCACAGGGGTATTTTTATCAATAATATCAAGTGCTTGGGTGATGGAAACCGGCATATTGAACCTTTAAAATTAAGTTAGGTTGATTATAACTAAATAGGGTATAATCCACTTTTAAACAAATCAAAATTACAGGAAATTCGTATGGTAGAAGAGATGTTAGCCGCACATAGTATTTTAGTGAAAGTCTTTTTAGGCTTTTTGGTTGGAGGATTATTGATTCCTATGATGACAGCAAACAATCCGTTGGGATTCAGAAAAGCAAGTTTTATCTATACAATGATCTTTCAAGCGCTTGCTACCATGATAGCATTTGCTGGTATCGTTGCTGTGTTTACAGGTGATCTGGGTTGGTCGGTAACGACGATCATCATGGTCGTGGTCTGGGCGGTATTGATGTATATCGAGATCAAGAAGTATAAGCTGATCAAAATAGCCAATCTAGACAATGCTGAGGCACACAAGTTGCTCAAAGGTGCATTTCTGAAAATATCTTTCGTGCAGATCCTGTTGGTTGTTGTGATGATCGTACTGATGGTCCTTAAAGCCAAAGGTGTCATAGCACTGTAAACATGTTATATCTTTATCAGAAAGAGGCAGGTCAGCCTCAGCTTACCCTGGTTGGAGATGAGCATCGTTACATTTTCAAAGTACGAAGACATAAAGTAGAGGATACCTTGTATCTTCGTAAACTTGAAGATGGACTACTACATCGTTATTTGATCACTTACATGGATAAACGTTCCGTGATACTTGAATTGCAAGAGAGTCAGGTACTTGAGGTCAAAGCGAAAACAACGCTGCATATAGGCTGGTGTGTGATCGATCCTAAAAATATAGAAAAGGTCCTTCCCTCTTTGAATGAAATGGGTGTAGCAAAGATCACTTTTATCTACTGTAAACGTTCTCAAAAAAGTTTTAAAGTCGATTTTAAACGACTGGAAAAAATACTTTTGAACTCTTCTCAGCAGTCAGGAAGATCCGAATTGATGCAATTGGAAATGGCGGATGACCTGGAGACGTTTTTAGAGAAAAACCCTCATAGCAAGATGTTGAACTTTTCTGAGAATCATTGTGTTTCAAATGAAGGTATCGATACGATAGTCATTGGGTGTGAAGGAGGCTTTCATGAAGAGGAAGTCGCACTGTTCAAAAAGAGTGATATTGTAGGTTTTGACACCCCGCTTGTATTAAAAAGTGAGAGTGCGGCATGTGCAGTTGCGGCCAAAGTGCTGTTGTAGATTTTTGGCACTTGGCTAGTATCTTGTTGAAACATTTTGGCATATTATGTTTTGATTAATACTTCTTGGATATACTCATCACTCTATTTTTAGATTCGCTCATCTGGGTTTCGATCCTATGAGTAGATGAGACGATATAAAAACAAAGGAAATGGTTTGAAGTTACCAAATTTTTTATGGGATTATGGTGAAAAAGTCCCAGGATATGATGTTGGCGTGATCAATGAACGAGAGGCACGGGCTGGTGCAGGTATACTCGGTATGCTGGGAATGATCGTTATTTTTGTCGGTATTGGTTTTAACCACACGATAGTGGCAAGGGTCTATCTGGCATTTTTATTTCTTGATTTTACCGTCAGGGTCATAAACCCTAGCTACTCTCCCTCTTTGCTTATGGGAAAATTTTTTGTACAAAATCAAAAACCGGAATATGTGAGTGCATTACAAAAACGTTTTGCATGGACGATGGGATGGTTTATCGCCCTTCCTATGGTATGGTGGTTTGTGATACACTGGGACATCTCTTTTTACAAAGTATTGATCTGTGTACTTTGCCTTCTTTTTACATTTTTGGAGAGTGCTTTTTCGATCTGTGTAGGGTGTAAATTCTATAAAATTTTTACCAAACTAGATCCGGTACATTGTCCCGGAGGTGTGTGTGAAGTACGAGCAAAAGAGCCGATACAGATGTTCAACCCTGTTCAAAAAGTGATCACTGCTTTAACGATGATCGGACTTGTTGCGGGAACCTATCTTTTCATAGCGAATTCAGAGCCTCAAACCTTCTTTGGTGAATTCCTGCATGAAGCGATATTGACCGATGCACAGTTGCAGCAGGAGAAAGATGAAGCGTATGAAAGAGAAGCCGCTGCTGCTTTCGGAGATGATGCTGAGGATTGGTAGAGGCTTGTATGCTCCTGATGGGCAGAGCGGCGTTTTATAATTTTTTAAAACTATTTGGGTATAATTTCGCCCTATATTGTCTCGCCTGAGAGCGTTGCAATGCCCCTTTTTTCTGAAAAAGGAAGAGTCATCGGCTAGAGCAGGTTAGTTGCCTGACACACAAAATAAACTAAAAGGTTAGAAAATGAGAAAAGAAATTCACCCAGATTATGTTGAGTGTAAAGTTACATGTGCTTGTGGTAACACGTTTCAAACAAAAACTAATAAAGAAGCGTTAAGTATTGATATTTGTAACGAATGTCACCCATTCTTTACAGGTTCTGAAAAAATTCTTGATGCTGCTGGTAGAGTAGAGAAGTTCAAGAACAAATATAAATTAAGTTAATCTTGATGACATAGAGAGTCTTGCTCTCTATGCTTGCAGTCATGCTGCGTCCGCTTTCTCTTTAAGCTGACACTTATTCTCTTCAACATTAAAGTATTTACTATGTTAACATTTATTCCCACACCTATTGGAAACCCCCAAGATATTACGATCAGAGCGATGAAGCTTTTTGAAAAAGCGGAACTCTTTTTATGTGAAGATACACGTCAGACCAAACGGCTTTTACGTCTACTCGAAGAGCGGTTTGATATGGTGTATCCTGATGCATCGTTCTACTCTTTTAATGAACATAATGGAGAAGAGAGACTTGAGGAGTTTGGCAGCATTTTAGGGGACAAAGAAGTAGTATATGTTAGTGATGCAGGTATGCCGATCATCTCTGATCCCGGACAGATCCTTGTTGCCTATGCACAAGAAAACAACATACCCTATGATGTTCTTCCTGGGGCATCTGCAGTGACCACAGCGTATGCAGCAAGCGGTTTTGAAGAGGGAAAATTTCTTTTTTATGCATTTTTACCGCACAAAGGCAAAGAGAGAAGTACAGCACTGAGTGAAGCGATGAGCAATGGTTACAACACAGTACTGTATGAAGCCCCTCACCGTCTGGAAAAACTTTTAAATGAGATCGTGATACTCGATGAGGATAGAGAACTTTTTCTGGCAAAAGAGATCAGTAAAAAATATCAGAGATACTATCGAGGTACAGCTAAATCACTCAATGAAGAGTTCAAAGAGTTGAATATACGCGGTGAATGGGTAGTGATCATCAAAGCCCAAAAAAGTATAGAAAAAAGCCTGAGTTTTACTGAAGTTTTAAGTTTGGATCTACCCCCAAAACCTAAAGCAAAACTGCTTGCGCAACTGAGTGATAAAAGTGTCAAAGAGTGGTATAGTGAACTCACTCAAACGAATTAACACTGTAAAAGCAAAAAAAAGGTAAAATCACTCAATTAGTAACTAGGATAAAAAGGGTTATCATTTTTATGATTATATATGGAAAACAAGTCTGTTTGCATGCCCTGGAGCAGCATTCGGAGAAAATAAAAACTGTCTATGTTGCTAAGAAGGGGATACTCCCTAAAGAGCTGTTCCATAAATACCATGATAGTATCAAGTTTTTAGAAGAGAAGTGGGCCCAATCCATGAGTAAGGGTGGAAATCACCAGGGAATACTTGTTGAGATGGAAGCGTTTGAACAAAGTACTCTGGCAGAGATCAAAAAAAATGATTTTATCGTCGTACTGGATGGTTTAACGGATGTGGGGAATATAGGGGCCATTGTAAGGTCTGCTTATGCACTTGGTGCGGATGCTGTCATTGCGGCAGGGGTTAAGCAACTTAATTTTGCTGCCATAGCACGTACAAGTTCCGGTGCTATGCTGGATATGCCCTTTATGATCTCAGCAAATATTTTAGATACATTTAATGAACTTCAGCAACTTGGATTTACTTTCTATGGTGCCTCGATGGATGGAGAAAATGTACAAGAGATGACATTTGACACCAAACGTGTACTTGTGTTGGGGAGTGAAGGCAAAGGACTTTCCAAGAAGGTTATAGCTAAACTTGATCATAGGGTATCGATAGAGATGAAACATGCATTTGACTCATTGAATGTGAGTGCAGCTGCAGCGATTTTAATACATAGGATGGGTTATGCAATTAAATGAGATACTTGAAGAAAATACGATAAAAAGTATCAGTCAAAAGACAAAGATAGCTGAAGAGAATCTTGAAAATCTTTTGGCTGCAAATTTTGATGCGCTAAAAAAGATCAAAGCCTTAGGTTTCATCTCTATTCTAGAACGAGAGTATAAAGCAGATCTAAGTCAGTTAAAAGAAGAAGCATTGGCCTATTACTCGAATGAAAAAGAAGAGAAAGGTTTTACTGTAGTGCATCCTATGGATGAAGAGAAAAAAGGGAAATCAAAATTGTTTTTATTTCTTGTCCTGGCTCTTTTGGCGTATGCTTCTTGGTATTTTTTTACACAGTTCGATAAAAACCATTTGAGTGGGCTCATCCCCTTTATCGATGAACAAAAGATAGAAAATACTGTCACGGATAATGAAGAAAATAAAGTAGAGATGAGTATAGAAGATTTAAGTATTGCCAATGTAGTTGTCAGCAATATGGATACAAATACAGTGACAGAAGAAAAAGTAGAAGATGTTGTTCCTAAAGAGCGTATAGAGAGTGGTAAAGCCATGGTGGAAGAGGGAAATGTTTCGGCTGAACCCGTAAGCCAATTTTAGTACTGTCTGGATGGGGCTAATGATAAAAATGAAAAAAAATGTAAAGTGAGTAAAGCATGTTTGATGAAATTCAATTTGAAAAAATAAACCGGTTGCCAAAGTATCTTTTTGCAGAGATCAATGAGATTAAAATGGACCTCAGAAGAAAAGGGGTGGATATCATAGATTTCTCTATGGGGAACCCTGATGCCTCTACGCCACAACCTATCATCGATAAACTATGTGAAACGGCTCAAAAACCAAAAACACATGGGTACAGTGCAAGTAAAGGGATATATAAACTCCGTTTGGCAATGAGCAAGTGGTATAAGCGTAAGTATAATGCAGATCTCGATCCGGATACAGAGATCGTTGCAACAATGGGGAGTAAAGAGGGGTATGTACACCTTGTACAAGCGATTTCCAACCCGGGTGATGTTGCTATTGTCCCAGACCCTACTTATCCTATTCACTCTCAGGCATTTATTTTGGCTGGAGCCAATGTTGAGAAGATGCAGCTTATTTTTGATGAAAACACATTTGAGGTAGATGAAGACAGATTTTTGGCAGATGTAGAAGAATCACTGGACAATTCAGTACCTCAGGCAAAATTCTTGGTGGTGAACTTCCCACACAATCCAACGACAGCGACAGTGACACCACAGTTTTACGAGAGACTGGTTGCACTAGCGAAAAAGAAACGTTTTTATATTATTTCAGATATTGCGTATGCAGATATCACATTTGATGGATACACGACACCATCTATCATGAGTGTGGAGGGTGCAAAAGATGTGGCTGTTGAGTCATATACACTTTCAAAGTCTTATAACATGGCAGGTTGGAGAGTAGGTTTCATCGTAGGAAATAAAAAGCTTATAGGGGCACTCCAGAGTATCAAATCATGGCTGGATTATGGAATGTTTACTCCTATCCAAGTGGCTGCGACCGTAGCACTCGATGAGCATGGATATATCCCTGATGAGCAGATCATTCCTCGTTATGAGAAAAGACGTGATGTGATGATAGAAGCATTTACTAATGCAGGCTGGCCATTGGCAAAACCAAGTGCATCCATGTTCATCTGGGGTAAGATACCTGAAGTAGCAAGAGATATGGGTTCTTTAGAGTTTTCAAAACAACTTCTTCTTCATGCAGGGGTTGCTGTAAGTCCTGGTATAGGATTTGGTAAATACGGGGATGAATATGTACGTATCGCACTGATAGAAAATGAAAACCGTATCCGTCAAGCTGCGAGAAATATCAAGAAGTTCCTCAAAGAACTGGAAGAGGCGAAAAAGAATGGTTAAAGTAGGAATCTTAGGTGTAGGTACTGTCGGTGCAAGTGTTGCAAGGATACTTGAAGAGAACGGTGACATCATCGAAGCCAGAGCCGGAGAAAAGATCGTTGTAAAATCGGGTGTGGTGAAAAATCTTTCGAAAGATAGAGGGGTAAGCATTACACTAAGTGATAATCCATATGATGTGGTTGATGATCCAGAGATCGACATCGTGATAGAGTTGATGGGCGGTGTGGATGAGCCTTACAGACTCGTTAAAAAAGCGCTTGAGAACGGTAAAGCCGTTGTGACTGCGAATAAAGCACTGCTTGCGTACCATCGTTATGAACTGCAAGAGATAGCCGGTGACATCCCTTTGATGTATGAAGCAAGTACCGCTGGTGGTATACCTGTGATCGGTGCATTGCGTAACGGGCTTTCAGCAAACCACATAGAGTCTATTCAGGGGATCATGAACGGTACATGTAACTATATGCTCACCAAGATGATCAATGAAGGTGCACAGTATGATGAGATCCTGAAAGAGTCTCAAGAACTTGGGTATGCAGAGGCTGATCCTACGTTTGATGTGGGTGGGTTTGATGCTTCGCACAAACTGCTCATTTTGGCAAGTATCGCCTATGGGTTGGATGCAAAACCTGAAGATATCCTCATTGAAGGTATAGAGAATATTACGCAAACAGATGTCTCTTTTGCAAAAGAGTTCGGTTATGAGATCAAGCTGCTTGGTATCGCCAAAAAAGTGGGTCAGGGGGTAGAGCTTAGAGTGCATGCAACTATGATACCGCAAGAGTCTATGATCGCCAAAGTGGACGGTGTGATGAATGCAGTCACTGTCGTAGGTGACCGTGTAGGTGAAACGATGTATTATGGACCTGGTGCAGGCGGTGATGCGACTGCTTCGGCTGTGATCGCGGACATCGTTGATATCGTCCGTGGAAATCAGGGGCCTATGCTAGGCTACAAAAAAGGTTTAGAGAGCGGGCTTAAGCTTCTGCCTAAAGAAGACATTGTGACCCAGTACTACCTGAGACTGGAAGTGGATGATAAAAGCGGTGTGCTTGCAGCAATCACTTCAACACTTGGAGAATTTGATATCTCTATAGAGGCAATGCTTCAAAAGCCTACAAAAAATGACGAGATAGCCAAACTGCTATTTACGACACATACCTGTAAAGAGAGTAAAATGCAAGATGCCATGATCGCTTTAGAAAAATTGGATGTGGTACATGGTAAGATCGCTATGATGAGGATAGAGAAGTAAAGGAGCTGCGATGGCCAAAGACCACTATTTTGATATATCAGCAAAACTGGACATGATGGAGCTAAAGAATGCGATCGTCATGGCCCAAAAAGAGGTTACTACACGTTTTGATTTTAAAGGATTGATCGCTGAGATAAACCTTAATGAAGCCGGGAAGACTTTGAGTCTCAGCTCTTCCACAGATGCCAAGATCGATGCACTGAAAGACATACTTATCTCCAAACTGATCAAAAGAGGTATTGCAGGGAAGTCACTTGAAGAGGTGAAAACGGAGGGTATATCCGGCGGTAACACAAAAGTGATCTACCGTATCGTTGACACGATCGATAAAGATGAAGCCAAAAAGATCGTTAAAGCAATCAAAGATATGAAAATAAAGGTCACACCATCTATACAGGGTGATGAAGTACGTGTATCAGGGAAGAAGATAGATGATCTTCAGGCTGTGATAGCTGAAGTGAAGAAGTTGGATCTTAAGGCACCGTTGGTGTTTGGAAATTTTAAATAATAGTTTAACGTTTTGTTAATTTTATATGATTGCCTCTTTGCTTGATCGAGGCATTGTTTCTCTCTTCATTTTTTTAGAAAAAACGAAGCAAAAAATCGTCGTGGCTCTCGAATCGCTTCGCTTACGAGGGTGTTCGCCACGACATTATTGATTGGAAGAACTGTTCTTATGAACAGTGTCCACCACCACAGCATCCACCTGAAGCAGCTGCTTGAGGTGCTTTCATAGAGATGCTAAAGTTATCGCCACTTTCTCTTAGTTCAAATCCATGTTTACCACAGAACTTTTCATTCATATGGCTTACCATATCTTGTGCTTTCATCATCGCATCATCTTTGTTATCAAACGTAACATTGTTTTCTAATTCACTTCTTCTGAAGCATCCACATTCTTGGGCTATATTTATAGTTGACATAGTCATCCTTTGGTTTTAATTTTTCGTGATAATAACAGAGTAAGATTAATACAAACTTTAATTTTAGGATAAATAAGAGAATTTTACTCTTATTTATCTTTATAGGGCTCAATTAAGTATAGAAAACTATGCCATTATCTGCTTATTTTTTATTTTTTTGATGTTTACAAGCATGAGCAGTGAGGTAATGAGAGCCACAACGAAAAGAGCGACAAAGACATACAAGGTACCCGTATAACTCCCCGTTGTGTCTTTGACATAGGCGATGATGATAGGACCTACAAGACCGGCTAACGCCCAGGCAGTAAGAATATACCCATGAATAGCACCAAGCTCTTTCGTACCGAATATATCACCGATGTAGGCAGGAACAGAAGCAAATGCACCGCCGTAACAGGTCATGATATAGTAAAGGAGGATCTGGAAGAGCAGTATACTTGTCACGGTAGTAAGCATATAAAATGCAATGATCTGCGTGATAAAGAAAAGGATAAAGACGACAGGTCTTGTCAAGTAATCCGAGATACTTGCCCATGCAATTCTACCTGCACCGTTGAATATACCCATAAGTCCTACGGCTGAGGCGGCAGCCAAAGCAGAGATACCTATGACTTCCTGTAAGAGCGGAGAAGCGACAGAGATGATCGCGATACCGCAGGTCACATTGATGAAAAGCATGATCCAAAGTCCGTAAAATCTGGCAGTTTTGACGGCTTCATCACGTGTAATGTTTACCAGGTCCTCTTTGAGCTTCTTTTTCCCTGCATTGATGGCAGCAGTGAAATGTGCAGGCATATACCCTTCTGGAGGATTGGCAAGATATTGTGCTGCAGTAAACATTACAATGAAGTAGATAGAACCCAAAATATAAAAAGTTGAAGAGACACCTACAGCATCGATCAGGACTTTTATGGCAGGCCCTGAGATGGCAGAGGCAAAACCAAAGCCCATGATAGCAAGTCCCGTTGCCATACCCCGTCTGTCCGGGAACCATTTGACAAGCATAGAAACAGGAGAAATGTACCCTATACCAAGTCCGGCTCCTCCTAAAATACCATAGGTAACGTAAAGCAGCAGCTTTGACTCCAGGTGGATAGCCAGACCGGAACCAACAGTCCCCAGTCCAAATAGAACAGCTGCAAGTGTCGCAGCAACCCTTGGTCCTTTACGCTCTACGAATTTACCCATAAGCGCGGCAGAGAGACCCAAGAAGAAGATAGCGATAGAAAAAGTGATAGTGACATCCGTCAGTGTCCAGTTCATGGTGGACTGTATAGGTTTTACATAGACGCTCCATGCATAGACAGAGCCTATAGATATGTGAATTGCCATCGCAGCCAGGGCCATGAACCAGCGGTTTTTAACTTGTGTAGTCATTGAATTTTCCTTAATGTTTGAATTACAGGGATCATATATATCTGTACTCTACACTAAATGTAAATATTAGTGTCCTTTTTTGATATAATTTGGCAGATAGTAACAACACTTACTTAAAAAAACATAATTTTAATTAAAATAGGATAAAATTACTCCTATTTAAGTACAAAAGGGTACATGATGACAAAAAAAGCTGATAACAATTTTGAAATAATAGACAGTGTTTGTGCGTATTGTGGTGTGGGTTGTGATATTGCAGCTGAGGTTGACACAAAAGAGAATAAAATCAAGAAGATTTTTGCACATCCGGATGGCGCTACATCTGAAGGAAAACTTTGTATTAAAGGGACACATGGATATGACTTTGTTGATGCAAAAGAGAGATTAAGAACGCCACGTATCCGCAAAAGCTTTTTAGAGAAGAACCCTGAGATTAAAGAAGCGATTTCCAGTTCGCTTACTGATCTTGATGATACCTGGTATGAGACTGATCTGGATGCTGCTACCACTGCAGGGGCAATGAAGCTCAAAGATATTCAATCACAATATGGTGAAAAATCTGTCTGTTCGCTTGGAGGGGCTAGAACTTCATGCGAATCAGCTTACTATTTCCAAAAGTTCACGCGTTATACACTGAACTCTCCACACGTAGACAACTGTGCCAGAGTCTGTCACTCTCCATCACTCAAGGGAATGAGACTGACCATCGGTGAGGGGGCTGCAAGTAACCCGTTTGATGATATTTACAAAACAGAATTTATGATCGTAATGGGTTCCAATACGACTGAAGCACACCCGATTGTCGGTAACCGTATGATCAAAGCGGCACAAAAGGGTACACCTATCGCATGTTTTGATGTACGTGAGATCAAATTGCATAAATTCTCAAAATATAAAGCAGTCACACCACATGAAGCGAATCTGCTTGTACTCAATATGTTGGCATATACGATCATCACTGAAGAGCTGTACCATAAAGATTTTATCAAGAACAGAACAAAGAACTTTGAACACTTTAAAGAGAACATTTTAAATGATCCTTATGCGAATCCTGAATTTTTCAGAGAAGTGGAAGGGTATGAGTATCTGGCAGATATGCTCCCGGAGATCGCCCGTGAGTATGCAACGAAGAAATCTCTTATTTTATGGGGACTCGGGATCACTGAACATGTCGATGGCTCTTACGCGGTCATGGCTATCGTCCATTTGGCACTGATGACCGGGAACATCGGTAAAGATGGTGCGGGTGTAATGCCTTTAAGAGGTCAAACGAACGTACAAGGTGCCTGTGATATGGGTATGCTTCCTTACTATGCACCGGACTACACTGCACCAAAAGAGGTGGGACTTATGACACCTCAGTTGGTGGATGGCATGCTTGACGGAACCATTAAAGGTGTGTTGAATATCGGTGAAGATCTCACGCATATTCATCCGAATATCAATAAGATCACAAAAGCATTTGAAAACCTCGAGCTTATCTTTGTACAAGAGCTGTTCATGACAGATATTGCAGAACGTGCAGACATCGTAGTGGGTGTTAAATCAGCCTATGAAAAAACAGGTATCTATATCAATGCCATGAGAAAAGTCCACCTCTCAACGCCACTGGTACACTCTGATCTTCCGGATGACTGGGAAGTGATCAAACTTCTTGATGAGAAAATGGGAGGGGAGTTCGGTTTTGAAACCTCTGAAGATATCTGGAATGATGTGAGAAAAACTGCAACAAATAGATTCAGTGGTGCCTCTTATGAGATGCTTAGAGCCAATGAAAAGCAGGGAATTTCCTGGCCGATCACTGAAGAGGGTGGTACACCGGTACTGCATAGAGAAGATTTTAGAACCAAAGATGGTATCGGAGCATTCAGATACCATGGGTATAAACTCTCAGGGATGATCGAAGAGATTCTAAATAAAGCACTTAAGGGCTACCACTTGACGACTGGAAGAATCATGGCCCACTATAATAACTCCGCGCAAACCAAATATACAGAGAACCTCATGAAAAAACATACAGAGGATATTCTTTTAGTACATGAAAGCGATAGTGCAGATTTCCCAACGGAGAGGGTGATCCTCAAAACCGAGTATGGTCAAACAAATCCATTAAAGGTAAAATTCACAGATAAAGTACGTCCTAAAACACTCTATACCACGTTTCACCATGTGGATTCAAAACTCAATAAGATTTTCGGTGATAAGAGTGATGAACTGATCATGACAGCTGCATTTAAATCGATTCAGGTCGACATTATTCCTGTAAGTGCGTAGAGGGTTTTGGGTTAGATTTTGAGGTCGCGATTTGCGACCTTAGAGACTCGCCTATTCTTCTTTGACTCCATTATATTTTTTTAACAATTTTATTATAAAACTTCCTTATATAGAACATTTTATAAGGTTTTAATTTCCTATCACATTATTTCGAAACTTTTGATGCAGTCATGTCCTTTTTATCATTAATACTTATTATTATGATATACTGAATGTAATTTCAAATATTCGATCTGTATTTGACTTCGTTTTTATAATCCTTTAAAAATTCTATAACCATATTTAAAGCTTAGATCTACTCAAATTAACATTAAACAGATTTTTGTTAGGCTTTTTTCACGATGCACTTTTATCCATAACGGATGTGCTCACCCTAAGGAAGCCCCTATTACAATAGATATCAATACAACAAAGCAGAAGTCATTTAACATAATTAATGAAAATAAAAACCCAAAGAATATAACAACAGCGTATAAACATCAAACTAAAAATAATAGTAGATTGGATTTATATATAGATATCGATAGAGTTGGATTTATAGACTATAAGATAAAAGACGAATTTTTAAAAAAGATTTATATAAATCAAATATCAATAGATGCATATTATCAGAAGAGTGGTTTGGGGACATATTTAATAAACTGTTTAAAAAAAGAATTTAATACTATAACATTGCTATCAATTAGCAAAAGTTTGAATATATTTTATGAAAAAAATAATTTTGAAGAAGATTTATTTAAAACAAAACAAAAGAATACTACAAATTATGTGTGGACCAAATAGAGTTGTGGGAAAACTATACGTAGTATATGTTGTTAAGATTCTTTTTTTAATTTGCCCTTTTACTTCTTTATACCTTTGAGACAGTCTTTCTATTTGTCGTTGTGTTTTTTCTTCGTTCCCACGATGTTTGTGGGAATGCATATAGTGGTTTGAGTTTAAAACTGACTTTTGTTGTTCATTATTAATTGATGTATGGGTTACCACGTAAAACGTGGGAAGCAGTAAAAATAAATACAGTGATACTGTAATATATGTCAAGTATATACGTAATTTCTTTGTTTCCATATGATTTACTACTTAAGACATTTCACTATAAAATCAACATGATAATGTTCATCATGCCTTACCCAAGATCTTTTCTTGGAGAAATTGATATGTGTTTTAAGATATTTTCCATATTTGGTTCGAAAAAGGTAAGGTTGTAGTTCCGGATCAAAGATTACTCTCCATATCTTTGCACCTCTCTCTTTTACACTTTTATGTAGGCTAACAATATGTGCTCCCATAGCTTCATAATCAATACTGTACGCTTTGTAGTGACCTTTTTTATCAAACTCTATGGCATATCCAAACTTATTGAATATGTGTGTAGGCAGATGTTCTGATTTACCTTTATTATTCACTACAGGAACCATGAAGTCTACTGATAAACCATTTTGATGTGTTTTATGAGGAGAGAATTTACCTCCTTCTTTAAAACCTGTTTCGGCATATTTATAAACTTTTGTAGGCATTTCTGTTTCTAGAGATTTATATGAGGCTAATATAATCTCCTTTACTTTTGAATGCACATATGTTCTGCCTAATATCTCTGCTGTTTTACTGTAACTTACGAAGTTATTCCCTTTACTTGGAAGTTGTACGCCATTTTCCAGTCTACCGTTTGATGTACTGCCATAGCATATACTTTCTAAAGCCGGTGCATATGAACTATAAAATAAAACTATATATACTAAATATTTCATTGTAACCTTATTATTTCTAACTACTCAAAACCTGAAATAGATTTATAATGATTTTTTGATTGATCTTCCAAATAACATACCTACAATAACAGCAGGAATGCTTCCTGCAAGTGTTATCCAAAAGAATGATTTAAACACATAATCATAAAATGGTTCTTGCTGTGCTTTATACGCTTCAATAAATTCAGGTGATGCATCTGAAAAAATTTCAGGTACAGATAATCCTTCCTGAAAATATCCAGTCCATCCAAATAAGAATGCTGTTATCAACAGTACAATCATTGCATATTTGACTCCAATGAGTTTATACCAACGTTTCTTTTCTATTAAAATTTCATATCCTGCTTTCCCTCCAACAATATAGGCAAAGAAGTAAAATATTAATTCTATATTGATCTGTAAAAACCCACACAAGAGAATATATGAAGCCTTCCTTATCTGCCCCTATAACAAATATAATATAGATTAGAATTACACCTATAGTTGCAGATTTTAGTGATTTTCTTATGCTATCTTTTTTACTAATTCAATATTCATCTATATACTCTTTTAAACATATCTCAGAAAGATCTTTATAGCACTCAAAGTATTTTTTCAGGCTTATGCTCGATGAATGTTGCTTTTACTCTTTTAGAAACAAGCATATACGGAATCCATATTACTGCTCCTACTAAACTTCGTGTGAACTCTTTAGTTGTTGCTGGATCAAACATAGGTTCATCCGTAATAACAAGTGAACCGACCCATGCATCCAAAGTGATAAAGACAAGAGAGAATAGAATAATGGCAATATAAATCTTAGGGAATAGATAATGTTTAGTAAAAAATAGATAAACAAGATAGATAGATGCAAGCACTAAAAATGTATTACCAAGTGCTTCACCGATCAGTAGTGGACCCCAGAGTGAATTGTAAGCTTCTGTACCCGGAGTTGTCAATACCTCAAATGATCCATCTGTAAAGATAGAATAGTACATTGGACCGTATTCATATATTAATCTGATGGGGGCAACTACAACCCCAATACCAACCAGTATCAACCATCCACCCAAGCCTTTTAAATTATCTTTATCTTTCATGTTCTCCCCATGTTAAGTTTCTTTATATTTGTACCGCATAGCTTATATAGGCTATTTATCTGTTATGTCTTTTTTTATTCTGATCTAAGATATACGCCATAAGAATCCTAATTATTGTTTAATCTCAGTATCATCTTTATCTATATTCTCATTTACTACTGTTTCTTCTATAATTTCATCATTTTTCTTACGACTAAAGAGTTTCTTCACAAAAGCACCAGCACCGATAAGAAGGAAAATCCATAATTTTTTCAAAAACAGTAATATTGTTGCTAAAATACCGACCTTTGCTGCAACCTTACCAGCAACTAATGCACCAATTCCATATGCTGCGACCGTATCGATATCAGGGTTGAAATCTGCATAGCGTGAACCCTCATTGAAGTCTGCTATTTTCAAGACTGTATCAATTTTAGAATTTATCATATCCAGCTGATCCATACCTGCAATAAAGTTTAAGACCAAAACACCTTTTCGTCCTAACACTCGAATATTGTAATTGAGCGTATTGATCTCTTGTGAACCGAACTTGATCTCTTTCGCCCAATGCAGCTTATGTGTTTTTTCATCGTAGTATGGTTTAGCAGCCCATCCAATCAAGCTAATGGCATCATACCCTTGTTTTATACGTTCTTGACTCGCATTAGCAGTACTCTCTTTCATGTCAGAGAGAAGTTCATCATAATTTATTTTATCGGCATCCTCATCAGAGACATAACCATCTTCCACATATTCAACTGTCACACCCCAAGCGGTATTGTCATACGGTGTTACCCTGGTAGGGAAAATCATACCCAGTGTTTTTTCTCCTCCAGGAGGGTTCCCCCATATTTTTACCAACACAGTTTCTGTATCTTCCGGACTAAGATAATAAAAGTTTTCTGGCACTTGTAGTGTTGCCACACCATTAGGTAATTTTATCTCACCTTGTTGAGGATTCAGTGAATCCAAAATTTTGTTAGCTTCAGTAATATATTGCTCTTGCTCTGCCGTTAAATTTGTCTCATTTTCAGCCATCAGTTGATTTGAAAACAACATAATGAATGTAAAAATTACTCCAAAATACTTCATGTACCCTTCTCCCTCTTTATATATTAATATAAGTTATTATATAAAATTAGGATATATAGAAGCTTAATTAAATCTTAACCTTGATACAATCTTAAACTTCAAAATTTAGGATGTTTAATGAAAAAAATTATAATAATCTCCAGTGCTCTATTACTAACAGGTATCTTTAGTGGATGTGCAAGTTCATCATCACCGACTACTCCTCAAGAGGTTCGTGATTCAGTAGGCAGTGGTATGTTCAGTACCAAAAAAGATAGCTTTGTTGTCAATCGTCCATATTATAAAGTTGCTAGTTTACTTCAAAGGAATTCGAATAAATGTCTAAATAAAGCATTTAAACATACAAGTACAACACATAATGGATACTACATGCAAACAAGTACGGACACCATGTACTATAAAACAAAGTTTAAAAGAGGCCGTACATTATCAACTTTAGAAGTAAAAGGTGATTCAGATAGTCTACAATCAGGTATGACATCTGCTATTTATGGTGAGGCTTTCAAAGATGGTTATTTTATTGCAGTTGTAGATTTACATAATAAAGGTAATAAAACACAAGTTGATATTTATCGCGGATCAATGTTAATGGGGGTTCAAGAAGATATTGTTAACGCTATAAAGAATTGGGCAAAAACTGGATCTAGATCATGCCCAAATATTGCACCATAATTATGTTACGTAAATTATTATTTTATACCCTCACTAGTGTAGTACTACTGCTGAATGGCTGCTCTTCTTCACCAGGAGCTTATCAGCAGCAGGGCAAGAAAAATCTTACCGTGAATGTCAAGGCTGACAGTAGTACATATTTAGAAGTGTATGAATTGGATGGACCGTGTAATCAGAAGATGAAAGGGGAAGTGAAACTCCAGAACGGGATAAACAAGTTTGCACTTATGAATAATAAACACTATTATCTTCGAATTAATTTTAAGACAGTGTCATTATTGTCCGGATCACAAAATATAACATTAGGTGCATATGTTACACCAAAGAGTAACTACATATATTCCATGAATGCCGTCTATGAAGATGATATGTATGATGTTGAAATCAAGAAACGCAACATACATAGTCATAAAGCAACTAGAATGACGATAAAACCTTTAGAAACGTGTAAAGAAAAGGATGGTAAACCTTTTATATCAATAGAGTGGCTTCCTGCATTAAATAAAAGTGTTGAAGTTCTCTAAGTCATTTATATTTCTACGCTGAAATATGACAGTTACAATAAAAACTTTAGGAGAGCATGACACATGAAAAAATTCTTATTCGTATTTACTACACTATGCATTGTTACTGTAAATGCAGAAATTTATAAGATTGAGACAAAAGGAAATTTAGAATCAAAATACCCAACTAATTGTATTGAAGTAAAAGAACTTAGTAATACAAACACTCCTGCAGATATTTTTGTTGGTATTGCAAAGTGTCTAGAGAAATCAGATTATCAAAAAGCCGGTGAACTCTATTTTGCTGCATTGGCATATGGGCGTTTCGATGCACATAGAGTCAAAGACCAGACTGCACATCAAGCAATTCCTGTTTTACGAATGAATTATTTAGGCAATTTAAATGAAACTGATACGAATGAGTTTCAATTAGCACTAAAAAGAGTCAATGGTGAGCTAAATACAATATGCAGTGCATTAAAAGAATTAGGCAAACCAGCCTATTATCCAAATTATATGATTCAGCATGGTATGGGTGCTTTTTTAGAGGAGCAGTCAAAAAGTGCTTTGGTTAATAATTTTGATTCTGACAAAGCATGGGAAGATGTATTAACCAACTATGTAAAGTGTACAAAATAATGAAGTTATCAAAACCTTATAAAATATATAACTTTATAAGGTTTTAACTCATCTCCATCGTCTTGATGAGGATGCACACAACAAATAAGCAATCCATAATTGTAGTGTACACTACAATTTTTATTTAGTCGTCATTATGTAGTTGTCCACTAAAGTCAAAGCCAAACTTCATTTTGTTGGCTATTTCTTCTTGTACCTCGTCTATGAGGTCATCCGTTCTGCCTTCTATCTGTTCTATGAAAAATTTTTGTTCTCTTTCCCGTTTAAAGGTATGTACTTTGTAAGGTTTGTCGGTACCATGTTCTTCTATAAACTTATCGATCGTATCTTCCCAAATGAAGGTTAGCTCATGTTCTATGGTTTGTGGTTCTTTATCACCGGGTAAGGTATAGTTAAATGCTACCGTATCCGTGAAGGATATGGTAGCATACGCTTTATCTTCTTTTTGAGACGTTACTTCATTGTTTGTCATGATTATGTCCTTTAGTATGTTGTTTATTCACTCTTATATCAAAGATAGCTTTAAATAGGATAAATTTTATCTGATTTGTCTTTTTTCTACCAATAGAGTTATTTTTTGTATCTCTTTTTTGGACTTTATACCTTTTTTCACTTCACCTACAGAGAGTAAGAACAAGAAAGTTCTGCTAAAAGAATGTCAATATGACATACTTTTCTCTTCCCTTTTTTCTTTTGGTCTATACTTAATCATCAAATTTAAAGCAACACAGACGAACAAGTGATAAGGTTTTATAACATGACAAGAGAAGACCCTAAAAAATTCGGTAATCAGAGCGAGACCTTGGCCACACGTTTTTTAGAACAGAAAGGTTTCATGATCTTGGAGCGTAATTATTTCGCAAGAAAACTTGGTGAGATAGATATCATCGCCAGTTGTAATGATAGCTTGCATTTTATAGACGTGAAGAGCGGAAAAACAGAGTTTGATCCTGTCTATAATGTGACACCTTCTAAACTCCGAAAGATCATCAACTCTGCACATTACTATATGAAAGCAAAAAACATTGACAGTGCATTTAGTATCGATGCACTGATCATTCGGTATGATGAGGTAGAATTTATAGAGAATGTTACGCTATAATCTGCTCAATGATACTTTAAAGGCACCTATATGAGACTCTCCAATGTGCAGCTTCAACAATTTCATCAAAATGGTTTTATTGTCTTACGAAATTTTTTACCCCAAGAAAAATGTGACGCGATACTGGATGTCGCCAAAGCACATTTAGAACATAAAATTGAACCGATTGAAACAGAGATAGGGTATGATGAGAGATCCAAAGAGTATCGTACCGAGGTGGTGGATTACAGCAGTGGATCCAATGAAACGCATATGATCGTCCGCAGGTTACGGCAGGTGTATGAGAGAGATATTCTTTTCAAAGAGTGGATGGAAGATGTCGATATCCGTCCTGTTTTACAGCAGATACTGGATGACAGAGTGGTCATCACGACCGCCCATCATAACTCTATCATGACAAAAATGCCTCATTATAGCAGAGCAACAGCTTGGCATCAGGACAGAAGGTATTGGCGTTATTCAGATAATAATCTGGTGAGTGTATGGCTGGCTTTGGATGATGAGTACAGTGAGAATGGTGTGCTTGAATTCATACCTGGAAGCCATTTGATGCAATTCAAGCCTGAACAGTTTGATGTAAAAGAGTATTTTAGGGAAGATACGCAAGAGAATGCCGAACTGATAGCGAAAAAAGTCTCTACCCCACTCAAAAAAGGCGATGTGATCATCTTCCATTCTTTACTGCTGCATAGAGCCAATAAGAACAGTACAGATCAAGCTAAAATATCATTTGTCTATACGGTCAAAGGGGAGAGGACGATGGCCATAGAAGGATCACGCTCTTCCCAATATCCAGAGATCATGTTGGAAGAAGTTGAATAAGAGAAGTTTTATCCTAGTTGTATATAATTAGGACAAAAGATAGATAATTTAAAAAAATATAAGCTATAACAATAGTTTTTATAAGAAATTAGGTTATACTATTTGTATACAAATTTAAAGGAATTAAATATGGGAAAATATGTAGATTTAACAGCTGAAAATTTTGATGCGACTATCGCTGAAGGTGTAACAATGGTAGATTTTTGGGCTCCATGGTGTGGACCTTGTAGAATGATCGCTCCAGTGATCGAAGAGCTTGCAGAAGATTTTGAAGGGAAAGCGACTATCTGTAAAGTGAATACAGACGAGCAGCAAGATATCGCAGTAAAATATGGTATCAGATCTATTCCAGCGATCCTTTTCTTTAAAGACGGTGAATTGGTAGACCAAATGGTAGGTGCAGCTTCTAAAGACGCATTCGCTGAAAAACTTAACGCACAACTCTAAATGATACATTTAAGAGGGGGTCTTCCTCTCTTAAAACTTCTTTCATATCTATATTTAGATAAAATCTTCTAAAATTTTTAACCAAGTATTTTCATTGTATAATAGATAGTATTTGCTTAAGTATTTTACTTAGTTCAAGGATTCATAATGTTAGACTGCGCAATCATCGGTGGCGGTCCGGCTGGACTTACAGCAGGATTATATACGACACGTGGTGGGCTTAAAAATGTTACACTGTTTGAGACGGGTATGCCTGGCGGGCAGATCACACAGAGTTCTGAGATAGAGAACTACCCCGGATTCTTTGAACATGATAAAACAGGTATGGACTTCATGGATACCTGGCAAAAGCAGTGTTTCCACTTTGGTCTTAGACATGAGATGAAAAAAGTAGAGCGTGTGGCAAAAACAGGTGAACACTTTACTGTGACACTTGAAGGTGGAGAGAGTGTTGAAGCACTGACCGTGATCGTCTGTACAGGTTCTACACCGAAAAGAGCTGGTATTAAAGGGGAAGATGAATACTTTGGAAAAGGTGTAAGCACCTGTGCTACGTGTGACGGATTCTTTTATAAAGACAAACCCGTTACCGTACTTGGTGGGGGTGATACCGCACTTGAGGAAGCATTTTACCTTTCCAATATCTGTTCGGATGTTTATGTGGTACATCGAAGAGATACATTCAGAGCGGCGCCCGCAACTATAGACAGAGCGATGAGAAAAGAGAATATACATTTTGTTACCAACGCTGTGATCGATGAAATAGTTGGAGACACAATGGGTGTGACGGGTGTCAATATCAAACACAATGACGGTACAATGACACATATGGATAATACCGGACTTTTTGTGTTTGTAGGACACAATGTAAACAACGAAGTCCTTAAAGATCAAAACGGTGATTTTATCTGTGAGATGAATCAGCGAGGGCAAGTGATCGTAGATCTATGTATGAGAACATCGGTCGAAGGGCTTTATGCGGCAGGAGATATACGTATAGAAGCACCAAAACAAGTAGTTTCAGCAGCAGGTGACGGTTCAGTGGCCGCACTTCAAGTAATTTCATATATTCAGGAGCAACAATAGATGGCAAAGATCGGAATAGTAGGCAGTACAGGTAGAATGGGTGAGCACCTGATTAAAAATATTTTAGAAAATGAAGCATTGGAACTGAGTGTATTACATGTATTTGGTGAACTAACAAGAGATGTTCCGTCTGATGTATTGGTCACCAACAGTATGAAAGCTGTGCTTGAAAATTGTGATGTAGTGATTGACTTTTCCGCACCTGAAGCAACACAGGAACTTTGTGAAGAGGCTTTGAAAAATCCTACACCATTGGTGATTGCAACCACAGGATTCACTGCACATCAGCAAAATCTCCTCAAAGAAGCTTCAAAAGAAATGCCGGTCCTTTATGCTTCAAATATGTCAGCAGGGATTGCTTTGCTTAAACAATTGGTCGAGCAGGTAGCAGCGACACTGGAAGATTTTGATATCGAAATCGTGGAACAGCACCATAGACATAAAGTGGATGCACCAAGTGGTACTGCTTTAACATTGGGTGAGTTTGCTGCAAAAGGAAGAGGCCTGGATCTTGATGCTGTACGGGTATCAGGAAGAGATGGTCAGATCGGAGCAAGATCTAAAGATGAGATCGCTGTGATGGCACTCCGCGGAGGAGATATCGTAGGTCGACATACGGTTGGTTTTTACAATGATGGTGAGTTTTTAGAACTCAACCATACAGCCACCAGTAGAGAGACTTTTTCAAAAGGTGCGATCCGTGCAGCAACATGGCTCGTAAATCAAAAGAGTGGTCTTTACTCTATAAATGATTGTTTAGGAATTTAATATGTGTGCAATAGTTGGTGTGTTCGGTGCAAAAAAAGCTTCTACAGTAGCGTATTATTCGCTCTTTTCAATGCAACATCGTGGACAAGAAGCTACGGGTATTTCCGCAGCCAATGGGAAGCGTATCGCTACGTATAAAAAGCGTGGTATGGTATCAGATGTTTTCTCTCAGGATATATTAGATAGTTTGGATGGTAGATGTGCTGTAGGACATAACCGTTATTCAACAGCAGGAAGTGAATCTGCCGGAGATGCACAGCCTGTATTTGCCAAGTATAAGCTCGGAGAGATATCCGTCGTACATAATGGTAATCTTGTCAATAAACATGAAGTAAGAAATGAACTGATAGATAGAGGTGCTATTTTTCAAACCGATATGGATACTGAAAATATTATTCACCTGATAGCAAAATCCCAAAAAGATTCTTTGGTGGACCGTATCAAGGATATGCTGACAAAGATAGAAGGGGCATATTGTTTAGCCATCCAAAGCCGCTCTAAAATGTTTGTGATCCGTGACCGTTTTGGTATCCGTCCTCTCAGCCTGGGTAAACTAAGTGACGGTGGATATATTGTCGCGTCTGAAACCTGTGCCTTCGATCTGGTAGGGGCAGAGTTTATACGTGATGTAGAACCTGGAGAAATGCTTATCTTTGAAGAGGGGAAAGAACCTGTTTCAGAACAGGTTTTCGAACCGGATTTCCACCCTTGTGCTTTTGAATATATCTACTTTGCCAGACCAGACTCTATCATCGATGGGAAAAATGTGTATGAAATGCGTTTAGAAATGGGAAAAAGACTCGCTCAAGAGACTCCTGCGGATGTGGATCTTGTGCTTCCTGTCCCTGATTCGGGTGTAGCTGCTGCCAAGGGCTATGCAGATGGTCTGGGTGTCCCTTTTGAGATGGGTATCGTACGTAACCACTATGTAGGACGTACCTTTATTGAACCGACACAGGAGATACGTGACCTGAAGGTCAAACTGAAGCTCTCTCCGGTCAAACATCTGATAGAAGGGAAAAGAGTAGCCATCATTGATGACTCTCTGGTACGTGGTACGACGTCTAAACAGATCGTACGTATGCTTAAAGAGGCAGGTGCAAAAGAGGTACATATGCGTATTGCTGCACCTGAGATCAAATATCCATGCCGTTATGGTATCGATACTCCAACAAAAGTCGAGTTGATCTCTACAAAATACACACCAGAAGAGATCGCCGATAAAATTGATGCGGACTCACTAGGTTTTCTCTCTATTGAAGGGTTAAAAGAGTCGCTTGGAACGGAAAGACACTACTCTTTGGTAAGCTTTGATGGAAACTATTTTGCAGGGGGTAATGCAGATAGCCCAGGGTGTGCCGGAGGCTGTTAGATCTATTTAGAAAGAGTGCATTAAGATATTTGCACTCTACTTCTTTCGTCCCTCTTTTTCAACGATCCCACTCATACCAAATCTTCTGGCCAACTCTTGTTTGACTCTGTCCGGAGAGATTTCTCTATATCCTAACCCTACCAGTGTATGGTAGAGAAGGTCAGCAGATTCATAGATGACTTGTTCATCACTCTCTTCGTTAATAGCAACACAGACTTCGTCTGCCTCTTCACGGATCTTGGAGAGCATGAGTGCTTTATCATCTAAAAGTTTTTTTGTCCATGACTTAGCTTCTTCAGGAGCATTTTTACGTTCTAATATCGTATGGTAGAGGGTATCTACGACACCGTAGATAGCGTCCGTATCTACCTCTTGGTCCAAAACGATTTTATCTTGCATCACAGAAGTAAAGAAACAGCTCTTACGTCCTGTATGACAGGCTACACCATTTTGTTTGATCTTTAGTATCACAGTGTCTGCATCACAATCAAGAAGCACATCTTTGACTTCCTGGGTATGGTTAGAGCTTTCACCTTTTTTCCATATACGTTGTTTACTTCGGCTGAAGTAGTGGGCATATCCTGTAGAGAGAGTAAGCTTGTACGCTTCTTCATTCATGTATGCGAGCATAAGCACTTCATTGCTCTCATGATCTTGAGCTATAGCAGGGATGAGGGGGTTTTTATTCCAATCTATTTGCATATGAGAATCTCCATCAGGAAAATATTTGGTCGTATTATAACTATAGTATACATTGGGAGAGCTTTTTTACCTCTATGGGTCAGCAGAAACAGATCATTAAATTAAGAAATCTTTTAGGATAAATGTCTGATTTTTGAATTATAATGTCACTCCAAATAAGAAAAGCCAAGGAGCTTTTATGCACATTTTTTTCAACCCATTTTATACTCTATGATACAGATCAGTACACATATATCTTGTGATCCTTTATTCGAGAATATAGAGATAGAAAATAAACTTTTACCCAGTCAATATAAAGATTATCCCTATCTCATTATTAAAAAATTTTTTTCCAAAGAAGCATGTGAAGAACTGGCTTTTTTAGTACAAGAGGATGAGAAAACAAAGCGAAAAGCAAAGGTAAAAAAAGAGGTGATCACGGGTATTGTTCAAGCGGATATTGTGGAAGAGTATAGAAAGACCAATATTTATAAGTTGGATACCTTTTATCAAAACTACTATGATGAGCAATTCAGTAAGTATAAACCGATCATAGAAGAGTACTTTACTGTTGCATTGACACTATCAACAGATGTACAGGTACTGGAATACAAAAAGGGTTTTTTCTATGTGAAGCATGCAGATGATTCAAGTGAAATTATTGATAAAGATGAACAAACGATAGGGTTTAAGGTGGTAGCACCGCAGAGAAAACTTTCAACCGTATTGTTTGCCACAAGTCATGTGAGTAATGCAGATGAAAGAGTTCAGAGTTTTTCTGGTGGGGAATTGATGTTTAATTATCTTTATGATAAAGGTGGAGAAGCTGTTAAGATCAAACCAGAAGCGGGGGACATGATCATTTTTCCAAGTAACCCATATTTTTCACATGAAGTGTTACCTGTTGAAGAGGGGTATAGACTTACTTTAGTACAGTGGCATGATGCGATATAGGATATCGTATAATTGCTATGATGGAAGATGAAAGAGGAGAATGAAGTGGGAGAGAAATATGGTGGAGTTTCCCACCATACTATATGGGTTATTGTTGTCCCATTAGACGTTGCTTTTCTTTACCTTTTGCATCTACCCAGATGTTTGGTACAGCACCACCAGGTGTAAGGAATATCTGTGCATCTTTGTTGACTTTAAGCGCTTCATTGAATTTATTTTGTGTTTTGATCTGTTCTAGTTGGAGAAGCTCAGGACTTAATGAGTCAGAGATTAATCTGTTGGCCTTAGCCTGTTCTTCTGCTTCGATACGAATTTTGTCAGCTTCACCCTGTGCTTCGATACGGTTTCTCTCAGCCTCACCTCGCGCTACTTCTGCAGCTCTTTGTGCCTGTTGTTTAGCTTTCTCTTTTTCTTGTTCAGCGATAGTAACATCTTGTTTCGCGATCTGTACTCTTTCAATCTGATCTTTGATCTTTGGAGGAAGATTGATTGTTCTAAGTTCCACGGAAGCAAGTATAACAGGTCTATTCTCAAGCGAATCAACACTCTCTTTAACTTTTGTTTCTATGGCAGCTGCTATTTCATTTCTCATTTCAGGAAGTTGCTCAGCCGTATAGCGTCCGACTACGTCACGTACTACTTCACGTACTTTAGAGTTAATGATCTTCTCTTCCCAACTCGCACCCCATTTTTCAATCGTAGCCGGTGCAGTCTCTGCTTTAAGTCTGTACTGTACGGCGATATCTATATTGACCGTTAATCCTCTTTTGTCAAGTACGGTGATCGCCGGGTTCCTTTTGAGCCCACCTTCAAGATTTCTGTATGCATCACCAAGTTCACCGGTTCTTACATCAGAGTATGTGATCATTCTGATACGCGTATTGACAGGGATGATCTTTTGAAGTACAGGGACAAAAAAATGTAGTCCGGCTCCAAGAGGTTCTTGTTCAAATTTACCGGTGTTAATTTTAATTCCCACCTCACCAGAGTTGATGATCGTAAATGGTTTAAGTACAAAAAGTGCAAATCCTATCACAACGATGATAAACATCCAAGGTGCACCTTTACCCATACCACTAAGCGGGTTATTAAAGTTGCCCCCACCACCGCTGTTATTATTGGTATTCATTGAGTTATTACTCGGTTTTTTCTTTTTGAAATAGTCGTTCATGTCTGCTGGCATGTTGATCCTTGTTTAGTTGATATAGGTTAAATACTTAATATAGTCAGGGTTTTTACCTGCCACTGCATCAAAGTAGGCTGTTTGTAATTTTTCGGTCATAGGCCCTCTTGAACCTATACCGATCTGACGTGCATCCACTTCACGGATCGGTGTGACTTCAGCAGCCGTTCCTGTTAAAAATGCTTCATCAGCGATATAGACCTCTTCACGGGTAATACGGCGTCTTTCCACTTTGATACCCATGTCATGTGCCAAGTCTATGATCGTCTGCTGTGTAATGGACTCCAGTGAATTGTCACTAGGAGGAGAGATAAGTACACCATCTCTTACCATGAAGAAAGCTGCACCGGATGCTTCAGCGATATACCCATGGTCATCTCTGAGCAATGCTTCATCATATCCTGCTTCTACTGCTTCAAATTTCGCCATTTGTGAATTGAGGTAGTTTGCCACAGCTTTTGCTTTTCCCATACCAGAAGTGTTCGGTGTTCTTGTAACAGAAGTGATCTTCATACGTACACCTTTTTTGAGCCCTTCTTCTCCAAGATAAGCTCCCCATTCCCATGCAGCGATTGCAACATTTACAGGGCACTCCTTATGGTAAAGGCCCATAACGCCATATCCAAGATACACCAACGGTCGGATATAGGCACCATTGAAAAGTTCATTTTTTTGTAAAAGTTCTACCTGTGCATCATTCAATTCTTCTGCTGTAAACGGAACATCCATCAGTGTCATTTTTGATGAGTTTAGAAGTCTTTTTGTATGTTCTTTCAGTTTAAAGATCGCACATCTTCCATCAACTGTTTTGTAGGCTTTAGTTCCCTCTATAGCACCATTTCCATAATGTAGTGTATGTGTAAGTATATGTACTTTGGCATCATCCCAAGGTGTGAATTCGCCATCCATCCAAATGTATTTTGATTTGTTCATTCTTATTTGCTCCAAGACCTACCTAAGGGTAGTCAAAATTAATGAATTATTTTAACCAAATTGTTGTTAATAGTGGGTTTAGATATGGGGGATGTTGAGAGTCATTCATTTTTATACGATAAACAGGCACAATTTTGATCTGAAAGAGTGAGTATCTCTACATGAAATTGAATGATTTCCCACCCAAAAGTATAGGATATTGTGTAACAACTATACAGAAGTTACATCTCATATGATGATTCGCATGGTATACTTGTATCATTCATATACAATGACACAAAGAGGATAGAAAATGAAAGAGTTTATTGAAGTGTATCAAGAAAATCAGGAAGATATTGAAAAGTTTATTATGACAACATTAAGAAACAATGGATCGATCTTAACAGAGAAAGCAAAGAATTATAAAAAGACTTTTCAAACATTTCCTTCGATGGAACTACTCTATATCACGGATAAAGACTTTAATCAAACCTCTCCAAATATTTCCAGAAGTAAAACAGATGAATCGGAAGCAGGTAAAAACAGATCCTATATGAGTACAAAAGTGATGCAAAAAGATGAAGAGTTTTCCATTAGTACTCCCTACATCAGTTCTGCAACGGGGCATACGTGTATTACAGTGATGAAAAAAGAAGAGGATCAGTATATTTTTATTGATTTTACACTCTCGGGTTTACTCGGAAGGCTCGGTCTTGTAGAATTAAATCCGGCGTTTAATAGTTTTACCCAGTTCTTTTATAAAGCAGTAGGTTTTTCACTCATGGCCTTTGCTTTTTTTGCCATTATGTATGCATTAGTCGGATATGCTTCAAGTATATTGGTGGAAGGGAATTTCTCTCTTGATTCACTCTTTAAACCTATTGTTGCACTCACTTTGGGGCTTGCTATTTTTGACCTGGCCAAGACGATATTGGAGAGAGAGGTTTTTTTCAAAAATTATAGTAAAGAAGATGAAGATGCAAATGTCTTAACAAAGTTTTCTATCGCGATCATAATCGCACTCTCTATCGAAGCATTGATGGTAGTCTTTAAGATCGCCTTACATGATTATTCTCAGATGGTACATGCACTCTATCTTATCTTGGGTATTGCACTCATTATTATATCTTTGGGAGTCTATAGTTTTTTATCTAAAAAATAAACGGTTTGATTGAATCTGACATGGAGTTACATGCAAAATGGGATGAATCGTATGAAGCGTTGAATATTAGCTTTCTTCATAGATTCCTCAAACGTTACTGTGATGCTGATTCTCTCCATCACAGAAGATAAAATATAGCAAAATTCCATTACCTTTTATCCCCAATTTGCTATAATCAAACAATTTCAGAAAGAAGGTATATCTCATGTCTACTATAGCACAAGCAAAAATCTTTTTTGGTTCCGCCGAAGAGAATAAAGAAGTACAGCAGGAACGAAAGAGTCCTTTTGATAGTGCGGTCGTAAGTTCAGCACCGGTCTGTGATGCAGAGGATACGCTTAAAGCGCTTGATATTGCCAAGGCTGCAAGTAAAGCAGCAGCAAGATCTCCATTGTCTCAGCGTATCTTGTGGTTGGAGGATGTGGCTAAAAGACTGATGGAAGAGAAAGAAGCCTTTGCTTTGATGTTGGCTAAAGAAGTAGCAAAACCCATCGCATTTTCACGCATTGAGGTAGAGCGATGTGTAGAAACGATCAAGATCACAGCTATGGAACTTGCAAATCTTGCAGGTGAAACACTCCCTACAGATATAATGCCCAGCGGGAAGAAAACATTGGCGTATTTTAAGCGAGAGCCTGTAGGGGTCGTTGCGTGCATTACACCGTTTAATTTTCCTCTGAACCTCGTGGCACATAAGATAGCACCGGCATTGGGAGCAGGAAATGCAGTGGTACTCAAACCAACACCTGAAGCACCCATGACAGCCTATATGTTTGCAAAGCTTTTTGTAGATTCCCCATATGCTATTAAAGATGCACTCTCTGTGGTATATGGTGATGCTGAAGTAGGTTCGGCACTGGTGCAAAGTAATATTCCAAGAGTGATTAGTTTTACAGGTTCAGTACCTGTAGGAAACATTATTACCAAACAGGCGGGGATCAAGAAGGTAAGCCTTGAACTAGGCGGTAATGCCGCAACCTACATCGATAAAAGTGCAGACTTGGCGCTTGCAGCAGCACGTTGTGCATTTGGTGCTTTTTACAACTCCGGACAAGTGTGTATCTCTCTTCAGCGTATCTATGTGAATGAAGAGGTGTATGATGCATTTGCAGAACTGATCGCACAAGAGACAAAAAAACTGAAAGTGGGTTCACCTTACGAAGAAGATACATTTATGGGACCACTGATAGATGAAGAGTCCAGAGAGAGAGCAAAATCATGGATCGCATCGGCTAAAGATGAAGGGGCAAAAGTCATTGCAGGCGGTGAAGAAGTAGAGGGGATATTCCCTCCGACAGTGATGGCAGATGTGACAGATGATATGAAGATCATTTGTGAGGAAGTTTTTGCTCCTATCGTCAGTTTGGTAGCTGTAGCAGATTATGACACTGCTGTAGAAAAGATGAATGACTCACCATACGGTCTGCAGTTTTCTATCTTTACGAATGATCTGAAAATGACACAGCAATTCATAGAAGATGCAGAGTGCGGGGGTGTAGTGGTCAATGACATTCCAACACTCCGTTTTGATGTACAGCCTTATGGAGGTGCCAAGCTCTCGGGTGTAGGAAGAGAAGGTCCGAAGTGGGCACTTGAAGAATTCACTGAAATCAAATCAGTTGTCATTTGTTAGGTATAAGTGGTAATTTTTACCTTACAACATTTAGTTTGAATGTGATACTCTTCATAATCAATTAAACAAGAGAAAATTAAAAAAGGATCTTTATGGATGTTATGTTTCAACCAGGCTTTTTAGGAACGAGAGCACCGTTATTTATGGATATTGTATCCGTCATTGTGGCATTGTTGCCTTTTCTTATATACGGCGCGATCATGCTTGCAAAGAAAAAGAATTACACTGCACATGAGAAGGTGCAGAAACTTCTTTTTATCGTTTCTGTACTCGTCGTAGGGTTTTTTGAGTATGGTGTCCGTATGGAGGGTGGTTATAAAAATCTGATGGAAGGCACTTCTGTATCCCATGATTATCTTTTGTATGTGCTTATCTTTCATATCATTATCTCAGTCATCACATTGTTTTTATGGATCATTACACTCTATCGTGGAAATCGTTATAAAAGACAAGCTACACTTCCGGGACTCTATTCTCAATCACATAAACAAGATGGACAACGCACTTTTATAGGTATAATATTGACCATGTTGACAGGTGCATGGGTCTATGCTTTGCTCTTTGTATTTTAATGATGAAAAAGGTCGCAATTTCCGCTTGTCTTTTAGGTGAAAAATGTCGATATGATGCTACGGACAATAGAGA
This sequence comes from Sulfurovum sp. AR, assembly GCF_000296775.1. GTDB lineage: Bacteria > Campylobacterota > Campylobacteria > Campylobacterales > Sulfurovaceae > Sulfurovum > Sulfurovum xiamenensis. The sequence goes on along the minus strand of NZ_AJLE01000010.1, from coordinate 199,692 downwards.
TGAAGCGCTTTTAAAAAAGCTTCAGGACATGGATATTATCCCTTTTTGTCCGGAAGATGCTGCTTTTGGGACACCTCGCCCTACCATGGATCTTGTCAGAACAAAAGAGGGTGACAGAGCATTCTCCAATGTAAGCGGAGAAGATCTTTCTGCACCTGTCATTACATATGCAACAGCGTTTTTTGAGAGTCATCCAGAACTGGATCTCTTCATTGGTAAAGACAGAAGCCCAAGTTGTGGTGTATGTTCTGCAAGAGTGTATGATGAAGAGAAAAACCTGCTTTCTTCAAAAGAGCCGGGTCTTATGGCTAAAGAGGCAATCAAACGAAAGATACACTGTATAGATGCAGAAGATTTTAGGGGATCAGTATGAGAATATTATGGACAATGTTGCTAAGTACACTTTTTTTAGCTGCAAGTGCACAACAGCTGAATGGTACCAAAGAAGCGATCGTTAAGATCTACACTGTGGCCAAAGTACCCAACTACCAGGAGCCCTGGAGCAGTTCAACACGCAGCAGTACAGGTTCTGGTGCTATTATAGAAGATGGGTATATTCTGACAAATGCACATGTAGTAGCCAATCAATCCTTTATAGAGGTGCAGCGTTATGGACAGCGTAAACGCTATATTGCCAAAGTCCATGCGGTGTCCCATCAAGCAGACCTTGCACTCTTGAAAGTTGATGAGAAAGCATTTTTTGAAGGGGTGAAACCACTGACGTTCGGTTCACTTCCAAAAGTGGAACAAAAAATTGTTGTCTACGGATATCCTATGGGAGGAAGCACGCTTTCTGCAACGATCGGGGTAGTTTCAAGGATAGAACATCATACTTATGCGCACAGCGGGGAGTCTTTCTTAGCCATTCAGGTTGATGCTGCTGTGAATCCCGGAAACTCCGGCGGTCCGGCACTCTCGAATGGAAAGATCGTCGGTGTGGTGATGCAGCTCATCAGTAAGTCTCAGAATATCGGATATCTCGTACCTGTGAATATCGTCAAACATTTCATAGAAGATATGAAAGATGGAAAGTATGATGGCTTCTCAGACCTGGGATTGAATACACAGAAACTGGAAAATCCTGCCATTAGACGCTATTATGGGCTTGATGATGATACCAGTGGAGTACTGATCGTTAAAGTGGTACATAATTCTTCTCTTTCAGGATTACTCAAAGAGGGCGATATCTTAACGGCAGTGGACGGGCATAATGTTGAAAACGACGGTACGGTAGAGTTTAGAAAACATGAGTTTACCCATTATCAGCACTTTGTAGATGCGTATCAAATGGGTGAGAAAGTAAAACTCGATATCATCCGAGATAAGAAACATATACAGGTTGAGGTACCTTTAAAGTACGTCGCTGATGACATGTATCTGGTCAAGACAACGCGTTATGATACCATGCCAAGGTATTTTGTTTATGGGGGGTATGTTTTTTCCCCACTTACCAGAAACCTCATTGTATCGACAAACCGAAACCGTTTACCATTAAGTTATCTGGCAGGTAAATGGCAGGAAGAAGATAAAAACGAAGTGGTGGTTCTACTTAAAGTATTGGCTTCAGATATGAGCAGGGGAGACAATGATTTCGCCATGTGGCCTATAGATAAGGTGAATGGAGAGACCTTTAAGGACTTTAAAGAGTTTTATGAAAAGGTAAAAGCTGCAAAAAGTGACTATATCGTTCTAGAGGATAATGATGGGGCTAAAGTGATCATTGACAGAAAGGAAGCACAAGAAAAACAGAGTGCCATACTTAAAAAATATAATATCGAGTTTGACAGGTCGATAGATTTAAGAGAGTAGTTATTCGTACTTTTTAAACTGCTGTAGCCACTCTTTGTCTTCTTCACTGAGTGTGCCTACTCTTTCGAGGAGTTTTTTCTTTGTAGAGATCAGGTCATTGATCTCCAGGTATGCCAGTAGGTCTGGATTGATCGTTGTTTCTTCTCTGCCATACGCGATCAGTTTTTCTATATCTGCCAGTAATTCTTCTTTGGTTTGTTTGTCTACCATAATTTCTCCTTTTGAAGAAGCAAAGCTACTTAAAAATTCCTCTCACTGAAGCTTTGCCTTTGGCAAGAGTTTTTTACATTTATTTGTTATACTACCCAAAAAGAAATTATAAAGGATACAGCTATGTTAGAAGTAGGCACACAAGTACCGGATTTTTGTTTACCCAACCAGGATGAAGAGGAGATCTGTTTGAGAGACATTAAAGGAAAGTGGATCGTACTCTATTTTTATCCAAAAGACAATACGCCTGGATGTACAACAGAAGCCTGTGATTTCACGGCAGCACTTCCGGATTTTACCGATTTGGATGCGATTGTTTTAGGGGTAAGCCCGGATTCTCCTAAAAAACACAGAAACTTCATAGAGAAAAAAGACTTAAAGATCACACTACTTGCAGATGAAGAGAAAGAACTTTGTAATCTTTTTGGAATCTGGCAACTTAAAAAGTTCATGGGTAAAGAGTATATGGGTGTGGTACGTTCTACTTTCATCATAGATCCTGACGGCAAAGTAGCTGCGACTTGGACAAAAGTGAAAGTCAAAGAACATGTGGATGCTGTAAAGGCTAAACTTCAAGAGCTTCAAAACGCTTAATATCTCTTGGGACAAGGTTTTTCCTTGTTCTTGTTTCTACCCCTCCCTATTTTATAAAATTTTAAAGATCATTTCGGTATAATCGCGTTCCTTATTCGAGAGGATAATGGAAATACACATGTAGTTATTCCTTGCACGGTTGTGTGATTCTAAGCATTAGAATTGACATTGAGGACTACAGCGGATCAAACCTAGTGATGAAGCATATGCTTTTAACTGAGCTTTTACAAATGAAAGTTCTATTATGATTATATACCAAGGAGAAACTTATGGTAACAATGAAAGACTTACTCGAATGTGGTGTACACTTCGGACACCAAACAAGAAGATGGAATCCAAAAATGAAGAAATTCATTTTCGGTGCAAGAAAGAACATCTATATCATCGACCTTCAAAAAACACTTAGATACTTCAAATATACGTACAATGTAGTAAGAGATGCAGCAGCTGAAGGGCAAACAGTACTTTTCGTAGGTACTAAAAAACAAGCTAGACAAGCGATCAAAGAGCATGCTGAGAGATGTGGTATGCCTTACGTTTCAACTAGATGGTTAGGTGGTATGTTAACAAACTACCCAACAATGAAAAAATCAATCAGAAAACTTGAGATCATCGAGCAAATGGAAGAGACTGGTCAAATTAATCTTTTGACTAAAAAAGAAGCATTGATGCTTAAGAGAAAGAAAGAGAAATTAAGCTCTTACCTTGAAGGTTTCAGACATATGAAAAAACTTCCAGACATGATGTTCGTTATCGATTCTGTAAAAGAACACATCGCTGTTAAAGAAGCAAGAAGACTTGGTATGAAAGTTGTTGCACCACTTGATACGAACTGTGATCCTGATATGGTTGATTATCCAATCCCTGGAAATGATGATGCTATCCGTTCAATCAACCTTTTCTGTCAAGAAATGGCTGAAGCGATCATCGAAGGTAAAGCGGCATATGCTGAAGCTACTGGTCAAGATGTTGAAGAAGTAGCAACAAGCGAAGAAGTAGCAGAAGTGATGGCTGAAGCAGCATCTGAAGAAGTTGAAGCATCTGAAGCTGATGATCTAACAAAACTTACAGGTATCGGTAAAGTAGGTAACGAAAAGTTGATTGAAGCAGGGATCACTACATATGCACAAATTGCTAAGATGAGTGAAGAAGAAGCTGCAGATTTTAAAGTGAAAGCTGAAGCGATCGCTGAAGCAAAAGAATTGGCAGGAGCGTAATCATGGCAAACTTTGGACCTAAAGATATCAAAAAACTCAGAGAGATGACTGATGCAGGGATGATGGACTGTAAAAAAGCATTGACTGAAGCTGATGGAGATATGGACAAAGCAGTTGCATGGCTTAGAGACCAAGGTATGGGTGCTGCGGCTAAAAAAGCCGGTAAAGTAGCTGCTGAAGGTGCTATCTCTGTAAAAGTTGAAGGTAAAAAAGCAGTGATCGTTGAGATTAACTCTCAAACTGACTTTGTTGCACAAAATGACAAATTTAAAGCACTGATGAATACGGTTGTAAATCATGCATTTGACAATAACCTTAAAGATGCAGAGGCGATCAATGCTTCTACGATCAATGGTGAACCATTCTCGGATTATCTTTCTCAGCAAATTGCGATCATCGGTGAAAAGCTTGATGTAAGAAGAGCAGCACTCATCGAGGGAGATGAAACGACTGCGGTAAATGGTTATGTTCACTCGAACGGTCAAAATGGTGTAATCATCGAAGCAAAATGTGACTCTGCACAAACAGCTGAAGCAATGACTCCTGTACTTAAAGAAGTAGCAATGCATGCAGCTGCAATGTCACCGAAAACACTTTCTTTTAAAGATTTTGATCCTGCATTCGTAGAAGAAGAGACTAAAGGTAGAATCATTGCTATTGAAAAAGAGAATGAAGAACTTTCTAGACTTGGTAAAACACTTAAGAACATTCCTCAGTATATCTCTATGAGCCAATTGACTGAAGAAGTTATGGCTGCAGCTGAAGCACTTCTTAAAGAAGAGCTTCAAGCTGAAGGTAAACCAGAAAAGATCTGGGACAGAATTCTTCCAGGTAAAATTGAAAGATTTATCTCAGACAACACTACACTTGACCAAGAACTATGTCTTCTTGATCAGAAATTTGTAATGGATGACAGCAAAACAGTTCTTGAATATGTTCAAGAAAAAGCAAAAGCGGCTGGCGGTTCAGCTGATATCGTACATTTTGTAAGATTGGAAGTTGGTGAAGGAATTGAAGTAGCAGAAGAAGATTTTGCTGCTGAAGTTGCTGCACAAATGGGATAAGGGTCTACCCTTACTCTTTTTTTCCTGTCCAGGCTGATCGCTTGGACAGACTCTTACGTATTTTCCTCTTTTTCTCAAACTATCCATCACATTTTTATGTTAAAATATACCAGTAAGTGGAACAAAGTCCACACTTGTAAAATAGTTTAAAGGCAGCAGATGTCCCAATTTTTATTGGAAGCACAAAATATTTCCCACGGGTTTGATACCCTTTTATTTCATGATGTAAACTTTTCTTTAAAACCATCACAAAGTGCGGCGATCATCGGTCGAAGCGGCTGCGGAAAGTCTACACTGTTACATATATTTTCAACGTTTATCAAACCTGATAAGGGCAGTGTCACATTGTTAGGAAAAGATCTTTATACGCTCGATGACAAGGCTATTGAAACATTGCGCCGTTATGATATAGGGATCATCTTTCAGTTCCATTACCTCTTCAAAGGTATGACAGCCATGGAGAATGTCGAAGTCGCCAGCATGTTAAGTGCTGAGAGTATTGATGATGCTATACTTGAAAAACTAGAGATCAAAGAACTGATGAAACAAAAGATAGGTGAACTCTCAGGAGGACAACAACAGCGTGTTTCCATTGCCAGGGTATTGAGTAAAAAGCCTCGTATTATTTTTGCTGATGAACCTACAGGAAATTTAGATAAAGAGACAGCCGAAATGGTGATGGATGTACTGTTACATTACATTAAAGAGACAGGCGCAGGGCTCTTACTGGTCACCCATGATGACAGTATGGAAGCACGCTGTGATGTGACGTATAAGATCGAAGATAAAATACTCAAGGAACTTAAGGAGAAAATATGAAAATAGATTTAATGAATGCACTCTATACTACTTCTATGGTGCTTTTGGCTTTTGTTGCAGCCTTAGTGATCACTAAAACGATCTCTAAATATACGGAAAAAAAGGATGGGAAACAAAAGTAGCAAGAAGTTGTATCTCTATCTTGCTTGTGTGATAAGTACACCTTCTAACATTTTGTCTATATCCCCATCAAGTATGGCATCGACATTGGTAAAGGCTTGATTGGACCTTGTATCCTTTACCTGCTGGTAGGGTTGCATGACATAAGAGCGTATCTGATGTCCCCATCCAATATCTGATTTTTCTATGCCATCTAAAGCCGCTTGTTTTTTTGCCATCTCATACTCATAAAGACGGGATTTGAGCATCTTCATGGCTGCCGCTTTATTTTTATGCTGGCTTCTGTCATTTTGACACTGGACAATGATGTTTGTCGGTATATGTGTCAGACGGATAGCTGATTCTGTTTTGTTGACATGTTGCCCACCTGCACCTGAGGCACGGTAGGTATCGACACGCAAGTCTTTGTCTTCGATGGTGATGTCTATGTCATCATCTATTTCCGGTGAGACCATCACAGAAGAGAATGAAGTGTGTCGTTTGGCATTGGAATCAAAAGGGGAGATACGTACAAGCCTGTGGATACCGTTCTCTACTTTGAGGTAGCCATAGGCATTTTCACCCTTGATAATGAAAGAGACATCTTTGATTCCCGCTTCTTCTCCGGCTTGATAGTCTAGTACTTCCACCTTAAAGTCATGTCTTTCTGCCCAACGCAGATACATACGGTAGAGTATGCTGGCCCAGTCCTGTGATTCTGTTCCACCGGCCCCGGGGTGTATGGAAACGATGGCATTCGCCCCGTCATGTTCACCACTGAGCATCATCTGCACTTCCAGTGCATTGGTACTTTCCTGTAGGTTCTCTGCATCTTCATAGAGCATCTCCAGGGTCTCTTCGTCATTCTCTGCTTTAGAGAGTTCAAAATATTCACTGGCATCATGGACTGCATCATAAGCACTGTTATAGGTGGCTAAAATACGTTCAGCTTTGGTTTTTTCCTGAGAGATCTTACCAGCATTTGCTGCATCGTTCCAAAAATTAGGATCTTGCTGCATCTCTTCGATCTCTTTGAGTCTTTCTTGTAAGAGGTCAGGTTTGACAATGTTTTTAATATTGTCCATTTTAATGGTAAGTGATTTGAGTAATTCGCTGTATTCGTATGCATCCATAGTAAAAACCTAGTGTAATTTTGATATGATTTTATCTAAATATAGCGAAATATGAGGTTAGAAATGATTATCGTTCAGACAATAGAGGCTTTACAGGAAGCAAAAAAAGCATTATCGGGTTCTATAGGTTTTGTTCCAACTATGGGAGCACTACATAAAGGACATCTTTCCCTCATACAGCAAGCAAAGAACGAGAATGATCATCTCATCGTTTCTATTTTTGTCAACCCTACACAGTTTTTGGAAGGGGAAGATCTGGATGCGTATCCCCGTAAAGAGGAAGCGGACATAAAGATATGTAAATTGGCAGGTGTGGATATCTTGTTTATGCCGAGGATCGATGCAATGTACGAGAAGGATGAACTGAGTATAGGTGCACCTGCGATCCGTGGGTACATTTTAGAAGGAGAAAAGCGTCCAGGCCATTTTGACGGTATGCTTCAAGTGGTCATGAAATTGCTTAATCTCAGCGGTGCAACAAATGCCTATTTTGGGAAAAAAGATGCACAACAGTTAGCTCTCATCACACAGATGGTCAAAAATTATTTTATGGATGTGAATATTATTCCTTGTGACATTGTCAGAGATGAGAATGGATTGGCTTTAAGCAGTCGTAATGTGTATTTGCAGGGTGATGAAAAAACGCGTGCACTCTCTCTTGCCCGTTCACTCAAACGCGCAACCAAAATGGTTATGGCAGGAGAACTCAATGTCGAAGTGATCAAAAAAGAGATGTTGATCGTGCTTGAAGAGACGGACCAGGTGGAGTATGTGGCTATTGTTGATAGAGCATTCAATGAACTTGACACGGTGGAGATAGGTAATACGATCATTCTAGTGGCTGCATGGGTAGGTAAACCTAGACTGATCGATAATTTGTGGATCTAAATGTACCTCTAAAATAGATCTTCAAAAAGTTCTTTGGTTGACTTCTCTTTTGCAGGCTTTGTGTTGACCGGTTTAGGTTCAGGTTTTGGTTCTAGTTTAAAAAGCTCTTTCACAGAAGGTTTGGATTTTATCTCCGGTTCTACAGTCACTTTTTTCTTTTCTTCTTTTTGTGCTACTGAAGGTTCCTGTATGACTACAGGTGGTGTTTTTGGTTCTACTTTGATCTCCGGACTGGTCACTTCGAGACCACCTTCTGGTTTCAGATAATCGAGCTCTACAAGTATGTCCAATACTCTTCTAAAGGTAGGGACTGCTGATTGTGATGCAAAGTATTTATAGGGTTTTTTAGCACGTATGACCAACGCACCGATGGTATATTTATGTCCTTCGTTGTCGTTGGCAAAACCATAAAAGCTGCTGTGGTATTCTCTCACATAGCGTCCATGTTTAGCGATGTGTGCTGTTCCTGTTTTCCCGCCTACTTCTAAGCCTGGGTACTGTGCTTTGACACCTGTACCGCGTTTGACTACTTCTAAAAGGATATTATGTATCTGGTTTGCCGCTTTTTTACTGACAGCTTGCATATTACCCACTTCAGGAGGAAGGGTATAGTGGTTGCCCTGTGCATCTTGCAGATAATCCACTAAATGAGGTGTCACAGCTAAACCATCATTGTTGAAAGCGGAGTAGGCTTTAAGCAGCTGAGTGAATGTCACCATCATACCATAGCCAAACGAAGAGTTCGCTCTATGCATTTTATGATCGAGTAGTCTAAGCGACTTGAGAGAACCCGGAAGATCACGTGAGAGGTCTATTCCGGTTTTTTGGGCGAGTCCAAACTTGAGCAGACCTTCTCTGAACTCTTTACCTGTAAGCAGCCATGAGATTTGAGAGGTACCGATATTGGAAGAGTGTACCACGATATCCGTGACGGAGAGAGACTCAAAATAATCATCATCACTCACATGCTGTCCCCCTGTAATATCAAATCTTTTATAGCCGGTCTTAAACCATGTGTCAGGGGTGATCCTTTTTTTGTCAAGTGCCATGGCAATCGTGATCGGTTTAAGGACTGAACCTGCTTCATAAGGGTATTCTGTAAATTTTGGTACAAGTGAAGCAATATCGTTTCGTGTAATGTGCGACGGGTCATAACGTTCAGAACTTGCCATGCTTAGTACCTTACCCGTTTCACTCTCCATGATGCCGACCAGGATCTCATCGGCATCAATACTGTGTTTCATTTGGTCTATCATCAGTTCAACACGTCTCTGCAGGGCAAGAGGAATGTTGAGATGAAGGTCTAATCCATCTACACGCTGCATCTTAATACTGTTCTTGTCATGAATGACCGCGCCGACCACATCACGCTTACCTTGGAAATATCCATTTTTCTTAGAGGTAATGTGCTTTTCATACGCACGTTCAAGCCCTTTTTTTCCTGCCGGACGTGTGTAACGTCCATCACTTTCATCTCCTACATAGCCTAATATCGGACTTAAAACATCACCTAGAGGGAAACGTCTGCTCTCACCATTTTCTATGATATCCAGACCATAGAGCACTTCTATGCCATTACGGAGTTTGATAGACTGAAATACATCCAGTTTTCGTAATTTATACGCAAGGGATTTAAGCTGCATCGCTGAACGTGCATTAATGGTTTTAGAGAGGATGATATTGCCTTTGATCTCTTTCCCTTTACGGTTTTTAAATCTTTTAAGGATCTCTTTCTCAGGAATACCGCTATAGATACTGAAGAGTTTGACAAACAGTGCTTTTTTGTCAGGGTCTATACTCGCTCCACGAACCACTGCCTGATAGGTTTTTTCTGAACTGCTAAGGGTATATCCGTCTTCAGAGATGATAGACCCGCGAAATGAACGGTCATAAATTGTAGTCGTATGGCTGGGGATATGTCTGTCTGATGAGATGGTTTTCAGTACGGAAAATAAGAACATACCCATGGCAAGCAATAAGAGTAAAAAAAGGAAAGAAATTTTGGTCTTTCTTTGATGTATTGCTCTGTTTTGTATGTCTTTATTCATATTTCCCTCTTATAGAGTGTCATTTTATCAAAGTTATCTGTTAAATCTGATAAAATACTAATGAATAAAAGAAAGAGAATATGATATGGTAGACAAACCCCTTTTAGCAGGTGTCATGACACTTTTGACACTTTCATTAGTGATGAGTTATTCTCTCTCTACTTATACTGTACTGCATTTTAATTATGCGGATTTTCACTTTTTTATACGACAATGTATGGCTGTTTTTATAGGGTTCGGAACGATGGTTCTTTTAAGTAGAATGGACCCTGATAAATGGTTCTCACGTATAGGATTGTCACTGTTTATCCTCTTTTTTATTCTGATGATAGGTATGCAGTTTTTACCTTCTTCTCTTGTAACAGCGGTAGGAGGGGCCAAACGATGGATACATGTAGGGCCTATGTCCATTGCGCCTGTTGAATTCTTTAAAGTAGGGTTCGTCTTCTTTTTAGCCTGGAGTTTTTCTCGTAAACTACTCAACAAAACAAAAATGCAGTTTTGGGAAGAGGTACGTACTTTTACGCCGTATCTCTTTGTGTTCATGGTGGCCGTTGTTATCATCGCTGTATTTCAAAAAGATCTGGGTCAAGTGGTGGTATTGGGAGCGACACTCATGGTATTGTTCTTGTTTATCGGGAGCTCATGGAAGTTCTTTCTCAGCCTGCTTTCCGTTGGTTTGTTCGCCTTTGTAGGGCTCATTATCCTGGCCCCTCACCGTATGGCACGGATCAAAAGCTGGTGGGGAACGGTACAAGACAGTATCCTCTCTCTTTTTCCTTTTGAATCGGTTCAGAACCTTCGTATAGAAGCAGGCAAAGAACCCTATCAGATATCCAATTCACTTAATGCCATTTATAATGGCGGTTTTTGGGGACAAGGTCTGGGCAACGGTCAGTTTAAACTGGGCTACCTCAGTGAAGTCCATACAGATTTTATTTTGGCAGGTATCACGGAAGAGTTAGGATTTTTAGGACTGTTCTTGGTGACACTGACCATCTTGTTCATAGTCTTCCGTATCTTTAAGATCGCTTCCAAAGTAAAAAATCCTATGTATTACCTCTTCTCCATAGGGGTAGGGTTGCTGATCTCGTTGGCATTTATCCTTAACTCTTACGGTATTTCAGGGATCACACCTATTAAAGGGATCGCGGTACCGTTCTTAAGTTATGGTGGTTCGCATATATGGGCTTCTTGTATCGCCATAGGTATGGTCTTGATGGTATCTAAAAAGGTACCAAGGGATGCTAAAGGAAGAATGCGATGAGTATTGTAATGACAGGTGGTGGTACAGGCGGACACTTGGCCATCATTAAGGCTGTGAAAGAGCATCTTAAAGAGGAAGAACTGATCTATATCGGTTCGACCAAAGGACAAGACAAACAGTGGTTTGAAGAGGATGATGAATTTGCATACACATACTTTTTTGAGACACGCGGCGTGGTAAACCAGGGTGCTTTAGGTAAGGTCAAATCACTGTTGATGCTGTTCAAAGCAACGATACAAGCCATTAAACTTTTAAGAAAACACAAGGCCAAAGTGGTCTTTTCCGTGGGCGGTTTCTCAGCTGCAGCCACTGCCTTTGCGGCCAAGATCTTACGTGTACCATTGATCATCCATGAACAAAATGCCGCACTGGGTTCACTCAACAAACTGCTCAAATCCCACTCTGCAGCATTCATCTCTTCATATCTTGAAGAGAGCCCTATCAAAGCCTACCCTATCAAGCAGATATTTTTCGATAATGCCCGCATACGGGATAAAGTGGGAACAATCATATTTCTTGGCGGATCCCAAGGAGCAAAAGCTATCAACAAACTGGCGTTAGAGTTAGCACCCGAACTCAAGGAAAGAGGAATCAGGATCATCCATCAGGCGGGCCAGAACAACATTGATGAGGTACAAAAAGCCTATGATGATCTGGGTATTGAGGCAGAAGTGTTCGGGTTTACGACTAAACTGGCAGAGTATATGAAAGAAGCTGATCTTGCCATAGCACGTTCAGGTGCTTCGACACTCTGGGAACTCTCGGCTACCGCTTTGCCTTCCTTGTTTATCCCTTACCCACATGCTGCGAGTGACCATCAGTTCCATAATGCACAGTTCCTGGTAGAAAAAGATCTTGCATGGATCATGAGAGAAAATGAGATAGATACTCAAAAAGTCCTTGCACTGTTGGATGAGGATCTGGCGGCGAAAAGCAAAGGACTGATGGAGATCGTTGAAAAAAACGGTAGCGAGAAGATCGCTACGTTATTGACACAAATCTGACACGATTATTAAGTATTGTCCAGTATTATTTCTTAAATTTTTAAGTAACAAGTAAAAGGGAATTAGAATGAAAAAATTGATGATGTTGATATTGTCTGGAGTCTCTGTTTTAGTATTGAGTGCATGTGGTGGTGGAAGTTCATCGGATGAATATGTTCCAGTTGATGTACATTATTTAACTGATGTTTTAGGTGATGGTATAGTAGGTGTTCCATACGATTGTATTGATTTTGTTGGAGAAACAGATGTTGATGGAGCTTATGAATTTAATCCAGATAACTATAGTTGTGAGTTTGACTTATTTGGACTTGTTGATGATCTTTATATCATGGACGAGATAGGTGGTGTCAATGGTTTAAATTATGACTGTTCTCCATCTGAAATATCAGGTATTACAGGAGATTTTATGGGTGCTGGTGGATTTAATTATGACATAGATGATTATTGCCTTATTGAAGCACCTATTTTATAGACTACTTGAGTAGAAATAGATTTTGACACAAATTTGACACAATTTTTGTGTAGTATATGTTTGAACCTATCCACAGTAAGGCTATATGTACTGAAATAGAATGTATAGTCCTACTAAATTCAACTCTTTACCTCTAAGTAACCACAATTTAGCTAAAATGTCACCAATTTATACAACACAATTTTAGGATCATTTTATCATGGATATCAGAAAAGAATTTCTAGACTTTTTTCAAAGTAAAGGGCACCAGCTCATCCCATCTTCACCACTCGTACCGGACGATGCGACACTTATGTTCACTAACGCGGGGATGGTACAGTTCAAGAACATCTTTACGGGTGAAGCACCTATTCCTGAGATACCGCGTGCTACCTCTTCACAAACCTGTTTAAGAGCGGGTGGAAAGCACAATGACCTTGACAATGTAGGTTATACTGCACGTCACCATACACTTTTTGAAATGCTTGGGAATTTCTCTTTTGCGGATTATTTCAAAAAAGAAGCCATCGCTTATGCATGGGAGTTTGTAACAAGTGAGAAGTATTTGAACCTTCCTGTAGACAAGCTTTGGGTGACTGTACATACGAGTGATGATGAAGCGGAAGAGCTATGGAAGGAACATATAGCAGCAGACCGTATCTTGCGTTTTGGTGATGCTGATAACTTCTGGCAGATGGGAGATACAGGTCCTTGCGGTCCTTCTTCTGAGATCTTCTATGACCAGGGGGAAGAGAACTTTAATGGTCCGGAAGACAAAATGGGTGGAGAAGGGGATAGATTCTTAGAGATATGGAACCTGGTATTCATGCAGTATTACCGTGATGAAACAGGTACACTGACCCCGCTTCCAAAACCTAGTATCGATACAGGTATGGGACTGGAGAGAGTGGTTGCCATCAAAGAGGGTAAACTTAACAACTACCACTCTTCACTCTTCATGCCTTTCTTGGAGAAGATCGGTGAACTTGTAGGTGCACCTTATGATTACGAAGCACCTAACTCTGCTTCTTACCGTGTGATCGCTGATCATTTACGTTCTTGTTCATTCCTGCTTGCTCAGGGTGTGAACTTTGACAAAGAGGGACGTGGATATGTACTTCGTCGTATCATGCGTCGTGCTATCCGTCATGGATATTTACTAGGATTACGTGAACCATTCATGTATAAACTGGTAGATACTCTGATCGAGCAGATGGGTGAACAGTATGAGTATCTTCCGGATAGAGCAGAAGCGATCAAAACATCCATGAAGATGGAGGAAGAGCGTTTCTTTGATACGATCGAAGCAGGGATCAAACTCTTCAATGAAGAGTTGAAAAATACCTCTGATGTGTTCAATGGTGAAGTAGCCTTTAAACTCTATGATACCTATGGTTTCCCGCTTGATCTTACGGAGGATATGCTTCGTGAGAAAAATATCAAGCTGGATATCGATGCATTCGATGCAAAGATGGAAGCACAGAAAGCGCAATCCAAAGCCAACTGGAAAGGTACAGGTGATGCTTCAGAGACAGGTGACTTTAAAGCACTGAAAGAAGCGTTTGATGTCAATGAGTTTGTGGGATATGAGAGTACAACTGCCAGCGCAAAAGTATTGGCTCTGTTGGATGCGGATTTTAATCAGGTAGAGCGCATTGACGGTAAAGGTTGGGTCCTGCTTGACAAAACACCTTTCTATGCAGAATCAGGTGGACAGACAGGTGACACCGGAACACTCAATAGTGATGTCAAAGTACTCGATACAAGAAAATTCTTAGAGATGAACCTTTCAGAAGTTAAAGGTAAGTTGAGTGTGGGTGATGAGGTAGAGGCTGTGGTAGATACCAGTCGTGCCGAGATAGAAAAACACCACTCTGCAACACACTTGCTTCATGCGGCACTTAGAGCCATTTTGGGAGATCATATCGCCCAGGCGGGTTCACTCAATGACGACAAAAGACTGCGTTTTGACTTCTCTCATCCACAAGCCATGACGGCAGAAGAGATCGTCAAAGTGGAAGCATGGGTGAACGATAAAATTTCCAGAGCCATCCCGGGTAAAACGGAAGTAATGTCTATAGAAGAAGCGAAGAACTCTGGTGCTATGGCCCTCTTTGGTGAAAAGTATGGTGATGAAGTACGTGTTGTCAGTTTTGCAGATGATTCTATAGAATTATGTGGTGGTACACATGTAGGGAATGCTGCGCAGATAGGTCTCTTTATGATCACTAAAGAGAGCGGTGTAAGTGCGGGTGTAAGACGTATAGAGGCTGTGTGTGGAAATGCTGCAAGAGAAATGGTCAATGGACTCAGAGATGAACTTAATGAGATCAAAGCAGAGCTCAAGAACCAAAATCCGATGGCAGGTATTGCTAAACTCAAAGAGCAGGTGAAAACACTGAAAGGAGAGTTGGCTTCAGCTATGAGCAGTTCTCAAAAAGAGTTGAGTGCTGTTGAGGTTAATGGCGTAAATGTCATTGTAGAAGAAGTTGAAAATGGTGATATTAAAACCATGATCGATGAGATCAAAAACAAATATGAGAACATTGCGGTGATGCTCTTTATGAAAAAAGGTGACAAGGTTATGCTTGCAGCCGGTTCTAAAAATACACCGATCAAAGCAGGTGACTGGATCAAGTCGATCGCACCGATCGTTGGCGGCGGTGGCGGTGGACGTCCTGACTTCGCACAGGCTGGCGGAAAAGACCCAAGCAAGATCACTACAGCCTTGGAAGAAGCAAAAGTCTATTTGAGTGAAGTATTGGAAGGCGGAAACTAAGATGACAGAACTCTTTAGCAACTATGGACATTTGATCGTTTTTTTACATGTACTTTCTGCCTTTATCTGGGTAGGCGGTATGATCGCGATCCGTGTGGCAGTCCATCCTGTCATTCAGCGAGGCGGTGTGACTGCAGCTGAGATGTTGGAAAATGATGTCAAGGCTTCTATGTTGGTACCCAAACAGAGATTAGGTATCACTCTACAGATCACAGGAAGACTTTTTAATCTTGTGATGCTTTTTATTGCACTGTTATTTGTTACAGGTTTGATCATGGCGATAGCGACCGGTGGACACCATGGTGATCTAAAA
Organism: Sulfurovum sp. AR; assembly: GCF_000296775.1. Taxonomy (GTDB): domain Bacteria; phylum Campylobacterota; class Campylobacteria; order Campylobacterales; family Sulfurovaceae; genus Sulfurovum; species Sulfurovum xiamenensis. The sequence goes on along the minus strand of NZ_AJLE01000010.1, from coordinate 183,997 downwards.
TCGCTTTTTCTTTCTAAAGAGATCATTTGGACGATCATGGCAGTCAATTACACCTATATGTATATCAAACGTGCAAAAGCATGGCAACTGTTCTCTCAAGGTGAGGTTGCACTTGCTAAAGCACAGATGAGTTTTATCCCCAATTTACTTCTACCGATCAATATTGTGTTAGGAATCGTAGCATTATGGTTAGGTGTATCTCTTAGAGGATTGTAATGATCTATTTGTGTTCATCTTCTGAAAGCAGGGCGTTGCTTCTCAATAACTTTGGCATTGACTTTATACAAATGTCGGTAGCGTATGATGAAGAGCAGATCACTACATCCATTGCAAAAGATTTTGTCTACACCGCAAGTAAAGGTAAACTCAATGCAGCTATTCGTGCGTTTGGAGTGGAGACACCTCTGCTGTGTGCCGATACGGTCATCGCAGCTTCGGATGGAACGATCTTACGAAAACCCAAAAACAGAGAAGATGCAAGACGCATCCTGAACATCCAAAGCGGTTCGACCATCTCTATCATCTCCTCTGCCCACTACAAGTCAAAGCGTTTGGCTTTTTCAGATATCTCTGCAACGCATTATCATTTTTCTAGGTTTGAGGAAGAGGATCTGGAAAGCTATCTTGAGAGCGGATTGTGGCAGGGTAAAGCAGGGGGATGTATGGTTGAAGGTTTTTGTAAAAAATACATTCAGTCTGTAGATGGCTATGAAAGCACGGCGATGGGATTACAAGTGGAAACACTATTGCCATGGATAAAGGTGAAAAATTAATATGTATGAAAATGAATTAAAAGCCCTTAAAAAAGCAGGACGGTTCAGAGAACGCAAACTCTATGATGACAGGTTGGATGATCTGGCTTCTAATGATTATCTGGGGTTGTCACTCAATAAAAAACAGTTTAAAAAAGCAGTAAAACTGGTCAATGAATATGAAACGATCAGCTCCAAGGCTAGTATGCTGGTGAACGGCTATCACCCTATACACAGGATCTTTGAAATGACCATGGCAGAATATAACGGTTTTGAAGAGGGGTTAGTGGTAGGTTCGGGATTTCTGGCGAATATGGCACTCATAGAAGCACTGGTACGTAAAGGAGATATGCTTTTCATGGATGAAGAGTATCATGCTTCAGGTGTGATGGCTTCACAGCTTTTGGGAGACCGGGTGGTCACATTTGCACATAATGATGCGGAGGATCTGAGAGAAAAGTTAGCGGCATATCCGGCTAAAAGACAGATCATTGCAGTGGAAGGTGTCTACTCTATGGGGGGAGATCTTTGTAAGAAAGAGATCTTTGACCTTGCTGATGAAGCCCAAGCACTGCTTATCGTTGATGAGGCACACAGCGCGGGAGTCCTTGGAACCAAACTCTTGGGGATTTTTGAGTATTATGGTGTTAGGATCAACGAAAGACATATCAAGATGGGGACACTGGGGAAAGCTTACGGTTCTTATGGTGCCTATATCCTGGCTTCCAAAAACGTGATCAGTTTCCTGGAAAACAGAGCAAAACCGATCATCTACTCTACGGCACCCTCTGTGTTCGATACGGCATTGGCATTGGTCAATGTTGAACATATACGTAAAAAAGCAGAAAAATATAGAAAGAAGATCCTCGAACGGCAGACGGCGGTAAGAAAACAGCTGGGTATTGAGTGTCAGAGTCTCATCGTACCTATAGAGATGCCAAGTAATGAACATGCATTGTTCGTGCAGAAAGGGTTGATGGCCCAGGGGTATCTGGTAGGGGCAATCCGTCAGCCTACAGTGGAAAAGCCGATCATCAGGGTAATACTGAATCTGGGTGTCTCTGTCCAGAAGATCAGACATGCGTTAGCACTCATTAGCCATAACACGGTACAATAACCATTCAAAATAAAAAATGTATATATTTTTCATAAAGGGTCTGCGTGTTCAATAGTTTAGTAAAAGGTTCTATTATCTTAGCCATGCTATTTGGCGTGGCATTGACTGCAGCGTTTATTTATGCCTATGAAGAGATATCTTTGGATGCAGATAAACTCATCAATTATAAGCCAGAAACCTCTTCTGTCATTTATGACAGAAACGGTGAAAAACTTGCCTATGTCTTCAAAGACCAGCACCGTCTTTATGCACGCTATGATGAAATCCCGGGAGTCCTTGTAGAAGGACTCGTAGCCATGGAAGATACGCAGTTCTTTGAACACAACGGGGTGAACCCAGATGCGATCCTCAGAGCGATAGTCAAAGACATACAGGCGGGTGCTTTTGTTGAGGGTGGAAGTACACTGACCCAACAGCTTATTAAGAACAAAATACTCTCAAATGAAAAGAAACTGGCACGCAAGATCAAAGAGGCCATTTTGGCACTGAAGATCGAACATGAGCTAAGTAAAGAGGATATCATTGAACGATACCTCAATGAGATATCCTATGGAAATAATTATTTTGGTGTCAAAACCGCGGCAAACGGATATTTTCATAAGGAGCTTCATGAGTTGACGCTCAAAGAAGCGGCAATTTTGGTAGGTTTACCCAATGCACCAAGTTATTATAATCCTTTGAAACATTACAAACGTGCTTTGGACCGTGCCAATAATGTACTCTATCGTATGAAAAGTATAGGGTGGATCACGCAAAGTGATTATCTTAAAGCGGTAAAAGAATCTCCAGTGGTACATAAAACTTCATTGACACAGAATATAGCACCAGGTATTGTAGATGAAGTATTGAGACGCTTTAAAGGGAAATTGGGTGATATACGTACCGGTGGGTATGAGATCTATACAACGGTAGATATGAAACAGCAAGCCATTGCAAAAGAGGCAGTTGATTTTGCCTATAAGAAAGCACTCAAAAAATATAATGAGAAAGCAGAAACCTCTACATTGAATACTGCATTTGTAGCGGTAGAGAGTAAAACAGGTGATATTTTAGCGATGGTCGGTGGGGCAGATTATGAGAAGTCTGCCTATAACCGTGTGACACAGTCAAAGCGTCAGCCCGGTTCTGCATTTAAACCGTTTATTTACCAAACGGCTTTAGATATGGGGTACAATCCTGCAAGTCCCTTGACAGACCTTGCAAGAACTTTTCAGTATTATTATCAGGGGAAACCTAAGATTTGGGCACCTAAAAATTATGAACGTGACTTTAAAGGGTTCATACCTTTTAGAGAAGCATTGGTGCATTCACGTAATCTTGCGACGATCAATCTGGTAGCCGATCTGGGTGTGAGTACGATCCGTAAAAGATTGGCATTTTTAGATGTGCCGCATATCCCTAGAGATATGTCCATTGCCTTGGGTAACCTTGGGTTAAGTCCGTTGAAAATGGCGCAGATCTTTTCAGTATTTGCCAATGAAGGCCATATGATAGAGCCGAGACTTGTAAGCAAGATCATCTCTAAAGAGGGTGCAGTGATCTATGAAACACGTCCTAAAGAGATAGAAGACTTCACCACGCCTGAACAGGCATACTTGATGACCGACGTCTTGATGGATGTTGTGAAAAGAGGTACGGGTAGGAATGCAAGAGTAGATGGCATAGAACTTGCAGGGAAAACGGGAACGACCAATAACAATATCGATGCATGGTTCTGTGGATATTCGCCGACCATTGAAACGATTGTCTGGTTCGGTCGAGATGACAATACACGTATAGGACGCGGAGCGACAGGAGGTGCACTGGCTGCACCTGCATTCTCTTTTTATTATAAAAAACTGTTGGAGTTATATCCGGAGACGAAACGAACATTTGATATACCTGAAGGGGTATTTAGAGGTGAGTATCAAGGTAAGTCAGAACTTTATACACAAAATTCTCCGCTACCTAACAGTCACAAAAAGAGAGTGGAAAACTATGATGGGTATGATCAACTTTTAGCAGAAGAGATAGAGATCACAGAAGATAACAATCCTGATGAGGGAGAGATAGGCCTTGCCCCTATGATCAATATCGATGAGGATCCGGTTTCTCAAGAAGAGATGGCTGAAGAAGAGGATCCTTTACATCCTAAACGAAAAGTACCTTTGACCCCTGTTTCTAACGATAGTGGTACCTTGTTCTAGCATGCAAAAAGAGCTGATCTTTGTGCTTGACCCCATGTGCTCATGGTGTTGGGGATTTGCACCTGTGATAGAGGAGTTACGTACAACATTGAATGACAAGTATCTGTTCTCATTGGTCTTAGGTGGCTTACGTACTCAAGGTGAAATGCCTTGGAATGAGAGTTCAAAGGAGTATCTCAAGGGACACTGGAAACAAGTCTCACAAAGAACAGGACAAGTGTTTTCAGAGGGTTTATTTGAAAAAGAGTATTTTGACTACGATACCTATCCTGCATGTAAGGCAGTGATAGCCGTAAGAGAATTATTTGGTATGCAAAGTGCTTTTGACTATCTGCATACGATACAAGAAGCATTTTATACCAGAACTGAAGATATTACAAATTCAGAGGTCTTACTGCGTTTATTGCATGGGTCAAAGTCAGATGAAAGTGCATTTCGAACGTTCTTTGAAAGTGACAGAGCACAGCTTCTTATGGAGCACGATTTCGCAAAAGCACGTTCTATGGGAGCCAATGCATTTCCTTCGGTGGTTGTTATAGATGAAGAGGGACATATGGTATGTCAAAAAGGTTATAGAAGTTTACAAGAGATGAAAAAGTTATTGGAGGATTCATATGCATAGTTTCGCACCGGAGATCATACTTATCACTATACTGGGGCTTGTCGTTTTTTCAGATGCCTTGGCCAACAGATTGAAAATACCTTCAGTATTTTTACTGCTTATAGGTTCATATTTGATCTATATGTATGTACCCATAGCTGTACCGATAGACCTTCCACACTATTTTGATACGATCATTCTATTTTGTATCCCTCTTATCTTTATGGGGGATGCTTTGCATCTGCATTTTAGTGACATTAAAAAACACGGCTGGAGTATCTTCTATCTGGCAGTGGTTGCAGTGGCTCTCTCTATTACAGCCGGAGCGAGCATGTACTACTTCGGGATCTTTGAGGGGCTTACCCTTGGTGCCTATGTCTCGCTTTTTGCGATCAATATGGCTACCGATGCGGTGAGTGTGCAGTCGGTGCTTTCCCGATTTAAAGGGATCGGGCATGATATCAAAGTGTTGATCGAGGGTGAATCTTTGGGTAACGATGCCACTGCAGTCATCGCTTTCTTCTTCATAGGACTTCCCTGGATGATGAGCGGTACAATAGATGCAGGAGAAGCGACCATGGATGCACTTCGTGTGTTCGCTGTGAGTATAGGGATCGGGATAGGTTTTGGATATCTCTTCTATATGATGATGAAACTGATAGAGGATAAGCGAGGAGAGCTTTTTGTTTTTATCATCGAAGCGTATCTTGCCTATGTGGTAGCTGAGCATTTTCATGTCAGTGGTATCTTGACGTTGATCACGGCTATCATTGCTACCAAGGCTTGGATCGATATGGATATGAAAATATTGGATGAAGAGGAAGCCAAAAAGAGCAAAACATTTTTACAGAAGCTTCGTCTGCATGGGATTGACTCGACGACTTCTGAACGCATGGAGTATATCTATGAGATGGCCAAAGAGTTTGGATATATCGCGGCAGTCATGATCTTCTTTGTACTGGCAGAGATGGTAAGTCTTGAGAAGTTCTGGGAGTATAAAGTAGAGATATTCGCCATGTTCATCATTACCACATTGATCCGTGCGATATCTATGGCAAAATTTGCGTTTTGGGGCAGTAAACTGGAACAGATCAAGCCTGTGGGGTTTGAGGGATGGTTCATATTGACCTTCTCTGGAATGAAAGGGGCTCTTTCTATCATCCTTGTACATATGATCCCTGCATCATTTGCGTATAAAGAACTTTTTGAAGTGGTAACTACAGGTGTCGTTATGCTCTCTATCTTTGGCTATGGTACAACACTTTGGGCCTATTTTACTTTCTTTAGGAAAGCGGAAGAGAAGAAGTTGTTTACGCACTAGTTCTATATACTTTTCTAGATAAAGAACAATGTGGAATCCTTTATAAAGTTATATGTAATAAGGGATTGATGCATTTGTTATGTTTTAAACCACCAACCACTCCAATTTTTGATATGATTTGCCAATATTTCATAACCTTTATCTCTTGGGTGGGCACCATCATTGGATAAAACTTCATTTTTCCATATTTGATCATTGGCTAATTTTTCAAATACGGAAAGATATGGGATTTCTAATGCATTACACAAAGCTTGATATTCAATATCTAACTCTTTAATCATCTTGTTTTGTTCTTCATCATCAATTGGAGGCATACCTATCATGATGACATCATATTTTTTTGAGGCATGTACTAATATAGTTTTAGCGTTTTCAATACTATTTTCCAATGAAACTCTTTTTTGTCCATTTTCCATCACTGTATCATTCACACCAAACGAAAAAACAACTTTATTCTCTGAAACTTCTGGGAATCTAGCGTGACATTCTGCTTCCCATCTTTTTAATATATCTCCTGATGTCTCTCTTCGAATACCAAGATTATAATGTGTAATATCTAGATTGTTGTTTTGAGAATTTTGACTTAGTCTTCCTGTCCATCCAAGTTTAGTGGGATCTCCTGTACCATTAACAAAAGAGTCTCCAACATAGCATATACGAACATCTCTCATTTTCAACCTTTAATATTTGATATTTTTTATGAAGAGTATAGCAAAAATTATTGATTAAAGTTTGCAGTAATAATTCCATAAAATTATATAGTTTATAAGGTTTTGAATTAAAGATTGCGTTAATATTAATAGGTTTCTCTTAATGATCTATTAGATATTCTCAGTAGATTCCTGGAAATAAGCGATAGTGTACACGTTTTGTATAATCTTGATACCCCGGTAGCTCTTTCTGAAGAGTGTTATCCTCAAGTGTGGTTCGTATGACAGCTATGATCAATGCCACCACTACAGGGATAAGGGTCCATATGGAGTTCAAGGCCATGATGATACCTGGGAGTGCCAGAAGGTTTCCGGCATAGCCTGGATGACGTACGATACGGTAAGGACCGCTGTCGCAGACCGAATGTCCACGATCCTTTTGGATATGTACCGTACTAGAGAAAAAACGGTTCTCTATTAAAGCCCATGCGGCGAATGTGTACCCAAGTGCAATGAGAATGAGACCGAGGATGTGAAGCCATATGGAAAACAGAGGTGTCCATCCATAGCGGTGATCAAGTCCTGCAACGATGACAATGGGGAATGTGAGACTTATCGCCATCAGTGGGGAAAGTACTTTATCCCATGGTTTTGCATTCAGAGTCCTTTCAGAGGTAGCCCGTTCTACCAGAATTCCCGGATGCCGCTTTTCTGCCAAAAATCGACCGCCAATACCGGAAAGAAAAATCAGAACGGCATAGATCCAGGCCTGCCACCAGCTAAAATCTCCTCCGAAAATCAGGAGAATCAATGGAATGAAGAGGTACATGAATATCAAAGCAAACCATAGGCGAGGGCTTGGGGCTTGATTTGTGGTTGGATCAACAGTGTTCGATGTCATTTTTTTACTCCAAAACAAGCTAAAATTTCATTGAGTGGCTTATGGTAAACATGTGCTTATCAGAGGCATAAAGTACTCACCTATTGGGTATATCCATCTTAAGAGTATATCACAAAAGTCTCTTGATACAAAAAATATACCTTCGATTAAAAACCTTATAAAATATATTCTATAATGGAAGATTTTATAATGAAAACTATAAACTCAAAAGGGTTTAAAAAATGAAATGTCTAGATAGGCTTTGAAGAAAAAGAGGTGTCTCTCGGGCAGAAGCCCGAAAGGAAAAATTAGCAAGAGTAAGTTGAGATGAACTCGTATGCTGTTGGTCTACCTTCATCTGGCCAAACTTGTCTTTCAAACTGGTAGTGTTGGTATGTGTCGATAAACTCTTGAGTAAATACTGGCTTCAAGAAGTCATTATCAGCGATAAGACCTTCAAGTGCTTCTCTGAGTGTGTGAGGCATTTGAGCAATATTCTTCTCTCTGATCTCATCAAGGCTAAGTTCAAACAGGTCGATATCCATTGGACCAGCTGGAATATCTTTGTTCTTGATCCCGTCAAGTCCTGCCAACATCAATGCAGAGAATGCAAGGTAAGGGCAAGCTGTAGAATCTGGGAATCTAGTCTCGATTCTTGTTGCCATCTCACCCGCACCATAAGGGATACGACAAGCTGCTGATCTGTTTTGGCTTGAGTAAGTCAAGATAGATGGTGCTTCAAATCCTGGAAGTAGTCTCTTGTAAGAGTTTGTACTTGGGTTTGTAAATGCAGATACTGCTCTAGCATGCTTGAAGATACCACCAAGGTAGTGAAGTGCTGTCTCAGAGAGGTTTCCATATTCACCTTCTTTGTAGAAGAGGTTTTTACCGTTTTTCCAGATAGATTGGTGTACGTGCATACCGTTACCGTTGTCACCTACAAGTGGTTTAGGCATGAATGTTGCTGTTTTACCGTTAAGGTGTGCAACCATTTTTACAACATACTTATACTTTTGAACGTTATCTGCAGCTTCGATCAGTGTACCGAATTTGATACCGATCTCACCCTGTGCCTGTGCAACTTCGTGGTGTCCAAGCATTACTTCAAGACCTACTTCTTCAAGAAGTAACATCATTTCAGCTCTTAGGTCTACCATAGAGTCTGTAGGCATTACAGGGAAATATCCACCTTTGGTACCTGGTCTGTGACCCATGTTACCACCTTCATACTCTGTATCTCTACTCCAAGCACCTTCTTGAGAATCTACTCTGAAATAAGAAGAGTTTACATCATCTCTAAATTTTACATCATCGAAGATGAAGAATTCATTCTCAGGACCGAAGTATGCTGCATCACCTACACCAATTTCTTCCATGTGAGCAAGTGTCTTCTTCGCGATAGATCTTGGACATTTAGCGTAAAGCTCATTTTTGTAAATATCATAAACATCACAGATAACAATGATCGTACTGTCAGCAGTAAATGGATCTAAAAATGCAGTCTCCACATCTGGTTTAAGTATCATATCTGATTTTTCAATCGGCTGCCAAGCGTCGATCGATGAACCATCAAACGGAAGACCTGAATCAATCATAGAAGCTTCAACAGCACTCATTCTATATGTAATATGATGCCATGCACCTTTAATGTCTGTAAATCTAAAGTCTACAAACTCTACCTCATTCTCTTCGCAATATTTGTAAAACTCATCTGTGTTGTTAACAAATTTACCCATGTAACTACTCCTAAATAAAAATTTTCTATATTGTATCCATAAATCAATTAGTTATATCAGTGTTTGTGCTTAAAAAATAACCAATTGTCGATCTCGCCCTTCAAAAGTAGCAGCTTTTGTATATCCGACTTCTTTTACAAGTGTTGTTGCCAGATCATAACCGAACCCTACTTGCTCAACTGAATGGGCATCTGAAGAGAAAGTAATAGGGATATCATGTGCATACGCTTCTTCGAGTAATTCTCTTGAAGGGTAAAGTTCACCTATAGGTTTGCGAAGACCTGCAGTATTCACTTCTAACACCATGTTTGATCTCTTGATCGCATGAAGGGCATCTTTTGCCAAGAGTCTGACATCTTTTTTTGGAAGGAATTTAAAGACCTTGATAAGATCAAGGTGCCCTACGATGTCAAACTTCCCGGATCTTGCCATGGCTTCCGTGGCTTCAAAATAGGCCTGCCATATCTCATCTATATCTTTGTTTTTCCATCCTGCGATGAATTCGGGGTTGTCAAAACTCCACTTATCTATGAAGTGTACAGAGCCTATCAGATAGTCTACTTTTGCATGTAAAACACGATCGTCCATGTGTCCTGGAAGGTAATCCACTTCATAACCGAATAGTATCTTGATATCATCTTTATAGCGCTCTTTGGCACTTAAGATGTCATCTGTATATGCTTGCATCTCTTCAAAAGCGAGACGATAGTGGGGATCAAAATCCATAGGTGCATGTTCAGAAAACCCATAAATATCTATGCCCAATTCAATAGCTTTTTGGATGTATTCATCCACTGTACCTTCAGCATGGTTACAACGTGTTGTGTGATTATGTATATCTATTCTCATAGGCGGATTTTAGCATAAAAACTGTTTTTTACCACTAATAGGGTAGAATAAGAGACATATTTTCATGGTATTCGTCATTTTTCTATACAACCGGAGAATGGCGGGGATTGTATTTCAGGAATAAAATGACAGATCAAAATAAAGTAGAACTTTTAGCACCAGCAGGTAACCTAGAGAAGATGAAGATCGCTCTGAACTATGGGGCAGATGCTGTATATGGGGGTACCAGTACCTTTTCACTGCGTATCCGTTCAGGCAAAGAGTTCGACATGGAATCTTACGCAGAGGGGATAGCCTATGCCCATGCCCGTGGCAAAAAAGTCTACTCTACGGTGAACTCGTTTCCTTTTAATTCACAAATGAAGCTCTATGAAAATCACATTGCCAAGATCGCTGAGCTGAAACCTGATGCACTGATCGTCTCTAGCCCTGGTGTGGTAAAGATAGCAAATCGGATTGCACCGGACATTCCTATTCATCTCTCTACACAGGCCAATGTGATGAATGCCATGGATGCTGAGGTCTATTATGACCTTGGGGTGAAGCGTATCATTGTCGCACGTGAAATCAGTCTGAAAGACTGTGAAGCCATTAAACATCATCTGCCTGACCTGGAGTTAGAGATATTTGTGCATGGTTCGATGTGTTTTGCCTACTCGGGACGCTGTCTCATCTCTTCACTGCAGACAGGGCGTGTGCCAAACCGTGGATCTTGTGCCAATGACTGCCGTTTCCCTTATGAAGTGTATGCACATAATCCGGAATCGGGAACGACATTCAGGCTGGATGAAGAAGAGGGGATCGGTACCTATATTATGAATGCCAAAGATATGAATATGGCATCACATATCGATGAGATACTCAAGTCAGGTGTCATTGACTCACTGAAGATAGAAGGACGTACGAAATCTCCTTACTACGCGGCTGTGGTCACCAAAGCCTATCGTCATGCGATCGATGATTTTTATGCCAATGACTTTGATGCGGCACGCTATCAAGCGGAACTCAATACTACACAGAATCGCGGGTTTACAGATGCTTATCTGCTTTCACGACCTTTTGATAGAACGGAGACAGAATCGAACGAGTTTTCGATACAGTACGGTACCCATCAGGTAGCAGGACTTGTCTTGGAAGATGGATTGACATGGAAGTGTAAAGATAAAACGTGTGTAGGTGACAGTGTAGAGATCGTCCTGCCTTTGGATGCGACTGTTGAGATGGTAGACAATGATATAGGCAAGATAGAAGAGATCGACGGAAAGTATTGGCTGACATTCAAAAAAATGCTCTCTGAATCAGGCAAGGAGTTTGAGTGTATTCACTCGGGTGATTTGAACAATATTCTTTTACCTACTAAATTGCCTGGGTATACTATATTAAGACGTGAGATCGCGGAAGCATTGGAGAACAAGGGCTTAACGGAGAGCTCAACACCTATGAAGCAGGAACAAGCAGTCAAACCAACAAGTAAGGATATAAAATGAAATTTGTATCGATCGTAATGGAAAGTAAAAGTGACTACAGTGTGATGTCTGAGTGTTCTGAGACACTGAAAAAATTTGGTGTACCGTATGAGCTTATCATCTCTTCAGCACACAGAAGCCTTGAGAGAACTATGCAATATGTCAAAGAATCAGAAGCCAAAGGTGCGCAGGTCTACATAGCAGCTTCAGGTATGGCAGCACACCTTGCAGGTGCATTGGCAGCAGCTACAAGTAAGCCGGTACTTGGTGTACCTATGGAAAGTGGGGCTCTGAAAGGCGAGGATGCACTCCTTTCGACAGTGATGATGACAGCAGGAATGCCGGTAGGTACACTTGCCATAGGTAAATCAGGTGCGGTCAATGCTGCGTATCTGGCTATACAGATCATGGCCCTGCAAGATGATGAACTTAGAGTGAAACTCCAAGAAGACCGCATCAGCAAAGCAAAAAAAGTAGAACTTGATTCTTCAGAGATTGAAACGATACTGTAAAATTAAAACTAGGTAGAAATATAGATGAACAACAACGCCATTACATTTAGCGAACTCCTCCTCAAATTACAACAATTCTGGGCAGATCAGGGGTGTAATATTGTACAGCCCTATGACATTCCTTCAGGTGCAGGGACATTCCACCCTGCTACACTGCTGAGAAGTCTGGACTCGCAGCCTTGGTCGGCTGCGTATGTGGCCCCTTCACGCCGTCCGACAGATGGACGTTACGGGGAAAATCCAAACCGTCTTGGTGCCTATTATCAGTTTCAAGCACTGATCAAGCCCAGCCCTGACAATATTCAAGAGCTTTATCTGAAGTCTTTGGAGTACCTGGGGTTGAATCTGAAAGAGCATGATATCCGCTTTGTAGAAGACAACTGGGAGTCTCCGACCTTAGGGGCTTGGGGTCTTGGTTGGGAAGTATGGCTTGATGGTATGGAAGTCACACAGTTTACCTACTTTCAACAGGTTGGGGGTATCGCTTGTGACCCTGTAGCGGTAGAGATCACCTATGGGACAGAGAGACTTGCTATGTATCTGCAAGGGGTGGACTCTGTGTATGATCTGGTGTGGAACCGTATGGGAGAGAGTGTCACCACGTATGGTGATGTCCATAAAGAGACAGAGTATGAGTTTTCCAAGTACCACTTTGAAGTCGCCAATGTAGAGAAGCTGTTCCAACATTTTGAAGATGCCTCCAATGAGTGTGAAGTATGCCTTGAGGCAGGTTTGCCTTTGCCAGCCTATGATCAATGTATGATCGCTTCACATGCTTTTAATGTCCTCGATGCAAGAAAAGCGATCTCCCAGGCACAGAGACAGAACTATATTTTAAAAGTAAGAGAACTCTCCATAGGGTGTGCAAAGCTTTATAAAGCGCAAGAGCAAGAACGTAATGCACGTATGAGAGGCTAAGCAGTGATCGAAAAACTGGTAACTTCAAGTTTAAAAATGGGAGTCATTGCCGGCGGACAGCTTGGCAAGATGCTGATTCAAGAGGCTAGCAAATGGGATATTTCCACCTATGTACTTGACCCGGATGAAGGATGTTCCGCACGTAATGTAGCTTCAGTCTATGTGAAAGGTGACTTTAACGATTTTGACACCGTCTATGAATTCGGAAAGCGTGTAGATATCCTGACTTTTGAACTTGAAAATGTCAATATTGAAGCACTGCAAAAGCTTAAATCTGAAGGACTGAAGATCGTTCCGGATCCTGATATCTTGGCACTTATTCAAGATAAAGGGCTCCAAAAAGAGTTCTATGCAAAGCATGCACTGCCAACCTCTTCTTTTATCTGTTGTGAAAATGAAGAGGAGATAACTGAAGCTCTACAAACAGGAAAACTTGCCTATCCTTTTGTGCAAAAGTTACGGAAAGGCGGATATGACGGACGCGGTGTATCACTCATCCATAGTAGTGAAAAAACACTTTTAGATGGTACTTCAGTGATAGAGCAAAAAGTGGATATCGATAAAGAAATTGCTGTGATCGCTGCAAGAAACAGTGCAGGAGAGGTACGTTGTTTTCCTGCTGTAGAGATGACGTTCAACGATGAGACAAACCTGGTTGAAGAGATCTTTTGTCCTGCAAATATTACGCAAGAAGAGGCACAAACAGCAGAGGCGTTAGCCATAGATATTATTGAAAAGCTGGATATGGTCGGATTGTTGGCGATCGAGTTTTTTATAGACAAACAAGGCCAGATACTCATTAATGAAGTGGCGCCACGACCACACAACAGTGGACACCATACGATAGACAGTGTGGTAACCTCCCAACTAGAACAGCTACTCCGTGCGATACTTGATCTGCCTTTGGGAAGTACAAAACTGACCAGTGCATCCGTGATGCTGAATCTTTTGGGGGAAGCAGGGTATGAAGGTCCGGTCTATTATGAAGGTTTTAGTGAGTGTTTAGCGATAGATGGGGTCAAGATCCATCTTTATGGTAAGAAAAGTACAAGACCTTCTAGGAAGATGGGGCATGTCACTGTCTTATCGGACAGTGTTGAAAATGCATTCAAAAAAGCAGATCAAGTAAAAAATATACTAAAGGTGAAATCATGGGAAAAGTAGTGGTGAGTATCGTTATGGGATCAGATTCTGATCTTCCTATTATGCAAGAGGCTGCCAATATGTTAGAGCAGTTTAATGTCGGATATGAGCTGGACATCGTTTCGGCACATAGAACACCGGAAAAACTTTTTGAGTTTTCTGCCAATGCACATAAGCGTGGGATACAAGTCATCATTGCCGGAGCAGGGGGTGCTGCACACCTGCCGGGTATGATAGCTTCTATGTCGCCGTTACCGGTCATCGGTGTACCTGTAAAATCAAGCAACTCCATTGACGGATGGGATTCCGTGCTTTCCATACTGCAGATGCCTGGAGGAGTACCCGTGGCTACTGTGGCACTCAATGGTGCCAAGAATGCGGGTATCCTGGCTGCGCAGATCGTCTCAACGGCCTGTGAAGAGACCAGAGAAGAGATCATCGCCTATAAACAAGGTCTTGCAGAGCAAGTGATGGAGAAGTCAAAAAGAGTACAATCCCAGAGAGTTTAGTATGAAACTGCAAGAGATATATAACCATCTAGATAGGATCAGTCCCTTTGAACTTCAGGAAAAGTGGGATAACTCCGGACTGATCGTTGGTGATATGTCCAGAGAAGTATCTCAGATAGTGGTGGCACTGGACATCGATGAAGAGATGATAGAAAGTGCAGAGGTCGATACACTTTTTGTGGTACATCATCCGCTGATCTTTGGTAAAATGACACAGCTTGATTTTGCCAAGTACCCTTCGAACCTTATTGAAAAGATGATACTGAAGAGGCACTCTCTTATAGCTTTACATACCAATTTTGATCAGACACATTTGAACAGATATGTGTTTGAACAGATCTTAGGGTTTCAAGTCGCGTCACAAGATCCATTTGTTTGTGTGGCAAAAGGTGAGTGGCACTATAAAGAACTCTTAACTCTTTTAAAAGAGAAACTGAACCTTCCTACACTCAAAGTCATAGGGAAAAAAGAGAAGATAAGCTCTATCGCTTTGACCACAGGGGCAGGGGCTTCACTTATGGATGAGGTTGAAGCTGACTGTTTTTTGACTGGAGATATAAAATATCATGATGCGATGAAAGCCATGAGTGAAGATTTGATGATGGTAGACATCGGACACTATGAGAGTGAAAAGTTTTTTGCAGAGATCATTTTGGATGAGTTGAAAGTTTTACCTCTTTTAGCTATAATTTCAAATTCAAAAAACCCATTTCATATTGAAACAATATAAAGTATGGGACAAACCTCTCAAAATAATCATTGAGAACCGTTAAACGCCAAAAGGACAGAGATTGAACAAACATCTAAAAGAGCTCATCGAGCTTTCAAAAATTGACAAGGCTATAGACAGTTATACTCCGCAGCTTGAAGCAGCAAATAAAAAAGTTGCAAAAGTAGAAAAGAAGATCAATGCTGCACAGGAAGAACTTGATACACTCAATGCAAGTATCGTTGAAAATGATGCAAAAGTAAAAACATTTGAAGAGCAGCTTACCATGCTGAATGAACAATTGGCTTCAAATGCTAAAAAATCTAAAGATATCACTACAGAAAAAGAGATGAAAGCACTCTCTTTGGAAGAAGATATCGCCAAAGAGAAGATGACTTTTGCCAATGAAGAGATCGAAAGACTCCAGAAGATCAATGAAACGACAGCATTGCTTGTAGAAGAAGCGAAGGCAAAAGTAGAAGCATTGGCTGCAGAAGCAGAAGCGGTCAATGAAGTGGTGTCTGTAGAAAAAGCAGAGATCGAAAAAAACAAGGGTGAACTTTTTGTTGAGAGAGAAAAACTCAGTAGAGATCTTGAACAGAAAGTACTTGCATTTTATGAGAAGATCCGTATTTGGGCAGGGAACACCGCAGTGGTTCCTGTGAAGAAACAGGCATGTTACGGATGTTATATGAAGCTCAATGACAAAACGTATTCAGAAGTGATCAAAGCAGAGGAGATCTGTAATTGTCCACACTGTGGTAGAATTCTCTATATAGAGAGTGTTACGGAAGAAGCATAAGCGATGTACTATGGAGAAACTTTTCTTTTTTCTCTATAGTGTTCTCTCTTTTTTCCTCTATCTACTTGCCCTTCCTCTTTTAGCATTATTCTCTTTTAAAACCAAGTATAAAGATTCGCTGCCCGCAAGATTTTTCTTACGGAACAACAAGCCTTTAAAACCTGACGGTATCTGGTTTCACTCTTGCAGTTTCGGAGAAGCAAAAGCCATCAGATCTTTAGTGGAGAGTCTACCTCAAGAGAGTCTGCGTATGAGTACAACCACGCATACGGGCTTTAAAGTGATAGAGGAGTATACGAAAGAGAGCAGATATCTGCCTTTTGAACCTCTGCTTTTTCGCTGGCTGAAACCGCAAAAGGCATTAGTAGTGATGGAAGCGGAGTTTTGGTATCTTCTTTTTACACTGGCGCAGCGTAGAGGGGCTAAAACCTTACTGATCAATGCACGTATGAGTGACAGGTCTTTCCCCAGGTACAAAAAGATAGGGTGGCTCTACAGAGAGATCTTTAAGCACATCGATGAAGTGTACGCACAAACAGCCAAAGATAAAGAGCGTTTGGAGTCTCTAGGCGCAAAGAATGTAGTGGTTACGGGTAATATTAAGCTGGCACATTTGCCTGTTGTCACCAAAGAGATCAAAAAACCTTCCAGTCTGGTTGTCTGTGGGGCGAGTACACATGAGGGGGAAGAGGCACTGATCATGGATGCCTTTGTCACATTGAAAAAGGAACATCCCGAAGCCGTTATGCTTTTGGTACCGCGCCATCCGGAACGTTTTGACAAAGTGGCTAAAATGATGGAAGCGTATGCTGACAGGTATCAGTTCACGGCACAGCGTTATTCCCAAAATGAAGTGCTGGGCTCTGATATGATCTTAGTCGATGTTCTGGGAGAACTGGTTAATCTGTATGCTGTCAGTGACATTGTGATACTTGGCGGGGCATTTGAACCTATAGGCGGGCATAATGCGGCAGAGGCAGCACAGTTTGGTTGTAAGATCATCTCAGGAGAACACTACTTCAACCAAAAAGATATTTTTGATGCCATTGAGGGTATCGCAGTTGTAGAGGCATCCAATCTTTCAAGAAGATTGCTGCAGCATGGATTGCTTAAACCCACCAAGATAAAAAGCAAGAGTGACATCACACGTATCACTGAGAGCTTAGAGCGTGTTTTATAATATAGAAGATGACACCGTCAGTTTACGGATCAAGGCACAACCCAATGCCAGTAAGAACGAATTTTGTGAAGTGTACGATAATGATGCCATCAAGATACGGATCAAAGCACCAGCAGTAGAAGGTGCAGCAAACAAAGAGTTAGTAAAATTTCTTGCAAAAAGTTTTAAAGTTTCAAAAAGTGATATACTTTTTAAAACAGGGCAACATAGCAAGATCAAAATAGTGGCATTCCCACTGAATGATAAATTTAAAGATTGGATAGAAGAAAATGGCTACAGATAAAGCATATAAAGTCCTTGCAATGGCAAAGGGTATTTCAAACAACAAAGCAAAAGAACTGATAGACAGAGGACTGGTCTATGTGGAAGATAAAAAAGTAAAGATCGCCAGAGCGGAGATACGCACAGATACGGTCTTCCGTATAGAGTATCCTGAGGATATAGAGATACTCTACGAAGATGAAGATATCATTGCCGTGAACAAACCGGCACAGGTGGACAGCTATGAGATCCAGGATTCCATAGCAGGTGCGGAACTTCTTCACAGACTTGACAGAGATACATCGGGTGTACTGCTCTTAGGAAAGAACAGGGAATTCATAGAACGTGCCATTAAAGAGTTCAAGAACCGTAAAGTGGAAAAACATTATGTGGCATGGGTCGAGGGTGTACTGTATGAAAAGGTGGAGATAGACGAACCTATCTTTACGGTAAAAAAAGGGAAAGCCTTCTCTATGATAGACCCGGTACGCGGTAAAAAAGCACATACTGTGGTCAAACCCGAAGAGATCCAGGGTAAAAAATCCAAAGTCCATATAGAGATCACGACGGGAAGAACACACCAGATCCGTGTACATCTTGCACATATAGGACATCCTATTGTAGGGGATGAGCAGTATGGGAGCCGTACGCAATCAAAACGTATCCTTTTACACTCTGCTAAAATGAAATTACTGGACTATGAGTTCAATGCTGCAGAGCCCAAAGACATCGCGAGATATAAGTAAATCTTCGATAAAATCGCAACATTATATAGAGAAAAAAGAGAAAAAATAAGGTAAGAAATGTTTGATACTTTAACCGACAGTTTTAAAAATGCCATAGGCAAAATTCGTTTTCATGATGATGAAAAAGCACTTAAAAAAGCTACTGCTGAACTTAAGAAATCACTGTTAAAAGCAGATGTTCACCATAAAGTAGTGAAAGAGCTCATTTCGAGCGTAGAGCTTGAGACCAAGCAAAACGGTGTAGGTAAAGACAACTTCCTCAAAGCACTGCAAACTAAACTTACCGATATTTTAACGATAGAGGGTGCACCTAAAGGTTTCACTTTTGCTTCTAAACCGCCAACTGTGGTTCTGATGATAGGTCTACAAGGGTCTGGTAAAACAACGACGACGGGTAAATTGGCCTATTTCCTTAAAGAACAGAAAAAGAAAAAGGTGATGGTCATTGCAGCCGACCTTCAGAGACTTGCAGCGGTTGAACAACTCAGACAGATCACTTCACAGATCGAAGTAGAACTGGTAGCGGATGAGAATGCCACACCTGTCGAGATCGTTAAACAGGGTCTTGCAAAGGCAGAGAAAGAGCTTTATGATGTGGTGCTTATAGATACCGCGGGACGTTTGGCTATCGATGAAGAGCTGATGGATGAGCTGGCAGAGGTGAAGAAGGTAGCAGAACCAGATGAACTTTTCTATGTGGCTGATGCGATGACAGGTCAGGATGCGGTCAGAACAGCACAAACGTTTAAAGAGAAGATAGGGATCACCGGTGTGGTACTTTCCAAGTTTGATGGTGACTCTAAAGGTGGTGTTGCACTTGGGCTTACAGAGCAGGTAGGTGTTCCGCTTCGTTTCATCGGTGCAGGTGAAAAGATGCCGGATCTTGAGCAGTTCATTTCAGACAGGATCGTAAGCCGTCTGATGGGTGCAGGAGATGTGGAATCATTGGCAGAAAAAGCAGCAGCTGCCATCGACCCTAAAGAGGCAAAAAGATTCACACAGAAGATCAAAAAAGGTCAGTTCAATTTCAATGATTTCCTCGCACAAATGGAACAGATGAAAAAGCTTGGAAGCATGAAGTCCATTATGGGAATGATCCCTGGTATGGGGAATATGGCAAAACAGATAGGTGATATGGACCTGGAGAACTCTGATGAGATCAAAATGATCAAAGCAATGGTCTCTTCTATGACACCTAAAGAGAGAGAAGATCCGGATCTTCTTACCAATACGCGTAAGAGACGTTTGGCAGCAGGTGCCGGACTTGATCAGGTACAGGTGAACCGTGTACTGAAGCAGTTTAAAAATGCAGCAAAGATGGCGAAAAAGTTATCCGGGAAAGGGGGTATGAAGCAGATGCAGGACATGATGGCAAAAATGCAGGGCGGCGGTTTCCCAGGTGGCCCACGCTAAGGTATACTAGGCTTCTGTATGAATCAACTACAATGCCTACCTTTATACGTGAGCATACCATAACGTTTAATAAAATATTTATAATTTTTATGGTAGAATCGCGTTCCAAAAAGAATTTACGAAGTGTTGATGAGTGTTTTAGTCATTAAAAAACAGTTGTCAGTACTTGTAACGAGAATGCATACCTTTTCCTCGAGATAGGCATTACAACAAATGAAAAAAACAAAGGATACAAAATGACAGTGATCAGAATGACAAGAATGGGTAGAAAGAAAAAGCCATTTTACAGAATCGTAGTAACAGACAGCAGAAAAAGAAGAGACGGTGGTTGGATCGAATCAATCGGTCACTATAACCCGGTAAGTGTAAACAAAGATCTTACACTTGACGAAGAGAGATTGAACTACTGGTTAAGTGTTGGTGCACAAATGAGCCCAACAGTAAAAAGACTAGCAGGTAAAAAATAGTCTGAATGGTTAAAGATTTCCTGCTCTCATATACCAAGCTTTTGGTAAACAACCCTGAAGATATCTCTATAGAGATATCAGAGGTTGATGAGGGTTTCGATGAGATCACTATCTTTGCGAACAGTGAAGATATAGGTAAACTTATCGGTAAAGAGGGAAGAATGATCAATGCTATTAAGACAGTCATCTCCGGCTGTAAAGCAAAAGGCGGTAAAAACTATCGCGTAAATGTTAAAGCTTCAAAGTAACAATCCATGTCCAATGACAACTTTTTTATCGCTCAAATAGGGCGGACCATCGGACTTTGGGGTGACCTTAAATTTCATCTTCATACAGATTTTCCAGAACAATTTAAAGTAGGCCAGACCTATAAAAGTGATCGTGGAGAGCTTACGATTTCTGATATCAATCACAAACGCGGTACGATCCGTTTCAGAGGATACGAAAGTGTGGATTCTGCCAAAAAACTGACCAATGCAAAACTCTATACTAATGAAGCACAAACGAAAGAGAATTGTGAACTGGATGAAGGTCAATACTTTTGGTTTGATGTGATCGGATGCAGCGTCAAACAGGATGATGAAGTGTTGGGTGTGGTAGAGGATATCCAACGTATGGCTGAGACAGACTACTTTTCTGTAAAAACGGATACTGTTTTGGTGGAAGCAGGGTTATCTAAACACTTCTTACTTCCGTACATAGAACGTTACATTATTAAAGTCGATACAGAAGAGAAGATCGTCTATACGAAAGATGCCAAAGACATTTTAGAGGCGAGTTGACACGATGCATTTCTCTTTTGTCACACTTTTCCCGGAGCTTATCAAAGGGTATTTCTCTGAAAGCATCTTGAAGCGTGCGATTGAAGATGAAAAGATCTCTATCGATTTTTACAATCCGCGTGATTTCACCACAGATAAACATAAACGCGTCGATGCACCCATGATAGGTGGAGGTGCAGGGATGCTTATGACACCTCAACCCTTGATGGATACGCTTAATAAGATCAAAGAGGTATCCCCAAAAGCACATGTAGTGTTTGTCTCCCCGGTGGCAAAACCTTTTACACAAAACGATGCAAGGCGTTTAGCAAAGAAAGAGCATGTGGTACTGGTGAGCGGACGTTATGAAGGCATCGATGAACGTGTGATAGAAGTGCAGGCAGATGAACTCTTTTCCATAGGAGACTTTATCCTGACAGGCGGAGAACTGGCAAGTATGGTGGTTTGTGATGCGGTGAGTCGTAATGTTGAAGGTGTATTAGGTAACAGTGACTCTTTAAGTGTAGAGAGTTTTGAAGCATCACTTTTGGAAGCGCCTTCTTTTACGAAACCCAAGAATTATGAAAACAATGAAGTAGTTTCAGAATTCCTAAAGGGTAATCATAGTAAAATCACGGACTTAAAAAGAGGGCTTGCTTTGTGTAAAACAAAGTATTTTAGGCCAGACTTATACAAAAAAGGTATAACACATGAGAAATAAATACATTGAAAGCTTCGAGCAAGCACAAGTTGAAAACAAAAATATTCCAGAATTCAGAGCAGGTGATACAGTAAGAGTAGCTGTAAGAATTAAGGAAGGTGAAAAGACAAGAGTACAGAACTACGAAGGTCTTTGTATCGCGATCAGAGGTCAAGGAACTGGTAGAACGTTCAACGTAAGAAAAATGGGTGCGAACTCTGTGGGTGTTGAGAGAATCTTCCCAATTTACTCAGACTCTATTGAGAGTATCGAAGTACTTAGAAGAGGTAGAGTTAGAAGAGCTAAGTTGTTCTATCTTAGAGAGCTTAAAGGTAAAGCAGCAAGAATTAAAGAGCTTAGAAGAAAGTAATCTTTCTTTCTGCTTCATTGCATCTTTGCAGGGGCTGACTCAGTCACTTACTGACGTAAGCTCCTTCATCACAACCTACAAATCTACAATCAATTAAAAATAAATCCAAACTTTCTTATACAAATACAAAAATCATCTTTAATCGCTATAATATTTTAAAATTTATTGAGGGATATCCCATAATGTTATCAGCCATACAACACAAACTTATTTTACTTTTACAGCTCTTACTTGTCGTTACATATATTATCTTTGAAGAGTTGATCTGGGAGGGAATTGCAAAGCCTATCTATGAAGCGATCCACGCGCTTAAAATACTTCAGCGGATAGAAGTGAAATTGGAACATTTAAACCCTTCCATGATCCTTGTTATTTTTATACTCTTATTTGCCATAGTGGAAGCATTTGGTATTTATGCAGGAATGTTATTTGTGAGTGGACAGATGCTTTTGGGATTGGTGCTGTATATCTCCAAAATCCCTATTGCAGCATTTACCTTTTGGCTCTTTAGGATCACAGAAGATAAGCTTATGCAGTTTGGATGGTTTAAATGGGTGTATGAGTGGATCATGAAAGTGATCGACTGGATAAAGTCTAGTGAAATGCATCAGAAAACCATGGAATATTTGCTACAGATCAAGATGCGTATAAAAGCATTCAAAGAAAAATATTTTTCAGGTAAAAGCCTTTTTATAGAGAAGATAAAACAGCTTTACAAAACACTTAAAGCGTTATTGAGAAAATAGTTCGAAGATGCAAAAACGGCTTCTTTTATGGGTGATCCCCTTAACTATTGTCACTGTCATTGTATTATTAGGCATGGAGGAGAGTCGTACCTTTCTTATAGCGTTATTTTTGAGGATCGTATTATTTGTAAAGAAAAATTTTATTGCGTTGTTGGCTGCATTTTTTCTTGTAAAGGGAAAATTCATTCTGAAACTTTTTCTTAAGAAACTTGCCATACTCTCAGCTACTGGATTAGGTAAACGCTATGTGGTGGAAAAAGTGATCATGGGTAATGTCAAAACACATTTTTGGGATCATATTTCTGATGATATCAATAGGTTTGTGAGACATGCAAAAAAGAATTTTCAGAACTTTCCTTTAGTGAAAAAAATGATAACTATTTTTGCTTTTCTTGGATCTTTGGGTTTCATAGCCAAGTCCATGGGTGTAATGCTGGCACTAAAAGTCTTTTTAGCCAAAGTATGGAGCTTTTTACTGGCATTATCTTTAAAAGTTGGTACAGCCATTACCTATTTTTTTACAGATTACTTATGGGGAAGCTGGCTTGCTCCCATTGTTGAAGTCATACTATTCTCGTGGCTGCTCGCTTGGATGGAAAAGGTACCATTTTTAGCCAAGGGGGTACGCAGAGTCTATACATTTTTTATATTTTTATTTGGTTGGCTGGAGCATACTATAGAAAAGGTATTTCATATACCTATCAAAGGTTTTTTAAAATGGTTGGTGAAAAAGATACAAGAGTATATAGATCATTTTATAAGTGTAGAACAGATATCAGTCTGGTGCAAGATAAAACAAAATAGGACACTTCATCCAAATTTGCATACCAAACTTTTGGATACACGCCAAAAAAGAGTGCAAAAGAAGAAGAAAAGTTATCTTTCTGCTCGTGAGATCATTCTGCAAGGACGAAAAAAGAAAAAGAGGTAACTATTTGTGACCTTTGTCCCCTCTTCGTATCACAAGTGTATTCATCTTCTCTCCACCTATATGATAGGCTTCCCCGAAGCCAAAGGTTGCTTCTCCGTAAATGGGCTTAAGGGCATAAAGGTTAAAGTCTTTCATTCCCATCAGCATGGTGACGATAGGGGCATCGAATTTATCTTTAAAATTTTCCATAATCGTGTTAAATCTTTCATCCTCCCTGGAGACAGATGTGACATCGCACTGCAGCGAGATACGTTTTCTTGCAAAGATATTTTCACTCTTGCTCTCATCTTCGACAAAGAGTGTAGAAGCCCGGGGTGTGGACTGTATATTTTTTGCATGTGTGGCAAGGTTTGATATGAAGATATAGACCTCCTCCCCATCATAGTAAAAAGGTGCATAAGAGGAGAAAGGGTAGCCATTGCTGCCCAGTGTTCCCAGGACCACACTCTGAAATCCGGCCAATAGTTCTGTCAGGGTTTTCATACCGGGGTCAGTAACTCCTGTTTTTCATCGCCTGCTGGGCTTCACGTTTGAGTGTTTTTTCTTTCATGTCGGCACGTTTGTCATGCAGTTTTTTACCTTTGGCTATCGCGATGCTCACTTTGGCAATGTTACGTTCATTGAAATAGATCATAAGCGGTACGATGGTCAGGCCGTCTTTATGTACTTTGACATAGAGTTTTTCCAACTCTTTTTTATGTAAAAGCAGTTTTCGTGGTGCACGTGTATCCGGGGTAAAATATTTGCTTGCTGTTTCAAGGTGGGCGATGTGGGCATTCATAAGATGCAGTTCACCCTGGATGAATCGGCAAAAAGCATCTGCAAGGTTCGCACGTTTGGCACGCAGTGCTTTGACTTCAGCACCTGAGAGTACAATGCCAGCTTCAAACTTCTCAAGTATCTCATAATCGTGCCGAGCTTTTTTGTTTTGTGCGATGATGTTGATAGCCAAATCGGTCCTTTGTGTAGAGGGTTCTATCTATACTTTGTAGAATTATATCATATAATTCACTATGGATAATGTAGAAACACACCCCTTGGAAATACTCTATCAAGATGAATATTTGGTTGCGATCAATAAACCATCGGGTCTGCTTGTACACAAGTCACCCATAGACAAACATGAAACGCAGTTCGCACTGCAACTGGTGCGTGACCAGATAGGGCAGTATGTCTATCCTGTCCATCGTTTGGATAAACCGACCTCGGGGGTATTGCTTTTTGCACTGGACCCTCAAATAGCCCAGACGATGTCTCTGCTTTTTCGCGCCTCTCAGGTAGATAAAGAGTACTTGGCTGTCGTACGCGGTTTTACCGAAGAGACATCACTGATAGATTATCCGCTCAAACAAATGTTAGATACCAAAGCGCAGAAGAAACAGGGGATCACTAAAGAGACACAGGAGGCGAAAACAGCGTATGAACGTTTGGCTACAATAGAGTTGCCTTTTGCTGTAAGCCGTTACCCTGTTGCCCGTTACTCTTTGGTAAAACTTCTTCCCAAAACGGGAAGAAAACACCAGCTCCGACGCCATATGAAACATATATTTCACCCTATTATCGGAGACACCAAACATGGGAGAGGAGAGCACAATACACTTTTTCGTGAAAAATATACATGTCATAGGCTTCTGTTGCATGCATACAGGATCTCTTTTATCCATCCCATACATCAAGAAAAATTAGTCATCAATGCCTCACTGGATGATACTTGGCAGAAACTATTCAAAGCATTTGACTGGGAGAAGATTGTTTATTAGGGTCTGTATATACCCATGGATTATAAGGTGGTCGTGGGCACTTTTACTCATATGAAAATATCACCATTGTAGCTTCTTCTATGGTATAATGATATGAATATTTCATATGTGGAGCATAGAATGATTTTACCAAGAAGATGGTATTACACTGTACTATTTTTATTTTTGTTTAGTAGTGTATCTTTTATTGAAGCACAAGAGGATACAGCAATTGCAGTAGAAGAAAAGAGTACTTATGTCAATCTCAATACCGAAAAACCAGACTCTAAAATCATTATCGGAGCATTGGAGTATGTTCGACTGGTACCTCCAAACCTGGTACTCAAAGCACGTATTGACACAGGTGCAAAAACAACATCTATCGATGCACGTAACATTACACCTTTTGAACGTGATGGAAAACAGTGGGTACGGTTTGTCTGTGTGTCGGGGGAAAAAGAGTACACGATCGAGAGAAAAGTCATCAAAACAGTACAGATCAAGCGTCATGGGGCAGAGTCACAAGATCGTTATGTTGTCAAGATGCGTATTATACTTGGTGATGTATCCCAGCTCATCTCTGTGAACTTGAATGATAGAGATGAGTATAAATACCCTGTCCTTATAGGACGTAATTTCTTACGCGATTTTTTTATGGTTGATGTTGCAAAAAAATATCAATTTAAACCTATGTCTTTACCCAAATAAGAAGGAAAATACATGTCTAGAAGATTTCAAGTACTGTTGATCACTTTCACTTTGGCATTTACAGGATTTTTTATCGTCTGGTATAAGGTCGGTGTACTTGGCATACCGTTTTTACCTCATGAAAAACGTTCTGTCTATACTATAGGTGCAGAGATCTCATTTGTAGGACAAAAGAAATCAGTCTTGGTCTCTATGGCACTTCCAGAACCTCAGGAGGGGATACAGATACTCTCTGAAGATGTTGCATCCTCCGGTTTTGGTTATGCCGAGGGGGAAACAGTCAACGGAAAAAGGGCTGAATGGAGTAAGCGTAATGTGGTAGGACCGCAGATGCTTTACTACTCTCTAGAAGTTTTGATAGAACCGGGAGAACATAAGCCTAAACCGCCTATCGCCCTGTCAGAACAAGAAACCGAGACGCTCAGCGACCTTCCAAATATGTTACAGGATACTGCAAAAAACCTTTTACATGATGTACGTTCCAGATCAGCAGATACACATTCATTTACAGCACAGCTGATCAAGGATTTTAGTGCAAAAGAGCCTTCACAGGCAGTGAAGATACTGCTTGCACAAGCAGGAGAAAGTAAAATCGATCTGCTTTACCGTCTTTTAAGATACAGAAAAATATCGGTACGCAAGATCCATGGACTTTATCTGGAAAGTGCACGTCGTAATATTGCATTGACACCTATGCTGGATGTTTATGATGGAAAAGAGTGGCAACTGTATGATCTGAACAAAGGCAAAGTGGTCCGTGATAAGAACTTTTTTGTTTGGCAGCAAGGCAATAATTCTCTAATAGAGGTCACAGGAGCAAAAAAATCCAACATCAGTTTTTCATTGAATGAACGTCAGGTTCCCGTACAATACCTGCTTGACAAAAAAGAACTGGTCAAAAAGGCGGCGATCTTGGACTTTTCACTTTTTACCTTGCCTATATCTGAACAGAATACCTATAGGCATATATTATTGGTACCGTTTGGCGCGTTGGTTGTGGTATTGTTAAGGATCATGATAGGGTTGAGAACATCAGGAACCTTTATGCCTGTGTTGATCGCATTGGCCTTTATGGAGACGACACTTTCTGCCGGGCTTGTCATGTTTATTATGATCGTAGGGATGGGACTGATCATTCGTTCTTATTTAAGCAGTCTGAACCTGTTACTGGTCGCAAGGATCTCTGCAGTGATGATCGTAGTAATCCTTATTATGTCCTTTATGAGTATCTTAAGTTTTAAACTGGGGATCAAAGAAGTGCTTACGGTCACATTCTTCCCTATGATCATTTTGGCATGGACGATTGAAAGAATGTCGATATTATGGGAGGAAGAGGGTGCAAAAGAAGTCTTCATACAAGGGGGAGGTTCATTGATCGTGGCTGTGTGTGCGTATTTTGTCATGAGCGATCCTTTTGTTTCACATATGGCTTTCAATTTCCCCGAACTTCTTTTAGTTGTATTGGCTGTGATCATTATGATCGGACGTTACAGTGGCTATCGTTTGAGTGAACTCATTCGCTTTAGATCGATGGTGGAGTAATCGATGTTTGCCAATCCTTTTAAGCTTAAAAAATTGGGTATATTGGGGATGAACAAACGAAATATACATTATATCGGAGCACATAACGATCGTAAATATTACCCTTTAGTGGATAATAAACTGAAAACCAAGATCATTGCACAAAGTGCGGGTATTGCAGTACCGAAGTTGATCAAAACTATTGAACGTCAGTCCCAACTTCGATATTTGAAAGAGATATTGGAGGGAATTGACGGGTTTGTGCTTAAGCCTTCTCAGGGAAGCGGAGGAAAAGGTATTTTGGTCATCGTCAAGCGTGAAGGTGATGAATTCATCAAAGCAAACGGACAGAGATTGGAACTAAGGGATATTCAACGGGATATCTCAAATATTCTCAGTGGTCTCTATTCACTCGGGGGGAAACCCGATGTTGCTATGCTTGAAACACTCGTAGAGTTTGACCCTATTTTTGATCGCTACAGTTATGAGGGGGTGCCGGATATCAGGGTGATCACCTATAGGGGATACCCTGCTATGGCAATGTTGCGGTGTTCAACCAGGGAGAGTGACGGTAAGGCCAACCTACATCAAGGTGCAGTGGGTGTAGGACTTAATATCGCAACAGGCAAGGCACTCTATGCTGTACAGCATGGCTCTCCGGTTACACACCATCCTGATACAGGGTACGATTTCTCTGAGCTTGAAATACCGCATTGGGAAAAGATACTGACCTTGGCAGCATCGTGTTATGAAGTGACCCATTTGGGATACCTGGGTGTAGATATCGTACTGGACAAAAATTTAGGCCCTTTGATCTTGGAGCTTAATGCCCGTCCCGGATTGGCCATACAAATTGCCAATAGAATGGGTGCAGTAAAACGCTATGATGTCATTGACACGCAACAAGCCAATTTGGATGTGGCACAGAGAGTAAAGTTCTCTATGGAGCATTTTGGTATGAAAACAGGTGAAGATTCAATGATGATGAAAGAAATGTAAAGGATAAACAGAAGTATGAGTGATGCACATAAAAACAATCCTTTGCACGGTATCAAACTCAAGCAGATACTGGAAGAATTACAAGAAGAGTACGGTTGGGAACTACTGGGAGAGTTTGTGAACATACGATGTTTCAAGTATGATCCCAGTATCAACTCCTCTTTAAAATTCTTGAGAAAAACACCCTGGGCAAGAGACAAAGTGGAAGCCTTGTATCTGCTGATGCGAAAGAAGAAAGCAAAAGAGGGTTAGAAATTTTGTCTATTTTTAGCGGAGACGAAAAAATGTACTTCCACTGCCCGAAAAGAACCATCCCTCTTTCGCTTCGTTCTTTAGTTCAGGATAGGCAATGAGTGCAGCCTTGTAAAGATCATTTAACATGATAGGATCCGCAATGCGTTCGAGCAATGTTTTTGAGTCCAGTTGATCCCACCCAATGAAAGATGCAAGTGAAATGCCATTCAAAAGGTGTTCTTTAAAGGTTTTATAGACCAATGTCGTATCGCAGCCTATCTGGGGTGTATAGAGTTCCAAAGAAAGGGGATCTTCCTCAAAAGGCTCAACAATCTCCCCGAAACCGCTGACATTTGCCGAAGTATAGTTATAGATGAAAAAGGGGAGGTCTGCACCAATCGTACTTCCCAGTTTTGCCAGTTCTTCAGTACTGATCAGGAGATTACAAACCTCTTTCACCAAACGCATGAAGGCCGCAGCATCCGAACTGCCCCCACCTAAGCCTGCCTGACTTGGGATACGTTTGGTGACAACGACCTTATGTTTGTAAAAGAAATCGAGTATCTCAAGGTCACCCGTATGGTCATTCAGTGCTTTATAGGCTTTGTAGATAGTATTGGTTTCGAGTGGTACACCCTCGCACCCTTCTATGGTAAAAGTGTCACATTCACAGGGTACAAAGGTAATGGTATCATAGAGATCCTCTACGTACATGAAGCGGGAGAGCAGGGTATGATAGCCGTTTTCATGTCCAGTGATCTTTAAAAAGATATTGACTTTGGCATGGGCTTTGATACTGTATCCTGCATCAGTTTTTTCTATAGTCGATTGTCTTCTATCGGACTTAGATGTATTTACATGATTCGTTGATGCGGGAAGCGTATCGATATCCCAGTATCCACCTTCATCACCGCCTTCAAAACCACCCATATCACGAAACCTTTTTTATAGAAATTAGATGGGCATTATACTATAAAAAAGATCGGTAGTAAAACCTTAAGGATCAACACACTTCAAATTTAGGGATACGGTTAAATCTGTATTTGACCTCTTCACCCAGGATCTCGATAATGGAAAAAAAGTTCGAAGTTTCGATGAGGTAGAGACCATCTTCTTTTGTTTCAAAAGACTCTCGTGAGAGTTTTTTCCCCAGTTCAAGATGCGCTTCATCACCTCTGTAGACATTGGAAGGAATGGCCAAATGTGTAAAGGGGTCCAGGGCTTTTTCATCGTCATAGTAGAATGCCCCTTCATGGATGCGATGCAGACTAGAGAGCGTACCGTCTACCCCAAGTTTATTTGCAACAAGGGCACCAAGACTGCGTATATAGGTCCCTTCACTCACTGTGGCCTCGAAGTGTACAAAAGGATGGTTGTAGTTAATCAGTTTGATGTCGTAGATCGTAGATGTAATGGTCTTCAGTGCTACCTCCTCACCTTCACGTGCAAGTTCATAGGCACGTTTACCGTTGATCTTCTTGGCACAGAATTTTGGCGGATAATAAGTTAGTTCACCTTTGAGCGAATGCAGTACCTCTTCTATTTGCTGTTGTGTGAAAGGAGATACCTCTTTAATGCTATCTATCTTCTCTATATCAAGACTTGGGGAGTTTGCCCCTAGCCATAGGGTAGCCTTGTAGCTTTTAGGCGTTTTATTGAGGTATTGGAAGAGTTTGGTGTATTGTCCTGTAGCAACAATGAGACATCCTGTGGCAAAGGGGTCAAGCGTACCGGAAAACCCCACTTTTTTTGTTCCGTATTTACGTTTGACATAGCCCATATATCCATTCGAAGAGCGAAAGATAGGTTTATTGACTACAAATAATCTATTCATAGTTGATTTCCTTTAGGATTTACTTTTTATCACACGTAGTGTGCCTTGTCGTTTTGAACGCCCTTGCAAGCGAAGCGATTCGAGAGAAACGACGATTTTTGCTTCGTTTTTTTAAAAAATGAAGGGGAAACACTACCACAATGCAAATATAGGGTAATTAAAAAACATTACAGATATATCAGATTAAATACTTTGAACAAATGAACTGAGTATCTCTTTTTTGTTCCCGCCAAAGTTAATAAGCAGTTTGTACTCTTTACCTGATTTGTTCGCAGCCTGTACACGTCCGATGCCAAAGATCTTATGTTTGACCAGGTCACCTTTTTTGAAAGCGGAACTTTTAGTGATCTTGAGGCTTGTATCTTGAATGAGCCCAGCTTCACCCAAAAAACGGCTCTTGTCTATCATTTTACGCCGGCCTTTGTAAAAACGGCTGTCGACATAACAGAGGGTAAGATCCGACTTTGCTCTGGTGATCGCTACGTAGCCCAGACGGCGTTCCTCTTCCATGTTGGAACCTTCACCTAGTAGAGGGAAGAACTCTTCTTCCAGCCCGATGACAAAAAGGTGTTCGAACTCCAGCCCCTTGGCTGCATGGATACTCATAATGGTAATGGTATCCTCTTCCACCTGGTCTTGGTCACTTTGCAGTGAAATGTCATTCAGGAACTCATCGAGTGTAAGGTCAGGGTTTTTAAGCACTGCATCTCTGAAGTAGCCGTAAAACTCATCGATGTTCAAGATACGGTCAAAACCGTCCACCATACCGGCATAATGGTCTTTGAGCTTGATACGTTCTTCAAAAAGTGTAATGAAGTTACCCAGCTCATTTTCCAATGCTTCTTGTAAGAGTGTGATATCTTCGACAAGTTTTTCCAATGCTGTGGTGATTTTTTTACTGACGACCGCAGGGAATTCTCCGTGTACCGACTTTTTGATATATTCAAACAGTGATATTTTGGCATCAAAAGCAGCCTTCTGTAACTTTTCTATGGATGCTTTACCGATACCCCTTTTAGGTTTATTGATAATACGTATGAGAGAAAAATCATCATGTGGATTGGAGAGTACTCTTAAGTAAGAGATAAGGTCTTTGATCTCTGCACGTTCATAAAAGCGCATACCCCCTATGAGTTTGAAACCTAAACCGGCTTTTGTAAAACCTTCTTCAAGTGAACGAGAGAGTGCATTGATACGGTAGAGTACGGCTATCTCGTTCGGATCTACACCTTCATCCAGGAGTTTTTGTACCTCATGTGCGATGGCTTTCGCTTCCATAGACTCGTCGAGCGAGTGAAGGAGTTTCACCTCTTGTCCCGCCCCTTTATGTGAAGTGAGTTTTTTACCCAGACGTGTAGAATTATGCTCGATGAGTGTATTGGCAGCATTGAGGATGGGTTCAGTGGAACGGTAATTCGTTTCAAGTTTGACTGTTTTACATGTTTCAAAGTTATTGGCGAACTCCAGGATATTACGAATGTTCGCACCTCTCCATCCGTAAATACTCTGATCATCATCTCCTACCACGCAGAGATTGTTATGCTCAGAAGAGAGCAGTTCAAGCAGTTGGAACTGCAGTTCATTGGTATCCTGGTATTCATCTACCATGATGTACTGGTACCGCTGGCTTGTCTCTTTTCTGAGTGCATCATTTTCACTGAGTATCTTATAGGTGAGCATGAGAAGATCATCAAAGTCTACAAGGTTGTTCTCTTCGATATTCTCTTGGTACTTGACATAGATATTGGCTATTTGTTTGTAGTCAGGCAGTTCAGCTTTTTCAAGAACCACTTCAGGTGAGAGAAGTGAGTTTTTATATTTTGAGATCTCAGAAGCGATAAATGAGATGTTGAGATCTACTTTCAACTCTTTGGCTATGGAACGTAAAAGACGTTTTTTATCGTCACTGTCTATGATCACAAAGGCATTGCTTCTACCCAGCTTTTCGATATGGAATTTTAAAAAGAGCAAGCCGAATTTATGAAAGGTACATAAAAGTGGAGGATAAGAGACTTTTTCCGGCATCAATTTAAGGGCACGTTCACGCATTTCTGCAGCAGCTTTATTGGTAAAAGTAAGTGTTAAAGTGTTTGCAGGATCAATACCTACTTCGCCTACAAGGTAAGCCAGTCTGGTCGTCAGTGTTTTGGTCTTTCCACTACCTGCTCCTGCAAGGATAAGCATCGGTCCGTCAATATGTTCAACCGCCTCACGCTGTGATGGGTTTAATGCATTTAAAATTGTTTCCATGAAAATGATTGTGCTCCTATATAGTATTAATTATACCTTTTAATTGATTAGAAGTGCCATAAAGAAATTATCTAGTAACTTGATAGAGAATAAAATCATTCTAATAAGAACAACTTATGTTTTATTAAGTATAATAAGATATAATAACTTTATTAATTTATTTATTTAAAAATTTAATTTAGAATGAAGGATATACTTTAATGTTAAAAGATTTTGTAAAGTTAGAAACATTTTTAACTGTAGCACGTGAAAGAAGTTTTTCTAAGGCTTC
The DNA here is from genome assembly GCF_000296775.1 of Sulfurovum sp. AR. Classification (GTDB taxonomy): domain Bacteria; phylum Campylobacterota; class Campylobacteria; order Campylobacterales; family Sulfurovaceae; genus Sulfurovum; species Sulfurovum xiamenensis. The sequence continues at coordinate 150,715 of NZ_AJLE01000010.1, read as the reverse complement.
TGCAAAGTTAGGGATCTCACAGCCTGCTGTGACACAGCAGATCAAATTTATTGAAAAATATCTTGGGTGTAAGGTGATCGAACGTAAAAAGAACGGTATCAAACTCACCAATGAGGGTGAAGAGCTCTATAAGATAGCCACAAGACTTGAAAAAGAGATACTCTCTGCAGAACAGGATGTACTGAAGATCATCAACAAAGAGATCACTTTCAGACTGGGTGCTTCCTATACGATAGGTGCATATATCATCCCAGGCCAATGTCTTAACACGATCGGTGAAGCGATCAACAACAGTGTAAGTTTAGATATAGACCAAAGTGATAACATCATCGAAAAACTTAAAGATAGAAAATTAGACGTAGGTCTGATCGAATCACCTGTTATGGATAATGACCTTATTTACAGAGAGTGGTTGGAAGATGAACTTGTCGTAGTGAGTAATGTGCCTATCAACAAAACATTGAAAACAGAAGAGCTCTATGACTTTGATTGGATCTGTCGTGATGAGGGTTCTCATACAAGACGCGTTGTGTCTGAAGTGTTTGAAGAGTTAGGTGTTTCATGTAAAAGCTTTAACGTACTCAGCGAAGTAAACAACTCTGCTACTGTACTTCAAACGATCAAGAAAAGCGAGAAAAATCCAGAGAAGCCAGTAGTATCTATCATATCGAAATATGCGATCATGGATGAAGTGGCCAATGGAGAGCTTTTTGAAGCAAGACTTAGAGGGTATACCATGTCCCGTAAATTCTTTATTGTGTATTCTAAAGAGAATAAACACAATGCCTATGTAGATAATGTCGTGAATTATATCTTAGCAGGTCGCTGCTAAGAGCAAATCTATTTTTTTTTCTTGAGAAGTTTTTTATTCTCAGGATTCTTTAAAAGTGCTTCCATTGAAGATTTTTTGGAGGCACTTGCTTCTTTTTTCTTTTCACTCTCTATCACCGGATTCGCAAAATTAATGACGATAGGGTTATCCCCTACAAAGAGCTGTTTGATCGCCAGTAGAGGTAAGGATACCGTTGACCCAAAGTTATCACTTCCAAACCCTGCTTCAAAAGAGAAATACTCCTCATTGAGTTGCGCACTTTCAAAAGTAAAACCACTCAATATAAACAGAACCGTATCGTCAAATGACCCTTTGATATCCGCAGGAAGTTCGGGTGTAAACGTAATGTATTTCACTTCACATGCCAATGCAAATTCCTGATTTTTGTCAAATAAGTATTGAATGGTTTGATAGATGTGAGACTGCATAAGTGTACGATATTCAGGCGTTTGTAAAAGGTTAATTGTCATGATTGTACCCTTTATGAGATTTTGTATGGTTCGATATTTAGAATTTTAAATCCTATCATAGCATTCATTAAAGCTACTTGTGAGTAGTTTTTGAGGTCTTCTTTGCTGATCTGCTTTGGATGGAGAAAGCCCTCATCGATCAGTTTGGCCCTCATCGTACCCTCAAGTAGAGGTTTTTCCGGTGTGACCCACTGTTCTCCGTCAAAAAAAGCAATATTGGATATGGTCGTATCGGTCAGATAGCCCTTTTTTTCTATGATCACTTCATCGACATCTTTGTTGGATGCCAGCAAGGCATTTAACGCATCTCTGTTGGCATATTTCAGACTGTATTCAATATTGGAGGAAACGATCTTCAGGCTATGTATCTCTTTTGGTGTGTAGGGTATATATTCTATAGAGTATAAGCATTCTGCGTAGAGGATACGACAACGATATAGACCTGATTTAGGTGCATCTATACAGGAAGAGAGGTCGAGTATGTCATGGGAATTAAAGAGTAGCTGACGGCTTTTGTTGCATCGATGCTGATGGTAGACAAGGTTATGTATCTTTCCCTCTTCTATCTTGATCGTCTCAAGTAAAAGAGGTGTTTTTGACTGTTCTTGTGGCATTAGGTGTCAAAGAGTTCTGTAGAGAGGTAACGTTCGGCTGTATCACAGAGTATCGTGACGATGGTTTTACCTTTGTTTTCAGGTCTGCTTGCGATGGTATAGGCTGCATGCAGGTTTGCTCCTGCTGAAATACCGATAAGCAGGCCTTCTTCTCTAGCAATCTTTTGTGCCATGGAGAAAGCGGCTTCATTGCTCACTGCAAGGATGTCATCATAAATTTCTGTATTGAGGATCTCAGGTACAAACCCTGCACCGATACCCTGGATCTTATGCGGCCCAGGCTGTCCACCTTCCAATACAGGAGAATCTGAAGGTTCAACTGCGATGACTTCAAGTGAAGGTATTTTAGTTTTTAGTATCTCTCCCGTACCGGTAAGCGTTCCACCCGTACCGACAGCAGCTACAAAGATATCCAGATTGCCTGCCGTGTCATTCAGGATTTCAAAGGCAGTGGTTTTTCGGTGAATATCCGGATTATTTGGATTGTTGAATTGTTGAAGTACTTTTGCATTGTCTAATTCTTTTTCCAATGCTGATGCTTTCGAGATAGCCCCACCCATACCTTCAGACGCCGGTGTCAGTACAAGTTCAGCACCTAAGTGCATAAGAATTTTACGACGTTCTATGCTCATAGACTCCGGCATGGTCAAGATAAGTTTAAGGCCTTTGGATGCACAAATAGCTGCGAGACCGATACCTGTGTTCCCACTTGTCGGCTCAATGATGGTAGTATTCTGATCAATTTCACCTAATTTGAGTGCTTCATTGATCATGTTGAAAGCGATTCTGTCCTTTACCGAAGAGGTAGGATTCATAAATTCACATTTACCTAAGATAGTCGTGCCTGTCTCTTCCGAAAGTGTATTGATCTTGACTAAAGGCGTATTGCCTATCAGCTCTTCAATATTATTTGCAATCATTTCCCATCCTTGTTCATTTGTTTAATGTTAGCAGGTTATTTTTGAGTACGTGCTTTAAGGTCACTATTTTCAACCTCATTGTGGTCAACTTGTACACTCTATGAAACATTTATGCATTTCTTATTCTATGTATCGGTTATCACTCTCTTACTTCTTTGATACTGTAGGCCAGGGTCTCATCTGCATACATAGGGACCACGCCATTGTAGTCGGAAGGTACAGTAAACGCTTTTTTCTCAAGAGTAACGGTTTTACTTAAAGGTGTAACTCCGTAGATCTTCTGGGCATTGCCTGAAATAAAGGCCTGGAGATTTTCCAGGGGTGCCTTTTCATTTTCAAACAGTTCAGCCAAGACCTGCAGGGCGATAGGTGCAGTAAAGACACCTGCTGCACACCCGCAAGACTCTTTCGCATGTTTCGGATGCGGTGCAGAATCTGATCCGAACATCACTTTAGGATGCGCTTCCAGAGCAACCTTGAGCAGCGCACTTCTGTCCTCTGGTCGTTTGGCTATGGGCTTACAGAAGAGGTGCGGTTTAAGCATGCCTCCGGCTACATCATCCAGGGTGATGATCAGATGGTGCAGGGTAATGGTCGCATAAAGATTTTCAAATTTATCTAACGCTTCGACACTCTCTTTGGTGGTGATATGCTCCATAATGATCTTGAGTTTCGGAAAGGCAGTGGCCAACCTTTCATAGATACTGACGAACTCAGCTTCTCTGTCCATCACAAAACCGTTGGTCTCCCCATGGACACACAGCGGGATATTCAGTTCACTCATTGCTTCAAGTGCGGGACGCAACTCTTCTACATCAAACCCGCTTACGCCGCCTTCGGAGTTCGTGGTGATACCAGCAGGATAGAGTTTGATCGCTGTGATCACCTCTTTGACTGATTCTAAAAATGCTTTGTCATAAGAAGGTTTGAAAAAAAGTGTCATATAGGGTGTGAATTTTTCATCACCTATGGCAGCCATGATACGCTCTTTATAGGCGATAACCTCTTCTTTACTGCTCACTGGAGGTACAAGGTTAGGCATGATGATCGCACCTGAAAAAGTGCTCGCTGAGCTTTTAGCGATATTTTCTAACATCTCTCCGTCTCTGAGATGTAAATGCATGTCAAGTGGTGCGGTTAATTGCATCAAAGTCCTTTAAAACATAATAGTGTGTATTGTTTGGGGCCATACTTTTGGGTACGAGCCAATAGATGATATCAATTTTGCCACAAAATGCATTAAGTTTGAGTAAAGCTGTAGGTTTTGGAGGTTTGAAGTCAACCAAAGGGTAGTCAATACCTCCCTTAAAGAGCTGATTACAGCGTAAAATACGCAAAGAACTTGCCGTGAATGCTTTATGGGCTGCATTGAATTCAAACTGCCATTTGGCATATTCTGAACAAGAGGGATAATAGCGGCAGCTTGCAGGTAACATTTTGGAGATATATTGATAGCCTTTGATCGGTGCTAAAAAGAAGTTTTTCATGGCGTATTATAGTTAAAAAGGAATGTAGAGTCAATTTTTTATTTTGTGCTATAATCCCTAACATGAATCATATACAACGCAAGTTTTTAGTCTCGGCAGATATCCGGCGCTGGCTGAAAAAACAATTGCCAAAAACTGAGAAAACAGAACAGTTCTACACGGTTTCTAATGATCAGGAGTTCTGTTACTATCGCAAAGAATATCCAGATACCTATACAAAAGTAACCGTCGATAATCATGTAAACGAAACTCTCACCTCTGTCAGTGAAGAGGAGTATGCTTTTCAACGTAAAAAGTATTTGGGCAGGATCATCGTTAAAAATGTGTATACGGTTACTATAGATGAGAATACATTTGTTGTTGAGAGATACTTGAAAAAGCTTGACGGAATCTATATACTGATCGCCTATTTTCAAGATGAAAAAGTCCTGAGAAGCTCAAAAATCATTCAGGAATTACAACCTTTTGTGTTCAAAGAGATCGACCAGGATAATAAATACAGTGATCATTCTCTTGCCCTCTATGTAAAACCTATGGAGTACGATCTGCAAAAGTTTTTCGAAAAGATAGATGCTTTTGAATCACCCAATCTTTTTTTTTGGCAAGTACCGCAACGTCTCTATGTGCGTGACGGTGTCTCTTTGGTACTTTACAGGAACATTCGTCTGATAAACTACTATAAAATGAATTTTCAGAAGAAACATTTTAGTGCAACACTGCACCGTTTACGTGTACTTTTACGCCGTACAGCTACACTGCTGGAGATTTTTCCGGATCTGTTCAGTCCCAATGTACAGCATTTTTGTACAGAGTTGTTTCAACGTTACTATGAAGAGACAACGCTATTGCGCTATCTTTACTTTTTAAATGAACTGAGTGCCACACGTGAAAATGTGAAGTTAACGCTCTACAGTGAGTTAAAAAGCCTCATCACCCAGGAAGAGGAAGCTGTGACTCAAATGCTCACCTCTAAACCTTTTAGACAAATGTTAACGATCCTTACAAGGGAGATAGGAGTTCAGGAAAACCAAAAGTATATCTCTTTAGAGCAAGAGGTGAAACAGCAGCTCAAAGAGCGTTTAGGAAAATTTGAAATGCTTTTAGAGAAAACAAAAGAGGGGTATGATGATGAGGTGCTTGAAACGCTCTATATCTTTATAGATGCACTTCAAACTTTGATAGAAGATTTTTTCCATATCATCGGAGAAAAGGAGTCAAGAATGATCGTCGAAGAACTGAACATTCTGTTCAAGCCTCTGCGTGAATACAGAAACTGCAAAGAGCGTGCAGCGATACTAAACACCATTAAAGCGAAGTCTGAAACCAAAACTTTAGATATCGGTCCTCTTTTATGCGAGCATGAAAAGATGTTAAAAGATAAAATAGCGCATGCTTTGAAGTTATTGAGATCTTCTAAATTCTATGTGTAATTGTACGTGATCCTTTATGAAGTCCTACAATCTACTTACAAAGTAAAACCTTTCATATAGCATTTTTTGTAAAGGTTTTATTTTAAGATCATACCTTTTCCATCTGAGTTGTATCACTTTTTTCTGTACCGGATTTTTCATCATAAAGTGAGATGATCAGGTCAAAGATCTTTTCTTGTGTAATTGGTTTGATGAAATGTTCAGAGTCTGTTTTCATATCATCCTTTAAACCATCGGGATCTCTAAGCACCACATATTTAAGGGGAGCGAGTTCTTGGATGTTGGCAATGGTTTCTTTGGTTTTTTCAGTGATCATTTGTTCACTGATAATCAAGATATCATAGAGAGCCAGATCATTACCGTGTTTCTTTAATTCATCCATTCCTACATGCACATCATAAAGAAAATATTGAAACATCTTTTTCAGGCTTTGTGCCGTTTTCTCATTTGAACAGAGCAGTAAGATCTTTTTCCCTACTATCTTTTTATCAGGAAGTCTATAATGACGTCTGAAACCCAATTCAACATTTTTAAAAGGTATGCTTAGATGTATGTCTGAAATATTTTCATGGTCATCGACAATGTTACCACCGAGCATTTCAATTTCTTTACTCACATGGATCTTTAAAAAGGATAGAAGTTTTTCTTTGTCAATATGGGTCTCTTGGATCTTAAAAGAGATAAACTCTTCATACAAAAAGTCTTCCACAGAGGAAAGAGATAATACGATCTCCTTTCTATCACTTTTTTGAAAAACAAAGGTGAGTATTTTGCTAAGCACTAGCAACAAGGTATCAGAATCACCCCGTAACCTTCTTGGTATGGTAGCATCCATTTCATAGATAAGTTCGATACGCTTTTCATGCGCAATACTTTTGACAGAAGAAAACAGAGTTTCCAGCACTTTGTTAATGTTAAAGGTATCTTCTATAGTCTCTTCATTTAAATCCATTGACACTCTCCCCAGAATGATATATACAATTGTAGCATTATAAGTTTTAATTAATAAATACTATTGCAAATATAACGAATACTGTTTAGCAGAATAGTACGCTAAGTAACATACTATAAAAAATGTCACAGGAGATTCATACACAGAGTGTATACCTTCTCAAATAAAGTATGATAGGGTTTTCTAGTGATCCACTCTCCCATTTTTCACCACATAAGAATCCGACATATTCACCGAGTGATAGATAGTAGTTCCGTACTTCTTGCTGTAGTACTGCAACAGGAGTTTTTGTAACGTAGGTTCAATGGAGGGAGTGAACCAGCCGTTGTTGCTGAGTACGATCATGTTTTTTGGTTCACCCTCGTAGAGTTTCTCACTAGTCGCTTCAAAACAGATGGCATTTCGATAGATTTTCCCATCAATTTTATAGTCTACGACAGTGGGGCTGGCTACGTAATCTATGGCACCATCATAAAATATTTTATTGACCCAGTCACTTAAAAAATCCGGTAGGGGATTGCTCTCTCCAAAGGGAACCAGTACGACTTTATTGGCTACAGAGACCTTGTTATCTGTAAAGATATAGGTTGAGTTCCGTGGTGTTTTCCCATCCCAGTAGAGCCCTCCGGTGACAATGGAGATCTGTTTGGCCTTTTCTTGTAATCTGTCCAGAGTTTTTGAATGATTTAGAAAGATAGGAAAGACAGATTCAGGGAGTATGACAAGACTTTTATGCTCTTTGATGGCCTGGTCTATCTGTTCGAAAAGAGTCTCAAACTGTGCAGCATGAAGTGTTTCATTCCATTTGTCCTGGACAGATGTAGAGGTAGTAACGAGTTTTACCTTATCATCCATTTCGATAGGTGTTGAAAGATTTGACTGATAGGCAAAGAGAATAAGAAACAGATAGAGGAAGTGCTGCTTCCAAATACTTAAAACAATAGCCCCCAAGATGATGGCATACTGCCATTTTTCTATGCCCAGATAACTCTCTACGAACATGAGCTCAAGTTTGAGCCAATCAAAAGAGAAAGGGTGGATATAGCTTAAGATGAAGAGGCCTAAAGCTTTGAGCAGTAGAGGGAGTAAAGTGCCCGAAACACTCAGTAATGCAGTGATCTTCTCACTGATCCATGCAAGAAACCAAAAGAGTACCCCGTAGCTTAGCATAATGATAACTATCTCTATTGGTACAGCCCAAACCATACCATAATGTTGAAGGCTTAAAGCGATCCACCAAAACCAAAAAAGTCCTATAAAAGCACCGGAAAAAAACCAGACTTTTTTCTCTTCCTGCAGGAGCAGATAGAGTGTTATAATACCTAAAATGGTGTTCATCAGAGGATGAGAAAATCCCCAATAATTAAGGTAAATAAACCCCGAGCTTAAAAGTGCTATGAAAAAGCCTTTTGTTAGTTCAAAGGTGCTAGAATATTGGCTAATTTTATACAAAAGGATTCCTATGGGAGCAGAACAAGGCAGTATGATCGGTTCATTTTTACCCCTCATCATTTTATTCGCAATTTTTTATTTTTTAATTATCAGACCGCAGCAAAAACATCAAAAAGCACATAAAGCAATGCTTGACGGTCTTACTAAAGGTGACAACATCATTACGACAGGCGGCCTTATAGCTGTGATCGTTAAAACTGAAGAAGATTTTATCAAAATCAAATTAAATGATGACACGATCGTCAAACTTGATAGAGCATTTGTAGCTCAAAAGGTTGAGGCTGGTGAAGACGCTTAATTTTAGGGTAATCCTTTTTGCTTTTGCACTGATCTTCGGTGTTGTGTTTTCTATTCCCTCTTTGACGCAAAGTGAAAGCGGGAAGAAGATCACTTTGGGGCTTGACCTTCAAGGTGGTTTGCATATGCTTCTTGGTATTAAAAGTGAAATTGCCATTGAATCACGTATTAAGTCTATGGCAGCATCGATCAAGTATATTTTTGATGACGAAGAGATCATTTTCGATGACCTTCGTATGATCGATGGTGAAAAAATCACATTTGAATTGCTTGATACAGATGAGGTAACCAAAGCCCAGGCACTGCTTAAAAAAGAGCTTGAAGGCACGGTAGTGATCAACAATGGAATGAAATTTTCAGTCACTATGACCGAAGCTGAAGTGGAGCGTACCAAACAAAATGCCATTCAACAGGCAGTAGATACGATCAGAAACAGACTCAATGAGTTCGGACTTGCAGAACCTACGGTTGCAAAACAGGGTGAAGATAAGATCCTTGTAGAAGTACCTGGTATCAAAACACAGGAGGATGAACAGCGTATCCGTGAACTTATCGCCCGTGCAGCACATCTGCAGCTTATGGCTGTAGATGAAGACAGAAACATAAGAGTCAACACGATGAGTCTGGCTGAAGCAAAAAGTTATGGTGATGTCATACTACCCGATGTTAATACCGGTGAAAAATATTTGCTTCGTGCGATTCCGGTATTGGACGGTTCTATGCTGACAGATGCAAAAGTAGGTTTTGATGAAAGCAATCAACCGGTCATCAACTTTACACTGAACGGACAGGGTGCCAAGATCTTTGGTGACTTTACAGGTGTGAGTGTTGGGAAACGTATGGCGGTTGTTTTGGATAACAAGGTCTACTCGGCGCCAGTCATCAATGAACGTATCGGTGGGGGACGTGTACAGATATCAGGAAGATTTGAAATTTCTGAAGCCCATGACCTTGCCATTGCACTTCGATCGGGTGCATTGCTTGCACCTGTCTATGTGATGGAAAAACGTTCGGTGGGCCCAAGCCTGGGTGCGGATAGCATCAAGGCGAGTTCTATCGCTTTGGTTCTAGGATTCATCTTGGTCGTCATTTTTATGGTGGTTTACTATGGTATGGCAGGAATTATCGCAAATGTCGCACTGATAGGGAATCTCTTTTTGATACTTGCGATCATGTCACTCTTTGGTGCCACACTGACACTGCCTGGTATGGCAGGTATCGTTCTTACGGTTGGTATGGCCGTGGACGCGAACGTCATCATCTCTGAACGTATCAGGGAGCTGCTTTATGAAGGTAAATCTGTAGCTAAATCGATAGAGAATGGGTACAGCAATGCCTTTACTGCGATCTGGGATGCCAACGTGACCACACTGATCGCCGCTACAGTACTCTATGCCTATGGTACAGGTGCGATCAAAGGATTTGCACTGACGATGAGTATCGGTATTATGGCATCCATGTTGACTGCGATTGTAGGAACACATGGTATCTACCAGTGGCTTCTACCGAAGATCGATAAGAACAAACTGAGATTATGGTTTGGTATCAGAACAGAGGGAGTAAAATAATGGAAATCTTTAAATATAAAAAACCTCTCTCATTGATGAGCAAGAGTAAACGTTTTGGATTACTTTCGGTCACTCTGTTGATACTGTCTCTGGGGTTGATCATTGGGAAGGGATTTAACTACGGTATAGACTTTGCAGGTGGTACACTTATACAGGTACAATACAACGGTAAAGCACCGATAGAGAAGGTGAGAGAAGCAATAGACTCTGATAGATCCTATGAAGGTGCAACCGTGACTTTCTTCGGTGGTGAAGATGAAGTGGTCATACGTACGAAGACAAGTTCAAAAGCCTTGGGTGTGGATGTCGGTGATCAGATCAGAGCACTGCTTCAAGATACGGGTAACTTTGAAGTAAGACGTGTGGATATGGTAGGGGCAAAGGTTGGATCAGAGCTACGTGAAAAGGGATTGATGGCGATGGTGCTTGCGATCATCGGTATCCTTATTTATGTATCCTTTAGATTTGAGTGGCGTTTTGCCGTTGCCTCTGTAATGGCACTCATGCATGATGTGACCATTGCTATGGGTATGATCGTACTGTTCAATGTTGAGGTAAACCTTGACATTCTTGCGGCACTATTGACCATACTCGGATATTCATTGAACGATACGATCATTGTCTTTGACCGTATTCGTGAGGGTATCAGAACGATCAAAGATCCGGACCTTGGGGCTATCATTGATGAGTCTGTCACCCGTACACTTTCCCGTACAACGTTGACATCACTCACCACATTCTTTGTGGTTCTTACACTCTATCTGTTTGGTGGAGAGATCATTAACGGGTTCAGTTTCACGCTGCTTGTAGGTGTGATAGTGGGTACATACTCTTCTATTTTTGTTGCATCACCAATCTTGATGTGGCTTGGTTTCTCCGTAGGGGGCTTCAGAGAAAAGGAAGCAGAAAAACTCAAAAGAGAAAAAGAGAAAGAAAAAATGCGTGCTATGTATGAAAATGGTACACTATAGTTAAAGTTTAAGGAGTTTGGATGAATTGGGGTAAAGTTTTTTATATGTTTTTTACGTTGATGTCACTTACGACATCAGCAGCATTTTTGTATGATCACTCTATCGTAGCACTGTTTATAGCAGGGTCTGTGAATGTGATCTCAACACTGTTGAAGATAGGGGTAAGAAATCTACTTTCAGCTGAGCTTTTGGCAGGTTCATTGGTTGCTGACCTACATCTTCTCCCTGCATTTTTTGCTCTGCAGTTTTATGGGAACGATGCATTGGCAACAGGATTAGTGATCGGTGCTGTGATCGCGAACCTTTATACGATTTTTATCTCTATGATCGAGAGTGCAAAAGAGAAGGCAGATTTTTAAGCGTTGTTCGGTATCTTACATGTACAGTAATTCCAAGGAATGAGACGTGATAAAGATGCCTACACTTCATGGAACAGACCCCGAAGAGAAACGAAAAGAGATCAAAGATTATTTTCAATATTGTTATAAGCGATATGAATCTCTTTTTCATCTCGTTGCAGATGAAAGTGCTTATTTTAAAAAAGCGGATCCTCTTCGTCATCCCATCATATTTTACTATGGCCATACAGCTACATTTTTCATTAACAAATTCATACTTGCCAAGATCATTAATGAACGTGTAGATCCCAGACTTGAATCACTTTTTGCCGTGGGTGTAGATGAAATGAGCTGGGATGATTTGAATGAAAAACATTATGACTGGCCTACGTTAAAAGAAACCCAAGCTTACCGTGACAAAGTCTATGCGAAAGTCTCTTCGCTTATCGATGTACTTCCTTTAGAACTTCCTATCATGCAAGATTCACCCTGGTGGGTGATTTTGATGGGAATTGAACATGAAAATATCCATCTTGAAACTTCTTCGGTATTGATACGCCAACTTCCATTTGAATCCATAGAAGAAAACAGAGAATGGAGAGAGTGTGAAATGGTCGCTGCTGCACCTCAAAATATACTGCTGGATGTAAACCAAGGTAGAGTGAATCTGGGGAAAAACAACAATGCACAGTTTTTTGGCTGGGACAATGAATATGGAGATCATCAGGCACATATACCAGCATTCAAAGCAGCCAAATATCTTACGTCAAATGCTGAATATATGGAGTTTGTAAAAGATTCTGGATATAGCAATGATAGGTTTTGGTGTGAAGAGGGTAAAGCATGGAAAGCCTATACAAAGGCAGAACATCCCATGTTTTGGCGTAAAGATAAAGATGGGTACAGACTTCGTACTCTAAGCAAAGAGATAGACCTTCCTTTAAATTGGCCAGTAGAGGTCAATCATCTGGAGGCCTCTGCCTTTTGTAAGTGGAAGAGCCAAAAAGAGGGTGTCAACATCACTCTGCCTACCGAGGATGAATATATCCGATTGCGTGATGAAAGCAAAGTACTTTCCTACTTTGAATGGACCGACAGAGACAAGACTATCGCCAATATCAATCTTGAAGCTTTTGCTTCGTGTGTTCCCGTGGATACTTATAAACACGGTGAATTTTATGATGTGATAGGGAATGTATGGCAGTGGTCACGAACACCGATATACCCTTTTGAAGGCTTTAAGGTCCATCCGATCTATGATGATTTTTCAGTCCCTACCTTTGATGGTAAACATACCATTATCAAGGGTGGTTCATGGATAAGTTGCGGGAACCTTGCTACACAGAAAAGCCGTTATGGATTTAGAAGACATTTTTATCAACATGCGGGATTTAGGTATATTCAGAGTACCTATGAAGAGACGATCACAACCAATATCTATAATACAGACAGCCTGATTTCTCAGTACTGTCATTTTGGCTGGGGTGAAAATGCATTGGGTGTGGAAAATTATCCGGCAGCGTGTGCAGGGATCGTTTTAGAGACCATGAAAGATAAACCTAGACGCAGAGCTTTGGACATTGGATGTGCCATAGGGCGAAGTACCTTTGAAATGGCACGCGGTTTTGATGAAGTCATAGGTGTGGATTTTTCTGCACGTTTCATACAGGAAGCACAGAAGCTCAAAGATGATGGTGTATTACGTTACACTATGCCGACCGAGGGGGAACTGGAAAATCTTCATGAGATAAAACTTTCAGATCTTGACTTGGATGATGTACGAAACAAGGTCTCATTTTGGCAGGCAGATGCCTGTAATTTAAAACCTGTTTACAAGGATTTTGACCTGATCTTTGGTGGTAACCTGTTAGACAGGCTCTATGATCCTAAAAAGTTTTTAGATGCTATGGGATCACGTATCAATGAGGGGGGACTACTCATTTTGACCTCTCCGTATACCTGGCAGGAAGCGTCTACCCCCAAAGAGAAATGGATAGGCGGATACAAAAGAGATGGTGAAACTATCACGACACTCGATGGGCTTAAAGAGATACTGGGGAAAGCGTTCAGACTTATCGGTACGAAAGATATCCCGTTTGTGATACAAGAGACTGCACGGAAGCACCAGCATACGATAGCACAGATGAGCATATGGGAAAGGAGAGGTAAAGATGTTTGAAGCGATCAGCCGTCAAGGTACACATAGTATGAAGTGGGATGAAGCAAAGAAAAAGTTTGGTAGAGAGGATCTGCTTCCTCTTTGGGTCGCAGATATGGACCTGGCTTCACCGGCATGTGTACAAGAGGCAATGCTCAGAAGGGCTTCACACCCTATGTACGGGTATACGATCTATCCGGATGCCTATTACGCATCAATACAGAATTGGATGCGAGATCGTTTTTCCTGGGAGATAGAAAGAGAGTGGATCATTCCTTGTTACGGGGTAGTACCTTCTTTGAACTTTATCATCACTGTATACAGTCAAAAGGGAGATGGAATACTAATACAAACACCTATATACCCTCCGTTTGTAAGTTCTGTCAAGCATCAAAAGAGAAGGGTACTTGACAATAGACTGGTCTATGAAAACGGCAGATATCAGATAGATTTTGAGGATTTTGAGCGTAAAGCCAAGGAAGCCAAACTCTTTTTACTCTGCTCTCCTCATAACCCAACCGGACGGGTATGGTCTGAAGAGGAATTGGAGAAGCTCATTGAGATCTGTATAGTAAATGATGTACTGATCATCTCTGATGAGATACATGCGGATATTGTCTATGAAAAAACACACCACAGCATTGGCAGTTTTGAGAAGATCATGCATCATTGTGTTGTTTTAAATGCACCTTCCAAAACATTCAATATCGCAGGGCTGAATACCTCTTATGCGATCATTCCCGATACCAGATTGCGCCAAGCTTACAGAGTAGAACAGGACAGGTCGGGTATTACCAACGGGAACCCTTTTGGTATTGAAGCATTGATGAGTGCCTACAAAGAAGGTGCTCCATGGTTAGAAGAGTTGAAAGAGCACTTACGCTCAAATATTAACTATGTGAATCAATTTCTCACAGAGCATCAACTCCCTATAAAGGCAGTCCCTACAGAAGCAACTTTTCTCATGTGGCTTGACTGTAGAGGTATGGGCCTGACCCATGAAAAAGTGGTTGATTTCTTTTTACATAAAGCCAAACTTGGGCTTAATGACGGTAAAAGTTTTGGTGAGGCAGGGGAAGGTTTCATGCGGTTAAATGTGGGTACATCCAAAGAAGTACTTCAAGAAGCGATGCAGCGACTTCGTGATGCATATGAGGCAGGGTAGTGAGAAGTTTATTTATCTATCTGATACTGTCCCTATGGCTCTATGCATTACCCCAGGTCATCAATGAAGAGATACGCAAATCGGGCATCTCAAAAAAAGATATCAGTATCTATATCAAAGAAGCCGGTAAACATGGAAGGGTCGTGGCTTCACTCAATGCTTCGAAGAGCAGGACCCCTGCATCTGTGATCAAAGTGTTAACCACATATGCTTCGGTCCTGAAACTGGGATTTGATTACCGTTGGCCTACGAAGTTTTACACTATAGGAAGATTGAAAAATGGTGTGCTTCACGGTGATCTATGGGTTCAAGGGTTCGGTGACCCGACCTTAAATGCCGAGGACCTTGAGCAGATCGTCTCTGAGTTACGTGCCGCAGGTATACGTCAGATCAGAGGTGATATTGTCATAGACAGAAGCTATTTCAAGGTGGGAAGCCAAGACAGTTCAGGTTTTGATGAAAATCTTTACAGTGCCTATAATGCCATGCCGGATGCCATGATGTTCAATGAACGAGTGGTGACCGTCTGCGTGAACCCCAAAGAAAAGAAAGTACATAAAAAACATGTAGATGAAAGTTATAAAGTTGTTGACCAATTGGAACACGTCAACAAACCCTGTAGAGGAAAATACTCCTGGCCGAGAGTGAAAATTGATAAGAGCGAAGTGGTGCCTACGGTGTTTCTTCAAGGAAAGATCTCCAAACGATGTGGCACACGGAATATTTGTCAAGTCATTACCAAACCGTATAAGTCATTCTATTATGCATTGAAAGATAGATTGATAAAAGAGGGGATAGCTGTAAGTGGAGGTATGAAATTACGTAAGGTACCTAAAGAAGCAAAAGCATTGTTTACCCATTACTCAGATCCTCTGGAAGAGATCATCTCTGAAACTGCAAAAGAGAGTAATAACCTTTATGCAAGACATCTTCTGCTTCTTTTGGGTGCGAAACTCTATGGTGCTCCTGCCACGATGGAAAAAGGAAGAGATGCCATCAAATATATTTTGGATTCAAGAGGTGCATTAGGTGATGGTGAATTAAAGATCGATAACGGAAGCGGCCTTTCACGTACTTCAAAAATGAATGCAAAACTATTGGCTGTGATGTATGATGATGCGTATGACCGTTATGGTTCAAGATGGATGGAGACACTCTCTATAGCAGGCGTGGATGGTACTATCAAACGCCGCTTTAGAAACACCGTCGTAAAAAAACGTGCATGGATGAAGACAGGGACACTGAGACGCGTGAAAAATATAGGCGGGTATGTCAAGAACAAAGCAGGAAAATACTATACCGTTGTCATCATCATTAACAGTTCCAAGGCTAAATACCGCGGTGCCAAACTGCAAGATGAGATCATGAAGTGGTTGGCAAAAAGTACAGTGGAACCTGGTAGATCATCTACCGTACCCGCTTCTTCCAAAACAAAAGTGCAGCCCAAGAAGCCTGTATCCGAAACACTGTTCAGTAACGTCAAAACAAAAACAGTACCTGTAATGAAGCGGAAAACCAAAGAGAGTGCTGTTGAGTATTATATTCAGGTGGGCGCTTTTTCGAGCATGCCCCACAAAGCGTATTTAGTAAAGATAAGCGCGTTAGGATTACCTTACAAGGTACGCCATACAGAGAATTATAAAGTACTCATAGGTGGCTATAGAGATGAAAAAAGTGCAAGAGAAGTGTTGAAAAAAGTACGTAGAGCTATCAATGGCGGGGCGTTCATCGTAAAGTTATAGTTTACCCCAAATACGTTATAATCCTTTAAAAATTTAGGGCAACAATGAACTTCGAAACTTACCCTTTTGAGAAACTCAATCAATTACTTGAAAATGTCACACCAAACCCTGATTACTCTGCACTTAGCCTGACGATCGGGGAACCCCAGTTTGAGACACCGGCATTTATACTGGATGCACTGAAGGATGCCTCTGAACTGCTCAACAAGTATCCAAAAACGGCTGGTGAAACAGAACTTAGAGAGGGGATGTTGACGTATAACAAAAAACGTTTTGATCTTTCCCTGACAAATGATCAGATCATTCCGACATTTGGAACCAGAGAAGTACTTTTTAATTTTCCACAGTTTTTACTGCATGATGTAGAAAATCCGGTTATGGTCTTTCCTAACCCTTTTTATCAGATCTATGAAGGTGCTGCCAAAGTATCCAGGGCTGAAGTGATCTACCTCAATTTGAATGAAGCCAATCACTTTCAACCCGTAGTGGATGAAGAAGCATTGGCAAAAGCAGATCTTGTGATACTCAATTCACCTAACAACCCTACATCATCTGTAATGTCTATGGATGATTTAAAACATTGGGTGGAGCTCGCACTTAAACATGATTTCGTGCTTCTGAATGATGAGTGTTATGTGGACCTCTATCTGGATGCAGCACTTCCTTCACTGCTCAATGCAAGTATGGAAGTGGGGAACGAAAGTTTTAAAAATGTGCTAGTCATCAACTCTATCTCCAAACGTTCCTCTGCACCGGGACTTCGTTCAGGCTTCATTGCCGGTGATGCAGAGATACTTAAAGAATACATGGTGTACAGAACTTATGTGGGATGTGCTTCTCCCCTCCCACTTCAATATGCCGCTGCTGCTGCATGGGCCGATCAAGAGCATGTAGACACATTCAGAGCAAAATACAAAAAAAATTTTGAAGTCGCCAAAGAGATTCTGGGTACTGAAGCACCTGAAGCGACATTTTATATTTGGCTCAAAGTGGAAGATGAGATAGCCTTTACGACCAAACTTTATCAAGAGTATAATCTTAAAGTTCTCCCAGGTTCATTTTTAGGACGTGAAGGGGAAGGTCAAGGGTATGTAAGACTGGCCCTTGTCTATGAAGAAAAGCAAACAAGAGAAGCATTGCAACGTATAGCACGTTGCTTGGAAGAGTAGAAGACACCCCACTTACGCTTTACCGACGAGGGTATCGGCATTTAGTGCCAGAAAATTAGCATTGGAGCAAGCATGATGGAAACACCGGAAATACATGTAGAAGAGTTAAAAAAAGACCAAGAGTTTTTGGCAAATATTCAAAGACTTGAAAAAGAGTGCAAAGAAGAAGAGAGCATTGCAAAAGGGTATCAGCTTTTGGATGCACAGCTTATCATCGAAGCTCCGGAAGATGAGATCAACGAGATATTTACATTTATCGTCAACACAGCCTTTGACAGACTGGCTGAAAAGCTCACGACTTCTCAGTCATTTGATATGAATGATGCTGAGGATTTAGCTACGGCAAGAGCGATCTATGAACATGGTATCCAACGCTACAGTGAAAATGACAAAAAGGGTGCCAAAGAGATCTTTCTTGTATTGCACTATACGATCGACCATGCAGCGCTGAAAGATGCGATGATGGTGCATGTGGCTGCAGTCATGGAAGGAAAGAGTTTTGAAGATTTCATCGAAAATCTTGTCGATGTAGAAGGGGTAGATGCACATGATCCTCTGGCATTTTTCATACAGACATTTACAGAGCCCACTGAGGCCTTGCTTGCAAAATTTGACACACATGTTAAACAGGCGCAAGATGAGCTTAGAGTGCTTGATGAAAGCAAGGAACAATAGTGATGAAAAAGATCCATTTTATCGGTATCGGGGGTATCGGACTCTCTGCTTTGGCCAAGTTTCTCTTTAATGACGGACATAAGATCTCCGGTTCGGATATCAAACAGACAGAGATCACCAATGATCTGGCAACCAACTTTAATGCGAAGATCACTATCCCTCACCATGCAGATGCGGTTGAGGGTGTCGACAGGGTGATCTACTCTGCGGCGGTACGTCCCAACAATCCTGAGTATCAAAGAGCCAAAGAGTTGGGTATAGAACTGCTTTCACGCAAAGAAGCTCTCAAGAGTATACTGGGTGAAAAAGAGGTCTATGCGGTGGGTGGTGCACACGGTAAGAGTACGACTTCTGCCATGCTCGCATCGATCATACCTGAATCCAATGCGCTCATTGGAGCGATCAGTAAAGAGTTTGGTTCAAACGTACGGAATTACCCGAACAACAAAGTGGTATTTG
The DNA here is from genome assembly GCF_000296775.1 of Sulfurovum sp. AR. GTDB lineage: Bacteria > Campylobacterota > Campylobacteria > Campylobacterales > Sulfurovaceae > Sulfurovum > Sulfurovum xiamenensis. Next base: position 132,016 of record NZ_AJLE01000010.1, on the reverse strand, counting down.
AAGCCGATGAGAGTGATGAGAGTTTTTTGAACTCCAATCCTTATCTTGCGATCGTGACCAATGTTGAACCAGAACATATGGAGTACTACGGGTATGACGAAGAGCGTTTTTACAATGCCTATGGAAACTTCTTGTCACTGGCGCAAATACGAGTCATCAATGCAGAAGATACGTTTCTCTCTTCTTTAGAGATGGAGAGCATTAAACTTTATCCTTCTAAAGACATCAAGAACATAGAGTTTGTATTGGTTGATGGGGAACCCCATACAAAATTCGAACTTTTGGACCTGGGGGCATTTGAAGTCTTCGGTTTTGGAAATCACATTGCGTTAGATGCATCATTAGCGATATTGGGTGCTTTAGAGTTGGGTGAAGAGGTAGAAGATATAAGAGCAAATCTTTTACACTACAAAGGGATCAAAAAACGTTTTGACATTGTACAAAATAGAGAAGAGTGTGTGGTGATAGATGACTATGGTCACCATCCTACAGAGATAAAGGTGACGATGGAATCCCTGCAAACCTATAAAGGATTGCGTCAATTCTCTAAACTCAATGTTATTTGGCAACCCCACAAGTACAGCCGAACTATGGATAACCTGCAAGGATTTGTAGAGTGTTTTGAAGGTGTGGATGAACTGGTCATCCTCCCTATCTGGGCTGCCGGGGAATTAAAGGTGGATATAGACCTAAAAGGGGCATTCAGCCGCTATAAACTTCTCATGGCAGACTCTGTGACTAAAGAAGATGGGATTGTTAAAGTCTTTAAAGACGGACATATTATACGAGAGTACAGTGATGGACTTGTAACAGCCTTCGGTGCCGGGGACATCACGTACCAGATACGTGGAGAGGCATAACGCTTCTCTTGTACTCACTTTACTGCAAAATACCATCTTCTGACCTTTATTTTGCTATAGTCCCAATTTAAAAATTAAATCGTATAAGGGATAAAATGAAGAACAAAAAGATGTTTTCAGTATTGACTTTACTGCTTTCTGTCGTTGTGATGGCAGGTGAAGTAAAGGTCTCCAATGTAGCATCAGCCTTCTCAAACTATAAAAAGCTCAATGCGAGTAAAGTGTTAAAGCAGAGTATCAATATCGGTTTTTCAAATGTTACAGGGAATACAGAGACATATAGCCTGAATGGTAAATATACCTTTTCTGTTACAATGTCAGGATATAACGACAATCCACTTCAAGTCATGTTTGATACCAGTGCATTTGTGACAGAGAACAATAATGTAAAAGATAATGAAGAGTATACTGCAAATCTTGCACTCGAACAGTTTGTTGTTGAAAAATGGTTGGTCTATAGTTCTGTACATTGGTTAAGAAATAAATTTAGAGACTATGATAATAAGTCTTCTATAGCTGCAGGTGTGGGGAAAAAGCTTTTTGATGACGGTCAGCATATTTTCAAACTCAGAGCAGGTATTGCTTACAACATAGAAGAATACAGTAATGATCAGCCAGATGAAAACTTCTTTTCATTCAACCAGTATCTAGAGTATACCAATCAGCTTAATAAAGTAAGTGCACTCTATGTCAAACTAGGTGCGCTTGAAAACTTCGAAAACTTTTCAGATGACTATGAAGTCTTGGCTGTAGCAGGCTTAACTTTTGCAGTCGCTGAGGATATCAATGTCAATCTGGAAGAAGAAATACGCTATGACAATCTTCCTCCTATAGGATTTGAAACGACAGATACCAAAACGATCATCAAAGTGGGATACAATTTTTAATTTTTTATAGTGCGTTCATCTGAAGGGGGGGGGAGATACACTTTTTTCAACCTACATAAAATTCGCTATAATTCGGATATTTAGCAAATTGAGGAACTTTAGACGTGCCAATAGAAAAATCAAGCGAAAAAACGATCATACAAAAACTGGACCTGGATGGGTATATTCAGCAGTTCCAAAAGTTTTTAGCCAGAGAAAAACCTGTAGCGATGATGGGAGATATCAACCAGCATTATCGTTATATACAGGCACTTTCCAAAGTACAATTTCCTACACCAAACCCCGTACCGAATCTAGAGAGAGAACTCAATCTGATCAAAAAGCAAGGGGTCCTCTCACTGGATGAGATCTATGCCTTTATCACTATGATCTCTTACTTCAATACCTTAAAGACGGTAGGTTTTACAGAACCTCTTATCTCCTGGATACAAGGGATAGAGATTCCTGAAGAGATCATCGAGATCATAGGCTACTTCACAGCTGAAGGTGAGATCAATGCTGAGCGTGATCAGGAACTTTTTAAACTGGAACGTGCTATCAAGCAAAACAAGATAGAGATCAAAGAGACACTTTATAAGCTGGCACACTCCAGCAAGCTCAGAGATTATCTTGTGGACACCCAGGTACACTTTAACGGGGGAGAAGAGACTCTACTGGTACGTGGAGGGTTTAACAATGCGATCAAGGCTACCGTAGCTGCACGTAGCCCCGGCGGTTTTTTTTATATCATTCCGCAGAGTATCACCCATTTAAAAGAGAAAGAGTCTGCCCTGCTCAGTAAAAAAGAGGAGATGATCTACACCTATTGTAAAAACATTTCAGCGGTTTTTTTCAAGTGGGAACGTTTCTTGGGATTCATCAACAAAGAGTATGACAGATTTGACCACTATCAAGCACGTGTCAGTTTTGCACGATCCAAAGAGTATGAATTTGTTCTACCAAGCAAGCACAAACGTATTAAATTGCAGGATTTTGCACACCCTGCCATAGAGAACCCTGTACCCATCACGATGGATTTCTCCAAACAGATCATGCTTGTCACAGGGGTCAATGCCGGTGGTAAAACGATGCTTCTCAAGTCCATGCTCTCGGCAGTCTACATGAGCAAGTATCTGCTACCTTTCAAGTGCAATGCAGCACAGACAGAGGTCGGACATTATAAAAGCATAGAAGCGGTCATTGATGATCCCCAATCGGTTAAAAATGATATCTCCACGTTTGCGGGACGTATGCAGGAGTTTGCAAAACTCTTCAGCAAAGAGGATGCCATCGTAGGGGTTGATGAGATAGAGCTGGGTACAGACAGTGACGAGGCAGCCAGTCTGTTTCGCGTGATGTTAGATGAATTACGAAAAAAAGGTATCACTTTCATCGTGACGACACACCATAAACGTTTGGCTTCACTGATGGCAGGTGATGATGAGGTGGAACTCATCGCAGCACTGTATGATGAAGAGAAAAGGGTACCTACCTATACTTTTTTACAGGGAAGTATAGGAAAGAGTTATGCTTTTGAGACAGCGCAACGTTACGGTGTACCTGCAGCTATTGTGAACAAAGCAAAAAAAGTCTATGGAGAGGATAAAGAAAACCTTAATGAACTCATAGAAAAATCTACCTCACTTGAGCGTGAAATGCGTATGAAGATCGCAACAATAGATGATGAGTTAAAATCTGTAGAGAGACAAAAACAGAGACTCCAGGATGAAGAGCTGAAGCTTCAGGAGAGTCATAGAAAAGCCCTTGCAACCCTTGAAAACCGTTATAATGCAGCGACAAAAAAAGCAAGAGAAGCGTTGAGGGCACAAGAGTCAGCAGAAGGAAGACGACTTTTGAACGTGGCACATCAGCGCAAAGAATTCAAGCAAAAAGAGGTGAAACTCAAAGATGAAGTACCGCTCAAAGAGGGTGATAAGGTGAAGTACCGTTCTCACAAAGGAGAGATCGTGGCTATCCGTGGTAAAGATGCGACGATCATCGTAGACGGATTGAAGATGAGAGTACCTTTGGGGCAACTCAAAAGAAGAGGAGATACCCCTCAGATAAAAGTTAAACCTAAAGCCAAAGAGGTCAATGTCAATGTTGAAAAGTCAGGGGCATCTGTTTCAGTCAAACTGCTCGGTATGTATGCAGATGAAGCTATAGACACCGTGGATAAATTTCTCTCTGATGCCCTGGTGAACGGACTGCATGAAGTACAGATCATTCACGGTACGGGCGGGGGTGTGTTAGCCAAATTGGTAACAGAGTATCTTAAAAAACATCCCAAGATACAGAAATTCTATAGACTTCCCGGAAACTTAGGCATTACAGTCGTCGAACTGTAGAACTATAACCCCTCTTTTAACTCCAGAAGGTATAATATATGCATAAAAATGTTGCAGGAGAGCTACGTGGGCATTAAAGATGATGTGAATTATGTAAAGAGAGAGTTAAGTGGTGATGAAAAGGTCCTTGAGAGTGCTTTTAAGCTGGAATCACTGTATAAAAGATACAAGTTTCATTTGTGGGGTGTGATTGTCGTACTTATTCTCTTTTTTGGTGGACAAGCTGTGATGGGTGCGCTGCATGAAGCAAAGCTTGAAAAAGCAAACGAAGCTTTCTTGACACTGCAGAATAACAGTGAGGATGCCAATGCTCTTAAGGTGCTTCAAGAGAACAATCCGGCACTTTTAGAGCTTTACACTTATGCGCAAGCAGTGAAAAAAGAAGATATCAAAGGGTTAGAGTCTTTGAGTACAAGTACAAACAGTGTGATCGCTGACGCAAGTGGTTATACAGCAGGAGTACTGAATAAAAAGCCTGTGGAGTCAAAGCTCTATAAAGAGATGGCACTGTTTGAAGAAGCCTATTTGTCAATCCTTGCAGGTGATGTAAAAAAAGCTCAAAATAAATTGGAGCTTATAGATGATCGTTCCTCTCTTTCAGTGATCAGAGAGTTCCTTATGCACTCTACCATAAAGGCAAACTAATGAAGGGGTTGTCACTACTTACATTTGCAGTAGCAGCATTACTCTTTTCAGGATGCAGTAGCAAAAAATATTTTGAACCTGAAGAGACATTCTCCGCATCCAATGCATCCACTTCGTACGGTGGAAGTATGAGTGATCTCAGTCGTGAGGGAGGGACACTTAAAAGCGGCCAATATATCAGTAAAGAAGGGTTAAGCACTATCAACCTTGGTGAAGGGTATAGATTTTTAAATGAAAATGATAGCTATATACTGGCTACAAATACTGAGGGTATTTTAAAGATCATTGATAAAAAAACAAAAGAGACGGTACGTGCTGTATCTCTCAAAGTTCCTGTGGTTTCTGCAACGATCCACAATGGTGTGATCGCATATATTCTCAACAGCAATACCTTTGGTATTTATAACATGGCAGACAATAGAAAAGTGGTTGAGAGTCGATCTGAGGCCACATTTGCCATTGATACAAGAGCTGCAAGTCCGATCTTTATCGATGGTTTGGTCGTCATGCCTATGCTTGACGGGAAACTCATTATTGTCAACATTGAAGACAGTGAGAATGCCAAAGTGGTCTATCTCAGTACGGAAAAAGCATTTAACAATATTATCTATCTGTCTCGTAAAGGCAATACAATGATCGCTGCAACGCCAAAAAGGCTGCTTACCTTAGGAAGTGGCGGGCAAATGGAGTATAGTGCAAATATCTCTGAAGTGGCATATGATAACGATACCATCTATCTCTTTACCAAAGAGGGAGAGATACTTGCTCTGAATCATGATCTTGAGAAAGTGGGAGAAGCAAAGTACAAATTCGCACACTACTCTGTAGCAACAGCGTTTGATGGCAGGGTGTATGGTTTAGACCAGGGAGGATCCTTGATAGTAATGGACAGTGCTTTGACAAAGCACAAGATCTATGATCTTGGAGAAGTGGGTGAACCGGCATTCATCAGTGGAACAAAGCTCTATAAAGACGGTGATATTATTGAACTCTCTAAACTAGGTTATGAGTGATCTTCTGACAGCTTTCGAAGAGTATCTCAGTGTCACAAAGGCGCTGGATACCCTTACGATCTCTTCTTATTTAGGCGACCTTTCCCAACTTGAAGAGGTCACTCAAACAACACTAACGAACCTCGATACTACGGATATACTGAAATTTTTATCTACCTTTGAGAACAAAAGAACACTCAACAGAAAACTCTCCTCTATCAATGCTTTTTTCGATTTTTGCCATAAACAGGATTTCAAACATGAAAAGATCAAGATCCCTATGGCAAAAGTACCCCAAAATCTACCCAAGTATATGAGCAGTGAAGAGATATTAGAAGGTTTAAAGCACATTGACAGAAGTAAGCTCATGGGACTGCGTGATTATGCACTGATACTCTTTTTGTATGCCAGCGGCTGTCGTATTTCCGAAGCATTGAATGTGCAGCGAAGTGATATCGTGGACGGGTGGCTGAAGATACGTTTTGCCAAAGGGGAAAAAGAACGTATCGTGCCTCTTGCACCTATCGCTGTGCAGGCATTGGAGAAGTATATGAAAGAACAAGACATGGGAAGCAGTTATATTTGGCTGAATTACAAAGGAGATACCCTCAGCCGTATCTCTGCATATAAAATTGTCAAAAAGTATTTGGGTGTCTCACCTCACGTATTACGGCACTCTTTTGCTTCATCGCTGATCATCGGTGGGGCAGACTTGCGTGTGGTGCAGGAGTTGTTAGGTCACAGTTCTCTAGAGACGACACAGATCTATACACATATCCAAAAACAGAATCTGTCCGAGACCATGAAGAGTTATCATCCCTTAAAAGGAGTATCATGAAAGCATTGGTTGAATATCTGAACCAGAAAGATATTATTTTTAAATCACTCAAAGAGATCCTGCCAAAAGAGCTAGGTTCCCGTAAAAAGGTTACACTTCATTTAGGTGTTGATCTGAAGGGGTATTATGCATTGGTGATAGAACTTGAAAAGAAGAGCAGGGTACTTCGGAAAGAAGCAGTTGACCTCATAGAACTGCATGAAAAATCTGAAAAATATATCGGCAGCAAGATCACTAAAAAATACATAGTGATCAAAGCACCCTTATGTTCACATGCTAAAGCGATACTTGAAGAGAACGGCTGGAAGGTATGGCATGAAGGGTAAGGTATTACTTGCAGATATTGGGAATACCCATTTTCATATCTATAATGGCTCTAAAGTAGAGCATTTGTCTTATGATGAGGCAATTGCCAAATATAGCCAAGAGAGACTCTGTTATATTTCGGTCAAACAACACTTGAACAGTACTATAGAAAATATTTCCATATGGAAAAATATCTCACCACAGATCCACTTGGATGGTGCTTATGAGACGATGGGTGTTGATCGAAGAGCACTCTGTTTGAGTCATGAAAACGGTATTTTTGTGGATGCAGGTTCCGCAATCACAGTTGATGTAATGCAAGAGGGAAAGTATAGGGGCGGATTTATATTCCCCGGGTTAAAAGCTATGTTGCAGGCATATGCTTCTATCTCTCCGGTCTTAGAGACAGAGCTGAATGAAACGATATCCTTAGAGCAATTACCCTCTACAACTAAAGATGGGATAAGCTATGGTATAATCGCGTCTATAAAAGCACTCATAGATAAGCATAGTGATGGTAAAACGCTTTATTTTACCGGTGGAGACGGAAAATTTTTATCAAGTTTTTTTGAAGAAGCCACGTATGATGAAATGTTGGTATTTAACGGGATGCGGAAAGTGATGAAGGAATCAGAGATATGTTAACAGTAGCACTTCCAAAGGGAAGAATCGCAGAACAGACACTTGAGATATTTGCTGAAATTTTCGGTGGAGAATTTAAGTTCGAAGGGAGAGAACTCATCTTGGATAGGGGAGAGTTCCGTTTTTTAAATGTACGTAACCAGGATGTACCGACGTATGTAGAACACGGTGCAGCAGATATCGGTGTGGTCGGACTTGATGTCATTACCGAAAAAGAGTTGGATATTATTCAGCTTCTGGATATGCAGTTAGGGAAATGTAAAGTGGCGATCGGTATCAAAAATGAAGATGAACTGGACTGGTCCCGGCCTAACATCAAAGTGGCAACAAAGATGGTCAATATCACTAAAAACTACTTTGCACAAAAAGCCGTAGGTGTGGAAGTGGTGAAGCTTTACGGATCTATAGAATTGGCACCGCTTGTCGGTTTGGCTGATGCTATCGTGGACATTGTTGAAACAGGTTCAACGATGAGAGAGAACGGATTGAAAGTGGCTGAAGATATCATGGACTCTTCTGCACATTTGATCTCAAACAAGAACAGTTTTTATGGAAAGAAAGAAGAGATTCTCTCTTTATATGAAAAGATCAAAGCTGTTGTAGAGAGCCGTGGCTAATTCTACTTCAGACTCTCTTGACCTCTATGCAAAAGTAGAGGATCTTCTTGGTGTCAAAGAGGCTGCTCCGAGTCTCTATGCCCATTACCTTCTTTTTTTAAACACGATAGATTTTGAGACCCTTTTGGATGTGGGATGTGGCTCTGGAGATTTCTTGCGTCAGATACAGGGTGCCTTAGAGATACCAGAGGTCAAAGGGATAGACCTCAGTCCCCTTATGGTTTCAAGAACACTTGAACAAGGGTATGATGCCCAGTGTGTGGACCTATGCGATCTAGATGGCCAATATGATGTAGTGACAGCGGTGTTTGATATGGTGAACTATCTGGATAAAGCAGAGTTGGAACGATTTCTGGGGTGTGTCAAAGCGCATCTAAACGATGGTGGGTATTTTTTGTGTGATATCAACACGCTGCATGGTTTTGAGAATGTCGCCGTAGGCTCTTATATCGTGGATGATGAAGAGAGATTTTTAACGGTGGACAGTGACTTTGAAGAGGGTGAGTACCATGCCGAGTTCACGCTTTTTGAAAAAGAGGGAACCTATTTTAAAAAATCTCAGGAGACCATTAGGCAATACTATCATACGATAGATGAGATAGTGAGGTTAAGTGGTTTGAAGCTGCTTCAGAGTGACAGTGTGACGCTGTATGATCTTAATGAAGCGGATAAAGCGTTTCTTGTATTGAGAAAAGTGTAAGGGAGAGTGTTTTTATCACAAAGTCCGTTCTATAAGACGGACTTTGTCTGAGAGAGATTAAAATTTATAGTCTAACTGTACCCAATACTTGGTCACATCATTTTGTGCTGCACCGATGACAGAGTCTGTTTCTCCAGAGAAGAAAGCTGCTTTTGCCAGAAAGTTCAGACCATTAGAGAAGTTATAAGTATAAAGTAGATCCAGTTCACTTCCTGCATCATCACTTAGTATACCGTCTGTCTCCTGTGTAGTGAAAGTATGGTAGATCGCAAGTAGTTTACCAAATTTAGGACTCACATATCCTACCTTTCCATAAATATCATCCAATCCATATGTATTACTTACAGCAGAATATCCAAGAAAGACATCAGCAAACCCTTGCCATTTGTGCAGTGTTGCAAGCGGTGTGGTGAATCCATGTGTATTTCCGTCTGCATCTCCGAGTGATTCATAGGCTGCTCCAATAATGAATCCGTTGTAGTTCGTACTGATATCCCCTCTGAAATACATTGCATCTACATCAGGCTTCCCCATACTTTCATATTCCATGCTTGCATCTTGCTGTGTAGCAGCCTCTGCAATATAGTTGAACATCCCTACTTTTCCTGAAGCCATTAACCCATAGGTATCACTTCCAAATGCTTGGTGACCTAAGAGGTACCCATACGCAGAAAGTTTCAGTTCAGGCATTGCCTTGTAGTCGGCATGAAGAAATACAGATTCTGTTCCTGTCGTGAGTGCATCCGTCACCCCATAACGATCTGTCACATACATTGCCATAAGATCCAGGTTTTCTATGGAGCTATTGGTTAAGGTATAGCCCATATAGGTTTGAGGCATTTGTCTCCATCCTACGGCACCTATGAATCTCTGGTCATCCAGGTTCACCATCTGGCGTCCTGCACGTAGGGTGGTATCACCCATTTTATAATCAAGATACGCCTGTGTCACACGTGAATTTTGTGGATCAGCGATCAATGCATATCCCGGCTGCTCCGGAGCATATTCGTCATATCCGAAATTCGTCACTGCCATGATCTGTCCAAAAGCACTCAGCCCCTCAATACCTGCAAGTCCGGTCTTTACACCAAGTGCAAAACGTGTGGTAAACGCATTGGCTTCATCCTTCACACTGTCATCGGCAAATTCATAACGCGGTCGAAGTTCACCGCTGAATTTTACGTCGTTGAAGATCCCTATTTCTGTTTCTGTTGTTGTCTCAACGGTCGGTTCAACCGGTGCGATAGATCCGCCTGCCATGATAAGTGTAGATGTTACGAGTGAGAGTAGTACGGTTTTTTTCATTTTTTTCCCTTTTATATATGATGGATTGAATAAACATGATGTTTAAAACTGCATGATGGTCATACGATGCCCTAGGCAAATAATTTTTTCTATGTTACTCATCCTCCTTGGCAAATTTTTCATAAAGAAAGCTGAGGATGGCTTCCCTACATCTGATATATTCAGGATCATGTTGAAGTTCTACCCTGTTTCTGGGACGAGGAAGATCGACTTCGAGGATTTCTCCGATCGTGGCTGCAGGACCATTGGTCATCATAATGACCCTGTCACTTAGCAGTACGGCTTCATCCACATCATGTGTAATGATGATGACCGTGTTCTGTACATTCTGTTGTATCCTCATGAGATGCTCCTGCAAGTTGGCACGGGTCAATGAATCCAATGCACCGAAAGGTTCATCCATCAAAAGTACTTTAGGTTTAATTGCAAGTGCTCTTGCTATACCGACACGTTGTTTCATACCTCCACTGATCTCATCAGGAAGTTTATCTTTGGCATGATCAAGGTTGACCATGGTGATAAATTTTTCTACCCTATGTTGGAGCTCTTGCTTATTGAGATCGGGCATGACCTGTTTGACTGCCATTTCTATGTTTTTATAGACACTGAGCCATGGAAGTAATGAATGGTTTTGAAACACTACTGCACGATCAGGTCCTGGACCTTTGACCTCTTTACCCTGTAAAAATATATGGCCTTCTGTCTGGCCATCGAGACCAGAGATCATATTGAGCAATGTAGATTTACCGCACCCGCTGTGTCCTATGATAGAGATGATCTCATTTTTCTTGATCACCATATCGACATCGGTCACAGCAATATAATCCTCTTTTCCCGGGATTGGAAATCTTTTTTCAATATTTTCTAACTGTAAAAACTTTTGTTCACCCATTATGCTCTTCCTTTTTTTCTATAGTCAAAAAAATCTGCGATGATCCCCATCACAAGATCCAGTATAAAACCGACAATACCTACGATGATGATACCGATGATGATATTATGATAATTCAGATTATTATATTCATCCCAGATCCAGAAACCGATACCTATACCACCTGTAAGCATCTCTGCTGCTACGATCACCAGCCATGCAATTCCCAAAGAAAGTCTCATACCTGTAAAGATAAAGGGTACGGCTACGGGTAAAATAATCTTTGTTATCTTTTTTATCGGACTGAACTGTAAGACTTTTGCCACATTCATATAATCCTCGCTTACATTGCGTACCCCCAAAGCAGTGTTGATAATGATCGGCCAGATAGAGGTGACAAAGATCGTCGAGATCGCTGTCAAATTGATATCTTGGAAGATAAAAAGCAACAGCGGTAGCCAGGCCAGAGGTGAAACAGGTTTAAAGATCTGAATGAACGGATCAAAGGCATACTGTGCATTTTTACTCATACCGATAAATAATCCCAAAGGTACACCAACGATGATAGCAAGCGAAAACCCTGCAAATACCCTCTGTAAGGAAGCAAATATCTGCCAGAGGATCCCTTTGTCATCCTCGTTTGCGATATAGAGCGGATCGGAAAGTACTCCTACAATCTCATCCCCGTCAGCATTCACCCCGCCAAAAGCAGATATATAGGTATCACTCGGTGTAGGGAAGTCCTCAACGTTGTTTGCAATCAATGACCAGACCATGATGATGGCAAAAAACACCATCATGGGCAAGATGATCTTTTTAGCAAGTTCGTTTTTCATTTTTTTCCTTTTATTGTATGTCCTGTTTGTTCCGGACACTTCGTTCTATTTTATATTTATAGGTACCTGAAGCATGAATATTATTCAAGGAAATAACTGGACGTACTTTCACTTCAGGCACGTATAAATACAAAGCATTCAGCTTTGTATTCTTCGTGAATTTTTGACGTATCTATTGCACATACTTAGGATCCGCACATCCTGCAGGACCGTAGGGGCAAACATAATCAGGTTGTTTGGTCGTCACCGTCCATGTATTTGCCTTCATAAGCTCCTCTTTGCTTACTGTTGGATTGGTTACATCGAAACTATAGATATACTCCACAGCTTTATTGGGATCATAGACCTTGCCATCCATGAATTTGTTATATTCATCCACACCATCTATTTTCCATGGACTAGGCGGTAGAGAGTAGTTGACTTCTTTTGCAGCCTCGGCAAAAAGATCAGGTCTGTAGACTTTTTCGATCACTTCTTTCATATCGACCGCTTTATCCAGCTGTCCCCAGCGATACATCTGTGTGATGAACCACATGCCATGGCTGTAAAAAGGGTAGGCCGCATAGTAATTGGCAAAAACGTTAAACATAGGGTTTGGCTCGGAATCTTGTCCTTTGAGATACTGGAAGGTACCGGTCATAGATTTCTCTAGGACTTTGACCGGTGCTTTTACGTAGTTTGGTTTACTAAGTATTTTCGCTGCTTCTTTTCTGTGTTCCCAGCTCTCATCCAGCCACATTTGTGCTTCAATGACCGCTTTCATCACTGCTTTCGTCGTCTCGGGGTATTTCTCAACAAAATCTGCTCTGGCTTGAAGTACTTTTTCAGGGTTATTGTTCCAGATATCATAGTTGGTTACCAGTGTGGAACCTTTTTTCTTGAGTACGATACGTTCGTTCCAAGGTTCTCCAACACAATACCCCTCGATATTGCCTGCGATCAGATTGGAAGGCATGGTAGGAGGAGGGAAAGGTTTGATCGTTGTATCCTCATCAGGTTTGATCCCCGAACTCGCCATCCAGTATCTCAGTTCATAGTTGTGTGTGGAAACCGGGTGTACCATTCCAAAGTTCAGTGGTTGATAGTTGGCACCTTCCGCTTGATGTTTGGCATCGATATATTTTTTCAGTGACTCTGAACCTAAGGGTCTTTTTGTCTGATCCATACCATACTTTTCCATCTCTTTAATGATATTATTTCCATAGGTGATACCATTGCCATTAAAATCTAAAGAGAGCAGGGCTTGCAAGTGCGCATTTCCATTGATGCCAAGTGTCGCAGCGATCGGCATACCTGCAAGTGCGTGAGAAAAGTCATACTCTCCGCTGATCACTTTTTGTTGGATCCCGGGCCATCCTCCACCCTCTTTGGCTACATGCACATCCAAACCATATTTTTCAAAGAATCCTTTTTCTTTTGCGATAACGATAGGTGCACAGTCAGTCAGTGCAATAAATCCTATCTTCAATTTTTTCTTTTCTATATCTGCGAGTAGAGCAGTAGTGACCAACGAGAGACTTAATCCGAGCTTCAAAGCTTTTTTTAACATTTTGTACTCCTTAAATTTTCATTAAAATGTTTTTGTATGAAAATAGTATCATATAAATATATATTATTTAATCAATTAAATGGTTAATTTTTAATCAATTTAAACTTAACTTTACATTAAAGTATGGTTAGAATAGGGAAAAGAAAAAGTAATTTGAGGTAAGTAAAATGATCAAATCAGTATGCGGATATTGTGGTGTAGGTTGTGGTTTGGAATATGATGAGAAACATCTCATAGGGAATCTAGCCTATCCTACCAATCAGGGAAACCTCTGTTCCAAGGGCATCTCGGAACTGGTAAGTATGCAGACACCTACAAGGTTATTAAGACCACATATGAGAGAGGCACTGGATGAGCCATTTGTGCTTTCTGACTGGAAAGAAACGATCTCATTGATCACGGATCGTATCAAAAGAACTTCTAAAGATAAGATAGGTTTTTATCTGTCCGGACAACTTTTAACAGAGGATTATTATATTGCCAATAAACTTGCAAAAGGTTTTCTCGGTACCAATAATGTAGATACCAATAGCCGTACCTGTATGGCAAGTGCGGTGGTTGCATACAAAAAGGCGATAGGAGCAGACTTTGTACCCGTAAGAATGAATGATATTTTCAAGTCTGATCTGCTTATATTAACCGGTGCAAACACGGCCGAAGCGCATGTGGTTTTTCATAATAGTATAAAAAAAGCGAAGAAAAATGGTTTGAAAGTCGTGGTCATAGACCCAAGAAGGACAGATACGGCGAAAATAGCGGACCTCTATCTCCCGATCAGACCGGGAAGTGATATTGACTTTTTCAATCTCCTATCCAAACGCCTGATCGATGAAGAAAAATACGATAAAGCGTTTGTGTCAGATCATATTAACAATTTTGAACTGCTTAAGAACAAGTTCAAACGTGCACCGGTGACCAAGATGCTCAAACGTACAGGATTGACACAAGAAGCGTTTGATGCATTCTGGGAACTCTATAGTGAGAGTGACAACATCATTACAGCATGGACCATGGGACTCAATCAGTCTGTACAAGGTGTAGACAAGAATCTGGCACTGCTCAATACCCATCTTCTTACAGGAAAGATATTTAAAGAAGGGAATGGACCCCTTAGCCTTACCGGGCAGCCTAACGCTATGGGTGGAAGGGAAGTAGGAGGGCTCTCTACCATGTTAGCGGTACATCTTGGTTTTGATGAAGAGAGTATTCAAAAGGTATCTACGTTTTGGAAAACCGATAAGATAGACAACAAACCTGGACTGACTGCAACGCAGATGCTGGATGCAGACCTGGATGTCCTGATCATCTGTCATACGGACCCTGTCTATCATCTGCCTCATAGAAAAAGGGTGGAACAACAACTATCCAAGATCCCCTTGGTCGTTGAGATCAATGCCTATGATAATTCAGAAACAGCCAAATATGCACATATCAGGCTCCCTGCAGCCCCTTGGGGAGAAAAGGAGGGGACACAGACCAATCTCGATCGTACCATAACCAAACAAGAACGTCTGACCCGTACATCTATTGACTGTAAACCTGATTGGGAAATATTTCAGTTATTGGCACAATCGTTAGGTTTTGGTAAGGCATTTGATTTTGAGACTCCAAAAGAGATCTTTGAAGAGTATCAAAAGATGACCAAACTTAATGACTATATGGATATCTCTGAAGCAGACTATGATGCACTTACCTACAAACCGTTTGTGTGGGGTGAAAAGATCAAACATTTTCTAACGCCGGACAAAAAGGGAAACCTGTTCTTTGTAGAAAACAAGTTAAAGAGCGAAAAGACAAGTTTGGAGTTTCCTTTTTTACTTTTGACAGGGAGAACAAGAGATCAATGGCATAGTGGTACCAAAACAAATCTTCCTCAGACATTGCTTACACATAAACCGCTGAACTTTTGTGAGATCCATCCTCATGATGCCCAAAAATTAGGTATTCAGAATGAAGATACGATCAAAGTGATCTCTAAAAGAGGAGAGCTCATTACAAAAGCGCTGATCACAAAGGATGTGCATGAAAAATCTATCTTCATACCGATAAGTAACCGTGAGATTAACTATCTGACGAATGATCTTCTTGACAGAGAATCCCTGCAGCCTGACTATAATCATAATGCAGTTATGATAGAAAGTATAAGTGATGCTTAGTACAACTTTTGGTAAAACGATAGTATATGTATTATTTGAGTTAGAGGGGGAATGTTAAATAAGATATTAAGTGGTGGTTGTCCTCAACATGTTGAGGACAACGCTTAGATATAGAATATGGTTATAGTCTATTTAAGGTTTTCAAATGGATTTTCAACAACATTCTTTCTATCTACGATATACGGAATAAGTGCTGTTTGTCTAGCTCTTTTGATTGCCCCTGTTACAAGCTCTTGGTGTCTTTTACAGTTACCAGTGAGTCTTCTTGGCATGATCTTAAATCTCTCGCTAAGTGAGAATTTAAGTAATCCCAAGTCTTTGTAGTCTATATAGTCTACTTTTGATTCACAATATTTACAAAATCTTTTTTTAAATTTTCTTCTTTCTGCCATGGTGTTCTCCTAAAACGGTATTTCATCTTCATTGATGTCAATTTCTGGAATGTTTGACGTAGGTTGCGGTGCAGCTTTTGGAGCAGACGGTGCAGGTTGGCTATAGCTGTCATGCGATGGAGCATCATACCCTGATGGTCCACCTTGGCTATATCCGTTATCACCCATAGGTGCTGCTTCGTCTTTTCCTCCTAGCATTTGAAGGTTTTCTACTGTAACTGAGTGTCTACTTCTTTTGCTTCCGTCTTGTGCTGTCCACTGATCTAGCTTCAATCTTCCGTCTACTAAAACTTTGCTACCTTTACGTAAGTACTGATTTGCAATTTCAGCCGTTCTTCCAAAAAAAGTAAGATCGATAAAGAGAACTTCTTCTTTTTGTTCACCAGTTGCAGATTTGAATTTACGTGAAGTTGCAATGGCAGTATTACCAATGGCACTTCCACTTTGTGTATATTTAATCTCAATATCTCTAGTGAGGTTTCCGGCTAAAATGATCTTGTTGTACATAAGGTGGCTCCTAATCTATGGTTGATTATGCTTCTGTCGCTTCTGCTTCAGGTGCTTTTGTCTCTGTCGTACCTTTGTTTGCTTCTGCAACAAGTTTATCAAACTGTGCGATCTCTTTGTTTTTAGTATATTTCACAGTTAAAAACTTAATGATATCTTCGTTGATCTTAAGATTTCTCTCAAGTTCTTGGATCGTTGCACCTTCTGCTTTATAGAAAAGAACAGTATAGTAACCTCTGTTATGTTTTTCTACTTGGTATGCAAGTTTTCTCATACCCATGTCATTTGTACCAACTAGCTCGGCACCTTCTTTAGCAAGAACATCTTTTACTTTCGCAATTTGTGCTGCAATCTCTTCTTCTGTAAGTGTAGGTTTAACTACAAACAGTGTTTCATAACAAGTCATATTGTTTCCTTTTGGTTTAATAGCCCATGTATACAGCTGTCATTAGCTGTCCAAAAATGAGCAAGAATTTTGGAAGCGATAGTTTACTATATTATTTCTTAGCTGCACATTAGAGAGGGATCTACATCTTTTTTCGGTCCTAAACTTAAAATTAATAAATATTTTTGTATGATTTAATAAAGTTAATTTATTACAGAAGGTATTACAGTATGGAAAGAAGAAATTTTTTACGGTTATCCGCTACGTCAGCCATGGCAGTAGCTATTGCTCCGTCATTGATCACTCAAAGACTTTATGCCGAAGATGGAAGTTTGTTTCAACCTTTTGAGAAGGTACAACTGAAAGACGCTGAAGGAAATCCTATCAAAGCTTCTGCGTTAGCCGTTGAGGAAAATTATGTATTCAATTACCCGTATGTGGGTACACCGGCTATCATGGTCAATCTTACTTCACCGGCAGAAAAAGATATTGAACTTACAGCTGAAGATGGTACAAAATATATCTATAGGGGAGGCGTAGGTGTAAAGGATACGATCGTTGCCTATTCTGCTATCTGTCCACATCAGCTCACACACCCTCAGCCTGAGATGAGTATGTTCCATTATATAGATGAAAAAGGTACAACGAAAGCTTACAGTGGTGGCGCATTTGTATGTATGTCCCATCTGTCAAGATTTGAACCTAAACAAGGCGGGAAAGTAGTAGGCGGACCGGCTACTCAAGGTTTGGCTTCTATTATTTTGGAAGTGGATGCAGAAGATAACATCTGGGCAGTTGCCGTATTGGGTCCGGTGAAGTTCCAGGATTACTTTGATGCCTTTAAAGATGAGTTTAAAAAGTTCTATGGGAACAGAAGAAAGGCTAAAAAACTTACGAAAGAAGAGACAAAAGTGCAGACACTTAAAAATTTTTCTGCTGATATCATTCGACTATAAAAGTAAGCTATAAGATGATGATGTAGCACATCAACATCTTATTAGGTGTGGTATCCACATCTGCATGTAGCTTTTTGTTATATCTTCAAAATTATTCATTACACTCTTCAGAATAGTTGATTCAAAGAAAACTTTTGTCATAATAGAGTTACTTTATATGATGTAAAGTGATCAACAATATACCATTTTAGGAGGAGACATTATGGCAATGAATAGGAGAGACACATTTAAACTTGTCGGTGTTGCTGCAGCAGCTGCAGCAATGCCGAGTATTGCGACAGCTAGCGAGAAAAAATCAACCGCAAAGAAGACAAGTGGCAAATCAGTTGTAATTGTAGGTGGTGGTTTTGGTGGGTTGACCATAGCTAAGGCACTTAGAAAAAAAGATAAAAACATTGAAGTAACCGTGATCGAGAAAAACAATATCTTCATGGCTTGTCCTTTTTCCAACACACTGCTTGGCGGTCTTGATGGTGTCAGTTTAGACACGTTTGTAGGTGACTATTTCCAGCCTGCTGGAAAGTATGGTTATGATTTTGTACATGCGACAGTGACGTCTATCGATAGAAAAGCTAAGACGGTGACAACCACTGCGGGAGATATCGCTTATGATATTCTTGTCCTTTCTCCTGGTATCGCTTATGATTATGAAAAACAATTCCCTACTTGGTCTTCCGAAAAGATCGCAGAAGTTTCACAAGCTTGTCCCGCTGCATTGATGCCAGGAAATGAACACATTGCGCTGAAACGGCAACTTGAGAATATGGATGACGGTAACGTGATCATCATACCACCAGCAACAGGAAAGTATAGATGTCCTCCTGCACCGTATGAGAGAATAGCTATGGTAGCGAATTATCTCAAGAAGGAAGGTATCGAAGGAAAAGTGATCGCACTGGATACAAGAAACGGTAAATTTGCTAAAGGGGCAGCGTTTCAAGAATCTTGGAAAGATATCTTCCCGGATATCATTGAGTATCACGGTTTGACCGAGGTCGTGGATATCGATACGGAGAAAAAAGTCGTTACCTATAAAGTGTTTGAAGATGAAGCGGATGATGAAGGTGTATTGAAGACAGAGAAGTATGAAGTGTGTAACCTTATACCTATCAACAAGTGTTCGCCTGTTGTGGCTATGGCCGGTATTGAAGTCGATGGTGCAGGGTATGCAATGATGGACGGGTATAGCTTCAGATCCAAGACAGATTCAAATATTTATGTGATCGGGGATGCGGTGACACATGCCATACCACCAAGTGGACAGACAGCGATATGGGCAGCACACAGAGCAGCAGGACAGATCACTGATCAATTAAACGCCAAAGCAAATGATCCTAAAGCAGGTCTTCCGGCTAAAGCGGCAAATGTATGTTATTCTATGGTAAGTGGAAAACCAGAAGAGGCGATCATGGTGACACATACCTTTACAGCAGATCCAAGCGGTAAGCTAGTAGGTAAAGGCAATGTGCCTAAACCAAAAGACGGTGGCGGTAAGTTCAGATCCAAAGGTACTGCAAAAGCGACTAGAGAGTGGTTTGGTGGAGTAATGAGAGAACTCTTCTCTTAATAGGTCATCTTTTTAATGATTTGCACTCATCTTTGAGGGATGAGTGTAATCAGCTACTAGAGTAGCCTCCTTTACTCAAACCCTCAAATCAAAATACAACTTATTAAAAACCTTAACCTATTAAATTTTCCAAAAATAAAATAAAAATTATGTTTTACAGATAGCCCTGCAGCTTGATCAGCATACTGTAGACCAATACCTCTTTTTGCGTACCCGGCGCCTTTTTGATGAGTATCTCACTCTCCAGTAAATGTTCAAATATTTTCAGCAATGCCGCGGATTTTACACGTAAAGCCAACTGTGCTTTTTGTTCTTCTATCTGTTTAGGCAGCTTATATCCAAGAATAGCCGCTGAATCGACATGTCCATGGAGTTTGATATAGGCATGAAAGAGGAAAATCTGATTGACAAAATATTGTGTGGAGCGAAGCAGTGACGCTTCATCTTCTCCCAGTTCAAGCAGTTTGGTAATGGTTGCCGTGATAGGCTTTTTGTTAAAAAGGTCTATGAGCAGTTGTTCTGTTGCCAGAGGTGCGGTCGAGTAGACAAGTCTATCGATATCTTTACTGGTCACTTTCATACCCAGTATGGCAAGTTTATCCAGTTCGTTGGCACAGAGTGCCAGGTTGTTATTGAGTATGAGCATCAGATGCTGGAGGGCATAGTGATCGATGTCAAGCTGTATCTGCTGTGCTTTTTGTTGTAGCATCGCTATACCGTCACGTATGTTCGGTTCGAAAAACCGTACCCATACTCCGCCTTTTTTCTCACTGAAAGCCGCTTGCATACTCTTTGCATCTTTGGTAGCACCTGCATAACCGTAAAGAAAGTAGTTGTCTTCACTTTTGTTGGCAAGTTCTATGAGTATATCGAGCTCTTTTTTGGGTATTTTCTTATCGTGTTTGACCACTACAAGATTTGTACCACCAAACAGAGAGGTTTGGGAAAGAAAATTCTTAGCCTGTTCAAAATCCCATTCGTCGTGGTAGAGAGTGAGCATACTCTCTTTTGCATCGGTTTTTTTGATATAGGTATCGATGTAATGGTCCACAAGATAGTCATTTTCACCATAAAACAATACAGCTTTGGGGAAAGCCTGTTTGAGTTTCTGGTCAAATTCTCTTTGGTACATTAGGCTAACTCCATGGCATCTTTACTCAATTTTTCAACGAATTCAACCATGATGATGGCTTGAGGGATATTGACTTCATTGATCCTGACCCTGACTCTGTCAAAAAGCATCACATTGTCCCCTTTAAGATGCACCGTAACACCTTTGATCTCGCCTAAGAGTACGGCTTTAGCACTCTCTTCTACTTCAACGATCTCCGCTTCGAAAGTTTCACCCAAGTGTGTGGCTGCCCAACGTGCGAATTTACGGTCTCTAAAGTCCCATTCTGCTTTGGTTGCATCTCTCTCAAGTTCACTGACCCTTGCACAGAGCGGTTCGATATTTCTTAGCAGATAACTTGCCTCTTCGGGTTCATCACGCAGTTGTGTCTTGATAAGACGATGCAGTATCAGGTCGGCATATCTACGTATGGGTGAGGTAAAGTGGCTGTAGTGACTGAATCCCAGTCCAAAGTGCCCCACATTTTGTGCCGAGTAGCTTGCACGCCGTAACGCTTTAATGACCATAGCATCTACTTCGGAGGAAAGATTCATTTTTGCTGCTTCTTTTTGTATGGCACGTATAAGAGAAGGTGCATCTTCATACTCTTCCACATAAAGACCAATGGCCGCAAGTTCAGTCAGTAACGCTTCCATCTTGGCAAGCTGCGGTGGTTCATGGATACGGAAGATACTGTCACCTTCACCTGTAAAACGTTTCGCTGCAGCCTGGTTGGCTAAAAGCATACATTCTTCTATGAGCGAATGTGACGGTGTGCCTGTTTCTATCTCTGTACTGACCAGCAAATGTGAAGCATCGATCGTGAGCTTGGTCTCTTCAGACCTAAAATCAAAGCCGTGCTTGAGCCTTTCATTACGCAATTTGACGGTGATTTTCTGTAAAGGAAGCAGCCATGTGAGGATCTGGGCTACGGTATCGGTAACTCCTTCTGTTCCATTTTCCAATATAGCATCGATATTGTCATAGTTAAAACGGTGCTTTGAGTGGATGATCGCTTCAAAGAACTCTTCTTTGATCGGTTTTAGGGTAGTCCTGTCCAAAGCTATCTTCGATACGAAGGCAAGCCTGTCTACTTTAGGTTTGAGTGAACAGATGTTCTCACTGAGCTCACGGGGGAGCATAGGAAAAGATTTGTGCGGCAGGTAGGTGGTGAAACCTCTTTTTTTGGCCTCTTTGTCTATATGGGTAAAGAAAGGCACATAGTGACTGACATCAGCGATCGCTACATAAAGGGTATACTCTTCCATATCAAAATAGATAGCATCATCAAAATCTTTTGCAGTCACCGGGTCAATCGTACAGAAATCCAAATGTGTGAGATCCACACGGTCAGAATGTTCTGCTTTGGTGACTTCCACTTCAACCTCCAGTGCATCAGTGACACATGCTGGCGGGAATTCATCTTCACGCTCATAAAGGGCCAGTGAGATCTTCTCATCGACCATAGGGTCATCCAGGGTTCCCATCACTTCAAGTACTTTATCTGTATCAATATCTACTTTGAGTACCGTACCTAGTTTGAATGCCTTAAGGTCCATGCCTTTCATGACAGCATGGGTTGGTAATCCTGTACGGATGTCTAGAATAAGAAAATTATTTGATTCATCCCTGTGTGTATAAGCGATCGTAAAGAGATGGGCTTTTTCTATGACAAGCTGTACTTTGCCACTGGCACGTCCACGTCTGGCTATGACCCGTTTGGCAACGACCACATCTCCATGCTTTGCGCCCCGAAGATCATCGGGTTCAATCAGCAGGTCTCTTTGCTCTTTGAACTCTGCTTCCACATACCCTTTGCCATCTTTACCTATGTAGAGTCTACCGACACGATAGATGGATTTAAGTTTCCAAAGCCCGTCTACTTCTTCAATGGCACCCAATTGCTGTAGTGCCTGAAAACTGTTCTGGTCTTCTTGTTCGATGTCTGAAATGAGACACCCGTTGATAAGTTGTATGGCAAATGGGGACATGGTCAAAAACTCTCTTCAATGGTCTGTAAAGTAAACGGTAGTGTCACTTTCATGAAGAGTTATTATATTACTTTAACGCTTCAAGTCTCTCTATTCTTTGTTCTGTACTTGGATGTGTACTAAAGAGTTGTTTGAGTGACATATCTTTACCCGTAAATGGATTGATGATGAACATATGTGCGGTTTGCGGGTCCGCATCGTGCATCATCATGCCTCGGGCATAGTTATCAAGTTTAGCCAAGGCACTCTGCAGCCATTCAGGATGGCCTGTCATTCTTGCCGCACCTTCATCCGCCATAAATTCACGGTTACGGCTTACAGTCATCTGTATCACTGTTGCAGCAAGCGGCATGATGATCATCAATGCTATCATGACAAGCGGGTTTGTCGGTCTATCACGGTCTCCGCCAAAGAACATACCAAACTGTGCCAACATCGCTATAGCTCCTGCGATAGTCGCTGTTACGGTTCCTATGAGCATATCGTAGTGTTTGATGTGGCTCAGTTCATGGGCGATAACGGCTTCCACTTCTTCTTCTGTCATCAGGTCTAAAAGACCCTCAGTAACTGCTACGGCAGCATGTTCATAATCCCTACCTGTAGCAAATGCATTAGGCTGTGCTTCGGGAATGATGTAGAGTGCAGGCATCGGCAGATTGGCACGATGTGTGAGTCTTTCTACGATGGTATAGAGCCCTGTGGCAGAGTTGTGGTCTACAGGTATGGCATGGTAATGTTTCAATACCTGTGTATCACTGTAATAGTAGGCATAAAAGTTCATACCTGCTGCGGCAAGAAAAGCGATGATCATTCCCGTCTTCCCTGCTATCATACCCCCAAACCAGATAAATAACAGGGTAAGTCCCGTCATTAGAGCATAGGTTTTCAATTGTTCCATTTGTGCTATCCTTAAAATAGTTATTTTTATTATAAATATACCATATAGATACAAACGGAAGGTAAATCATACGATACGTTATAATAAAAGTATGGTAAAAATAGTTTATATATTCATCACAGTAACAGTAGTGATTTTCGCCGGATTTGAATCTCATATTACGGAGATCACACCTCAGATCAAACAAAGAATGGTTAAAGGAAACTCATGGAGAAAAGGCTGCCCTGTATC
Organism: Sulfurovum sp. AR; assembly: GCF_000296775.1. Classification (GTDB taxonomy): domain Bacteria; phylum Campylobacterota; class Campylobacteria; order Campylobacterales; family Sulfurovaceae; genus Sulfurovum; species Sulfurovum xiamenensis. Next base: position 108,447 of record NZ_AJLE01000010.1, on the reverse strand, counting down.
CTTAAAAGATCTGCATTATTTACGTATCAAATATATCAATTTCAACGGTGAAGAGCAGATAGGTGAGATGATCGTGCATAAAGAGGTTTCTGCTGAGGTGACAAAGGTCTTCGAAACACTGTATAAAATAGGGTATCCTATCAAAAAAATGAGACTGGTGAGTGACTATAAAGGCAGTGACTGGCAATCCATAGAGTCGGACAATACGTCTGCATTTAACTGCCGTAAAGCTACAGGCAGTAAAAAGTGGTCCAAACACTCTTACGGAAAAGCCATAGATATCAATCCGATAGAAAATCCCTATATTTCCAGAAAAGGATATATCTCCCATAAAGCATCGGCACCCTATAGAAAAAGAGTACATCAAAACTCTACTTATGCTGATAAAGCGGTATTACTGAAAGATGATAAAGCCGTTCAAATATTTAAAAAATATGATTGGCTGTGGGGTGGTGACTGGTCAGGTGTGAAAGACTATCAGCACTTTTCGAAATAAGATGCTTTCATTATAAAATCTTCTATATAGCACTTTTTATAAGGTTTTCTATCGAAGGGTATAAATTCATGGCTCGTAAACGTCGTTATAGCGAATAATCTTATAAAATATGTTAGATTATAATGTTTTGGATTAGTTCAAACACTTCTTGTATATTTAGAGGTTTATTCATAGTTGATATTTTATTTAAAAGAATAAATTCATTAACAATGATATGGTGAGTATACACTCCAACCTTTAAAGTTGGAGCGAAAAGAGGTATGAGGCTTCCCTTATTTATTCGTTGACTTTGATGACATATGGTGAAAGAAGTGCATTCGGGTTGGCGCCAGATGTTGATCCGGGTTTTACGTAGGCACGCTGTGTGATGCCCAGAGGATGTAGCAGCGGTAACTCGGTCGTATTGACCTCTACACAATAGTTGGCTAAAGATGCTTCGCAAGTTCTAGATACAACCGCAGTATAAAGCATCGGTAGCTGATCCTTGAGACGTTGTGAGACTTTCTCATACAAATTGTATGACCGTAGAACAGCTTCGGCAGAGCCTGTCAAATTTCCCTTGTCAAATCCGGTAACATCGACATTGCTTTGTGAAATGCTGTCTATACCGTAGAAACCTATCATGCTGTAAACGCCCAGACTGATATAGGTAGCCGCATCATTGAGTGTATGGTTAACGCCAGTCACGATAACGGGTTGGTTATTCCTAAGCAGGCCGACAAACCCGAATCGGTACGCATCCGTATCCTGGTTATCTGCCAGGCATATGGAACCTTCTTCAATACACTCTTGCCCAACAAGACCTGCCAATTCTCCGGTCTCCATATCGGTTTCGCTGGTAAGCATCTTCTTGCTTTCCACAGGAAGTCCCGTTGTCGTCTGCAGATGCGTTTCCAGCAGTGTCGTCAGTTCTACCAGTGAAGCGTTGTAGTCTGATTCGTCGACGGTTATTTTTTGTGTATACTCCGGTGTTGGAAATGCAGTGAAGGGTAGAGTGTTTTTTGAAACTCTGTATACGAGGATATTATCGTCTCTGGATGCTTTCCATTGATCTGCAGCTGCATCGTCTTCAGGCATTGCGTAACGTATCAGGGTGACGAAGTCATCAGCAGCGCTCTGTTTCCCAAGTATGGTGTTGTCACCGACAGGTTCTGTGAAAATGACCTGGCTTTGTAATCCTACGGAAGTAGCATCTGCAACAAGTGCATCGGCAAGCGACTGGTTCGCCGTCGTGATATAAACCACTGCATTGCCGCTCCATTCGATATTTGCACCTTCTTCTACGACAACGTTGTTGATATCGTTGCCTAGACTGCCAAATACTTCTGCCCGCTCAGGATTGGGCGTGGCTTTCATATATGTGTCATAATGGGAAGTATCACGGCTGAACATATAAGTTTGATACCCCATGTAGGCCGCTTTGGGAGGAAGATTGACAATGGTCATCAGTGCATCGTTTTTGCCAAGTCGAAAGAACATATTGGTTTTGTCGCCGTTTGGTCCTGTGGCATTAAACTCATACGCGTAATACGGGTCCAGATACGTCTGCTCAACAGGAAGTTGCGGAATCAGGTATGGGGCGGCCGGATTGTTGGCAAAACAGGTACCGAAAACCTCGATCAGTTTCACGCATTCGGCATTATCTACCATATAGAGGCTTCCCTGTGTGACATTGTAGTCACGTGTACCGAGTGACTCAGCCCAAGATTGCCATGGCTTGATGGGTACGAGGGCATCTATTTGCTCAGACGAGCCTGAGCTATTGCACCCCGATAACAACAGTACCGCGCTCAACAGCGCGCCGTATAACGAAACTTTCATAGACCCATACTCCTTTTATAGCTATATTCTCGTCCCATGTTTAACGTGGAAACCAATAAAACACCCAACATAGAAGAATCCCTATCAAAAATATTTTAGTATAAAAAGTATATCAGAAATGTGTTGATTGTAAAACCTTATAAAATATATAACTTTATAGGGTTTTGATTGATTTTTTTTCTTTAGTCATTTTGGATATTCATATGTTCTTTTTTTAAATTTTCATATGACATAAAATAATACCTACTTTCAAAAATGAAAAAAAATGAAAAAAATAATACATAATACCACTGCCCTTTTTTCGCATTTATAAAGTTATAATTATAAATTCGAAATAGCATAAAATATAGTAATACAATTATAAAAAAAGTAAAAATTGAAAATAAAATATTCTTTCCCTCTTTCGCTCGAATTAATAAATTATATTTTCTTGCAGTTATACCGCTCAGTGTAATAAGCGATAATGCAAACCAATTTGGATCTGAAAGATAATTAAAGACGTGATTCATTGTATATATATGTATGCTAACTGCCATTACAATATATGAAACAAAAACCATAACATAATTCTTATCTATTTTCATTTTTTCTTCTTTTAGCTCTTGCACTCTTTTCTTGTGGATAATTTTCTGTATAAACAATATGATAAATATTGTTGTTGCACCAGTTAATAAATTTAGTCTGCTTTGCAAAATAGAAGACATTTACTTTCCGATTTTTTCTGATAAGCATTTGTCCTGCAACAAAGGGTCCTACTGCTATTAATAATCCTTCAATATTACCAATATGTTTTTGAGCCAATACTAATACAAAAAGAAGGATAAAAATGAAAAAACCATTCCATAAGACTACCCAACCATGCCTTCTCATAAGAAATGTGATACTGGTGAAAAGAATCATAATTGCTATATAAAATACAATATCCATAGGGCAGCCTTTTTTAAACTTCATAGCAACAAAGTATAACTAAGGTTATATGTCTTTATACTTTTTATGAGTATTCATATTAATTCTTTGAAAATAGAAACCTTATAAAATATATAACTTTATAAGGCTTACAAATTTTATTTTTGCCATTTGAAATTAATAGGTTTTACTGGTTCTATCTCTCCTGATATGTAACCCATATTCTAATTGTAGTTTAATAGTGTAGTCTGCATTCCACATCAGGAGATGTGGAACGAGGAAAATACGTAATAAATAGATACTTAAATCAGATAAAGAAGGCTATTCTCAGTATATGATTGCTAAAGTATCAAAAATATAACAACCTACTACTTATGGGGTTATTAAGAGGAATAGGCAATGAGTTATCGTTATCAACTGACCCCTATTTTCATAATTTGAACTGTATTTTATTACCCAAAAATGCCAAAAGCATTAGTGATCCAAAGCAAGTTACTCATATTAAAGAGGTACTAAAGTCTAGGGTAGGGGATAGTTTAACTATTGCTGAGATTGGTGGTAACATAGGTAAGGCTACGATTGCTCAAATCAATAACAATGAAGTACTTCTTACTGATGTTACACTGGATAAAAAACCACCAGCTAAACTTGATTTAACAGTTATTCTTGCTTTGCCACGTCCAAAAGTGCTACGTAGATTGATTATGGATATGACATCTCTTGGTGTTAATAAACTTATTATTGTAAATAGTTACCGTACTCAAAAAAGTTATTGGCAAAGCCCATTACTAAACCGTATAGATGAGTTTGTTTTTGAAGGGTTACAACAAGCCATAGATACAGTGCCACCAGTTATTGAGTTTAAAAAACGTTTTAAGCCATTTGTTGAAGATGAATTTTCTGCTTTATTACTAGATAAAAAGGGGTATAAAGAGCAAGGTAATGCAGTGATCGCTCATCCTTATGCTTCACAATCTTGGAAATCATATCTTGATGTTACAAAGCGTAAGACTAGCAATAAAGATTATATGCCAAAGGTACTATGTATCGGGGCTGAAGGCGGTTGGATAGACTATGAAGTTGATTTACTTTGCCAACAAGGTTGTACATCAGTTAGTTTAGGACAAAGGATATTAAGAACAGAAACAGTGGTTAATGTGTTACTTGGTGATTGGTTAAAGGTATGACAGTAATAGCATAAATTATACCTCTCAGGTGATAATGATAAGATTGACCCCTAAATTGTCTTCTTTTCAAAACCTTATAAAATATATAACTTTATTAGGTTTTTAGTAGATATTTATGTAAAGGAGAGTAACTTTTAACACTTTGGACAAGATTAAAGGAAGTATGCAGACAAGTATGAATGATACAATCTAAAATAAAAGTTACTAGAAAACCAGAAGTATAAAAAAGGAGGACAAGGTTCCTTCATAGTTTTCATATCATTAGTATAATCTTAATTTACACAGCTTTATTCAAAAACCTGTATAAAAAATAATCATTTTTAATCTCATCTATTTTGTTTGCAAATGATTTGAATATCATTGATTTAACAATATCACAATGATGATCGATAACACCAAAGAGACCATCTTCCAGAAAAGTACCGGATTGCGTTCCAAGAGTGGTGGTCTTGATTTATTTAAAAAGACTTTATTGGGATGACGCAGGTCATATAAAAATTCAGACAATTCTCCATAACGTTTGTATGGATTCGGTTCCAATGCTTTTTTAAGTGCGTCATCGATCCACATGGGAACCTCATGGGTCTCAGTATGTAAATGTTTGTATTTCAGTTTTTTTTGGGCCTTTTTAGTTGTAGATTTAGCTACCTGCGTACCATAAGGAAGTTCACCTGAGATCATCTGATAGATGATCACTGCCAGTGAAAAAAGATCTGATCTTGTTGTGCCTACCTCGCCCAGAAAATATTCCGGTGCGGTGTATGGTGCCGTTCCTAGTATATTTTCTTGTTCCATATAGGCATTGCTCTCCACAATTCCTTGAATTCTGGTTGAACCAAAATCAATGATCTTCACTGTTCCTGTACTGTCGATCATAATATTATCAGGTCTCAGATCTTGATGTATCATCTCCTGGCGATGAAGAGAAAGCAAGCCTTTGGCTATCTGTTCTGCAATTTCACGGACGGTTTCTATGGTCGGATTGGGATGGTCGATCATCCACTGTGTCAGGGTTTGACCATCAATAAATTCTGTCACATTATAAATATAGTTACGTTGACGCGTCTGCAGATATGACTTGACCAGATGGGCATTGTTCATACGTATCGCAATCCACTCTTCAAGTAAGAACCGTTCGAGATACGCCTTGTCTCCACTGAGGTCAATGGAAGGTGTTTTGAGAACCACAGAGGTATCCGTTTCGGTATCCACAGCCAAATAGACATGGCTTCTATGGCTGGCACTCAGCTCACGGATGATCTTGTAGCCATCAAAGAGCATTCGTGCTTCAAGTAGGGGAGGCAGGGGCTTTTCACTCAGTTGTTTTTGGATCTCATTGGCATCTTTATCGGGCAGTGTCTCCACTTTGACAAGCTGAATGGTCAAATTGTCATCGCTCTCATTTTCATAGGCTGTTTCGATAATGCGTTTTGCTGCAGCATTCAGGTCACCACTGCATGACTCTATGATACTGATGATAAGAGCAGAACTGACATACTCATACACACCGTCTGTCATAAATAAAAAAATATCATTGACCTCTACGGGCAGTGTATCGTAATCGATCTTCAGATCTGAATCCACACCCAAGGCACGACCAAGATAACTTTTTTCCTGTGTCACCCACATACGGTGGTCTTCGGTCAACTGTACCATCTTGTCATCTCTCAATCGATAGATACGGGCATCACCCACATGGAAAATATGGGCTGTTGTTGACCTGATCACCATTGTACTGAAGGTACAGACATAGCCTTTATTGGCATCATAGCAGTATTGGCTTTGTCTAGTCTGTGCATAGAGCCAAGAGTTCGTTGCCGTGATCACACGTTGTGCAGACTTTCGCACGGACCAGGATTCAGGTGTACTGAAGTAATCCATTAAAAATGAGGTGACTGCTGTTTTACTTGCTGTTTGACTGACTTCACTGCTGCTGATCCCATCAGCCAGAGCAATGGCGATCCCTTTGTTGGTTAATTGGGGTTCTTGAGGTACACAAATATCATGAAAATCCTGATTGACCTCTTTTCGGCCTTTAGTGGAGTATTCGCCAATAGAGATCTTTAATTGTTTTTCCATTGTGTTTTGTCACCTTATAGTATCTGGATCTATACTCTTGAGAGCTTAGGTTTTAAAAGTGTTTAATTAAAAGCTTTTGTGTGAGAAAATGCCCTTAATTCAAAACTTTTCTATTTCATTTTTGATTGTAGTGAAAGATTAAGACCTGCCGGCATTAATCTTTGAGCACTACACTACCATGATTTGTAAGGCAGGAATTTACCGTTCATAGTGATCACCACCCTGTCACCCAGTGGGTTCTCTTCTTTGTCGATATCCAAAGAGAAATCAATGGCACTCATGATACCATCTCCGAACTTTTCACCCACGATCTCTTTGATCGTTTCACCATACACACCGACGACTTCGTACAGACGATAGACCAATGGATCCTGAGGTATCGTAAAGTCCCAGGTTTTGTTGGGATACTCTTGTAAAGTGATCGCTACTTCTTCGTCTAAACCAAGTACTTCACACAGTTTTTCTGCAGGTTCCTGTTTCAGGCTGTTCATTCCCAAACAAGCCGAAGTGAGGAAAGTAGCCGACAGACCAACCTTCTCGGCCAACGCTTCCCAGCTCATCTTGGCACTTTTTTTTGCCAGAACGATGGCTTCCGTCATCTCAATTTTTTTCATTTAATATATCCTTTTTGCTAATGTTTGATAGACTCCAGCTTATGCAGCTGAAGCGTCTTTTGATTTGATTCTCAATTCACGTTTTGCTCCGGTTTTTACGTGTGTTGCATAGAGTGTCAGACCTGTAAAGAGAAGACCACCTGTTAAGTTACCCAGTGCAACCGGAACCTCATTCCAAAGAAGATAGTCTACAACTGTAAAGTCACCACCCATGATCAAAGAGAATGGAAAAAGGAACATGTTAACGATCGAGTGTTCAAAGCCCATGAAGAAGAACAGCATGATCGGCATCCACATAGCGATCGCTTTACCACTCACTGTTGTAGAGATCATCGCACCCACAACACCCATTGCTACCATCCAGTTACAAAGCATTCCACGGATGAATACAGTAAACCAACCAGAAATACCGTGTTCCTGATACCCCAGTGTTCTGGCTTCACCAATACCTGCAACTTTTTGGGCAATAGCACCACCATCCGTATCAAAACCATAGGTAAAGATGAACGCCATCATAACCGCGACAGTTAACGCACCTCCAAGGTTACCAAGTCCCACTAGACCCCAGTTTCTAAGTATCTGACCTACAGTAACTCCCGGTCGTTTATCGATCCATGCCAATGGCACCAGTACAAATACACCTGTCAAGAGATCAAAGCTCATTAAATAGAGCATAATAAATCCAACCGGGAAGAACGCTGCACCCACAAGACCTGAACCTGTTTTCATCGCAACAGTAATTGCAAAAACAGCAGCCAATGCTAAAATTGCTCCTGCCATGTAAGCACGTATCAGTGTATCTTTTGTAGACATATATACTTTAGATTCTCCCGAATCCACCATTTTTTTTACAAATTCTGTAGGTGCTAAATAAGACATGATGCACTCCATGTTTTGATAAGTAGTTTTGACATTTTCATTCCTTTTTTTAATTCATAATAGTGTTACAGGCAAAATGATCACCCTATAACTTGATCGCCTTTTGATGATATGGATAATCATCACTCCGTTGTCCAGCAGGATATAACGTTTATGACAGTTATGTATTTTCCTTATGCAAAGTATAAGGTAATATTGTCTTAATAATATTCATTGTATTGTATAAAAAATAATCATTTAAAGCGAAGAAGCAGCTGACAGGCAGAGACAAACGTATCAAATATATTACTTTATAAGGTTATACAATGATATGAAAAGCCAGTAACCTATAAAAACCTAGACTTCTGTAGAGTTATATTTATTTATGCATAGAGACAAAATAAAGAAAGAAAATGAAATTTAAAATATAATGTATTGGTTTGATAGGGATCGTGATGCCGTGTGAGTAGATGAAGTAGCACGCTCACTCTCTAACACGAAGACTTGCATTAGTCTCAGTATCAGTGTTAGAGTAACAAATTTTAGAATAATGTACAAGAGCTAGCAAAAGATACTATGTTAAGCCCCATAAATATATCATTGACATAAGCTTTTTATGTTATCTGGCACAAGTCAGTTACTTTTTAAAGACATTCCCCAACATACCTTTGATCGCACCTTGTAAATCGGCAGGGTAAATCACAAATTTTGAATTTTCACTTTTACTGATCTGTTCTAAAGAACTGATATATCTGTCACCCAGTAAGAACATGGCAGGAAGTTCCTGATCTTTTATGTTTTCGCTTATCATACGGATAGCTTCTGCTGAAGCATTTGCCAGTGCAACCTGCGCTTGTGCTTCTCTTTTAGCTGCTTCTAGTTTACCGTCTGCTTCTAAGATGGCAGCATTTTTGTTACCTTCAGCGGTGGTCTCTATGGCACGTCTTTCTCTCTCTGCGGCTGCCTGTCTCTCCATGGAGGCTTGCATAGAAGCACTGGGATTGATGTCTTGTATCTCAACAGATTTGACTGTGACACCCCAGTCGGCAACGTCATCAATAATGGAGTCTTTGAGTTTAGCTTTAATGTGTTCACGGTTTGAAAGTGCATCATCAAGGCTCATCTCTCCAAGTATAGAACGTAACGTGGTCATGACAAGCTGCTGTATGGCAACTCTAAAATCCTCTATACCATAGATGGCATCTCTAGGATTGGTCACACGTGCAAAAGTAACGGCATTGGTGTGGATGACCGCATTGTCTTTAGTGATGACCTCTTGTTCAGGAATGTCCAAAATAAGGTCTCTCGTAGAGACACGCTCTCTTATGGATTCAAGATAAGGGATGATAATGTTGAGACCCGGAGTAAGTGTTCGCGTAAATTTACCTAGTCTTTCTACTACCCATTCTTCTCCCTGAGGAACGATATTGATCCCTTTGTAGAGCGTAACGATCACCGCAATGACGAGTATAATAACGATATTTAACATTTCCATTTTTTTTCCTTGAGTTAGTTTTGAGTGATAGGTGCAACTTCTATGAGCTGTCCACTGATCTGTACGATCTTCACACGTGTCCCTTTGGCTATATCTACTTTTGATATCGCATGCCAGGAGGTATTCCCAAGCACAGGTGTATCAAATGTGACCTTTCCTCTGCTATGGGGTTGTATATCTTCCATCACCACACCTAAGGTATCGAGTCTGTAGTTTGACTGTCCGCTCTCTGTCACAGGCTCTTCTCTGAACCACTTGAACCATACAGCAATGACAAGAATGGAGAGTATCATCCAGATGGTGAGTTCGAGGGTAAAAGAGGTATCTAAAAATATGTCTAGTATACCTACGATAATCGCAGCGATACCCAGTCCAAGGATAAAAAAGGTCCCCATACTCATATCCAAAATAAGCAATGCTATACCAAAAACGATCCAGTGCCACCATAAAACAGTTTCGTTGAGAAATTCGATCAAATTCACTCCTTTCCAATATGAAGATTTATTATATCATAAAAGACAATTGTGGATAAAATTTACGATAATAAGTATTATTTGGATATAATCCCCAAAATTTTCGTACTTCGTACATCAAGGATAATAAATGTCAACTTTAAATGTATATTATGACAAAGATTGTGATATCAACATCATCAAGTCAAAAACAGTAGCAATGATCGGTTTCGGTTCACAAGGGCATGCGCATGCAGAAAACCTTAGAGATTCAGGTGTAAATGTTGTGATTGGTGTAAGAGAAGGTGGTTCTTCTTGGAAAAAAGCTGCAGCTAAAAACTTTGAAGTACTTTCTGTTGCAGATGCTACAGCAAAAGCAGATGTAGTTATGATCCTTCTTCCGGATGAAAACCAAGCTGAGATCTATAAAAACGAGATCGAGCCAAACCTTAAAGAGGGTGCGACTATCGCATTTGGACACGGGTTTAACATTCACTACGGAAGAATCATCCCAAGAGCAGATATTAACGTTACTATGATCGCACCAAAAGCACCAGGTCACACTGTACGTTCTGAATTTGTAAGAGGTGGTGGTATCCCGGATCTTATCGCTGTGGGTCAAAACCCAAGCGGTACGACTAGAGAGTTGGCACTTTCATATGCATCAGCTATCGGTGGCGGTAGAACAGCGATCATCGAAACAACGTTTAAAGATGAAACTGAAACGGACCTTTTCGGTGAGCAGGCAGTACTTTGTGGTGGAACAGCAGCATTGGTACAAGCTGGTTTTGAAACATTGACTGAAGCGGGTTATGCTCCAGAACTTGCATACTTTGAATGTCTTCACGAGCTTAAGCTTATTGTTGACCTTATGTTCGAAGGTGGGATCGCTGACATGAGATACTCTATCTCTAACACAGCTGAGTATGGTGATTATGTTTCTGGTAAAAGAGTGATCAACGCTGAGTCAAAACAAGCGATGAAAGATATCTTAAAAGAGATCCAAGATGGTAGATTTGCCAAGGACTTTATCCTTGAAGGTCAAGCAGGATACCCAAGAATGAATGCTGAGCGTAACAATGACAAAGATAAACTCATTACGCAAACAGGTAACAAGCTTCGTGCAATGATGCCATGGATTTCAGCGAACAAAATCGTAGACCAAGAAACTAACTAATTTTTTTTAGTTCTTTGCATCCATCTTTGAATGATGGGTGCGGTCAGCTACAACTTGTAGCTTCTCTTTCCCAAACATTCAAATCTAAATACAAATCACTAAAAATCTTTAGTTAGTTTTATTGTCTATGGACTTTTTTTAATCCTGTCAAATTTTATATCTCATTCTTAATGCTACTTTGTTACAATAGCTGAAATTTAACAACCAGTGGACTTCATGGCAAACCAACCCAAAAAAACTAATACGAGATCTTCTTCCAGAAAAAAGCCAGTACAAAAACGAAGAGCTAGAAAACCTGCAAAAGGTTCTTCTACTTTCAAAAAAAGTTTTTTGATCGTTCTAGGTGTTTTGTTGATGATCTCTATGGTGATTTTTGGATATTTTCTGGCTCAGCAGGATAGGATGAATGGTCACAGAACATTCACACAGAGCCATAAGTCAGATAGCACAGAGAGTCCAAAGAAACTTTTAGAGGAACTTTCAAAGATCAAAACAGAAAAACCTCGTGAAAAACAGGAGATTGCTGTTAGGAAAGCTCTAAAGACGGAAAAGAATACGTTTGTGAAACCATTAACTCAAAAAGAAATAAATGAAGAGAAGGTCGTTACAAAAGAAGAGAGACCAAAGAGCAAGAACATTCAAAAAACAATCACTTCAGATACGATCGAACAGCCAAAACTCGTGATCATTATAGATGATGTCACAACAAGAAGTCAGCTCAAGAGTATACAGGCTACGGGTATCAAACTCACCCCATCCATATTTCCCCCATCACAGCGTTCGATGACTTCACATAAATTAGCTGAAGGTTTGGAACATTATATGATCCACTTACCTATGGAGTCTGGGACTGCACAATTTAACCAACAGACGAAAACACTGATGACAAATTTCAGCAAAGAAGAGATAGAAGCCAGAGTAAAAGAGCTTAGAACACTTTTCCCTACGGCACGCTATATCAACAACCATACAGGTTCTGTGTTTACTGATAACTATGCGGCGATGCGAACACTCTATAAAACACTTCGTAAGGAAGGTTTTCTCTTTGTGGATAGTCGAACGATCGCTTCGACCAAGGTGCCTATGATAGTAGAAGATTTTGGTGATGCGTATGTGGCAAGAGATGTCTTTATCGATAATATACATACGGTCCCGTATATTCATCTGCAGCTTCAAAAAGCAGTCAAAATGGCAAAGAAAAAAGGGTATGCCATCGCTATAGGACATCCTCATCAAACAACAATGAAAGCGCTCTCAAGTGCAGCTGTGATTTTCAACGATGTAAAACTGATCTATATAGATGAACTTTATCAATAATCTGCACCTCAAGGGTATTTCCTCCTTTTAGTCAGGGCACAATTTGAATTACCATACTCTTTTTAAAAGTATGACAATATGTAATATTTTTAATACTGGATATGCCTCTATGATATCATGGGTGTAAAAAGGCACCCCATGAGTCAAACAGTTACTCAACATATACCCGCTTTGAATGCAATGAAGAAATATCCTTCCTCTCTTTTTTATAAGGGTAACCTGGATCTTCTGCAACGACCCAAAGTTTCTATAGTGGGAACAAGAAGACCCTCAAATTATACACGACACTCTACCTATATACTTGCCAAAGCTTTAGCCAAAAGAGGAGTGTGTGTGGTCAGCGGAGCAGCGATGGGAGTCGATACGATCGCACATGCAGGAGCGGGGGAAGAGAATACCATAGCAGTGGTAGCCAACGGATTGGATATACGATACCCGGCAGTGAATCAAGATCTCATAGAAAGTATAGAGACTAAGGGACTTGTATTGAGCCAGTTCAATGATGGTTTCAGGGCCACAGGATGGAGTTTCGTGGTACGAAATGAACTGGTCGTTGCACTCGGGGATATGCTTATTGTTACTGAGGCGGATCTCAATAGTGGTTCCATGTGTTCTGTAGAGTATGCGTTCAAAATGGGTAAAAAGATCTTTGTGCTTCCTCAAAGACTTGACGAAAGTTTGGGTACGAACCAGCTGTTGCACACGATGAACGCCACAGCCATACATGACATAGAGTCATTTGCTTCTACTTTTGGGCAGATCGCAGAGGATGGAGTAGCAAAAGATGATTTTTTTTATTTTTGCCAAAACTCACCTACATTTGATGAGAGTATTAAAAAGTTTGGTGACAGGGTGTATGAAGCAGAGCTTGAGGGGATCATTACGATACAAAATGGTATTGTAAGGCTCTCTTAGTAAAATCTATCTCCCTGTATAGAGGGAGATAGATTATTTGGCTGTTTTGGAAAGTTGTGAGAGAAGTTCTTCCAATGATGCTTCTGGAAGCATACCTGCTTGTACAAATTGTACATCACCTTTTGTGTCCATGGCTACCAAGAAAGGAATACTTCCCCTCCATTGTGCTCTTTGCTGAATATAATTTACCAATTCAGTTGCTCTCTCTTCGGAGACTACAATGTAGTTCATACCTTTTTCTTCCGCAAACTTCTTGACCTCTTCATGGGTATAACCTTGTACTTCTATAGAGACAATGGCTAAAGTGTCTTTATATTTTTCCTGAAGCTTAATTAAATGTGGAATTGAAGCGAGGCAAGGAGGACATTTATGTCCGAAAAATTCTAAAAATATGACTTTCCCCTCAAGACCTTGAATGTTAAGACCTTGTTCTGTACCTCTTACGTCATAGGTTTTTCCTGTGATGTCGGTCATGGTCATTTCTGCTAAATATCTTTTATCTTCTGCTGCGTGCGTATAGCTGAAGAGTGATAAAAGTAGAAGGGATATGGTGAATAGTTTTTTCATAAAATGGGCCTTTATAGATGATTTAACAGATTATACACTATGAAGATGTAAAAATCGTGTAATTGGTTCGAATTCTGTAAAAGATTTTTTCAAAGAGCATCATCGTATGTAAAAGGGGGAGGGGAAAAAATGATATGAGAAATAGACCTAAAAATATTAGGGAGAGAGGTCTATCTCTTGATGATGCTCTTGTAAAAGTATTATAGTCATATAAGGTTAACTGAATACTAATAGAAGAACACATTATAAATCAGGGAGGGTAATAATGGATCAAGTATTTTCTAAGAGCATCTTTGGGACAAGGAGAAAATGTTTTTAAAAGGAGTCCTAAAATACTTTATAAAAGGGAGGGGTAATATTTTAGGTGTCCCTCGATGCTCTTGTAAGTGTAGTGTAATACAGGAAGGTTAACCGTATGCAAATAAAGAGTAGTTACACTATAATAGTGAGATGAAATAAAGGATATTTTTAATGATAAAAAAAGTTTTATGTCTGGGATTGTTTGTTTGTACGTATGCATGGGCACAAGAGTTGTCACTGGAAAAAAGAATCGGCCAAATACTTATGGTCGGTTTTCATGGTACACATGCATCTAAAGAGAGTCAGATATGTAAAGATATAGAAAACTATAACCTCGGGGCAGTGATCTTATTTGATTATAACCCGGTGAATAAAAATAAGCCAAAGAATATTGCCACAAAAGAACAATTGGCCACTCTGACCAAAGAACTTCAGGCATGCAGCAGTGATGGGAAATTACTGATTGCGGTAGATCAAGAGGGAGGAAAGGTACAAAGACTTAAAAGCAAATACGGCTTTTACGGTAAGTTTCCCAAAGCATCAGATGTGATCAAAATGGATCAAGGTAAGATCAAAGAAACCTATACAAAAATGAGTGAAGAACTCAGCAGTGTAGGTATCAATTACGATCTTGCACCGGTGGTGGACCTTGATATCAATAGGAAAAACCATGTGATTCATGGTTTGGGACGTTCCTTTGGTAAAGACCCAAAAGTGGTTGCTACCTATGCATCTACCTTTATCGATGCTATGCATAGCAATGGTGTACTTACCTCCATCAAGCATTTTCCCGGACATGGCTCTTCGGTGGGTGACACACATAAAGGGTTTGTCGATATTACGAACCTTTGGGATGATATTGAATTGGAACCTTATAGACTTTTAAAAGACAAAGCAGATACAGTCATGGTTGCCCATGTCTTTAACCAAAATATAGATGCCAAATACCCTGCAAGTCTCTCGTATAATACGATTACAAAGTTGTTACGCTGGAAACTGGGCTATCATGGTGTGGTGATCACAGATGACCTTCAAATGGGTGCGATCAGTCAAAAATATGGGTTGAAAAATACACTTAAATTGGCGATCAATGCAGGAGATGATATCTTACTGATAGGAAACCAGCTGGATCCTAAAAAAACCGTCAGTACAAAAAAACTGGTCGATACTATAGTCACATTGGTTCAAAATGGAGAGGTGAAAGAGGAGCATATCAACAGAGCATACAAGAGAATTCAAGGATTAAAGAAGAAACTTTAGTGTATTACTTTCCAAGCCATCGTTCCAAGATGATCTTTGCAGCGATGGAATCGAGCTTCCCATCTTTTTTGTGTTTGAACTGGCCCATGGTAAGTTCTTTGGCTTCAATACTGGAACTCTGTTCATCCTGATAGGCGACTTCTATATCTAGATCAAGCAGCGACACAAAATGTTTGATACGTCTTTCCATCTCTTCAGAGCTTTCAGCATCTTTTGGCAGGCCTACGATGAGTTTTTCTATTTCCCACTCTTCTAAAAATGTCTTGAGATCCTTTGCCGCCTGATTACGGTTTTTTCGTAAAATGGCATTTTGAGGCATGACGATCTTTCCATCGAGGCAGATCGCCACACCTATACGTTTAAGTCCTACATCTATACTAGCTAATTTCATAGTGAAATTGTACCCAAACTTTACTCATCTTCAATAATAGGTGGTTTCATCTTTAATGTATCATAAGTGTACTATCTTGTTCGGGTTTGTCAGAATATAAAATATTATACTTCTAAATAAGTAAAAAAATAAAATCCTTCGATAGAATTGTAGTAGGGAAATGTCAGTATGGAGAGTATGAAATTATCAGAATAAGGTAATATCGTATGTATTTGAACAAAATAAGTATGGCCATTATAGGCTTAAGCAGTATAGGGTATGCACAAGCAGACCAAGGTGCAGGATCGGAAACTTTCTGGCTATGGATCGCTCTCTTCGCTTTGGGAATAGTGGGTATAGCTATATTATTTGTTACATCTTATCAAACACAGAAGTTGAAACAGTTTTATAAGTCCATGTTCGAGAAACAGTTGGAGATGGAAAGAAATCAAAATCTCCTACTTGCCAATATGAGTGAAAATGTTCATAATATTGCGAAGCAGACACTTGAAGAAACGCAACAACTCTCCAAAACATCTACAAATAAAGATACAGTTTTAGGAAACACTGAAAGCAGACTTTTAGATGTGACACATGATCTTTTGGATTTTCTCAGGTTAAAATCAAAACAGGTTGAGATCGTCAATGAAGCATTTAATATTAATAACGTATTGAATGAAGTGTCAGGATCCATATGCTCACAATTTTTGGGTAGTAAAGCCGAACTTATTTTTGATATACATAAAAATGTTCCACGACACTTAATAGGTGACTCGCTGCATTTAGGACAAGCACTCAAAAGTATACTTGAATACCTGATGGTACAAGAGGAACTGGATGAAGTGAAGTTGGAAGTTTCTATGTTTGATACATTTGAAGAAAATGTGGAGTTACAGTTCCAATTCTCTGATAAAGGAAGAGGGATCGATCCTAAAACACTCGAAAATCTATTTGTACCTTATTATGATGTCGATACAGGTAAATACGTAGGTTTAGGCCTTTTTGTCGCCAATGCATTGGTGGATATGATGAAGGGAAAACTTACTGTTGAGAGTCGAGAAGAGAAAGGAAGTACCTTTACACTGACCCTGCCTTTTGACATAGTGAACAAGTCTGATCAGCGAAGATACCGCTTGCCTGAAAAGGCACTGATAGAGAAAAAGGTGTTTATTGTTGACAGTAATTATAATTCAGCGCTGGCTGTCAAAAGAATGTTCACCTATTTCAGACATGAGGTGACGGTGCTTTCTAAAAAAGAATTCATGAAAACCATGCCTAACTTAAACTCTTTTGATATCGTTATTTTAGATGAAAGTCTCTTCGATATCAGATTGATCCAGTATCTCAATCAAATCAAGATGGGTAAAGAACTGAAAGTGATTGCCCTGAATTCACTGCTCCATTCCAATCAAAATAATGTTAATGATGAAGTGATCGATGCACAACTCTTTAAACCACTCAATCAAGAACGTGTTTTTGAAATGATCGTGAATATGTATAATATTAAAGTACCTGCAGTTGAAGAAGAACAGAAAGATGAAGCGAAACAGATACAAACATACAGAAGAGATTTCACTGAAACCAAAGGTGTGACGCAACACTCTTTTCAAGATTTTTCCGGTAAAAATATTCTTATAGTAGAAGACAACCTCATTAACCAGAAAGTACTGCTTAACTTGCTGCATCTTTCTGGAATAAATATCAGCGTTGCAAATAATGGACAAGAAGCGGTTGATATGGTTAAGAAGAGTCAGTTTCCATTTGACCTCGTGCTTATGGATATCAATATGCCTATCATGGATGGGTTTACGGCTACACAAATGATACGTCTCGAGAGTCAGTATGATGGAATGCCTATCGTTGCATTCACAGCATTGGTTCTGGACAGTGAAATACAAAAGATGTTCAACTGTGGCATCAATGCATTTTTGGCAAAACCGCTCAATATAGGTAAACTCTATACGGCATTTTCTACATACCTTGATGATACATCCAAAGTGGCAGCCAAGAAAAAAGAAGTTGAATCACAAAAGGCCATTAGCTATCAAGGGATCAATATTAATGAGGGTATCACCCATGCCAATAACAGTGAAGCCCTCTATCGCGAAATATTAAAAGAGTTTGCTACTGCATATGGTACCAGTGATGAGATCTTCACCAAATTGATCAAAGAACACCGATATGAACAGGTGAAGATGTTATGTATAGATATGAGAGGGTTGACAGGAGCTATCGGTGCAGAGGATATGCATGCGTTGATCAATGATATACTGCATAAGATCCTCTACAAGAAATATGAATTACTTGCCAATTATAATGAGAAGTATAAATTTGAGATACAAACCTTAAATCGTTCTATCCAGAAGTATATTACTGCAGCATGATGGCTGCTTTGATATGAAGGATAGATGCGTTCATTTGATCAACGTGTTAGCTCGGTACAGCTTTTTTAGGTAGTTTCATGCCTGGCTGCCAGGGTGTTGTATAGCGTGAAGTAGTAATTTCCATCTTTTGTAAGGGGACATCACAATTCATGTATTTGGCGCGTTCATCTTCACTCAAATAACGTTTACACACTTTCATACGTTTAACATAGATGGGTTCCTTCTCAAAGTGACTAACTATGACCTTCCTATCTTTACTGCTTGCATGTGCGAACCACCCGTCACCAAGATAGATACCCACATGATTGATCTTTTTACTTCTTTTGTTCGGAGAACCAAAGAAGATGAGATCACCGTAATAGAGGTTCTTAAACTTCACCTCTTTGCCCATTTTTGCCTGTTCCCTTGCTACACGGGGGATCTCTATCCCCATAGATCCGTAAATATTATAGGTCAGCCCTGAACAATCAAAGGCATAGGGCCCCTCTTCGGCCCAGACGTAAGGTTTACCAAGATAAGAGTAGAGTAGCTCTTGGATGTTGTTTCTGTTGGGATTACAGATTTTTTCAGGTTTGATGATGTCATAGTTTGGGTAGTTGTAGGGTTTCTTCTGTGCACACCCGTTCAAAAGAAACAGGGTTGAAATGAACAATAAAATATATTCCCCTCTCACTTTCATAGGTATCCTTTCTAAAGTATTAACATCGCATCCCCATAGGAGAAAAATCTGTACTTTTTCTCTATGGCTTCTTTATATAAGTCTAACGTTTTTTTTCTTCCGATAAAAGAAGAGACAAGCATGATAAGTGTGCTTTTAGGTAAATGAAAATTGGTGAGTAGATAGGTGACTCTTTGGGGTGGATTGGAAGGATTTAAGAAGAGGTCACACTCCCCGTGTGTTTTTTTCGTTCGTGCATAATACTCGATCGTTCTGGTCACAGTGGTCCCTATGGCCAACACAGGGGTATCACTGTCAAGCACTTTTGCAGAGCTTTCCGGGATTTCAAAATACTCAGAGTGCATAGGGTGGTCGAGTATCTCTTCGGCCTCGACAGGTTTAAAGGTCCCCGCACCTACATGGAGTGTCACGGTATGTGTTTTATGTCTTTTTTCTAATTCCGCGAAAAGTTCAGGGGTAAAATGAAGGGAGGCAGTAGGGGCAGCTACAGCACCGGCATTTTTGGCAAAGAGTGTTTGATAATCTGTTTCATCTTCTTTCTTGTCTTCTCTTTGCATATAAGGTGGCAAAGGGATATGCCCTATGGCATCAAGCACCAGTACCAACTCCTCAAAACGTATCTCTTTACCATGATGTGTAAATGTAACGATGCGTGAACCGTCATCATTTAACTCTGTTACCATAGCGACAAGTTCATCGTCAAATAGGAGTTCCGTACCTATCTTCACTTTACCCCGGATGAGTACAAGATAATGGTGTGCATCAATAGGTTTGTTAAAGAGGAGCTCTACCTGACCTCCACCTTGATTGTTGAGAGATCTTTTATGACCGAAAATACGTGCTTTTATCACACGGGTATCATTGAGAAATACATCACACTCTTTTGGAAGATACTCGAGTAAGTGTTTAAACGTAGTATGGGTCACTGTGTCGGTTTTTCTGTCATACACCAGCAGTTTTGCATGGTCTCTGGGTTGCACAGGTGCCGTAGCTATGAACCCTTCGGGGAGTTCATAGTCATAATTTTTTGTCAGAAGCTCTTCATTCATATAAAGGATTAGTGTGTGCTTTGGGCAGTTTTTTCATCTTCATCTGCCTCTTCACCTTCATCTTCAACGTGTGGGTTGACCACACGTACGATGAGAATAGAGAGACCATAAAGGAGGACAAGCGGTGCAGCCATAAGAAGCTGTGTCAGTACATCAGGCGGGGTAAGTAGTGCAGCCACCACAAAGATGATCAGTACGGCATATTTGAAAAAGTCTTTGAGAGTTTTATCTGTAACAAGGCCAAGAAGTGCCAAGAAATAGGCAAATACCGGTAGTTCAAATGCGATACCAAATCCCATCATAATCTTGGTAAAAAAGCCGACATAGTCTTCGATATTGATCAGCGGTGTATAGAGAAAAGAACCAAAAGTAATAAGGAACTGAAACCCAAATGGCGTCACGACATAGTAGGCAAAAAGCACACCTACAAAGAACATGATCGAACCGCCTATGACAAATGGAAGGATCATCTTTTTTTCATTACTGTACAGGCCGGGTGCCACAAAAAGCCAGATCTGATAGAGTATGAACGGCAGTGCACCGAGCAGACCTGCAAAAAACGAAACTTTCAGTGCGACAAAAAATGCACCACCGACCTGGTGGGTGGTTACCATCCCATCAGCAGCCTTTTTCGAAAGGTGTGCCACTTGGTCCAAAGCCTCATTCAAAGGTGCTGTGATCCATGCCAATATCGCCTCATGAAAGAAAAATGCAATGATAAATGCAATAAATACCGAGAGTACAGAGAGTCCGAGTCTTTTTCGTAGCTCAACGAGGTGGGGTCTGAGTTCACTAAACATTACGCATCACCTTCAGGTTTGTCTGTTGTTTCATCCGTCGCTTCTTTTTTCTTTTGCTTTTTTGGCTTTGTAAAGGTTATCGTGTCATTTTTTGCCTCAACCTGTGTGGCAATGGTCTCCTCTTGGGCTGTCTCTTTACTGTCAGAAGTTGTCTCTTTTGAAACTGCTTTAGAAGACTCTGTTGAGATCTCCTCCTCAAACTCATCAAAATCTATGTTTTTAAAATTTCTAAGTTCGTTCGTTGCCTCATCCAGTTGTTTTTTATAATTCAGTGCTTCTTCTTTAAGATCTGCAATTTTCATCTCCTCTTCAAGAGAACTTTTTGCTTCACTTACAGTCTTTTTGACACCTTTGATAAATTTGGCAACCTCTATCATCGCTTGAGGTAGCTTATCTGGCCCCAAAAAGAGTATCGCAACAATGGAAATGAGAAGTAACTCAGTAAAGCCGATACCAAACATAATATACCTTGTAATTTAATTGCTGTATTTTATCGAATTATCCTAAAATGTAGAGTGCGAGTTCATCACTCAAGAAGAAATTATCATTATAGTAATGTGTCTCATCGCAACGAAGTTTCTCTTTTTCACAAAGGGTATCTGCTTTTTGTATCATCGCTTCTGTAAGTAGGGCTTTCTCTACACCTACATTGCTGCGCAGGCCTAAAAAGATCTTTTCTGTCAGTAGCTCATCCGGAGTGAGTACTTCTTCTATGATACTAAGCGGGTCTGCAACATAGGCTTCAATATCGGTTTGGGGATAAAAACGTTTGTTTTTAAAAAATCCTACGGCACCAGCTCCTGCACCTATATAATTCTTGAGTTCCCAATACCCTCTGTTATGTCTGCTCTGGTAGGTACCGAAGTTTGAGATCTCATAGGCTTTAAAGCCCCGTTTTTCTATCTCATTCGTGACAAAAAAAGCAAGATCCTCATTCTCCTGTCTTACCTCAGGTGTCATTGAAAACTTTGTACCGTCCTCGATGGTCAGTTCATAGGCGGATATATGATCAATAGGAAGAGAAAAGGCTTCCTTTATATCATTCAAAAGCAGCTCTTTTGTGTCACCCTGGTAGTTGTAGATCAAATCTAAAGAGAGATGTTCATATCCCAGTGTTTTAGCAGTGTGTATGGCTTCTTTTGCCTGTTGTGGGTTATGTGCCCGGTTGAGTGCTTTGAGTTTTTGTGCATGAAAACTTTGTACCCCGAAACTGATACGGTTCACACCAAGTTTTTTCATACCCTCAAGCCATACTTTGCTTGCAGAGTTCGGGTTTGCTTCTGTAGTGATCTCTGCATTTTTTTTCAGGTAGGGGTGAAGCAGTTCGAAAATGGGAGCATAGAGTGCTGGGTCTACCGTTGAAGGTGTACCTCCCCCTATAAAAAGTGTTTCAACACTTTGCGGTTTAGCATCAAAACGTTGCAGTTCAAACGAAAGTTGCTGATAGAGGGCCTTCATATAGTTGGACTGGGTTTCAAATTTGTCGACATAGGTATTGAAGCTACAGTAGTGACACTTTGAATCACAGTAAGGAATATGAAGATAAATTAGCAAATAGTTTTCTCACTTTTCAAATGTTTGTAACCGCAGTTTAGATAGAATAATATCAGAAAATTAGGAATGTATCGATAAATTTTAGTAGATCTAAAGTAAAAATACCATTTGGTACTGATTACCAAAAGAGACCTGTCTCTTTTGCTTTCTTTGAAAGAAGCACAGTACTAACGCGATAAAAGACTTTGAGTTTTGTTGTGTCCTATTGAATTAGAATGTGAAATGAGTAAAAGCATGCAAAAGAAAAAGAGCTATAGGCCTAATGTTGCAGCTGTCATACTCTCTTCCAAATATCCGGACAAGTGTGAGTTCTTTGTAGCACATCGAAGTGATATCAAGAACGCGTGGCAATTTCCTCAGGGAGGTATCGATGAAGGTGAAACACCTCGAGAAGCATTGAAACGGGAATTGTTGGAAGAGATAGGCTGTGATAATGTAGAAGTACTAGGGGAGTTTCCTGAATGGATCACCTATGACTTTCCTAAAAGGTCACGAGGTAAAACATACCCTTTTGACGGGCAGACACAAAAATATTTTTTGGTACGCCTGAAAGAGAGTGCAACCATCAATTTACAGGCATATGATATTCCTGAATTTGAAGAGTATGAGTTTGTAGAGTATGAACAGTTATTTAAAAAGGTGACCTACTTTAAACGCAAAGTGTATCGTAGAGTGATCGATTATTTTATAGAAGAGGGTTTGATATAGATGTTAGTTGTACATAAATATGGCGGTACAAGCGTTGGAGATTTAGATCGTATCGAAAATGTGGCCAACCGTGTAGCAAAAGCAAAAGAAGCTGGTAATGACATTGTAGTTGTTGTCTCTGCGATGAGCGGTGAAACCAATAAACTCATAGGGTATGCAGAACACTTTACGAAGAGTCCGGCAAAAAAAGAGATGGATATGCTGCTCAGTTCAGGAGAACGCGTGACAGCTGCACTGCTATCTATCGCTTTGCAGTCAAAAGGGTATGATGCAGTAGCAATGACCGGACGTCAAGCGGGCATCGTGACAGATAATACACATACCTATGCACGCATAGAGTCCATAGACCCGACTGCAATGCAAGCGGCTATAGGTGAGGGGAAGATCGTTATTGTAGCAGGTTTCCAAGGGATCAATAAAGATGGTTCAGTGACCACACTGGGACGTGGCGGTTCAGATCTATCTGCTGTTGCATTGGCCGGAGCATTGAAGGCGGACCAGTGTGAGATCTATTCAGATGTAGATGGTATTTACACCACAGATCCACGTATCGAACCTAATGCAAAGAAGCTTGACACGATCTCTTATGATGAGATGTTAGAGCTTTCGTCACTGGGTGCGAAGGTGTTACAGAACCGTTCAGTAGAATTGGCAAAAAAACTTAATGTAAAACTATACGCTAAAAGTAGTTTTAGCGACAATGAAGGTACGCTTATCACAAAGGAGAGCAATAGTATGGAAGAAGTATTAGTAAGTGGTGTTGTCCTTGACAAAAACCAAGCAAGAGTGACACTTAGAGGTGTTTCAGACAGACCGGGGATCGCAGCAGAGATCTTCACAATGCTGGCAAAGGCGAACATCAATGTGGACATGATCATTCAAAATATGGGGACGGACGGTTCAACCAATCTTGGATTTACTGTACCGCAAAGTGAACATGAAAATGCCAAAAGATTGATGGAAAGCTTTGACCATGATATCCAAGGGATGGATTTTGATGAGCATGTATGCAAAGTCTCTGTTGTGGGTGTAGGTATGAAATCCCACTCAGGTGTGGCTGCGACAGCATTTACTGTACTGGCGCAAAGTAACATCAACATACAAATGATCTCTACATCTGAGATAAAGGTCTCTATGGTGATAGATGAGAAGTATGGTGAACTTGCCATCCGTACACTTCATGAAGCTTACGAATTAGACAAGTAGGGTAAATGCAGCAGCTTTTAAAGTGGACACTGGAGACCATTCGTGAAGAAGAGTCTTCTTTTTCATGGATGGAAGAGTACCGTTATGAATGGGCACCTTTAGCCAAAAGTGCTGTTTCTCAAAGTATTGAGGGAAAAACAGCGCTTATCATTACGGATGAATCATATGAGTGGTTTTCTCAATATATTTTAAAGAATATCAATGATATGAAAAAAAACAGACCACTGCTTCCTTTCTTCTGTCTATCGAGCTGTTTCCCTCATTTTCAAGAGATGAAATCGACACAGGACTTGCAACTTCTTGAAGATATGTTGGATATCTCTTATCCTAACGGTTATTATATTTGGTATATTGGTAAAGGAGATCATCCTTACACAAAACTCGCCTATAGAAATGAAAACAGCTTTTTATGGGTCATGGATGAAGAGGTCCAAGATAGTTTTGCCTTCCGTAGTTCGGATGCTTTATTGGATATTAAACTGTTACAGCTTTTTAAGCTTTTTGATAACACACTCTCAGCAGCACTTTTCGGGGATTTAGATTTAGAGTCATGAGACTAGTGAGCCAAGTGATCATCAGCAGTAATATCAATGACACGGTGATCCAGCTCGAAGGGCTACAACAAAATGAACGTTTTGTGAAGATCATCAAAGAGGATAATTTTTTAGTCGAAGATGCAAAACTTGCGATAGAAAAGGCGTATATGGCCAGTGATGAGACCACCGTCATTATCCTTGGTGCCAAAACATTTTCCCCTGTGGTACAGAACAAACTTTTAAAAGTGATAGAAGAACCCCCACCCAAAAAAGAGTTTATTCTTATTACACCGAACAAAGCTACGATCCTGGATACCATTCGTTCACGTTTACCTATTACGATGCATTCTTCGTATACAGAAGAGGAAGCGCTGGAGTTGGATCTATCTCACCTCTCTTTGGCTACGGTATATGATTTTGTACAAACCCATAAACGTACAGATGCCAAGGCAATGAAATCGCTTGTGGAACGTATCAGCAAAGATGCTATCTATTCACAGGCATATAACCTGGATGAAAAAACGTTAAATCTTTTTTCGAATGCCTTTATTGCTTTGGATGTAGGATCACCGCCACCATTTGTACTTAATACCCTGCTTTTGAAACTTCTGGCTCGAAAAAAACGGTAAAATATACTAAGACTCTAAAGGGGCTTCTATGAAAATATATCAACTTGGACATATCACAGATAAAAAAGCAGCCCTTAAAGCATTGAATGTAGAGAGCGGTGGTATCAGTATCATGGCAAAGAAGATGGAACTGCTCCATTTCTTTATCAAAGACCTTAAAACACCCGCTGCAAATATACTCAAACAGGATGCCCTTAGCATAGGTGCAGAGCTTGCTGTACCTGGTGGGGTCATACTCTGTGAAAAACCTACCTATGACTGTATTCTTATGGGAACGAGAAAACATATGGAACTCCTCTCTAAAAAAGAGTTGGCACAGCCTTTTGGACTTAAAACGATCGCTATGGAACTGAAGAAATTTCTTGCTGTAAAAACCTATCCCACACAGATCATGGGTGTGATCAATGCCAATGATGACAGTTTCTTTTCTGGAAGCAGGTTCAAGGCTGAAGATGCCATAAAGCAGATCAAAGAGATGATAGAGAGTGGTGCAGATATCATTGATATAGGTGCTGTATCTTCCCGCCCGGGGGCAGATGAGGTAAGTGCAGAAGAAGAGTTGGCACGTATCAAACCTGTTTGTGATATCATCAAAGCTGAAAAGCTGTATAAAAAAGCAACGTTTTCTGTGGACAGTTATACACCTGATGTTGTAGCGTATGCACTGGATAGTGGATTTACGATTATCAACGATATTACAGGAGCAAGTGATGATGCTATCATCGATCTTGCAGTGAAGTATGATGCCAGACTATGCATCATGCACATGAAAGGCACACCAAAGACCATGCAAAAAGACCCATATTATGATGATGTCATGGTGGAGGTCAGTGATTTTTTTGAGGCGCGTATCGCGAAATGTGAAGGTTTAGGGCTTGTCAGAGAAAATATCATCCTGGATGTAGGGATAGGCTTTGGTAAGGCCTTGGAACATAATCTGACCCTGATCAAGAACATGGCGCATTTTAAAGTATTCGGCTGTGAAGTGCTTGTAGGTGCAAGCAGAAAATCAATGATCAACAAAATAAGTACTTCTACTACTGAAGAGCGTTTGCCAGGTACCTTAGCGATCCATTTGAAAGCGGTTGAGAACGGGGCTTCTATCGTGCGTTGTCATGATGTTGCCGAACATCAACAAGCTTTAGCAGTTTTGAGAGCGATGCTGTAAATCGTGGTACGTATACTAAAGTGGATCCTCGGTTCTGTTTTGCTCACAGTGATGGCACTGGTTGTGATCTATATCTCTATCTCAAAACAGGCAGAAGCGGATCTGTATCACATTATTGACAAAGTCCCGGCGAAAAAAGCTGCTTTGGTATTGGGTACAGCCAAATATAGGGTAGGTGGCGGGCAGAACTACTTTTATACCTATCGTATTCGTGCTGCAGTCGATCTTTTTAAGGCAGGTAAAGTGAAAGCTATAGTGGTTTCCGGGGATAATAGTACCAAGTATTATAATGAGACAAGCAAGATGCAAAAAGATCTGATAAAAGCGGGGGTTCCAAACCGCTATATTACCATTGATCCTTTCGGGTTAAGAACCCTTGATTCTGTGGTAAGAGCTGAAGCGATTTTTGACCTAAAAGACTATATAATCGTCTCCCAGAAATTTCACCTTGAAAGAGCACTGTTCATCGCCAAATCCAAAGGACATAAAGCCATAGGTTTTATAGCAAAAGATATACCGGGTACAGCAGCTGCGTACAGGATGAAAGCCAGAGAGTATTTTGCGAGGGCAAAAGCTTTTTTGGATGTGTATATCTTGCATACTATGCCGAAATATGATGGAAAAAAAGAGAAAGTAAACTATAAACAATGACAAACGAACAATACCAAGAGAAGATCAAACTCCTTAAAAAATGGGCACATGCTTATTATGTGGAAGATAATCCCATTGCCAGTGATGAAGAGTATGACAGGCTTTACCATGAAGTGTTGGACTATGAAACAGAGAACCCTGCAGAGGTGGCAGAAGATTCTCCTACAAAGCGTGTCGGAGGTATCGTGCGTGATGAGTTTTCCAAGGCGAAGCACATCAAACGTATGTGGAGTATGGAAGATGTGTTTGACCGAAATGAGGTCGTAGAGTGGTTGGAGCGTGTAGAGAAGAATATAGGGGAGTGTGAGTATTTCTGTGAGCCAAAATTTGACGGTGCGAGTATGAACTTACTCTATGAGGATGGGAAGCTGGTACGTGCCATAACACGTGGGGATGGTGTCGTAGGTGAAGAGGTGACGGATAATGTACGGACGATACGTTCTGTACCACTCAGTATCGATTATAAGGGGCTGATTGAGATACGCGGTGAAGTGGTTATCCGAAAGGATGACTTTGAGCAGATCAATGAAGAGAGACTCGAAGCAGGAGAGAGCCTCTTCGCGAATCCTCGTAATGCAGCAGCTGGGAGTCTTAGACAGCTTGACAGTTCCATTACGGCTAAAAGAAGGCTGGTTTTTTATCCTTGGGGACTTGGAGAAAACACGCTTGAACATCGAAAACTTTCCGAGAAGATGGACTATGTCTATACTTTAGGCTTTTTGGAACCGCCGTTTGCACAGGATTGTAAGGGTATCGATGAGATAGAAGCTTTTTACCGTATGCTTATTGAGAAGCGTGATGAGATACCTATGATGATGGACGGGATGGTACTTAAGGTCGATGAGGTGGCGAAACAGGAGGAGCTAGGATACACGGTGAAGTTTCCCAAGTGGATGTGTGCCTATAAGTTCCCTGCAGTCGAAAAAGTCACTCAAATCAATGCGATTACACTACAGGTAGGAAGAACGGGTGTGGTAACACCGGTAGCCGAGATCGAACCTGTGAACATTGAAGGTGCGATGGTCAGCCGTGCCACACTACACAACTTCGATGAGATCGAGCGTAAGGATATCCATATCGGTGACTCTGTCATCATCATACGAAGCGGGGATGTGATACCAAA
Source organism: Sulfurovum sp. AR (assembly GCF_000296775.1). GTDB lineage: Bacteria > Campylobacterota > Campylobacteria > Campylobacterales > Sulfurovaceae > Sulfurovum > Sulfurovum xiamenensis. The sequence goes on along the minus strand of NZ_AJLE01000010.1, from coordinate 80,146 downwards.
GATCATCAAAGTTTTAGAAGAACGTAGAGACGGAAGTGAAATGATCGTTAAACGTCCTACAGTGTGCCCTACCTGTAACAGTGAACTGCTTGATGAAGGCACCTTGATCAAATGCCAGAACCTTCACTGCCCTGATCGTGTGATTAACTCGATCATCCACTTCGCGAGAAAAGGGTGTATGAATATCGACGGGTTGGGAAGCAAGATCGTTGAACTGCTGGTCAAAGAAGGGATCATCAAAGATATCCTTGATCTTTATTTCATCAAGTATGAAGATCTTGAACACCTTGAAGGCTTTAAAGAGAAACGTATCAACAATCTCATAGGTGCGATCCAGGCGACCAAGGGTGTACCGTTGTATCGTCTTCTGAATGCGATGGGTATAGAGCATATCGGAGAGGTAGCCAGCAAGGCACTGGCATTGGAGTTTGGTCTGGGTATCGTGGATGCAACATTTGATACTGTGGTAGCCCTGGATGGTATCGGTGAAGAGATGGCAAACTCACTGCTTGAATTTATGCGGGTAAACCATGATTTTGTTTTGCAGCTTTTTGAAACGATAGAACCTACCGTAGAAGAGAAAGTGGAAGCAGAAGAGAACCCTTTCAAAAGTAAAACAGTGGTACTGACAGGGTCTATGTCTGTAAGCCGCGGTATCATCAAAGAGATGCTTGAAAAACTGGGGGCTAAGGTCAGTGGCTCTGTCAGTAAAAAAACAGACTATGTGGTCTATGGTGAGGATGCAGGATCCAAGTTGACCAAGGCTGAGAGTCTGGGAGTGAAAACACTGACGGAAGATGAGATGAGGCAAATGCTGTGAGACTGGATAAATATTTGGTAGAAGAGGGTTATTTTGAGAGTCGTAACCGTGCAAATGATGCGATCAAAGCCGGACAGGTCCTGGTAGACGGCAAGAAGGCCAAAGCTTCAGCCAAAGTAGATGAGAACAGCATCGTCGAAGTGGAAGATACGAAATTTTATGTGAGCCGTGCAGCGCGCAAGCTGGAGAACTTTTTGGCTGAGTATCCCATGGACTTGAAAGGGAAAAGAGCATTGGATATAGGTTCCAGTACGGGTGGCTTTGCTCAGATCATGCTTGAGAATGGTGTGACAAGCCTCTCCTGCGTGGATGTAGGTAAAGACCAACTGCATGTCTCACTTCGCAACAATGCAAAACTTTCATTGTATGAAGAGACTGATATCCGAGAATTTCAAAGTGATGTTGGTTTTGAACTGATCACTTGTGATGTTTCGTTCATCTCCATACTGCAGATCATTGAGGACATAGACAGACTTGCTCACAACGGTACAGATATCATTATACTCTATAAACCACAGTTCGAAGTGGGGAAGGATGTAAAGCGTGACAGCAGAGGTGTAGTACAGGATATTGATGCGATAGCCAGACGCAAAGAGGCATTTGAAGCCCAGGCTGAAAAGCTGGGATGGGAGCTTTGCTACCAGGCACGTTCGCAGGTCCAGGGTAAAGAGGGTAATCAAGAGTATCTGTATCATTTTAGAAAGAAGGAGAAGTAGCGTTGTCTTTGCGAAATCAGATCAAGCATATCGCCATAGGCTCATTTGACGGTATACATCTTGGACATCAGGCGCTTATAGATAAGGTAGATGCACTGGTGATCATAGAGAGAAATACCGGTTACTTGACACCGGGATACAAACGTTCACTTTTTACTTCTAAAGCATGCTGCTTTTACCATTTTGACAAGATAAAATCATTGACACCTGAAGCATTTGTCCATAAACTGGAAGCTGATTTTCCTGCACTCGAAACGATCGTAGTGGGGTATGATTTTCATTTTGGCAAAGATAAAGCAGGGAATGCGCAGATGATGAAAACACTGACGAATAAAGATATCTCCATCGTTAAACAGGTCACTCTTGGGGAGACACCGGTACACTCCCGTATCATCAAAACGTATCTGCGTGAAGGAAAGATCGAACTGGCAAATCAATTACTGGGTAGAACCTATTATATAGAAGGCAGGGTGGTGCCAGGACAGGGACTGGGTAAAAAAGAGTTGGTTCCCACGATCAATTTGCATGTACAAGAGTATCAACTCCCAATGGAAGGTGTCTATGCCACACGTACCTGTATTGATGGTCAATGGTTGGACTCTGTAAGCTTTTTGGGGCATCGTGTGACAACAGATGACTCCTATGCCGTAGAGACACATATCTTAGAACAAGAGATCGGTGAAGTAAGTGGAGAAGTTGCACTGGAATTTGTAGACTTTATCCGTATGAATCAAAAGTTTGATAGTTTAGATGCCCTGAGGGAACAAATTCTTGATGATATCACGGCAGCAAAAAAGAGATTATCATCAAATGAGATCTAGAGAGGTTTGACCGATAATCTTTTTTAAAATTGCCTACGTAGTGTAGTGTATGTCTGCCTCATCCATGTTGTTATATTTTTTAAGACAATAAAGATCCGGATCTGGCTGAGAATACTCTATACGATTTTTACCACTGTTCTTTGCTTTGTACATTGCTGAATCAGCAGATTTTATCAAGTCTTCTGGTGTGACACCGTCATCGGGATAGATGGATGCACCGATACTCATCCCTATGGAGATCGTATTTCCTTCGATGACACAAGGTGTATGTGTCAGTGCATTGATCCTACTTAAAATTTCGTTCAGATATTCAAAACTATGTAACTCTTCAACAAGGATGACAAATTCATCCCCGCCGAAACGACATATGGTATCCTCTTTTCTTAAGATCCCTTGGAGCGCACTTCCTACTCTTTTGAGTATCTCATCACCTATAGTATGACCAAAAGTATCATTGATCGGTTTAAAATTATCCAAGTCACAAAATATAAGACTGATACATTTCTTGAACCGGTCTGCGTGGTTGATCGCATGTTCCAATCTATCATTGAATAAGAGTCGGTTGGATAGACCGGTAAGGGGATCATGTGTGGCTAAGTAGGCATGGTCATGTGCATCTTTTCGCTGGTGTGTGACATCGGAAAAGATACCGATAAAATTTTCGATCTTACCCTGAGCATTTTTGATCGTATTGATACTGAGCCACTCAATATAGATCTCACCGTTTTTTTTACGATTGGTGATCTCTCCTTGCCAGTATCCATTCTCAGACAATTGGTTCCATATTTTCTGGTAAAAGTGATTATCGTGTTTCCCGGATTTGAGGATCTTGGGATCTTTACCCAGCACATTCTCCAGTGAATAACCTGTTATATCGACAAATGCATCATTCACATGTAGAATACGGTTATTGCTGTCTGTGATCAAGACACCATCCATGGTGTGTTCATAGACTGCGGAAGACATTTCAAGTGATTTAAGGTTGTTTCTGTTATTGATAGCCGCGCCGATGATGGATGCAGCAGTACTGAGCATTTCAACATTGGTGGATTCGAGTGTTTCCTTGTGCTCATCTCCAATACCAAGAAAACCCCACCATTTATCTTGTACAAAGATAGGCAATATGAGCAGAGAATTGATCTTAAAGAGGTCCAAGAGTTTCTTTTTTGACTTGTCATAATCCTCTCTGCTTCCATTGATAGAGAGATTTTTCTCTAATTGGTTCTTCCAACGCATGAAATAGTGTTTACGGTAGTGGATACGTTTTTTACTTTTTGCTTCAGGGTTATCATTGATATAGAGAAGTTTTTGTGCTGAAAGGTTATTTTCATCCTCCTCATTTTGGTAGATAAATATGGATGACATGTCAGAAGCTTCTTTAAGATTCTGCATCTCTTTTTTGAGTGCTTGCATCCAATCTGATTGTTGTAAAAAGTTATGTGACATCTCATTGATGGCATGAAGTATATTTTGTTGTCTCTGAATCTCTCGGTTACTACGTCTTTTCTCTATGACATCATCATAAAGGCTTTGTATGGTCTTGGAAAAGCTTTTAGAGGCAAACGGCTTGGAAAGGAACTGATTCACTCCAAGCTCGATCGCTTTAAGGAGAATATCACGTTTTTCAAAGTCTGTAAAGATGGCTATCTTCACATGTTCATCTTCTTTTCTTATCTCTTCAACCATCTCCAGGCCATTCATATGCGGCATGTTGATATCAGAGAGAATAATATCCGGTTGATGTGTCTGATAGAGTTCAAGTCCCTCTAGTCCATTGGATGCCGTGAGTATATGATCTGTATACCCATATAACATGTGGTTAAGTATAGAGGTAGTAGTTTTGTCATCATCTACAATAAGTATAGTTAATTTTTCCATATTTTTAATTCTAATCCCTTGTTTCTAATTCTAATAGAAAAAGCTTTGATTTTGATAAAAAAACATGAGAAAGTAAATTTTATGCTTCAACTGATTTAGACTACTCTTTGAATATAATGATAAAAATAAATTGTAAAGAAAAAGTAATGCAAGATAAAGTGTTTAATAAGCCTATAGAAAAAAAATTTGAATTTGATGAAGCAGTCGCGTCTGTGTTCGATGATATGTTGAGCCGTTCCGTGCCTTTTTATGATGAAGTACGCAAGTTGATCATCTCTTTGATACTTGCAGAACAAAAAGAGGGTAAAAAAGTGCTTGATCTTGGTTCTTCTACCGCGAAGTTCCTACTTGATCTTCACAGTAAAATGGATGTCAAGATGCAACTCAAAGGTTTGGATAATTCACAGGCGATGTTGGATAGGGCAGAGCAAAAATGTCAGGCTTTCGGTGCAAACATAGAGTTGGAATTGGCTGATATGCTGACCTATGACTACCAAGAAGAAGATATCATAGTGGCAAACTATACGTTACAGTTCATCCGGCCTATGCAGCGTGTTGAACTTATAAAGAAGTTGTATCAAGGATTAAACGAAGATGGGATGTTCATTTTTTCTGAGAAAGTGGTTTTTGAAGATAAAAAGCTTGACAAGGAGCTCATCGATATCTATTATGAGTATAAAAAAGGGCAGGGATACAGTGACTATGAGATCGCACAAAAGCGCGAAGCGCTGGAGAATGTACTGATCCCTTTCACCATCAAAGAGAATATCCAGATGTGCAGGGATGCAGGATTTAAGCGTATTGAAACGATCTTTCAATGGGCAAATTTTGTGACCTTTGTTGCAAAAAAGTAAATCTTATTCTGATCATAAAGTAAAGTTATTCACTCTTCTTTCACCCCTGTGAATAACTTGATTCCTTTTTTTCATTTTTTTTAGCTATAATCGTCCAATTTATTTTTAAGGATATACTATGAGTTGGACACCAGGCAGTTGGAGAAATTTTCCCATAAAGCAACAACCAACATATCAAGACCAAGAACTTCTTAAAAAAGTAGAAGCTGAATTAAGTTCTTATCCACCACTTATTTTTGCAGGTGAGGCAAGAGACTTGAAAGAGAAACTGGCAAAAGCTGGACGCGGGGAAGCATTTTTGCTCCAAGGCGGAGATTGTGCAGAGAGCTTTTCTGACTTTAATGCAAAAAATATTAAAAATCTTTTTAGGCTGATGCTTCAGATGAACATGGTTTTGATGTATGGTACAGGTAAGCCAGTGGTCAAAGTAGGACGTATTGCCGGACAATTTGCAAAACCGAGATCCTCTGATTTTGAAGAGATTGATGGTGTTAAGTTACCAAGCTACCGTGGGGATATCATTAATAGTATCGAGTTTACTGAAGCAGCAAGGGTACCGAATCCTAAAAATATGCTCAAAGCCTATAATCAGTCTGCTGCGACACTGAATCTTGTGCGTGCGTTTGCAAGAGGCGGTTTGGCAGATCTTACTAAAGTACACCAATGGAACCTTGAGTTTATTAGAGACAATCCGCTTGGAAAGCGTTATGATGCGCTCAGTACTAAAATCGACCATGCAATGAAGTTTATGGCAGCCTGTGGACTGAATAGTGATACAATGCCACAACTACACCAAACCACACTCTATACATCACATGAAGCATTGCTTCTTAACTATGAAGAGGCATTGACCAGACAAGACTCTGAGACCGGTGAATGGTATGACTGTTCAGCCCATATGCTATGGATAGGTGATAGAACAAGAGATCTCAATGAAGCACATATCGAATACTTTAGAGGGATCAAAAACCCTATCGGCTGTAAAGTTGGTCCAACGATGGGAGAAGATGAACTTATTGAGCTTATTGATGCATTGAACCCGGATAACGAAGAGGGAAGATTGAACCTTATCGTACGTATGGGTGCCAGTAAGATCAGAGAGTATTTCCCTAAATTACTTAAGCGTGTAAGAGATGAAGGGAAAAATGTTGTATGGTCTTGCGATCCTATGCATGGAAATGTTGAAAAGAGTTCAACTGGGTTCAAAACCAGGGATTTTGATAACATTCTTTCCGAAGTAGAACAGTTCGTGGCTATTCATAAAGAGATGGGTACTGTCGCTGCAGGTATACACTTGGAGATGACGGGAAATGATGTGACTGAGTGTACAGGTAGTACATCGTGTGCCATTACGGATGAAGGACTTGCAAGCCGTTACCATACCCAGTGTGACCCTAGACTGAATGCATCTCAAGCCTTGGAGCTTGCATTTATGCTTTCACATAAAGATGACGACTCTGAATAGGCTATACCAGTGTGAAGATGTTTTCTCCATCTTCATGCTGATAGTGTAACTCCATTTGATGAATATCCAAAATACTCTTTACAATATAGAGTCCTAACCCTAATCCTTTTTTAGAGGCATGGAAAGGTTTGAAATAATTTTCTAACGGCTCTGGCAACGCTTCACCTTTATTCCTGATTGTCAGTTTGTTGTCATTTATGGTCACGGTAATATATTTGTCCGTACTGTATTTTATACCGTTATCAAGAAGGTTCTTGATCACAAGTGTAAAAAGTTCAAAATCAACCGATAGACTATAATCTTTTTCAATGTTCGTTGTGATAAGACGTTTTGGGTTCTCTATCATCAGCATATCTTCACTGGCTTCAAGCAGGTCGCTCATCTTGTAAGGTTTGATCGTCAGTTCAAAGTTCTTGGAAGTGATCTGCTCGATCTTTGCAAATTCATCGATAAGAAGGTTCAGTCTTTCAAAGATACTGTGCATACGGGCTTTATTTTTCTCATCCTCAAGCATTTCACTGACAAGACGCCCTTTGGCGATAGGTGTTTTAAGCTCATGCATGATGGCACGTAAAAAGAGTTGGCGGGAATGCAGAAGTTCACGTATCATGGTAACGGCATGATCAAATTCATTCGCTACCTCGGCTATCTCATCTTTCTTATCACTTTTACACTCTATATCCAGGTTACCTTTAGAGAAGGTCTTGATCTGGCTTTTGAGTGCGGAAAGCGGTTGTAAACTTTTCATGATCCACAGATATAAAAAGATAATGAGAAGAAAGACAGTGGAGAAAATGAGGACACGTTTAATCGGGAACTGTGGTTTATTCTTGTTTTCAAGTATCAGTTTAAATCGATCATTGTTGATGATGATGATACGCTTTAAATGGAAGGTGTCTACGGCATAACGTTTAAGTTCACCTTTCTCTTTGAAAAAACGTTCTATCTGAACGACCATGCCTTTATCTGTAATGAGTGACACATTCTGTGCCTCAAGATAGGCTTCATCGATCTTCCCGTATTTTAGATAATAGGTATAAAGATAATGGGAAATGGCCTGTTCTTGTGCAATATTCCTCTCTTCTATCATCGCATGGTCATATTTGATAGAAAAGATAAACAGTGCACCCAACAGAAGTAAAGTAACAGAAAATACTAGTCTTATTTTACTGCGTAATGATGTGATGATCATACGAGTTTATATCCTACACCACGCACGGCCTGTATACGTTTGTTATCACCCAGTTTTGTACGTATCTTTGAGATAATGACATCCAGACTTTTCCCTTGTGAATCCATACTCATAGCCCTGGAAGTATTGATGATCTGTTCACGGGATTGTGTAATGCCTTGATGTTTTACCAGTAGGGAGAGGACTTCAAATTCAGCAGGTGTCAAAGAGAGTGCTTCTCCTTTAAAATAGATGGTATCCCCTTTCAGTTCAAAATCACTTTTAGGTGTGGCAATTTTGTTATGTTCTGATTTCGAGTAACGTCTAAGCAGTGAAGTGATACGTGCATACATCTCTTTGGGGTCATAGGGTTTAGGCAGGTAGTCATCGGCACCCAGTGCAAAACCCTCCACTTTGTCATTGATGTCCGAACGTGCGGATGAGATAATAATAGGAATATCATATTTTTCCACCACCTCTTTACAGACTTCAAGGCCATCCATCCCTGGAAGTGTAAGGTCCAAGATGAGTAGGTCGTATTTCTTCACACCGGCACTCAGACCAAGATAAGGATCTTCATAGTTCGTGACCTTGATATCATATTGTGCAAGATACTCCGTGAGTAGTTCTGCAAACTCTGTATCATCTTCAATCATTAAAATATTTATCATGGTTACCTCATAGTGTCTCTATATATTCTTATTTTAATGACTAAAGGTTAATTAAAGTCAAATGGCTTGTTAGAGTATAAATGCTTTTTGCATATATGGTTTGATCTCTTCAAAGCTAAAAGTATGGTCTGTAAAATACTCAAAAGCTATGATTCCCTGATAGAGCAGCATATCAGAACCGTCTTTTGTCGGTTTATTCTGGTTTTTTGCAAGTTTTAAAAAGGGTGTCTCTTTCCCATAGATCACATCTACACAGGCTTTTGCGGTAGGTACCACTTTTTCAAGTATGTCAGATGGAGCCGGTAGTGCATCATCTTCAAGCCCGGCAGAAGTCATATTGATCACTAGGTCATAGGGCTTTGGCCGGAAATCCTCAAAGGTATAGGTTTCAAATCCATTTTCTTTGAAATAGGTGAGCCTATCTCCACTGCGATTAAGAATGGTTACCTCATAGCCAGCTTCTTTGAGGATGATAGAAGTAGACTTGGCTGTACCTCCCGCACCTAAAAAAAGGACGGTTTTGACATTTTCGAATTCAGATATGGCTTTTAAAAAACCTGGAGCATCTGTATTGTATCCATAGAGTTTTCCCTCTTTTTCAACGATGGTATTGACCGCACCCACTTTTTGGGCAAAAGGATCCAGTACATCACACGCAGCATAGGCATGCTCTTTATGAGGTACAGTGATGTTGATACCTTTGAGGCCAAGTGAAAAGAAGGTTTCTTTGAGCCTGCTCCCCTCTTCAAGTAGATAGCGGGTATAACATCCGTCAAACTTCAGCCCTTGAAACGAGAGGTTGTGCATCAGTGGGGATTTGGAGTGGGAAACTGGATTTCCAAAGATGGCAAAGAGCTGTTTCATAGGGAGTTTTTACCCATCTTTAGAGTGTCTCCATCTCTTTGAGTGTGGAGAGCAGTGCACCTAGTTTATTTTTCACTTCCAGATATTCCAGTTCCGGTTTTGAATCGGCAACCACTCCGGCACCAGCCTGTAGGGTGATAGAGTCTGGTTTGATAAGTGAAGTACGTATGGCGATGGCTGAATCCATGTTCCCATCAAAAGAGAAGTATCCTACAGAACCAGAGTAGAATCCACGTTTTAACCCTTCATATTGTGCGATGAGCTTCATGGCTTCTATTTTAGGGGCACCTGTCATGGTTCCCGCTGTAAAAGTGGCAGCGAAGAGGTCAAACATATCTTTATCCTCTTGTAACATCGCTTCGACATCCGATACCATATGCATCACGTGAGAGTACTTCTCTACACGCATCATATCTGTGACTTTTACCGTACCAGTCTGTGCTACACGTCCTACATCATTACGTCCCAGGTCTATGAGCATAAGGTGCTCTGCACACTCTTTAGGATCATTGAGCATCTCAAGCTCCAACTCTTTGTCACGTGCTTTATTTTTACCCCGTTTACGCGTACCTGCGATCGGACGTAGAAGTATCTCACCGTCTGTCAGACGTACCATGACTTCCGGTGAAGAACCACAGATAGAGAAATCTTCATAGTCCAGCAAGAAAAGATAAGGGGAAGGGTTTTTAGAACGAAGAATTCTGTAAAAACTAAGCGGGTCTATTTTTCCTTTTTGTGTATATCGGTTGGCCAAAAGTATTTGGAAAATATCGCCGGAACGTATATTCTCTTTAGACTCTACAACCAGTGCTTTAAAACGTTCTTCATCGATACTGAAACTGCCTTCACCCTCAAGTTCTACCGGCTTAAGAGGCATTGGTGTGCATGCGTTTGTCAAGATAGCTTCGATAGCACTCACTCCCTCTTTCATAGAGTCATCATTCAGGAGTATGGTGAGTGTTGCATTTTTGTGTGAGTAGGCAATGATGATCTTTGGACGTACCAGATCAAGATCAGGTGTATCAAGCGGGTCGAGCAGTGCATCCATACTCTCTTCGAGCACAGGTTCAAATACTTTGACCATATCATAGGCGATAAAACCTATAAAGCCATCTACAAAAGAGAAACCAAGTTCTGATGCTTTTTCTTTATAGGCAGCCTGATCAATACTCTTATAATATGTTTTTAAAAAACTAAAGGGGTCTTCTTTTAAGGTTTTTTTATGACCGCTTTTATCCGTATAGACAGTTGTTTTATCTTTATAGCTGAGACGCTCTTGTGCACCTACTGTGATAAAAGAGAAGTTACCGTCACTGGTATTGACGACACTCTCAAAAAGCATGGTGACTTCATTGGGAAAAATCTCTTTTATTTTCCCATAGAGTGCAACAGGAGTAAGTTGATCAAAAAGTATTGTTTTGTGCATAGTTGTCTACCTTGTTGTTACAAAAGCTTGTTTATGTATACGGTCTCTCACATCAAGGAGAACACGTTTTACGGACTCTTTATCACTATAAGGACCTATGAGTAATCTTTTGATACCGCTTCTATTAGGTTTTGTCATGATATATTTGTACCCATTGTTTTGAATGACCGATATAAAACGTTGACTTGGTTCTTGTCTATAGGCCCCCACTTGTACATAATATCTTCCTGTAGAGACGGTTTTAGGGACAGGCTTGGAAGCTACAGGTCTCTTTACCGGTTTTTTCACAGAAGTAACTACCGGTGTAGGTGTTTTTATTGTTTTAGGCTTGACTGTTTTTTCTTCTTTGATCGTTACGATTGGCTTACTCTGTTTCATGGATGCGTAAGCTAATTGTTCAGCCTTCCTCTTCTCTTGCATTTTTTTCCAATAGGCTATGTCAGCAGCATCTTTTTCTGCTTTTTCTGAAGACTCTTGAACCATATTTTCCTTGCCTATTTGAGAAACAGGTGCTTGAATCTCTTGATCCTCTATATTTGAAAGCACAGGTTCTTTTTGGACCACTACGGTCGATGGTTCAATGCTCTCTTTTTTTGTTTCAACCAAAGGTGTTTGAGGTTTACTTTCTACAATGTTTGAAAGTGATGGCTCTTCTTTTACCTTTTTTGGCTCAGGGGTCTCTTTTAACTGGAGCTCTGGCGCTATCAATTCTGTGGTATCTTCTTCAAACGCAAGCCTATTCTCATCGGGCGTTTTCAGTAAGATCTTAGTGAGGATAATAGCCACTATCAATACAACGATCAGTAATGCGATAATGGTTAAAAAGCTTTTGGTTTTACTGTTTTTAGGTTCGATATTATCGATAATCAAGTCATCAAGATTGTGATCATGCATAGGGGGAGTGTCTCCAGATATAAATTTGTATTGATTATATCATATTTATATATATTATTTAAATGTTAGAGTCTATTATAGGGAAGTGTGACGATATTGTATGCTTCTGGCAGTGCCAATGAAGGCAGACATTTCCATTTTTTCGTTATTTTTTCTTTAAGCGTATTTGAAAGTTTTTGAAGTTGTGCATCTGCCTCTTCCAATGGTAAGTGGTCTACTCTTATAAAGACCTGCAGTCGTTCAATATCTTTACCCTGATAGATATGATAGTCGGTGATATTGAGTGTCTTAAAGAGGTGCTTGATAAGATGCTGAAACCTTTTGTGCTCATCACCTTTGTATTCGATCACAAGATAGTTGGTATGGTTCTCTTTCAGCAGGGGGGCTGCAATTGTAAATTGCCTATTTTGGTGTTGTTCTAACAGCAGTGGTGTCAGCGGTTCATTAATACGTTCAAATTTGGCATAAAAGGTACGATTGCTGAACTGTATCTGTTCAACGATCGTATTCCTTTTAATGTAATAATGGTCATCAAAAAGATCTAAATCAAAAACTTTTATGGTTGTACCTTAGTAGATAGGCTTGTCATAGATCACAAAATCTTGTGCCAGTACTCTCATCTCTTCTTTGATCGTTGCATGCAATGCAGTGTCATTGATATTGTCAAGTACATCAGCAATCTTGTTTGCGATAAGTTCAAACTCTTTCTCTTTCATCCCTCTGCTTGTAAGTGCAGGAGACCCAATACGTACGCCTGAAGTCACAAATGGACTTCTTGTCTCACCAGGGACAGTGTTTTTGTTCACGGTAATACCTGCTGCACCCAGTGCCGCATCCGCATCTTTACCAGAGAAATCCTTGTTTAGGAAAGAAACCAGTACAAGGTGGTTGTCTGTACCGCCTGATACGACATCATACCCTCTTTTCATAAGTACATCGGCAAGTACAGCTGCATTTGCTTTTACTTGTTTTGCATAGACCTTCCATGCATCACTGAGGTTGTGCTTGAATCCAACCGCTTTTGCAGCTACTACATGTACAAGTGGACCACCCTGTAGTCCAGGGAAGATCGCTGAATTGATCTTTTTAGCGATATCCTCATCATTTGTCATGATCATACCACCACGAGGTCCTGCAAGTGTTTTGTGTGTGGTCGTAGTAACCACATCCGCATACGGGAATGGACTAGGGTGTTCACCTGCACAGACCAAACCTGCAATGTGAGCGATATCTGCAAAAAGGATAGCACCAACTTCATCAGCGATCTCTCTGAACTTTTTAAAGTCTATCTCTCTTGCATACGCAGATGCACCACATACGATGATCTTAGGCTGTACGATCTTGGCAATCTCTAGGACTCTGTCATAGTTGATACGACCGTCAAGCTCTACACCGTAAGTGAAAGAAGAGTAGTTTTTACCAGAAAAACTTGGCTTGGAACCATGTGTCAAGTGACCACCGTGGCTCAAATCCATTCCGAGTATCTTCTCTCCAGCCTTAAGCAGTGCTGCATAGACAGCGCCGTTCGCCTGTGAACCTGAATGCGGTTGAACATTGGCATAGTTACAGTTAAATAGTTCACATGCTCTGTCAATGGCAAGTTGTTCTACTGTATCAGCAAATTCACATCCACCATAATATCTTTTATACGGGTATCCTTCAGCATACTTGTTCGTAAACACAGAACCCATCGCTTCCATTACAGCAGGAATAGTAAAGTTCTCACTGGCAATCATCTCTAAGTGATCCGTTTGTCTTTCTCTCTCATTCTCAATCGCTTCAAAAATCTCTGGGTCAAATGTTTCTATGGCATAACTCATAAGGTGTCCTTTGTTAGGTTTATTAGTGGATTTATATCCAAATTTTACTTTTGCTTCTCTTGCATTCTTTGTTTACAGGCCGCTACATCTATACAGAACATACCCTTGCCTTTTTTGGCAGGTTTCAGTTCATCTATATTTTCATTACCGCATTTTTTACATTTGTTCTCAACAGCACAGATCGGTGCAAGTTCTTCTCTTGGGACTTCTGGTTTCATCGCTGGGAATAGAAGTACATCACGGATGCTGTGCTGGTTGGTCAACATCATCACCAGTCTGTCGATACCTATACCCTCACCGGCAGTTGGTGTCATACCGTAGCTGAGTGCCTTTACATAGTCTGTATCCATATGCATGGCTTCGTCATCACCCGTTGCCTCTTTGGCATCCACTTGTCCCTTAAATCTCTCATACTGGTCGATAGGATCATTCAGCTCAGAGAAACCATTGGCGATCTCTTTCCCTGCCATGAATAGTTCAAAACGCTCTGCAATGTCTGGGTTCTCATCACTTCTTCTAGCCAGTGGCGAGATATCGACAGGGAAGTCTGTAATAAACGTAGGGTTAATGAGTTTTCCCTCAACAAATTCATCAAAGAGTTCAGCCTGTAGATAACCCAATGTAAGGTTAGGATCCACTTTGACATTATGCTCCTGGAGATATGCCAATGCTTTTTCCTTATCTGTGGCAACCTCTACAGGCACGCCACCTATGCTTGTAAGCGACTCGATATACGGTATTTTTGCAAACGGTGTCGCAAAGTCTATCTCAACCTCACCATATGGCAACTTTCTTTCAAGATCAAGATTATCAAAAAGATAATCAAATAACTCTTCGGTGATCTCCATCAGTTCGATATAGGTTTTATAGGCCCAATAAAACTCTATCATCGTAAATTCAGGGTTATGGGTATGGTCCATTCCTTCATTTCTAAAGTTTCTATTGATCTCAAAAACCGCTTCCATACCACCCACAATAAGACGTTTGAGGTAAAGTTCAGGTGCAATACGCAGATAACGCTCTACATCCAGCGCATTGTGGTGTGTGATAAATGGTTTTGCATTTGCACCGCCAGGAATAGGATGCATCATAGGTGTTTCTACTTCCAGGAACTCTTTATTTTCAAAAAATCTTCTTACCATGGAAACAATTTTGGATCTCATGACAAAGTTCTTTTTGACATCAGGATTCATAATCATGTCAAGGTAACGTTGTCTGTATCTCAGTTCCTGGTCTTGCAGTCCATGGAACTTTTCAGGAAGTGGAGAGATCGCTTTAGAAACGATTTTCATATCTTTACAATGCAGTGTGAGTTCACCTGTTTGTGTCACAAAAGGGTATCCAGTTGCTTCGATGATATCACCGACCTCAAAGAGTTTCTTTGCCACATTGTTATAAAAACCTTCCGGAAGTTCATCTCTATTATAATAGATCTGAACCAAACCTTCTGCATCTGCTATCTTTGCAAAAGCCGCTTTTCCCATGATACGAATAAACTTGATTCGTCCTGTTAGTGAATAGGTTTTGTTCTCATCTTTTTTCTCATCACTCTCTTGCTCTTTGATATAAGCACACTCTTCTAAAAACTGTGTTGAAGGGGTTCCTTTTTGTATCTGGTTCGGGTAAGGATTGATCCCTTCTTCTCTGAGTTTTTCTGTTTTTTTGATTCGTTCTTGGATATATTGATTGTCAAATATCAAGCTCTCTCCTGTTGTTGATCTAGTTATTACATCTCTATAGGGTCAGGCCCTATGGACTATTTTGATGGGAAGCTGCTTCTCAAGCAATCCCAACGATTTATTATTGTATGAGCGGGTTACGTCTGTTTATTGGCACTTCTCACAAAGACCGGTGATCTTCATCGTATGGTCTGTCATTTGAAAGTTGAACTTTTTTGCTATCTCTTCTTGTCTCTCTTCAATGATCTCGTCGTAGAATTCTATAATATTACCACACTTTGTACAGATCAGGTGATCATGATGTTTCTTAAGTCCAAGTTCATATTTTTTACCTTGTACACCAAAAGAGATGGAGCTGGCGATCTCTGATGTTTCAAGTAGAGCAAGCGTACGATAGACAGTTGCAATACCGATATTGACATCCGGGTGTTGCTCTTTCAGTAAGGTATAGATATCCTCAGGCGTAAAGTGTCCATTGTTTTCATAAAGAAACTTTAAAACAAGCTCTCGTTGTTTTGTGAACTTCAGTGCGTTTTCTTTTAGAAGTGTCTGGAACTTTTCTAGAAGGAGAGGGTATTCAATCATACTGAACCTTGTTTTTCTATCGTGTTATTGGTTTCAATTGAAGTATTTGTCTCCACTGAAACATTTGTTTCAGCCGGAGCAGTGACTTCTTTTGTATCTGAAACAGTCAGCCCCAAATCAGAGGTGTCAAGGTTGATAAGGTATGAACCTGTCGCTCTGAGATATGGATAAAGTATAGAATCATTGATATACTTTTCTAAATTATCTTTGATCAGTGTGACATTAGATAACGCAGTTACGATCAAGGCAAAAATGAGGAAGTACTTCCCCCCTCCTGCGATGAAACCAAAAAGACGATTGAGAAAACCTAAACCACTTTCGCTGGTAAGTTTAGAAAATATCGTACCAAGGATGGTAGCACTGACCCAAATAATGATCAAAATAGCGAGGAAACCAATCAGTTTAAGTAGGGATGCATTCTCTAAAGGCAAAAAGTTCGTATCAATAAATGTTGCAGCTTTATCAGAAAGTCTAGAAGCAAAGTAGACTCCGCCTACCAGACCTAAAAGACCAAATATTTCTTTGATAAATCCCTGCATAAAACCTTTGATCCCCAATATCAGTACTATGGCTGAGATCGTGACATCAAAGTAGTTAAAGTCCATCATTGAAAAGCCTTCCATTGAAAAATCCATTTTATCCCCTGTTTCTACTTATAGTTTTTGCGTATTGTATCTATATCTCTCTAAAAATGTTTTGAGAGAGGTTTTGGTGATGATCATACTTTTCCAGAAAGTTCAGCTGGTCTGTTAGCATACTGCATAGCAACGTCGCGGCTTATCTTCCCGTCTTTGAGGAATTTAAGCAGTGCCTGTGTTTGCGTTTGCATACCCGTATCGCCTTGTCCTAATTGCATTTGTGAATAGATCTGGTGTACTTTATCTTCACGAATGAGGTTCGAGATCGCATGATTGGTGACCAGGATCTCTGAAGCAGCGACACGGCCTCCTCCCAACTTAGGGAGAAGCGCCTGTGCGATAACTGCTACCAGTGAAGAGGCGATCATCGCTCTTATCTGTGGTTGTTCATCCCCTGTAAATACATCGATAATACGGTTAATGGTTCCCGGTGCTGAAGAAGTATGCAGGGTACCAAATACAAGGTGACCTGTTTCAGCGGCAGTCAGTCCGGCTTCTATGGTCTCTTTATCCCTCATCTCCCCGATCAGTATGATGTCCGGGTCTTGACGCATGGCATATTTGAGTGCTGTGGCAAAAGAGGAAGTATCTTCACCTACACCTCTGTGAGAGAAGACGGATTTTTTATTCTGGTGAATAAATTCCACAGGATCTTCCACGGTAACGATGTGTTTTTGTTCATGAAGGTTGATCTCATTAAGCATCGCTGCCAGTGTGGTTGATTTACCAGAACCTGTCGGTCCAGTGACCAGAATAAGCCCTTTTTCTCTTTTGATAAGACTTTTATAGACTTCAGGCGCACCCAGGTCATCCAAAGAAGGCACATCAATAGGAATGATCCTGAATGCAGCAGCGGTATCCCCCAATGTACGATAGTAGTTTGCCCTGAACCGTCCGATGCCAGGAAGCAAGAGTGCGAAGTCAAGTTCATCATGCTCTTCAAATTGTTGTTTTTGTTTCTCTGTGATAAGAGAGTAACACATCTCCTCGATATCATCCCCTGTCAGTACAGGTAGATTAACGGGTTTAAGTACACCGTCGAGTCTGATCTGTGGTTCGGTACGACTTACGAGGTGTAGGTCCGATGCACCGTGTGTAACAACACTTTGAAGCAGTTTTTTGATATCAAAAGCAGCCATGATTATCCTTTTTTAATGTATGGTTTTTAGATATTGAGACTCATTATACCCAACTATCACCTTGTTATCAAGCTCAATAACGGGCCGTTTGATGAGCATATTCTCTTTTGCGAGCCACTGTTGTTTTTCTTCGTCAGAAAGATCAAGTTCTTTCAGTTTTAAGGTGCGGTAGGTTGTGCCTCTAGTATTGAAGAGGGTTTTGATATCGGTATGCTTTAGCCATGAAGCGATAGTCTCCTCGCCCACAGGTGTTTCACGGAAATCTATAAACTCATAGGCTATCTCATGGGATTTAAGATATTTTATCGCTTTTCTGACACTGTCACAATTTTTTATACCATAGATCTTTAACATGTGCTACACTTATTCGATGATCGCTGGCACGATGAAAAAGTCATCATTCGCTTGAGGTGCATGAGAGAGGATATCTTTTGCAATATCATCGGCTTCTCTAGGACTATCAGCTCTTAAAGGAGTTCCCCCTTCAAGCGTTGAGAAAGAAGCATCCAAGGCTTCCGTATCCAGTTCATTGAGATTATCTACATAAGTGAGGATACCTGAGAGTTGTTCGATCACCGCTTCTTTTTTAGAATCGTCGATCCTTAGGTGTGAAAGTTTTTCAAGTTTCTCTAAAACAGTGTGATCTATTTGCATGATATCCCTTATTTCTGGTCAATTTTTATAATGGCTCTTATTATATATTAATTTAGTTTAAGATATAACTACAGGTAAAATAACAGATAAAGGGTATAAACGATGCAGAAACTGGATATGAATTCAGAAGAATTTAAAGCAGAAATGGAAAAGACAAAAGTGTTTACAGATAAAGTCTGTGAAAGTAAAGGCTGGGTCTATAACAGTAATGAAGAGGTCAATGAAGCGATCATTATGGGGCTTTCACGTCATAAATTACTGTATGGAAAAAGATTCTGTCCATGTTTTATGGTTGAACCAGATGAGTCAAAGCCGGGTAAATTCAAAAGTGTCGATGACAGGATCTGCCCATGTAAACCTGCGATAGAGAAAGAGCTCCCTGAAGATGGTATATGCCATTGTCAAATCTTTTGTACACCTGAGTACCGCGAAGCAAATAGTTAAGAAAATAATATTTTTAACTTAACAGCAAGTTATAATTTTGATTGACTATAATACTTGATTATTTTAGTCAGGAGAGCATAGTATGCAAGAGTTACTTGAAAAAGATGATATTAATTCAGAAGAATTAGAGCTTTTATTGGAAGCACGTGATGAAGGGAAAGTAGATTTCCTTTTGGTCGATGTACGGGAAGAGATGGAGTATAACATGGGCCATATTAAAGGTGTGGACATGCTTAAACCTACGACTGCTTTTCAACAATGGGCACAAGAGCTCTTTGATGAGACCAAAGAGAAGAAAGTTATCTTTACCTGCCGCACAGGTAGTAGAAGCGGGCAGGTACAACATGTATTTCAGCAACATGGGCATACAGGTGTATTGAACCATTTTGGCGGTATTGTGACCTATCATGGAGAAATAGAACAATAAATGTCTAAGATCCTCTATCTTCACGGTTTCGCATCTTGCGGAGAAGGGAATAAATCGTTACTCCTTAAATCCTATTTTGGTGCAGACAATGTCATAGCACCGGATCTTCCACCTTCCCCTATTGATGCTCTGGCATTGCTCGAAGAGATCTTATCGTCTACAAAAATTGATTGTTTGGTAGGTTCATCCTTAGGCGGGTACTATGCAACTATTTTGGCTGAAAAATACCGAATGAAAGCCATACTGCTTAATCCGTCGACCCGGCCATGGGAAACCTTGGCTGCCTATACGGGGTGGCAAAAGCGTTTTTGCGATGAAGAGGTATTTGAGTTCAAGCCTGTCTATCTCGAACAACTCAAAATGTTGCAAACAGCCCCGGATAAAGGGAGATATCTTCTGCTTTTGCAAAGCGGGGATGAAGTGTTGGATTATGCTAAAGCACAATCACTCTATAATACACACAAAGTTATCGTTGAGTATGGTGGAAATCACCGTTTTGAAAATTTGGATGAGTATCTCTCAATGGTAGAAAAATTTATAAATAAATGAGTCTGAATGAATGTAGTTGACCTATTGCTTAAATTGTTGAGTTTTGAATCTTTGACACCTGATGATGCAGGATCGTTAAAATTCATAGAAGAGTACCTTGATGAGTATGAGGCGATCTATGTGAACAAAGAGGGTGTCAAAAACCTGATGTTAAGTAAAAAGTTCTCAGAGGGACCACATCTTTGTTTTGCCGGACACGTAGATGTAGTGCCTGCGGGAGATAATTGGGACACAAATCCTTTTGTTCCTGTGATCAAAGAGGACAATATCTATGCCCGTGGTGCACAAGATATGAAAAGTGGTGTAGCCGCTTTTGTACAAGCTTGTAAAGAGAGTGAACACTTTGAGGGTACACTCTCCGTACTGCTTACCTCTGATGAGGAGGGTGAAGGCAAATATGGTACGGCTGTGATGCTTGAATACCTCAAAGAGATAGATTTTTTACCCGATTACTGTATCGTTGCAGAACCGACGTGTGAACGTGTCTTTGGTGATGCTATCAAGATAGGAAGACGAGGTTCGATCAATGGATATTTAACGTTGAATGGTAAACAGGGACATGCTGCCTATCCGGAGAAAGCGATCAACCCGGTCCATCAGATAGCACCTATTTTAGATAAGATCGCAGGGGTAGACCTGGACCAAGGGGATGATGATTTCGCACCAAGTAAAATGGTGATCACGGACATCCGTGCAGGTATGGAAGTTACGAATGTTACACCAGGATCATTAAAAATGATGTTCAATGTGCGTAACTCCACTAAAACTACACAACAAGAGGTTAAACTGCACATAGACAAATGTTTTGGCGGCTTGGATTACAGTTTGGAATTAACGCAGGGTTCGTACCCATTTGTAACGAAAAGAGATTCAAAGATCGTACAGAAGCTCACTTCCAGTATCAAGAATATTACGGGAGTGGAAACCAAGTTTTCTACGGCCGGTGGTACCAGTGATGCTAGATTCATGGGGGCCTATGGCATAGATGTTGTAGAGTTCGGTGTGATCAATGACACCATTCATGCACCAAATGAAAGAACATCCATCAAAGAAGTTGAAGCACTTTGTGCTGTGTTTAAAGATACAGTGAAACATTTTAATGAAGGATCAAAATGAACAAAATAGTATTAGGCGTTTTACTTTTCTCAAGTCTGCTCTTTTCTGTAGAATGGAGCAAAGATCTGGAGACAGCATTTGCCACAGCAAAAAAAGAACATAAAAACATCATGGTCTTGGTTGAAGGTGAAAACTGCAGATGGTGCAAAAAACTGAAACACCGAACACTTGCTGATGAAGCAGTAGAGAAGAGGCTAGAAAAGTTCGTGACTGTCAAGGTGATGAGAGAAGATGCGTTTTCGATGTCTGAATTGCCGGAAGTAAAAGGTGTCCCTACGATTTTTTTTATGAATGAAGACAAGGTGATTTCAGATGAAATTCTGGGTTATGTGGATGTAGAGGATATGATCTATTATATCAATGATATAGAAAAAAAGTAGAGATCAGTGTTAAAGAGTCAAGGAATCATCACAGCTATTATATGGATCGGGCTGCTCTTTTCTTACGTATATGGTGAAGAAACGATCCAGGTCGTGCATCAACAAGTGGGCACACCTCCTGCCTATGAGAAACTGAGTTGGGAAACCGATATGGATCATGCGTTTGAACGTGCCAAAAAAGAGCATAAAAATGTCATGATCATGGTAGAAGACACACGGTGCAAATGGTGTAAAAACATAAAAAAAGGTGCCTTGTCTGATCCAAAGGTACAGGATAAACTTCAGTCTTATATTTTGTTAAAAGTGCAAAGATCAGATAAGAAAAATGCTAACCGTATTGAGGATTTCACTGGAGCCATCCCGAGTTTTTATTTTATGCAGCCAGACCAAGAAGTGTTTGAGTCTGTTGTGGGCTATTTTGCTACAGAAGATTTTTTAGATTTTCTCAAGGTGCTCGAAGAAGAGAATGAGGTATTTGATCTATGATCTTCAGACGTCCTCACTTTACAGAATATATTATGGCAAGACTTGTCACCTTGGGCGTTTTTACAGGTTTTGTTTTTAGTACGCTTTTGTATATTTTTATCCCTGAAACTGATATTGCTTTTTCAGCTATAGCGCTTTTGATAGCAGGCTTCACCATATTTATCTATGCCATAAATCGTGGGGCTAGACGTATGCAAAATGAACTCAGGCTTATCAATAAATATTTGGAAAATCTTGAAAAAACAGAGAAGATAGACTACAAAGCACATTTTTTTACCCAAGAGTTTGAAGATATCAACCAGAACCTTATTAAAGTACTTGACAGTGCCAAAAAACGTGAAGAGATCAAGCAACGTTATAATGCAAAGCTTAAACTTAAAAATCGTCAGCGTGCAGATATGATCTCAGCGATTGCACATGAGTTTCGTAACCCTATCGCTTCTATCATGGGATACGCACAGACTTTGGAAGAAGATAAAGAGATCCCTCAGGCACTGCAGGAAAAATTTTTAAATAAGATCTATAACAATGGTGTCAAAATTGAAGCACTCCTCAGCAGACTTGTTCTATGGAATAAGTTTGAGAGTGGTGAAGCAACACTGCATCCAAGTCAGTTTGACCTCTATACTCTGGCACAGGAAGTTAAAACATCTTTAGAAGAGAAGTACCCTCAAAGAGAGATCGTACTACAAGGAAGTAGTCATATGGTCGAAGCGGATCGTACACTTCTGGAGATCGTACTCAAAAACCTGATAGAAAATGCACTGAAATATTCCAAAGATGAAGTCGTGGTCACGATGGATAAAGGGCATATATCTGTGATAGATAAAGGTTTAGGTATCTCCTCCTCGGATATTAACAAAGTCACCAAAAAGTTTTATCGTTCGGGTACACATAGCTGGGATAACTCTATGGGGCTGGGGCTTTCTATCGTCAAGCGTATCCTTGAGTTACATGGTACAGAATTAGAGATTCAGAGTGAAGAAGAAAAGGGTTCCACTTTTTCTTTTACACTTTAAACTTTCTCGTTCATCCATACCACTTTTCATCCATTAATCTCCGATAGGTATAAAGGCATACCCTGCATTCTGTTTGTCTATCAAACCTATGGATGCATTCGGGATGACCTTTACAAAGTCATAGACATCATTTTTTTCTAGACCGTGTTTCCGTAAACCGACCCCGCATACCAAAAATTCAACCTCATAGGTGTCGGCCAGTGTTTGTATACGTTTTCCAAGCGTTTGATAGCTAGAAAGTAAGGCTTTGTCATCTTTAAATTTACTTGCTGCAGGGTCTTTTAGAAAGAACTTGTAGGCACCGCCATGAATGACCACCGAAACATCAAGCTCTCGCAAGGTACTTTCATAATGTGCTTTATTGGATACCACGGCACTTAAAATACGCAGTTCAAAATTCTTCAGATCTTTGGTGGTCAGATCGTACACAACTTTGGCAGGCGCTTCTTGTGCGTATAATATGCCTAAAGTGAAGAGTAGGCTCAAGAGAATTTTTTTCATGTATGTTCCTTTTAGTAAGTTTAAGATAGGATAGCGTTATAATATAAAAAAAATATAAATAGTTAGGAATAGGATCCCATTTTATGCGTGTAAAAATGAAATCATGTACACCTTCAAAGTACATCAGTAAAATAGCAGCCTATATTACTTTTGGTGTATTGATGATCCTTTTTATCTCGGTTTTTTTCTTTGTACAACAAAGTAAAGAAGACAGACTTATAAGTCTAGGGGATCAGATAGTCAGTGATTTTAGAGCAGGACTTGACTATGAGATGGCCGATCTTCTCTCATTGTCTTTGGCACTCTCTGAAGATGGTGAACTAAAAAATGCATTGACAGCAGATAATGAGTCTCAAGGGTATCGAATACTCAGTAGGATAACAGAAAGGTTTAAAAAATATACACATGTAAAAACCCTGCGTATCCAGGTATTGACTCCGGATTTTTTCATTTTTGCACGTAGTTGGGATGAAGGGTATCAAGGAATGCCCATTTGGTGGTTCAGGGAGGATCTTGCCTCACTGGATAAGAACAGCCATCCAAAAGTAGGGATGGAAACGGGTAGATTACTGACGTTGAAAGCTACGATCCCTGTGCGCAGTGGAGATAGGGTACTTGGTTATCTCGAAGTGATCAAATTTATCGATGATTTTACACTCAAACTACGTAAAAAAGGTATCGAACTTTTTGCACTGATGGATGAGAAATATCTGGAACAAGCCGAACTGATGCGGAATTTCCCTCTCTTGAACGGATATGTGATCTCCAATCAAAACTATAACCAACAATACATGGATAAAATAGAAATGTTGGACTGGGACGCTTTGTTGCTGAATAATTATGAGTATGAAGATGGTATGCTTTATCTCTATGAGCCTATGGTCAATGGGGTCGGGAAACAGATCGGTATCTATCTGTTATGTATCTCGAAGGATGCACTGAAACAACATGAAAAAGCAGATCAACGTGTGTCGGTCTTCACTCAGTTTTCAGATGAAGATATCAAAAATGTCGTTGAAGCCTGGCAGACGCCACATGACAGTTTCCGTAACGCCTATGACAAAGAGCTCATAGGAGTCTTACCAAAATTAAATGAAGAAGATAAAAAAGAACTTGAAGTAGAAGCGAAACGTATCCTGTATGGTTATAGCAAGGATGAGCTTATTGATATCATTGTTGAAAATAAGCATAATGAGAAAAAGTTAGGGACGATAAAATGAAAATACTAATTTTAGAAGATGAAAGTATACTTGCACTCAGTATGAGGGAATTTTTAGAAGAGAGCGGGTATGAAGTTGAATGTTTCACCGATGCTGATGCAGCGTATGATGCGATTTATGAGAACGTTTATGATCTACTGCTTTTGGATGTGAAAGTACCTGGTGAGAAGAATGGTTTTGAAATGCTAGAGGAGTTACGGGAAGATGGCAATATGACACCGGCTATCTTCATTACTTCTTTGACAGATATAGATGATCTGAGTCGAGGGTATGAATGCGGTGCATGTGATTATATACGGAAACCTTTTGACCTGGCAGAACTGAAATTACGGGTAGAACAGGTGATGAAAGTACAATGTTTTGCTTCATCCGATGAGAGCATAGAACTGCCATCAGGGTATAGTTATGACCTCAAAAAGATGAAACTTACGTTTAATGGTGAAACGGTGCAACTAGCCAAAACAGAGGCAAAGATATTGGAACTTCTGATTAAAAAGAGAGGGTCTGTGGTAAGTTGTGAAATGTTTTGGGAAGAGGTATGGGGAGAGTGGGTGGATCCTGCCAATATTCGTGTACAAGTAGGTAGTTTACGTAAAAAACTTGAAAAAGATTTTATTAAAAATGTGCGTGGCGTAGGATATAGTATTGATTTTTAATACCGATGATTTTGCCCGTAAATATGCGTTTATCTACACGGGGATATTGGCTGTTCTGTTGATAGCACCGCTGGTGGTCTATGTTCAGCTACTTTTACAGATAGATGAGGCAAAAGTGAAACTCTCCCTTGAAGCACAGGCAAAGAAGATCATCACCTCGATGCAGCACTATCAAAACGAAGATCAAGTCTACTATTTCCCACGCTATAAAGAGTATAAAGCAGCACTCTATACGGATCAGTATGAAGTGATATTTTCAAATTTAGAGTTTGAACCTCTCTCTTTTACGGAAGGATTTCATCAAAATAGAAACCGTTATTATTATGTTTATTCCCTTCCGAACGGTTATTATTTTGGTGCGAACTATTTATTGGTTTCTACTGTGCATACGGCCAATAATATTTATTTTTTTGCTGCAATGGTCATGATCGCTATTGTGATCGCGCTATTTATATTTTCATTTTTATTGCTTAGAAATTTTTCAAGGCCTTTTGAAAAACTCAATACGCAGCTTGATAACTTCATCAAAGATTCTATGCATGAGATCAATACGCCTTTAAGTATCATTAACCTCAATTCTGACCTTTTTGCGAGTAAATATGGTGAAAATAAATATTTGTTGCGAATGAAGTCTGCTGCTAAAACACTTGCGACGATTTACAATGATATGGATTATCTTGTCAAAGAAGGAAGGGTCAAGTATAAAAAAAGCGACTTGGACTTTGGTGAATTTATCCAAAATAGAGTAGATTATTTTCAAGAAATAGCAAATCTTAAGCAGATACAACTCCATACGAATATCCTTTCGGGACTTAGACATATTTTTTCAAAAACGAAACTGCAGCGTATCGTTGATAACACGATCTCGAATGCTATCAAATACAGCAATGACAATAGTAATGTTGAGATCAGTGTATATAGGGTGGATGACCATATAGTATTTGAAGTACAAGATCATGGTGTCGGTATAAAGGATACGAGTAAAATATTTTCACGATATTACAGAGAGAATGAAGCCAAAGGTGGCTTTGGTATAGGGTTGAATATCGTAAAGAAAATTATCGATGAAGAAGATATTCTTTTAGAGGTCGATTCAAAATTTGGAGAGGGTACTACCTTTAAATATATCTTCTAATACTCCATAAAATATACACACATATCTATCAATAATTAAATTTTATGCAGGGTCATTTACATTTTTACACTTTCTTTACATTCCTTTGTTATGATGCTTCTTGAAAACAAATAAAAAGGAGTATGAATGCATACAAAGATCAAATGTTTTGCTTATGCAACATTGTTTTTATCAGCTTCAGCATCACTATGTGCTGTGGATTTGACAAAAGCATATGATATGCCAGATGCAACAAAGATAATAGAGAAAGATCTATTCCCAGCGGCTAAAACGTACACAATGCCAAAAAGCTGCGATCTTACAGATGCTAAGGCAATCGCAAGAGGGGAATTTATGTTCCATAATCTCAATGGTGCAAAAGCAAAGGGAAAACTACCAGAAGGTTTGGCTAAGACTGTTGAGAAAAAAGGTAAAGATGGCAAAGTGAAAAAAGAGCCTAAACAGTATGGTAACTGTGTAGCATGTCATGACATTGAAGGGGCGAAGGGTGCAGGAAACATTGGTCCTAGTCTTACAGGGTATAAGGAAATGTTCCTAGATACAAAAGTAAGAGATGCACAATTTGTCTATCAGAAAATTGCTGATCCTAGAGTGGATAATCCAAATACACATATGACAGTGAATCTTACTACAGGACTCTTTACTGAGCAAGAGATTTGTGATTATACTGCGTACGTCGTATCAGAAAAAAAGAAAAAATAAAAGGAACTAAAGAATGGAAAGAAGAAATTTTATAAAAAGTATCTGTGCAGCATCAGCTGTAGCAGCAACAGTGACACCTTCGGCATTATTTGCAAAAGAAGCACCAAAAGGTGGAAATGTTTTGAGTTATGATGCAGCTGTAGCAGCTATCACAGGTGGAAAAGCTGTAGCAGACAGCGATAAAGTGAATTTGACAGTACCTGAAATTGCAGAAAATGGTGCGGTTGTACCTGTAAAAGTTGATGTAGATCATCCTATGGAAGAAAACAATTATGTAAAAGCGATCCATGTATTGAGTACCAAAAATGGTAATGCAAGATGTGCAGATGTCATGCTTACACCGTTAAATGGAAAAGGATATTTTGCAACAAGAATCAAATTGGGTGGAACACAAGATGTAGTTGCCTTGGTAGAGCTTAGCAATGGTACATTTATAAAGTCAGCGAAAAGTGTTAAAGTAACAATCGGTGGATGTGGTTGATCTCATAAAGAGATATTTTGAACATAGAAATTTTTAGCTTGAGGCATGAAAGAAGGGCATGACCTTTCTTTGAAAGTATGATAATTATTACAAAGGAAAACAGATGGCAGAAAGAAAGTCAATGATAAAAATTAAACCTAAAAAGTTTAAGGTGGGAGATACAGTAAAGGTTGATTTTATTGTAATTCACCCGATGGATACAGGATTACAAAAAGATAAAAAAACTGGAGAGATCATCCCAGCACACTTTATAGATAATATTACTTTCTCATTAGATGGTAAGCCATTTACGACTATGAAAGTGTGGGAAACTGTTTCAACAAACCCTTATTTTTCAGTGAACCTAAAAGTACCTGGTAAAGGTACGATCACAGTTGATTATACAGACAATACGGGTGAGAAAAACTCTAAGAGTAAAAAACTTAAACCAAAAGGATAAGCAATGAAAAGAGTCATATTACCATTAGCTCTTTTGACGGCTATGGGGACTGTAACGGTAAGTGCTAGTGAGCAGTTCGCTATGAGTGATGCTGATAGAGCTATGTATTCAGAAATGTTAGAAAATAATCCCGCTGATATCTTTGT
The DNA here is from genome assembly GCF_000296775.1 of Sulfurovum sp. AR. Taxonomy (GTDB): domain Bacteria; phylum Campylobacterota; class Campylobacteria; order Campylobacterales; family Sulfurovaceae; genus Sulfurovum; species Sulfurovum xiamenensis. The sequence goes on along the minus strand of NZ_AJLE01000010.1, from coordinate 52,350 downwards.
AGAAGAAGGTGGAGAGATTTTTGAAGAAGAGATAGGTGGAGAAGCAGCTTTAGCAAAATTTTTAGGTATTTCTGAAAAAGAGTTGCCAAAATACGTTGCTGGTTTCCCAAGATATATCAAAAAGCTTGGTAATGTTGTAGGACTTGACCAAGTCATGCAAGTAATGCAGGTAGAGCAGGGTAAAGAGAAAACACCACTCAAATCAGGGAAAATGTTCTCTATGCTTGCTTATGTGAAATCATTGGCAAATGATGAAGTGATCAATATCGATGTCAATGCAGATGAACACATTAAAGCAGCTTATGCATTAGGTGAAGAAGTATATATGACACCAAGAGGAGGAAGAGGACTTGCTTGTAACTCTTGTCACAGTGCAGATATCATTGGACAAGTACTTCGAACACAACCACTTCCGGATCTTGGTGAGAATAATGTTGCTGGTACATGGCCGGCATACCGTATGACAAAGTCAAGTCTTAGAACCACACAAAGAAGATTTCAAGGATGTATGAACAATGCATTGCTTGCAGTGATTCCTTTAGGATCTAAAGAGATGAATGCTTTGGAAGTATACGTAAATAAACTTGCAGCGGATAAGCAAAAAACTATGGCCATCCCTGGATTGAAGAGATAAGGGGATAAAATGGAAATAGATAGACGAGACTTCCTCCAGATCGCAGCAACATTAGGTTTGCTGGGTGCAACTGGAGGAACAAATCTTTTTGCCGGTGAAGCTGGTAAAGAGCGTATTAAAAAATTGAGTTTTTCAGATATCGTAGATTTCAAGGCAAAAGGTAAAGCAACGATTTTACATATTTGTGATTTGCATGCGCACCTTAAACCGCTTTACTGGAGAGAACCATCTACACTGATCTCAGCTAAGAACCTGGTGGGTACACCAGGATTCATCTGTGGTGAGAGTTTTCAAAAATATTATGGTATCCAGCCAGGTTCATTAGATGCATATTTTGATACGCATAATGATTTTACCGAACTTGCTAAGAAGTTCGGTAAGATGGGTGGTATTGCACATATGAAGCCAATCATTGATCATGTCAAAAAAGAAAGAGGTGAAGAAAACGTCATTCTTGTAGACAGTGGTGATACATGGCAAGGTACAGCAGTTGCACTTAAAACTGACGGTGAAGCGATCGTCGATGCACAAAACTACTTGGGTGTAGATGTGATGGTTGGACACTGGGAATTTACCTATGGTAAGGAACGTGTGCAAGAACTTATCGGTATGCTAAAGGGAGATTTTATCTCTCAAAACGTGATCGATAATGATCCATTCTCGGATGAGTTTGAAGAGCTGATATTCCCACCATACTCTATCCAGGAGATAGGCGGAGCAAAGATCGGTATTATCGGTCAGTCATTCCCGTTCACTTCTACGGCAAACCCTAAAAAGTTTACAGAAGGATGGAGTTTTGCACTACGTCATGAAACACTTCAAGAGTACGTGAATGAACTTCGTAATGAGAAAAAAGTAGATGCAGTCGTTGTACTGAGTCATGATGGATTCTCTGTAGACCAGGAACTGGCTAAAAAAGTGACAGGTGTTGACTTTATCTTAAGTGGACATACACATGATCCTAGTCCGGAGCCAATTATTGTCAATGACACGGTCATTATCATCTCAGGAAGCCATGGTAAATATATTTCTAGACTTGATCTGGATATCAAAGATAAAAAAGTAGCGGGTTACAGTTATAAACTGATACCTGTAGCTTCAAATCTTATCCCTGCAGATAAAGCGGGTGAAGAGCTGATTGAAAAATGGTATAAACCTTACAACAAAGAGCTCAATGAAGTGCTAGGTACAACCAAAGGACTTCTTTATAAAAGAGATACGTTCTACTCAACGTTTGATTCGCTTATAGGTATGGCAATTCAAGATGAGATGAAATGTGATATCAACTTTAACCCAGGATATAGATGGGGGACAACAGTACTTCCAGGTGATGACATCTTAAAAGACAATGTCTATGAGATGACAGCGATCACATACCCTGAGGTTTATACATTTGACCTCAAAGGTAAAGTGATAGCAAAATTGATGGAAGATATAGCAGATAATGTATTTAATGCTAACCCGCTTTTACAACAGGGTGGTGACATGAGTAGAATCACGGGTGCAAGTTACAGTATCACTATCTCTGCTCCATCTGGTAAGCGTATCTCAGACTTTATGATCGGTGGTAAGCCAATCGATATGGAAAAAACATATAGGGTCTCATCATGGGGAGGAAACTTGCAGAATGTAGGTGAAAACCTTGATAAAAAAGCGATACGTCCAGTCTATGAAGTGGTCAGTGATTATATTCGTAGACAAAAAGTGATCGATATTCCAATGGAGTCTAATGTGAAAATATTGGATATGGATTGTGGATGTCCGGTCGAAGGTGCGAAGTGTTCATAAGATAACACCGTGCCTCGTCTTTCTATTAGAAATGTTGTAGTCTCCTTTTGAAAGACGAGGCATTGGAGGTTGTGATATAATCACAGCCATATTATAACACATCGTTAATTAAGTCATTACGACTAAAAATACTAAAAGGGGTAAAAAATGAACAAGGGAAAATAAAAATCAGTTTAGCAGCGTCAGCGTTGTTATGTATGGGTACATCTGCAATGGCAGGTGGTGATATTGCACCGGTAGAGCCAGTAGTTAAAGCTGCAAAGGCAGATACACCTAAACGCAAACTCAAAGGTAATATGGTAGTTGAATATAATGTGTTACCAGGTAGCGTAGACAATATACGTGATATGTTTGGTGAAGGTGTCTTTTATGGAAGACTCAGATCAAATACATTCTATTGGGATTGGGATACAGAAACTGCAAAGAATCAAGACAATAAAGCGTGGGGTCTAGGTGGAAGCCTTATCTATAAATCAGCTGTATTAGATGGGTTCAGCTTTACAATGGGCTATTATGGTTCTTTAAACCCAGAATTCTTCAGAGAGGATGATGCGGATGTAGGAATCGTAAAAGCGGGTAAAGATACATTCAGTAGAAGAAAAGTTCTTACAACAGGTGCTTACGGTATGGGAGTACTTGGACAAGCGTATTTAGAGTACAATAACGGTACAGTTGATGTGAAAGCTGGACGCCAACTCTTTGAATCAGTCTTTACGGCTTCAAATGACACAAAAATGATACCAAATACCTTTGATGGTGTATCTGTGAGTGCAAAAGTAGCACCAAAGACAACAGCGAGAGTAGCTTGGTTCGGAAAACAAAAATTAAGAGATCATGAAGATGCGCATGATGTTGTTACATTTGGTACAGCTAATGGTAGTACAGCTAACGAAGACAAATGGGCAAATAATGATGATGCAGCTGTTCACAAAGGACTTACTTACGCTAATTTTGCACTTCAAGGTGACGACCCACAGCATGATATGTTCTTAGGGGATATCAAGACAAAAGCTATAGACAATCTAGATTTTACTTTAAGTGCTTTAACAGTGCCTGGTGTTGTGACAGATGTTGTGGCTGAAGGACACTACAGATTCAACCTGGATAACGGTTGGGCAGTAAGACCTGGTGTGAGATATTTCCATCAAATGGATGATGGTGGTGGTGATGTTGCGGGATATACAGACCTTAGTGGTAAGTATGCATATGGTTATGATGCAGGTGTAGCTACTTCACTTGACAGTAGTCTTTTCTGTGGAAGAGTTGACCTTGAAATGCCAAACAAAAAAGGTTACTTTAGACTTGGTTACTCAAAAGTGGCAGATGAGGCAGATATTTTGGCTCCATGGAGAGGATTCCCTACAGGTGGATTTACAAGAGCAATGGCACAGTATAACTGGGCTGCAAATACTGAAACACTCATGGCAAGAGTGCACTATAAGTTCAACTCAACATGGACTGCGAGTTTAAGATACGCGGTACAAGATTTTGATGATGCAAAAGAGAATGTACAAGCAGACAGCACAGTGTGGCATTTGGATACTTGGACGAACATCACAAAAAGACTTCAGATGAGAACACGTATCGGCATTGTCACTGCGGATGATGATATTGCTAGAACAAATCTTGGTGGATTTAAAACTGATGTATCTTATAACGAATATCGTTTAGAGTTTAACTACCTGTTCTAGGATTAAGAGTGAAAAGCATCATAGCACTGTGTCTGTTTTTATGGACGGCACAGGCGTACGAATATGATTTAACGCCTGTAAAGGTCTCTGAACCGGATGAAAAAGTACTGTTCGCGGGAGATCTAGTGTTTAACGGCAGAGTCACTTCCATACGTGACGGTTCGATCATAGGTTCTATTAAGGCACTGGCAAAAATAGAGGTACGACATCCTAAAGTGATCATCGGAGGTCATGGATATAAAACAGATGCGAATTCTACACAGGCACTCAAATCCTACCTTCTTGAAATGAAAGAAGCGGTACTTGATGCGTTGGATAATGATGTTTCTATAGAACAGGTCACTAAAAAAGTCACTATGCCAAAATATAAAGATATGAAACTTTATGATGTATTGCACAGCCGTAATGTATTTGAAGCGTATCGAGAACTTGAAATGTATGATGAGGATGAAGAATGAGAATAGCGTTGGCTATATTGTTATATATAAGTACTCTTTTTGCGATGGAAGGCAAGGAAGTGTATGAAAAAAAATGTGCTTCTTGTCATCAAGGCTATATCCCTATGTCTAAACTCAAAGAGAACTTCCAAGACTATAACAATACTCTGCTAAAGCTTACTGCACCCACGTTAAACCAGCTCTCTTATAGATTAAAAAAGAGCATTGGGGACCCTAAAGGAGATAATGAGATACATCGTATGGAAGTGGCTGCATTTATCAGTGAGTATGTGCTGGATCCAGATAGACAAAAAAGTCTTTGTTTAGACGAAGTGATGCAGTCTTTTGAAACCATGCCTAGTCTTAAAGGAAAGGTGAGTGAAGAGGAACTTGAAGCAGTCAGTACCTATATTTATGATTTTGACGAGAAGGTCGTAGAAAAAAATAGTGTACAATATGAAGGATTTGAAAAAGCATTGCAAAAGGCAAAGAGGGAGCATAAAATCATTATGCTTAAAGTAATGACGAAAGATTGCTACTACTGTAGAAAAATGGATAGAGATGTAATGGTGGAAAAAGAAGTGGTCGATATGCTGGAAAAGGATTTTATCTCTGTTGCGATCGATATTTCTAAAACTGAGCTTCCTTTAGGATTAAAAGCTGAATTTACTCCAAGTTTTATTTTTATAGATGAAAATTCTAAAGTATTAATGAATCTTCCTGGTGCATGGAATAAAATGGATTTTCTGGATATTTTAAGAGAAGCTAAAACGAAACAGATGGAAAAGGAGACAAAATGAAAAAAATATTGATATTACTCGTATGCGTATTGAGTTTTACTGTAGCAGAGACAGAGTTTGCAGAACCAAAGCCTGCCATTGATAATCCTAGACAGCTTGTATTTGGTATACCTAGCGGTGATGTAAAAGAGATAAACCGTATTTTAAGTACGGTGAACAATGTGATGAAATTCTATAGACCGGAAAACACCGAAGTGGTTATCGTGGCCTATGGACAGGGATTAAAGTCTTTACTGAAAAAGGGAGATGCCGATGTACGGAAACGTATAGAAGCACTTATGACCTATGATGTAGAGTTCATTGCGTGCGGAAACACCATGAGGACACTGCATATCGAGAAAAAAGACCTGCTTGATGACATTGGGTTTGCAACCGCAGGGATCGTTGAGATCATAGAAAGGCAACTTCGGGGCTATACCTATGCCCAACCATGATCTAGCTTGAAACATTTACATATTATTTACAGAAGATTGTTATATTACGGTATAAAAATCAAAAGGAAATAAAATATGAAATTGTTAGTTAAAGGGATGCTTTGTGCATCATTGATCGTCTCGGGTGTAATAGCTCAAGAAACTGTAAAGGGTGCAGCTCAAGCACCTGCTGCTATGAAAAGTACCGCTCCGGATATAGAAGTCTTCACTTCAGAGAACGCAGATGGTAAGATCACTCCAGCAAGTATAGAACAGGCATTTAAAGATGCAGGTTTTGTTATCTCTGCGAATAGGGATATGAATGGCCCTTTTGTGAAGCAGTTTAAAGAATCAGGTTTTGATATCTATAATCTTTTCACGTTGTATAAACCGGATGCCGTTCTGGAACTGGTAAAGAAATACCCAAATGTAGGTCTTTTCGCACCTATGAGTATGTCGATCTATACGAAAAAAGGTGAAAAAAAGATCTCTGTCTCTTCTCTAACAGTCGAAGCGATGGCAAAGATCATGAAAACTCCGGCAGATGACAAAACGCTTCATGACCTAAGAGCACTGGTCAAGCAGACATTAAAAAAAGCCATGCCAAATGGTTCATTTGAAACATTACCATATGTGCAAACAGAGCCAAAAGGTGAACTCGTTACGAATTACAGTATGGAGATGGACCCAGATGAGTGGGAAGATCAATTAGAAGAGTTCAAAATGGGCTTTGAAGGCGAGCTTGCACCGAATGGTTTTGTTATCGCAGGGCACAACAATTTGGGTGATGAATTTGAAGAGTCAAACTACGAAGCATTTGATTTTTATGAAGTCTACTCCATCTGTAAACTACCGGTGATCTACACTATCGCGAAAACAAGACCGGAAGCAGGCGCCTATGCACCATGTTCACTCTATCTAAGTAAAAAGAAAGATGAAGAGGAGATGCTGCTTGGATTCCCTTCTGTCTATAATTGGATGAGCTCCATGGCTATAGAGGGCAAAGAAGATATCGAAGTCTTGGAAGCTGCACAGGCGGGTATGAGAAAAATATTAAGTGGACTTACTGAATAGTATCTATATTTGACAGTGATACAGACAAATTTAATGAAATATAAATAGCAGATGGTACCTATCATTTTTTTTTAACAAAAATGTTCTATTTGCTACACTGGATTAAAAAGGTAAAGTTTCTTTGAGCAAATAACCAATTTTTAAAGCAAACTTTAATAGTATTAATCTAAGCATTTCCCTATGGTCTCATCGGATTAATGGGTACTTATAATTATTATAAGATTAGCTAAATTTAAGGAGGAAGCATGAAATTAGGTTTCTTAGTTGACCTTAACCTATGTATGGGTTGTAAAGGTTGTGAGATTGCTTGTAAAGTGGAAAATGAAGTTCCATTGAGTACTTGGCGTTTACGTGTTAAATATATAGATTTGGGAACATTCCCTGACACTAGAAGATCATTTACACCATTACGTTGTAATCACTGTGAGAGTGCACCATGTGAGCGTATCTGTCCAGTATCGGCATTACATTATCTAGAGAATGGTATTGTAAACATTGACAGTGATAGATGTATCGGTTGTGCTGGTTGTATGATGGCATGTCCTTATGGAGCGATCTATATGGATCCTGAAACAAATACAGCAGATAAATGTACTTACTGTGCACACCGTATTGAGAGTGGTATGATGCCAGCATGTGTGGTTGCATGTCCGGTTGAAGCAAATATCTTTGGTGATATTGAAGATGACCACAGTCATATTTCACTTTATATTATGGAACACAAAGGTGCTGTTCAAGTACGTAAACCAGAAAAGCATACAAGCCCAACGCACTTTTATGTAGGTGGTGGTAATGCAACATTGAACCCACTTGCACATCAGAGAATTGAAGGATTCAGTCTCTTTAATGACATTACTCACCTAGAGCATGTAGGTGATAAAAATCACGGTATCCTTGATAGATTCTTAGCACCGTTTACTGGGCACCATGGTCCAACAGATAACGCAAGTTTTATTGAATCAGCGACAGATACTGAATCACATGAACAAGAGGGAGGTCACTAAGATGGTAGAAAGTACAATTAACGCAACTCAAGCAGTAGTTACACTCGATGTACCAATTCAGGGACTTGTTTGGGGTAGTATTATTACTGTAAACATGTGGGCGAAAAGTATCGGTACAGGTGTTGTCTTTTTAGCGGCATTCCTATGGTTTAGACATAAAAAAGATGAAATGCCTAACTTAAGATGGCTTATGCCTGTACTTGCATTCGTATCACTGAACGTATTTTTATTGTTTACATTGATAGATCTACATCAGCCATACAGAATGATACATATATTCACGCATCCTCATTGGACTTCATCAATTACTGTGGGTGCATGGATGGCATCACTTTTCCTAGCTATTATTACGATCCTTATGGTTATCGGTGTAGCAGATGCATTTCCAGGTCTTGGTGGTAAGAAGTGTAAACTTACTGCAATAGCTAGAAACAACTCTGGATTTTATGAAAAGATCATGCCATTCATGGTATTCCTGGCGATTCCTGTAACAACATATACAGCGATCATTATGGCACAATCTAGTGCAAGAGAGTTATGGCAAGCACCAACTGAAGTGATGCAAATGATGTGGGCAGCACTTATGGCCGGTTCTGCAGCACTTATCTTTATTTCTGGTTCATGGAGTAAAGAAGCAAGAAAAGATTTAGCACTTGTACTTACATTCGCTGTATTCTTTAGTTTCATGATGTATATGGGTGAGTATTTCTTCTCATTCAAATCTTCAGAGGCAGAAGCCGTTTTAGCCTATGTACATTCAGGCGGAGCATATAGTGTTGAATTCTGGTTTGGTATGACACTTGGATTTATTATCCCATTCTTCTTAGGAATGAGTTACATGAAATCAGAAAACATGACGCTGCTTAGATTTGCAGCTATTTTAGCATTGGTAGGGTTATTCTTGGTAAAAGATGTATGGCTTAAGATCCCACAAATGTTACCATTAAGTTAAGGAGAAGATATCTATGACAAAATCAATGAATACAGAAGATAAAAATTTTATCGAAGGTAGAAGAAGTTTCCTTAAAGGTACAGCTTACTCTGTAGCAGGTGCAACACTTGCTGCAGGTGTATTTAAAACTGTAGCAGACACGCCTGCAATGGCAGAAACGAAGTTCACACCTACACCAAAGACACTTTCATTCTATCCACCGTTAGAAGAGTGGGATAGTTTTACCGAGTTAGATGGTGATGATTGGAAAAGAGGTGGTACAAGTAGAAATGGTGTTCAGAGCGAAGATAACCCAGATGGGATCAAAGCAACTGAGTACATGCTTGTTCCTACAGCATGTTCAAACTGTGAAGCATCATGTGGTCTAACTGCATGGGTTGACCTTTCTACTTACAAAGCTGGTGGACAACTGGCAGTACGTAAATATATGGGTAACCCGCTTCACTCAGGATCTCGTGGTAGAAACTGTGCAAAAGGGTATGCGACTCAGTCACAAATGTATGATCCAGATAGAATTCCTTTCCCACTTAAAAGAGCTCCAGGTTCTAAAAGAGGTGAAGGTAAATGGGTAAGAACAACTTGGGATGAAGCGATGAAAGAGATCGGGCAAAAAATGCACGATACACTCAAAACAGGTGATGAGATCTCTAAAAAATCGATCATGTACCACGTTGGTCGTCCAAATGAAAATGGTTTTGGTCACCGTGTACCACACTCTATGGGAATCGATGGATATGATTCTCATACAAACATCTGTTCTGCAGGTGCAAGACAAGGTACGATCCAATGGACGAATGATGACAGAAACTCTCCGGATTGGTCGAATGCAAAGTTGATCTTCCTTCAGTCATCTCACGCTGCAGATGCGGGACACTACTTCCAACAGGCAGCAGGACGTATCGCTGAAGCACGTAAAAAAGGTGCAAAACTTGTTGTTATGGATCCTCGTTTGTCAAACTCTGCTGGTATGGCGGATCTTTGGGTTCCATGTTGGCCAGGAACAGAGACAGCACTTTATCTCTACCTTGCAAATAGAATTTTGAATGAAAAAGGTATCAATGGCGAAGACCTAGTCAACCACAATTTTGTGAAAAACTGGGTAAACTGGGATCACCTAATGAAAGACAGAGACTACTTGAATGTACTTGTTGAAAAAGGATACATCAAGTCTGTACCTGCGGGTAACTCTTATGAAGAGTTCATTGAGATGATCGCTGAGATGTATAGCCCTTATACACTTGACTTTGTAGCTGAAGAGTGTCGTATCGAAAAGCGTATCGTAGAAAAACTTTACGATATGTTCATTGATGCAGGTGCAAGAGTTGCAACATATATCTGGAGAGCAGGACCGATTGGTCACAAAGGTGGATGGATGATCGCTAGATCGGCATTTTTACCATTTGTTCTTCGTGGTGCAATGGCAGGTGACAAAGGTGGTGTTGGACTTCACCACTGGCATGTTATCTCTGTTAACGGTAAAGGAAATGCTGCAACTGTGGATGGTTCAGCACCTGCAAAAGTTGACGTATGGAATGAGATCGCATGGCCGCCTGAGTATCCGTTAAGTTCTTATGAAATGAGTCATATCATGCCTCACCTTCTTATGGACGATGAGTGGAGAAACAAGTGGAATGCCAAAGGATTGAATGTCCCTGAAAAATTGGCTGTTTGGATCCCTCGTATGTATAACCCGGTTTGGATCAACCCGGATGGATTCAGATGGATCGAAGCGCTTAAAAGAGAAGATAAGATCGAAATGTCATTCAACCTTTCTCCGACCTGGTCTGAGACAAACTGGTACTGTGACTATATCTTGCCTGTAGGGCTTGCTGGTGAAAGACATGACCAACACTCTGAAGCAACTGAACCAAAAAGATGGTTAAGTTTCCGTAACCCGGCACTTAGAGTTGCACTAGAAAAAATGGGTTGGAAGCCAAAAGATCCAACTAGAGCTACGCTTGAAGCACATATTAAAGCCGGTCTTGGTGAAGTATGGGAAGAGGTAGAGTTCTGGGCAAACATCATGACACATTATGTAGATCCAGATGGTTCATTGGGTATCAGAAAGCACTGGGCTTCAAAAGAAGATCCAAGCAGATGTGTGACAATTGCTGAGTGGTATCAAGCAGCATTTGATAACCTGCCAAACCTTAGAAAAGCAGCAAAAGCAGCATATCCTGACTCAAAGTATCCGAACTATGAGATGATGAGAGACAGAGGTACATGGTTAGAAGAGGCTAATATCTATAAACCACAAGAGAGACCACTGAAAAAAGTAGGTGATACATATATCGCGCATGGTCACGAGTATCATGAAAGTGAAGTGACTAAAGATGAGTTTGGTGTACTTCTTGCAACAGGACATGATGGTAAAGAGACTGCAATCGGTGTAGAAGTAGACGGTGAGTTGGTACAAGGTTTCCATACATTGACTAAAAAACTTGACTTCTATTGTGAGTGGTTCAAAGAATGGAAATGGCCTGAGTACGCTATACCTATCTATCCAAAAAATGCTGAAGAGAGAAAGAAAATGACGCATGTTGTAACACAAGTACACCATGACTTCATGCAAAAAGAGAATGAATTTGCATTGAATACAGTATTCAGATTACCATACAATATTCATACACGTTCAGTAAACTCTAAGCACCTTATGGAGATTTCACAAAACCATAACCCAGTATGGATCTATACTGAAGATGCGAAGAGACTTGGTATTAAAAGAGGTGATGCAGTGAAGGTAACGATCCAAGATACTGTATCTGGTCTTGAATCAGGTTACTTCATCGCGATGGCTGTACCGACTGAAGCTACAATGCCTGGTGTACTAGCATGTTCACACCATGCAGGTAGATGGAAACTTAAAAATGCTGTTGAGATCCCAGGATTTGAGCACAAGTTAGGTGTGATGGGTCTGGGTGCACCATTGTATGAGATGACAATGGATGGTAAAGAGGGTACACTCAAACCAACTCAAGGTATCGTAGATGGTATGAATGAAAACAAAAACTCTTGGCAGTTTAAAGAGTACAACAGAGATATCGACAACATTTGGTGGGATGGTCTTTCTGGTTCATGGCAAAATGCCGTGGCACCTTCACATCCGGATCCAATTGCTGGTAACCATGCATGGCACCAAAAAGTTGTGATGGAACTTGCAGGTAAAGATGACCAGATCGGTGATATCTATGTGAACTATGAGAACAACATGAAAGTGTATCAAGCATGGAGAGACAAATTGACACGTCCTCTTGACAGTACAGATACACTTAGACGTCCTCAACATATCAAACGTCCTTGTGTACCTTTGTCTGACAAAGCATACGCAGTAAAAATCAAGTAAGTTAATACTTACTGACATACTTCCAGGCACCTGCTTGGGAGTATCTACATTATACAATTTCCCAGATAATTAATTTTCTTATTACTTATTTATCTTGAAAGTGGTATAGTGCCAAAATATTTAACATGAAAGCAGATGTATAGAAGATGGAATTAATGAAACAAGAGATAGAAAACCGTATCGCAATTTATGCCTTGATCTCACGATTGATGCTTGTAGAGGTAGACGAAACATTTTTGGAGAATATTGAAAAAGATGAGAGACTTTTATCATTTTTCCCTAACTATAGAGACTGGTCTAAGCGCAAGGAACTTTCACGTAAAGAGCTTATAGATCAATATTATAATGTGGACTTTACTAACCTCTTTTTAATGCACCTGGTACCGTATGAAAGTTTTTATACTAGGGATGACCAAATGATAGAAAGTGGTGGAGACAATCCTATCGTTCAACTTTATAATGATCTGGATTTCCGTGTTGAACTGGATACTGCAAGGGTTGTCAGTGCAGACCATATAGGTGTGGAATTGGAATTCATGTATATGTTATGTGTTGCACTGCAAAAAGCTTTAGCAGCAGAGGACAAAGATGGTATTTGTGAATTGCTGCAAGTACAACGTGCATTTTTAAAAGAGCACCTTTTGGAATGGGCACCGCTTTTCCTGATCAATGCAAAACGTGAATCACGCACACCTCTCTATCATGATGGTGCTGAATTGGCTCTAGAGTTCCTGTTGAGTGATTTTGAATATGTGACAGATAAATTAACAACATATTGTGGGGATGAAGCGTAGTTTATGAGTTTACATTTTGATGTGGGTGCGTGTGTAAGAGCAACAAGTAAATTTTCTCAATGTACCAAGTGTGTAGATATTTGTCCGGATTCTATAAGTTTGGTAGACAATCTTCCTAGTTTCAGTGCAGCTACTGGTGTGGAAGCCGCAGCGTGTGTGGGTATCTGTCCTACAGAGGCTTTTGCACTTTCAGACTTTTCTACCACTGAGTTTTTCTTTACTTTTTTAGAATCGAAAGTAAGGCTCATTTCACCAAAGTTCAATGTCCCTTGTATCTCAGTGTTGAGCGTGGAACACTTGATCTCTCTGGCTTTGGCAAGCGAAGAGACGATCACCATAGATATGAGCTCCTATGATGAGGATTCATTACTTTTTGAACATATCGAAGAGCGTATTGATGAGGCAAATTTTGTCTTATCAAGTTTTTCTGATAAACAGCTCATTACGAACCATGTTGCAGCTAAAGAACCTCAAACAGAAAATAAGACAGAGAATGAAGATGAAGTCACTTCAAGACGTTCTTTTTTAGGAAATGCTTCACTTGAAGGTGTGGTAAAACATAAAAAAGCATTTGATGATGCAGTAGATGAAGATGAACTGCAGCATTTTGAAATAGATGCTTCTGTTATTGCCAAAATAAAAGATAAAAATCTGCCAAATAAACGCAAGATACTCTTTACCACATTGAAACGTGCAGAAGTACCGGATGTGTTTGAAATACTTCCGGAAGAAGAGGTGAGCTTTACGTCTCAAAAGTTCGTAGATGAAAGTTGTACTAACTGTCAGATCTGTTATCGTATCTGTCCTACCGGGGCACTTTCATCTGACAATAAGTTCTCACTGATACATTTTGATGCCATGCTTTGTGTAAAGTGTCGCTTGTGCCATAATGTATGTGAGCCTGATGCGATACAGCTCCAAAGCGGATTTGAGATCAAAGAGTTCTTTGAACCTACTCAAAGAACCCTGGCAACGTTCAATATCAAGCGGTGTAACGAGTGCGGTAACAACTTCACCTATACAGGCGGAGAACAGATGTGTCCGCGTTGTGCAGTGGAGGAAGAAGAAGCGATGTTCCTACATGCAAATGCTAAGCGTATGAGAGGGGAGGAATAGTCATGGAACCCCATGAGATCAAACCTGACACAGGACTCTGTACCATCCTTGGTTATAATGCCCAAACAGGGTATATGAGAAAGTACTTTAACAAGATCATGAAACGTAATGGGATCAATGCAACAGCCATTGCCCTGAATATTAAAGATGAACATTTTGATTTTACCATGACGAATGTAGGAGAGTCTAAAGTCACACAAATGATGATAGAGAAAGAGTTTGGTGCTAAGGCTGTACACTATTGTGAAAGTCTGAATGAATGTGCCCAGAGAGAAGGGCGTGTAGACTTTATTGAAGTGAAAGATGGCAAGGTCCAAGGCTTTTGTCTGGACGATGAGGCAAAAGCACTTTATGACAGACCGGAGTTTTTGGATGACCAGATCATTTTTGTGACAAAGATGATGCTGATTGCCCATAGATGGTTTGATGCAGAAATAAATGTGGATGATATTCCGCTATTAATAGGAGAGAAAGAATGAGAGATATAGACGATTTAAGAAAAGAATTTGAAAACTTTAATGAGAAAAATTTTAACGGGAACCCGGCATTTGGTCCTGATGGACAATGCGCTGCGGATGAAGAAGTAGACCTTAAAGACTATCCTTCCTATACAGAAGCCCTTTATGCAAAGCTTATCGCTCCGCATGTAAGTGGTATTTATATCTCAAGATGGGATATTAAAGATATCGCACTTGCTGCGGGCGATTCTATGGCGATCCATCCACGTAAGCGTATGTTTGAGTTACTCATGAAGTTTGCAACAAGCAGAGAGAATATGCAAGCTGTACTTGATGCACTTGAAGCACATATGGAAGATAAAATTGCTATCTATACAGAATGTATGACAAAATTTCCAAACTCTGCAGAAGTATTTCAGCCTAAGATAGACAAGGCCAGAAAAACAATGAAACTTTTCCCTCAAATCATAGAAGAGTATTTCCCGGAATAATTAGAGTTGCCCTTATCATACTTTGAGTATAATAGATTATCTTGAAATTGTAAGGTACACTATGTCTGAACTCAAAAAAGAAGAAGTATTAGCATATCATAAGAAAGGGAAGATAAGTATAGACCTTACGAAACCTTGTGATACCCAACATGAACTCTCACTTGCCTACACCCCTGGTGTAGCGATACCCTGTCTTGAAATCGCAAAAGATGAAAATCTCTCTTTTGAATATACCAATCGCTCCAATCTAGTGGCAGTGATCTCTGATGGTACAGCAGTACTTGGATTAGGGAATATTGGACCTCTCGCATCCAAACCTGTCATGGAAGGGAAATCAGTACTTTTTAAAAAATTTGCGAATGTAGATGCGTTTGATATAGAACTGGATGTACATACCGTAGATGAGATCGTCACAACCTGTAAAGCGATCTCTCCTACTTTTGGAGGGATCAACCTTGAAGACATTAAAGCCCCTCAATGTTTTGAGATAGAAAAAAAGTTACAAGAAGTACTTGATATTCCAGTGTTCCATGATGACCAACACGGGACTGCTATCATCACAACTGCAGGTTTAATGAATGTACTTGAGTTGACAGGTAAAAAAGTCGAAGAGATCAAAATCGTAGTCAACGGTGCAGGTGCTGCAGGTATCTCATGTGCAAAAATGTATAAACGTCTAGGTGTCAAAAATATTGTTATGTGTGACAGTAGAGGGGTTCTTAGCAAGGAAAGAACGGACTTGAATGACTATAAAGCACCTTTTGCCATAGATACAGAAGCTAAGACACTTGATGATGCGATAGAGAACGCTGATATGTTTTTAGGTTTGAGTGTCGCAGGGGCATTGAGCAAGGAGATGGTAGCCAAAATGGCACCTGAACCTATTATCTTCGCTTTGGCAAATCCCGTACCTGAAATTTTGCCGTCCGAGGTGATGGAGGCACGTGATGATGTGATCATGGGAACAGGACGTTCTGATTATCCAAATCAGATCAACAATGTATTGGGGTTCCCTTTTATCTTCAGAGGTGCATTGGATGTACATGCGAAGAAGATCACGGAAGGGATGAAAATGGCAGCAGCTAAAGCACTGGCTACTTTAGCAAAAGAGCCTGTGCCTGACTATGTTAAGACTGCCTATCATAATGACAGTATCACTTACGGGAAAGAGCATATTATCCCTTTGCCTTTTAATAAGGAAGCTTTGGTATGGGTGGCTTCAGCCGTAGCAAAAGCTGCCTTTGAAGAGGGTGTTGCGAGGGTAGAGCATTATGACCATGAGCAATACAAAGAGCAATTGAGATGCCTTATTTATGGTTGTCCTGAGAATTAGCAATAGATGAATATAAAATCGTATGTAAATCTTTATGAACTATTGGTTTTAGAACCTGCTACACAAGAAGAGAACCGTGCTTTTGGGTTAACCCATGTGATGTTGAAACATAAACCTATTGAACAACTTTTAACATGGAGTGAGAAGCATCAAGAGAGGTTGAAAAAACCGCTTTTGTCTGACATTTTTTCTTCTTATTTGTACAGGATTACCTTTACGCTTGTAGTGATCGTATTTGTTTTGGGTTTATTAACGGGTGTGGCTCTGCTCTCCTACAATGGTGATGCACCGGTCAATGTCATCTATTTTATGGCTGTAGCTGTTTTCCTTCCTCTCTTTAGTATGTCGCTAACAATTTTTGCAATGCTTAGGGCCAGGAAAGCTGAGAATGTTCTGATACATCTTTCACCTGCTTTTTGGATGGAAAAGATTTTGGGCTTTTTACCTGGCAGGGTACAAGGGCAGATCAAAAATTTAAAGATCAATCCTTTGCTTGCAAACTGGATTATCATTAAACGTTCACAGATCATCATTCTGTTTTTTTCACTTGGGTTACTCTTGGCACTGTTGGGTGTGATCGTGACCAAGGATATCGCCTTTGCGTGGAGTACAACTTTACATATCTCTTCAGAGGAATTTCATGATTTTTTACATACTATAGCATTTCCATGGAGAGAGTTGGTACCATCAGCCGTGCCGTCACTTGAACTCCTAGAGCAGAGTCAATATTTCAGACTGGGTGCTACGCTGAATGAAGAGATGATCTCACATGCATCACAGCTTGGAGAGTGGTGGAAGTTTTTGGCTTTTTCTACCCTCTTTTATGCTGTTTTTCTACGTTTTGGGATTTTAATCCTTGCTTCTTTTGGATTGAACGCTGCAATCAAACAATCGCTTTTAACATTACATGGAACGTCAAAACTACTCAGAGAGATCAATGAACCTATCATCTCTACACATGCAGATCAAAGTGAAAAAGTATTCATTACAGAGGAGGGACACTATAGTCAGATCGTCAATAGATTAGATGCCTCTTATGATGGGATCCAAGGATGGGCTATACCGCATAATACACTTTTGGTGTTGGGTGAAAGATTGAAGATCATCGCACCTGCACATGATGAAGTTGGAGGAACAAATAGTCTTGAAGAAGATATGGAGATCGTTTTTAAAAGTCATGGTGAAATACTTTTGTTTGTGAAAGCTTGGGAGCCCCCAACACTGGATTTTGTAGACTATCTTAGTGAATTGACCCGAAAAGTTGATAAAGTCGTAGTGGTACCTATAGGTACTGCAGAGCATCATTATGATGCATCTACGAAAGAGATAGATATATGGGAAAATAAACTCTCTATGCTCGGAGAGACGAAAGTGTGGTTAAAAAGATCTGATACTCAAGTACAGGGTGTGGAGGTGCTTCATGCCGGGTCGTAGAGAGATCGATTTTTCTCACCCTAAATTTGCGGTCGTTGGACACCCGAACAAGGGTAAGAGCTCCATCGTTTCAGCTTTGGCACTGGATGACACAGTACAGATATCTGATACACCTGGGACCACCACAAAAAAACGCTCCTTCCCTTTAACGGTAGATGGAAAGGTTCTCTATGAACTTTTTGATACACCAGGTTTTCAAAGAGCACGAAGAGTACTGGCATGGTTAAAGCAACATGATGTGCCTGCAAATAAGAAACATGAAGTGGTACAGGCATTTATCGATACACATAGAGAAAATGAACATTTCCATGATGAAATAGAACTTCTTGAACCTATTATGGACGGTGCAGGTATCATTTATGTGGTGGATGGTTCACAACCCTATGGTGAAGAGTACGAAACCGAAATGGAAATTCTTCGCTGGACAGGACAACCATCTATGGCACTGATCAACCATATTGATGAGATGGATTATAGTGAAGAGTGGAAGAAGGCACTGGAACACTATTTCAAGATGGTACGTACCTTTAATCCTATGCAGACCAACTTTGAACAGCATATGAGTATACTTGAGAGTATGGCTCAGCTTAAAGAAGAGTGGATAGCTCCACTCAAAACATCGATCAAACTTTTTAAACAGTACCAGGAACAAATGCTTGAACGTAGTGCAACACTCATTGCGAGATTGGTGTATGAATCTGTCACTGCTGTAGAGAAACTCCCTTTTTATGCCCCTGAGGCCAGTGAACAAGAGAGATATAAGATAGAAAGTAACTATAAAGACCGGTTACGGGAGCTAGAAGTTGCAGCACAAAAGGATATCGAAGATATCTGGAACCATGGTCACCTTCAAAAAAAAGAGAAAGTGTTAACATTTGAAGGGTTGGACCTTTTTTCTGAAGAGACAGCTTCTGTGTTTGGTTTGACACGTAAAGAGCTTCTCATTACAGGTATGACCTCAGGTGCCATCACGGGTGCAGGTATCGACCTGCTTTTTGCGGGGCATACACTTCTTTTGGGTGGAGCCATAGGGGCATTGATAGGTGGTGCAGGTGCGTATTTGGGTTTTAATGAACTTTCCGAAGTAAAAGTTCTGGGTCAAACAATGGGTAAACACTACTTAGAGATGGGGCCTATGGAAAATAGGAATTTCCCTTATATCTTACTGGGACGTGCGATCTACCACACCATGAAGGTTGCACAGACTTCCCATGCCAAAAGAGAAGTGTTCGATATGGAAATGGATCAGACATTTAAAGAGAGATGGTTGGATGACACATCAAGGAACGCTTTAGAGAAATACCATAAAAAATTCCGTTCAGGAAGTGCTTTGGAAGCAGAAGAACTCAAAGCGTATGAAACGCTCATCAAGCAGATATTAAAGCGTTTGATCGATGCCTGACAAAAATCCTTTTAAACATTTACATTACGATCATGATGAGCGAGAGCAGTCAGCATCTTCTTTGCACTCCAAAACAGTGGCAAAGAGGGTCACATTAGGGATTTTTGTTGCATTTCTTCTGCTCTTCCCCCATTATGCACCATGGGAACCTGGTTATGCACAGAGTGACTCTTGGGCACAGAGGATATTTACCCTTTACTTTTTTGTAGCCAATCAGACTTTGGGTATTGTGCATGAAGCGGGACATGGTGTCTGCTACATCTTGCCTTGTCCAGAGTTTCTTACTATGGCCAATGGAACGATATTCCAGTTGCTTTTCCCTGGATTGATCGCCTATTATTACTATAGAAGAGGTAACCTCTTTGCCGCACTGATAGCACTCTTCTTTGTGGGTTTCTCTCTTCAATATACAGCCTTGTATCTCTCTACAGCACATGAAGGCCGTATACTTCCGGCATATAAATCTTTTTTAGGTGTAGATGCGATTCATGATTTTCATTATATGCTCAGTACTATGGGACTTTTGGCCTATGAGTCTTTGATCGCGAGTTTGACAAGGTTTATAGCCTACTTGATCATGATCTCAGCGGTAATAGGGATGTTCTTTGAAGCATTTCCAAATACGCAGAAGAAACGCGTAAAGAGGGGATGGCGCAGAGGGAAAAGAGACGTTTAAATCAGTTTCTCAATCGCCATCAGTATTGCAGCACTTAAAAATCCACCGGCGATCCCCGCCAATACATCATCAAGCATCACTCCCAGACCACCTTTAAGCTCTCTGTCTATCCAGCCTATCGTTGAGGGTTTCCAGATGTCAAAAAGACGAAATGCCGCAAAACTGAATACAATGGCTAAGAGTACTGCATAAGGATAGTGCATTGTCACAGCCGTTGAATAGGCGATCATAAGGCTAAGCCACATACCTGCTGTTTCATCTATAACGATCTGTTGGTGGTCATGGATACCTGTTTTTTGTTCATATTTATTCACTTCAAAGATACCTATAATGGTAATGGCGAGTGTCAACATAAAAAGTGTTTCCAACCCAAAGTAGTAAAGCAGTGCTAGGCCTACAGGAAGCGAAGCCAATGAACCTACTGTACCAGGTGCTTTGGGGCTAAGTCCTGCACCAAAGAATGTGAGAAAAAGCTTTTGTATTGTCATGAGATCCCCTGTTTTATGTCAATGATGATGTCTGATAGAGTTCGATGAGTTTCAGATAAAACTGTTCCTCACTCTGCTGTTCCAAGAGACCTGAACCAGGCATCAAAGAGTAATGCATCTCTTGCAGGTTCTCAAATCTGTCAGGTAAAAGCGCTGCAAGGATATTTGCAGAGACCTCTTTTCTGACCAGGATAGAAGGAGGAATGAGTCCTGCCTGTATGAGCTTCATGATGGATGCAGAGTCATAATGTACATGGTGATGTTGCCCATGAGGACAGGTTCGTGTACTGACGAGTGTTTTACATGTGTCACAATAAACAAGCTCATCGATGGTTTTGATCTCTATATTGATATCCTGGCAACGGTCAAAGACAGAGCTGAGACGGTTTTTATCATAATACAGACCCAGTCCACCATGGTTTTTACCCATGACCAGCTGGTTACATCCATAATTCTTCGCTAAAAGTGCATCTAAAATGAGCTCATTATACCCTGCAAAGATATAAGTGTTTTCAAATGGAATGATGATAACTTTATTGCGTGGTAAAAAGTTATCCACAAACGTAGTGAGGGCATTATGGCGTATGTCATAACGAAGACCTTCAGAGGTAAAAGGTTTACGTAAGAAGATCACAAGGAGATCGGAATTAGTGATAGCCTCACGGATCATTCTTTCGTGCGCACGGTTTAAAGGGTTCGCTGCAAGCATCATAGATGAGATATGCTTAGCACCTGTCTTTGTGATCATGTTTCTGATACGCTTCATATTGTCTTCTATCAGTGGGTAGGTGACAGTATACTCCCCGGATACAGCTATTTTACCTAGTCTGGATATGGTATTTCTTACACCTGGGTGTGTCGTATCTGCAGTACCATAGATATTTTGTAGACGCTGTACAGGATCGACTTCAAATGTCTCTTCCACTATCAGTTCACCTACTATATTCCCATCATTGATGAGTGAAACGATCTCATCTTTTTTCAGAGTCTGCAGGGTTTGATGGTTTTTTTTACCTTGTGGTGCAAGGATAAAAGAAAATGGGAAAGGTACCCCTTTGTACATTTTGGTCTCATCGACATTCTGCGCTTCTGCTTTGTTCATCAGCCTTTCTACCGGAGAGATAAGTCCTGCCTTCACCAAGGCCAGAGTAGAAAGGGCCTCAGTATCTATATAGAGTGATTTATTTCTTTTTGAATAGACCATATTTCTTCCTTTTCTCCCATAAACTTTTTCTTGAGATCCCCAATTTTTTAGAGAGTTCTGTATCCGGAAATTTGTATTGAAAACTGTTTACAATGAATTTGACATAGTCATCAATGGTCAAGATCTCATTTTGGTCATAGAGTTTAGAGTCTGTGTTAAGCGTAATGGTCTCGAAATCAGACTCCAATTCTGTGGTACTGCATAAAATGAAATCATAATCCTTCAACATCTCCAGCAGCGCTTCTTTGTCTGTCTTCTTGAGTTGATGGATCTCAGTAATATAAAGGAGAGAAGAATGACTGCTGCTTTGTATCTTCTCCTTCCAGTTCTTA
This sequence comes from Sulfurovum sp. AR, assembly GCF_000296775.1. Classification (GTDB taxonomy): domain Bacteria; phylum Campylobacterota; class Campylobacteria; order Campylobacterales; family Sulfurovaceae; genus Sulfurovum; species Sulfurovum xiamenensis. The sequence goes on along the minus strand of NZ_AJLE01000010.1, from coordinate 30,486 downwards.
TCACTTAAAGGGATAAATCTAAGCAGGGTGTTTGTTTGTCTTGCATGTTCAAACACGATCTTATCTACAAGTCTTTGATAGTTTGTCTCTATGACAAGCGGTGTAGTGATCTGCTCTATATCAAAACTTGTCTCAATATCCTGAAGAAGATTTTCCATATACTCTTGGTATAAAGAGGTTTGTCGTTTCAGTGACTGGTACTCTTTATAATGCTCTATCTTACGCATGAGGTCTTCTAACATAAATGGTTTAACGATATAGTCTTTTGCACCCAGTTTCAGTGGTTCTCCCACCGTATCATTATTGATATAGTTCACCATCAAAATGATGATCTTGTCTTTAAACTGTTTGATAAGCGGTGAAGTGTTCTGTCCTGGTAAATTTGTCGAAAGCAGATAGACATCACCCTGACTGTTCATGGCCTCTTTAATGGAACTGAATATCTCAGTCACATAGCCATTTTCATTTAGTTTAGAGGCGATACTTTGTGCCAAATAGAGTTCATTTTCTACAATGATTATTTTCATATGTTTTTCCAATTCAAATAAGTTAAGTTTGCTACGGCATGTACTGTCACACCTTCTTTTCGTCCTACAAAGCCAAGTTTTTCAGCTGTTGTAGCTTTGATATTGACAAAGTTTTTCCTAATACCGAGTATGGAAGCAAGTGTGGTTCTCATTTCTTCCTTATAAGGTAGTAGTTTTGGTGCCTCAGCCATGATAGTAAGGTCTACATTGCCTATGGTATACCCAAAAGAGGTTATCTTTTTTACGGTGTCCTGAAGTAATACTTTAGAGTCTGCTCCGGCATAGGACTCATCCGTATCTGGGTAAAGTTCACCAATATCCCCCATGCCTGCAGCACCTAAAAGTGCATCTATCAGAGCATGGATGGCAACATCCCCATCACTGTGTGCTTTAAAGCCGTAGTCGACATCTATCTTGACACCGCATAAGAACATCTCTTTGTTGTTTTCAAAAGGATGTATATCTATTCCAAAGCCCGTGAGTGTTTTTGTTGAAGGTGCCTGAATGCACGAGAGTTTTTTCAGATCTTCAATGGTGGTGAGTTTATGCGCATCCACTGAGCCTTCCACAAAATGTACCTTTTCCCCAAGAGAAGCGATCGCAGAACTGTCATCTGTGAATATCGTTTCAGTTTCAAGTGCTTTCTTGAGCATTTTAGTAACAGAGAGTTGAGGGGTTTGAATGATCTTTACTTTGTCTCTATCTATAGGTCTGTCATCAAGATAGAGCGTATCTGCGACAGGGAGTACAGGTACGATGCAGGCCCCTTTTTCTTTAGACTCCATGATACGTTGTATCATATCTGAAGGGACACAGCACCTAGCGATATCACTGACAAGTACATACTCTGAAGTTACTTTCTGAAGCGCATTGGTGAGTGATGCTTGTCTACTTTCGCCCCCTTCAATATAGGTATAGGAAGCAAAATTTTTCATCAGACTTATTTCGTCTTTTGTGGATACGATGATGATCTGATCAAAATTGGCATTTTTTTCAAAGTGTTCAGCAACGTGTAACCATAAAGGGATCTCTCCAGTATAGAGCCACTGTTTTTTCATCTTCATTTTAAATCTTGAGGAGCTTCCTGCTCCTAAAAGTATCAAAGTAGTGTTTGACAAGTTTATTCCTAAAAAATCTATACCAAGTATAGTGTGTATCAAATTGTAACGAATTATACTCACAGAACCCTTTAGTCATACTTTATCGGACAAATTTACTCTTATTTACGATATTGGTCTATTTTTTCAATCTAATTTAAGATTCAAGTGGTATAACTCGTATATCATTTAACGAAATAAAATTAAGTTAGGAATAAAGAACATGACACAAGAAAATGTATTAGAAGCGTTGAAGAACGTTACATATCCGGGCTTTACGAAAGATATCGTCACATTCGGTTTTGTCAAAGATATAGTTATCAATGGTGATACTATAGGTTTGACAATAGATATTACTTCATCGGCTGATGAGGTAAAAGCACAACTTAGACTTGAAGCAACCAATGAACTCAATAAACTTGGGTTCAAAGACGTGAATATTAATATCACTGCGCCGGAAGCACCAAAACAAATGTCTAACTCAGTAAGCGGTAAGAATATCGCACCACATATTAAGAACTTTGTAATGGTAAGTTCAGGTAAAGGTGGTGTTGGTAAATCTACCACTTCTGTAAACATTGCAGTTGCTATGGCAATGCAAGGTAAAAAAGTAGGTCTTCTTGATGCAGATATTTATGGACCGAACATTCCTCGTATGATGGGTGTTGAAGATCAAAAACCAGAGATCCAAGGGAACAAAGCAGTACCATTAAAAGCCTATGGTGTTGAAATTATGTCTATGGGTTCATTAATGGAACCAGGAACGTCTCTTATCTGGAGAGGTTCTATGATCATGAAAGCGATCGAGCAATTCTTGAGAGATATTCTCTGGTCTGAACTGGATGTACTTGTGATCGATATGCCTCCAGGAACTGGTGATGCACAGCTTTCACTTGCACAAGCTGTACCTATCACTGCGGGTATCACAGTAACGACACCACAAGAGGTTTCTCTTGATGACAGTAGACGTTCATTAGACATGTTCCAAAAACTCCATATCCCAACTGCGGGTATCATTGAGAATATGAGTGGATTCATCTGTCCTTCATGTGATACTGAGTCTGATATCTTTGGTATGGGTACAACAGAACCGGTCGCTAAAGAGTACGATACAAATGTGATCGCTCGTATCCCAATAGAACCAGCGATCAGAGTCGGTGGAGATACTGGTATGCCGGTAACATACCATAAGCCAGATTCTGAAACGGCTAAGCGTTACCAGGAAGCTGCATCGAATCTTCTTGCATTTATCGATAAAGTAAATGCTGAGGGTGGAGCAGACAACTCAGCTGTACAACCAACGACACCTCCAGGTGTAAGTGCGTGTAGTACAGGTGCAGGAGCAGCTTCGGCACCTGCAAAAACTGAAGGTGAAAGTTGCGGAACAGGCTGCGGCTGCCACTAAATCCTTGCATATTATCACATCTTTGACCGAATCGCTTTGTTGCATTCGGTCATATGTCTTCAATTATACTCTCTCAATTATCCATACAATTCAATTAAATCTATAATAAACACTATTTAATATAACCCATTTGCAACTTAGTCGCATTTAATAAGTTTTCAGTTATAATTCCACCATGAAAATAGAAGAACTGATCAAAGATAAAAATATCAAGCTTACCACTGCAAGAGTAAAACTTTTAGAGATATTAAAAGAAGCAGACAGGCCTCTATGTTATGAAGAGATCAAAAATGATATTTCTATGGATAAAGCGACTTTTTATAGAAATATTTCTAAATTTGAGGAAGAGGGTATCTTGAATGCCTTTGAATCCAATGATAAAAAAAGATATTTTGAGGTCCGACTAAATCCACATGCACATTTTGTTTGTGTAAAGTGCAATAGTGTAGAGTGTATTAAAAATATTGATATCACATTGCCAAATTATGAAATTAATAATGTGATTATCAATGGTACATGTCCATCATGTTTGGCGTCAGTGTAATCTATAAATAGTGAAACAATTTATTTAATTTAATCATACAAAAGGGGGCAATTTTTATGAAACTACAACACTCTGTGAAGTTACTACTTATTGCTCTTTTTGTTTGGACATCCCAGAGTACAATCATTCACTTTCAGCATTATGATCAGGATGAGATCTCAGAATGTAACGTCTGTGATACATCTCACAAGATCAAGCTTTATCAACATACTAAAGATGTGGTTGTGATCAATGAGAATCCTTCAATAACAATAAGAAGAGAAGTGGAAAAGGTTGTTGTTAATGCAAGCTTTGACTATACAGAGGTACCACAATTCAAGCAGATTGATATTGTCAAACATTCTCAATATACCGACAGATTTTTAGCACTAGGGTTTAATGCGACTGCACCTCCGATATATTTTGCATAATCAAAAAATAATTCAACCAAAACCATTTAAAAAACAAAAATATTAATAATTAAGGATATACACTATGAAAAAAATAGTATTAACAAGTATGCTTTGTGCCGGCTTGGCTTACGGTGATATAGCACAACTTTTAGATGAAGAAAAAAGAACGTTTGACAGTTCAAAATATATTCCGGATATCTCTCTCATTACTGACGTCTCTTATGTAAATCGTAGTATAAACGACGATGAGCTCTCTCATCTTGGACTTCCTGGTATTGCACATGGTCTCTACGCAGAACATGCACACGGTGGCAGTAATGAGGCTACCTATAATGCAAACCAGGGATTTAATTTTAACTATGCGGAGCTGATCCTTTCAAGCAGTGTGGATCCGTTTTTCAGTATGGATGCTACATTTCACTTCAGTCAAGAAGGTGTAGAAGTTGAAGAGGCTTATTTTACCTCGACTGCGCTGGGAAATGGACTAAGATTAAGAGGTGGTAAACTTCTCTCAAATTTCGGATATATCAATGCACAACACCATCACTATTGGGATTTTGGAGATATGCCACTCGTCTATGAATCATTTTTGGGAACACACGGTATCAATGAGTTGGGTGTTCAGGTCCAATGGACAGCCCCAACGCCGTTTTATCTTATGGCAGGACTTGAAGTACTTCAAGGTGAAAATGAACAAATGTTTGGCAATGGTTCAGTAGAATTAGAAAATGTATGGACAAGTGTGGGAGAAGATCACATTGAGGGTACGGATGCGCCATCTCTTTATGTAGGTTACGTGAAATCCTCTTTTGATATCGGTGATACGACGATCTTTGGTGGACTCTCTTATGCACAGGGTGATTCTCTCATAGACCATAGTGAGGATGAGGGTGATGAAGCTCATGTATTTAAAGGTGATGGAAAGCTTTACGGGGCTGATCTGGTAGTGTTGCATGCGTTTGACTCTTACCGCTCTTTTAAATGGCAAACGGAGTGGCTAAACAGAGAGCTTGATGGGGTACAATATACTCCAACTGCCTCTGCAGATATCAATAAAGAACAGAGCGGTCTCTATTCTCAGCTCATCTATACCCATGATAAAAATTGGAGAATGGGTGTGCGGTATGATACAATATATCAAAATGATATTACAAAGGATGGTGTCGATATGAATGAAGTTGATGATTTCAACAAGTACTCAGCCATGGTCGAATACCACACGAGTGAATTTGCACGTTTTAGACTTCAGTATAACCGTAATGAAGCCATGTATGACGAAGCTGGTTTAAGACAGAACCTCGATACGATCATGTTACAGGCAAATATTGCTATCGGTGCGCACGCGGCACATGCTTTCTAATATGAAAAAGATATTTGTTTTATTGACACTTTTACCGTTAACTTTGCTAGCACAGCTTAATATTGCGGTGAGTTATCCTTTTATTGGTGCATTGACCAAAACGATCGGTGGAGACGATGTCAAGGTAACGGTTTTGGCAAAAGGAAAGTGGGACCCTCACTTTATTATTCCCCGTCCTTCGCTTATCAGTAAAATGAGAAATGCAGACGCGATGATCATGAATGGCGGACAGCTTGAGATAGGTTGGCTCCCGCCGATCATCAATCGTGCCGGTAATCCAAAAACCATGCCCAATACGAAAACATTTTTAAATCTTTCGCACCACATCAAGCTTATCAACAAGCCAAAAAGTGTCGACAGAAAACATGGCGATATCCATCCTGACGGGAATCCACATTTTCATATCAGTCCGAAAAATATCCTGAGCTTGGCAAAGGTCATAGAGGAGTTTCTTAGTAGCATAGATACAGAAAACAAAGATACGTATCAAAAAAACTATTATGAATTTTCTAAATCTTGGCAGCAGAAAATGGCTGTTTGGAAGAAGAAAATGAAAGATAAAAAAGGGTTGAAGGTCATTCAGTTTCATGATAACCTTGCGTATTTTAATAAAGAGTACGGTCTTGTGAATATCGGAACGATCGAACCGCTTCCGGGGATACCGCCCTCTTCAAAACATACGATCGAGATCATTGAACTGATTAAAAAAGAGCAGCCGTGCTGTATTTTGCATGATGTCTATCACTCAACAAAAACCGCTGATTTTATCAGCCAAAAAACGGGTATCAAGATCATACTTATGCCGCATGATATAGAGGCACTTGAAGATATTGATAACTTGAGCGCCCTTTTTGACTATCTTACGAGTGCGATCAAATGATAGATATTTTACTTATTCCGATTGCTCTGGTTGTGGTGCTTGTGATGCTTCACGCTTACTTTGGTATAGAGATCCTAAAACGGGGGATCATCTTTACTGACCTTGCTATCGCTCAGTTCGCAGCGCTAGGATCATCGATCAGCCTTGGGTATTTTCATGAGGAGTATTTTTACCCTCTGACCCTGAGCTTTGCATTGCTGTGTGCTTTTTTGATCGCTTTCGCTTCGACGAGGAAACTTCATCTGGAAGCCTTTATAGGGATCCTTTATATCTTGGGTGCGAGTGGGATCATGATGGTGCTTTCACACTCCTCCGAAGGTATGGAGCATTTCAAATCGCTTCTTGCAAGCGATATACTTTTCACGCCCCTTCATGATGTGTTGCAAAGTACAATTATCTATGCTTTCATCGCCATGGCACTTTACTTTGTCTATCCGAAATTAAACGGTTTTTTCAGAGAACTCTTTTTCTTTTCGCTTCTTGCGATCACGGTTACTTCTTCCGTTTCACTTGCAGGTGTTTTCGTCGTCTTTGTACTTTTGATCGCACCACCTTTTGTTTCGATGTCTCTCAATGCAAAAAGACCATTGCTTGTCAGTTTCCTCTTTGGATGGTTTTTTAGTATCGGAGCCATTGTTATCTCTTATTTCTATGACTTACCTACAGGTTACAGCATTGTTTTTATGGGTGCGCTTCTTACTGTGGCCATCGTCATGATGGCATCCAGGAGTGAAAAGAAAAAATGATCAATCTGATCATTTTTTTGAGCGATTAGACATTTATTTCGCTACAATACATAAAAATAAACATAGGGAACAGACAATGACACCAGCAGAAAAACTCAAAAACCTATTAGAACTTGAGATCATTCCGGATCTGGAAGTCGCTATTGACGAACTTTTTGCAGCCATAGACAAAGCAAAATCTGCTTCTAAGGAACAAAAAGAAGATCTCGAAGAGATGAGAGAGATGCGAACAGAATGTTTTGCTATCATAGAAGAGCTTGGTCGTAATGAACTTGAAGAAGAAGAGATAGAAGAGCTCCTGGCTGAACTGGTCGATATGAAGACGGAAGAATAGGCAGTCATTACCTTTTTCAAAAGGAACGGAGATCGGCTTGTAGCCAGAAAATGATAAAAATCGCATTTCTCTATTGACATTTTAATATTAATTGATATAATATCACCACTTTTCTAAGAATTTAAAATATAAGGAAGAAAAAATGAAAAAAGTTTCACTATCAATCGTTGCCCTGTTGGCAATGAATACATTCGCATTTGCAGGTGGGGATTTCACTACTCCGGTAGAACCGCAAGTCACTATACCAGAAGTTGATGAATCAACGGGATCTTTTTATGTAGGTGCAGGGTATACATATATAAATTTAGATGCTTCAGGGAACTTCGGTGAGCACGACGGTGATGCAACACTTTTACTGGCAGGTTACAACTTCAACCCATATATCGGTGTAGAGGCTAGATATGCCGGTTTAACGGACTGTCTTGAAAATACTGCGATCTATGTGAAGCCAATGTACCCGATCGGTGATGCTAAAGTATACGCATTACTTGGATACGGAGAAACTACATTTGACAAGGGTCCTTCATTTTCAGAAAGTGGTTTCCAATGGGGCCTAGGTGCAAACTATGCAGTGACTGAAAATATCGGTGTCTTTGCAGACTATACAAACCTGTATGATGATACAGGATTTGATAATGTTGCCGTGAGAGAAGATGTTACTGTTGATACTATCAACGTAGGTGTAACGTATACTTTCTAAGTAACTAGATATCCGTCGGTGGGTCAGATCTTTTCTGACACACTAAAGGGTACATTCTAAAACTATTTTTAATTCTTTTATATATCTTTTCCTTCTTACTATATTACCTATTTAATTAAGCTTATTTTTATCATTTTTACACTATAGTACGGCTTCAACCTCTCGGGGAGCTTTGATCATTTATGGGAACATATCTGATGCATAGCTGAGATAGCAATTGCTTGACCCGTCGAACTTGAACTGGACAATACCAGCGTAAGGAAGAGACTTGTATCTAATTATTAACTATAAATATTATGCATAAAGAGCTTTTTTATTTATAACTTCATTAATTTCTACACCTCTTCCCTAAATATAACATTTTAAGGGAATATTATGACAAAAGCATACAAAGACACATTAACAACATCCAATGAACTTTTAACCAGAGACCCATTTCCTGCGTCTAAAAAAGTGTATCTCAAGGGTGAAATACATAAAGATATAAGAGTACCAGTACGTGAGATCACTTTGGGTGATGAATCAAAACTCAGAGTTTACGATACATCTGGTCCCTATACAGACCCAACTGTAGATATTGATGTAGGTCAGGGTATTCCTGCGATCCGTAAAGAGTGGATCTTAGCGCGTGGTGATGTAGAAGAGTATGAGGGACGCATTATGGCGCCTGAAGACAATGGTTACAACACAGATGAACAACTTGAGTTCGTCACAGCAGGTGCAAAAGGACTTGTACGTACACCACTTCGTGCTAAAAAAGGGAAAAATGTTTCTCAGCTTTGGTATGCAAGACAGGGGATCATTACGCCTGAGATGGAGTTCATTGCAATTCGTGAAAACCAAGATAGAGCGATGAACGAAGCGTATCTTCAAGACGAAGAGAGAGAAGCAAGACTGAAGGGTGAAAATTTCGGTGCGAACCTGCCAGAGGTGATCACACCAGAATTTGTACGTCAGGAAGTTGCTGCGGGTCGTGCAGTTATCCCATGTAACATTAACCACCCGGAAGTTGAGCCGATGATCATCGGGCGTAATTTCCTTGTAAAAGTAAATGCAAACATCGGTAACTCAGCAACGACATCAAGTATCGCTGAAGAGGTAGAGAAGATGGTATGGTCAACACGCTGGGGTGGAGATACAGTGATGGATCTCTCAACAGGTAAAAACATTCACACGACACGTGACTGGATCCTCCGTAACTCTCCAGTGCCTATCGGGACAGTACCTATCTATCAGGCACTTGAAAAAGTAAATGGTATCGCTGAGGATCTTACGTGGGAAGTATTCCGTGATACGCTTATCGAGCAGGCAGAACAAGGGGTAGACTACTTTACAATTCATGCTGGACTTTTACTGCACCATGTACCAATGACAACAAAACGTGTGACGGGTATTGTTTCTCGTGGTGGAGCGATCATGGCAAAATGGATGATACATCACCACCAAGAGAACTTTTTGAACACGCACTTTGAAGAGATCTGTGAAATTATGAAAACGTATGATGTCACATTCTCACTTGGTGATGGTCTGCGTCCGGGAAGTACAGCCGATGCAAATGATGAAGCACAGTTCGCTGAACTTAAAGAGTTAGGGCGTTTGACACAAATTGCATGGAAACATGATGTACAAACGATCATCGAAGGTCCAGGGCACGTGCCAATGCACATGATCAAAGAGAACATGGATAAGCAGCTTGAGTGGTGTCATGAAGCGCCATTCTATACACTTGGGCCGTTAACAACAGATATCGCACCAGGGTATGACCACTTCACATCAGGGATCGGTGCAGCAATGATCGGTTGGTACGGATGTGCGATGCTTTGTTATGTAACACCTAAAGAGCACTTGGGACTTCCAGACAGAGAAGATGTAAAAGAGGGACTTATCACTTATAAGATCGCTGCGCATGCGGCAGATGTAGCTAAAGGACACCCTGGAGCACGTGCAAGAGACGATGCGATGAGTAAAGCAAGATTTGAGTTTAGATGGGTAGATCAGTTCAATATCGGTCTTGATCCTGAGCGTGCAAGAGACTACCATGATGAAACACTTCCAATGGAAGCAGCTAAAGTGGCTCACTTCTGTTCTATGTGTGGACCAAAGTTCTGTTCTATGAAAATTTCTGCAGATGTACGTGAATATGCAGATTCACTGGGAACAGATGTAGAGAGTGCAAAACAACAGGGAATGAATGAAATGTCCATGAAATTTAAAGAGATGGGTTCAGAAGTCTATGTTGAAGCAGCTAAGATAGAAGAAAAGTAAAAACATGAATATAGGTATTGCAGGTGCTGGTTTAGTAGGTAGAGTGCTGGCACTTAACCTACTACAACGTGGCCACACAGTAACACTTTTTGATGAAGACACAGCCTATGGCGATAAGGCAGCAGGTATCACTGCTGCGGGTATGCTCGCTGTCTTTGCAGAATTGGAGAGTGCAGAGTCTGTGATTTTTGATCATGGAAATCGCTCTATTGCACTTTGGCCTGCTCTGTTGGAACAGATCGGTATTTCAGATGCGTATCAGCGGGAAGGCAGTATCATCACTGCACATCCTCAAGATTATAATGAGCTGGATCATTTTATCGATACATTAAAGTCAAAAGTAGAGAAAGCATCGGAAATCAAGCTTCTGGACAGACAGGCATTGACACAGCTTGAACCAGATCTGGAACAACATGCTAAAGCGTTCTTTATACCACATGAAGGGCAGGTGGATGCACAGCGCTTTATGAAAGCATCAAGTGATTATTTGCTTGCACACCCAGATGTGACATGGCACCAAGAGACGAAAGTGACTCACATCTCAGAGGGTACGATTACAGTTGGGGATGAGAGTAAAACATTTGATTGGGTATTTGATTCACGAGGACTGGGTGCCCAGGATGACATCAGTGATCTACGTGGTGTACGCGGAGAGGTGTTTTGGCTGGATGCACCTGAGGTAAATATAAGCAGACCTACACGTATGTTACACCCACGCTATAAGATCTATATCGTTCCACGACCTAATCATAGGTATGTTATCGGTGCAACAGAGATAGAGAGTGAAGATAAAAGCCCAATGTCTGTACGTTCAAGTCTGGAACTGCTCTCAGCAGTCTACAGTATGCACTCAGGGTTTGCGGAAGCACGTATCGTCAATATGCTGACAAATTGTCGTCCGGCACTCAGAGATAATTTGCCAAAGATCGAGCATGCTTCAAAGATGACACGCATTAACGGTTTGTACAGACATGGCTATCTATTGGCACCTGCAGTTGTGGAAGAAGCATTAAATGGAGGGGTATATCAATGATAAAAGTATCAGTGAACGGTGAAGTAAAAGAGCTTGAAAACAATTTAAATGTAAGTCAGATGATAGAAGCACTTGAATATAAAGTCAAAGGTTTTGCTGTCGCTGTCAATACGACGTTTGTTCCCATTGCCAAATATGATGAAACAATGATAAAAGAGGGAGATACCATAGATATTTTGGCTCCCGTACAAGGTGGATGAAATGACTAAACAGTTGGAAACCAACAATACATGGCAGATAGGCGGGAAAACATTAAACAGTAGACTGCTCATAGGTTCTGCACTCTATCCGAGTCCGGCAAATATGGAAGATGCCATTAAAATTTCAGGTGCCCAGATCGTCACAGTTTCGTTGAGACGTCAGGCAGCCGGTGAGGGAAATGGTAACCCGTTTTGGGATATCATCAAATCTTTAGGTATAGAAGTTCTGCCCAATACAGCAGGTTCACACTCTGCCAAAGAGGCCATTACCACGGCACAGATGGCTAGAGAAGTTTTTGGTACAAACTGGGTAAAACTCGAAGTTATAGGAGATCAGTACAATTTACAGCCAGACCCGTTTGAGACGGTAAAGGCAGCCGAAGTCCTCATCAAAGAAGGATTTGAAGTATTTCCTTATACTACAGATGATCTGGTTGTTGCAAAGCGTTTGGCAGATGTAGGCTGTAAGATCATTATGCCGTGGGGATCTATGATAGGTTCAGGCAAAGGACTGATGAATCCGGATAACCTTATAGCCATTCGTAAGCAGTTCCCAGACCTACAGTTGGTCGTTGATGCAGGTATAGGAAAGCCTTCTCATGCAGCACAGGCGATGGAACTAGGGTATGATGGAGTACTGCTGAATTCAGCCATTGCCTTGGCACAGGATCCTGTAAAAATGGCAGATGCCTTTAGATTGGCTGTTGAGGCTGGGCGTTTTGGGTACGAAGCAGGGGTAATGAAAGAGCGTGAATTTGCTTCACCTTCCACACCTACTGTTGGTACACCTTTTTGGCATCAGTTTAATTAATATACGATTTCTCTACGCTGATTTAAGCATTATGATAGCTTATTTCCAGTATAAGTAGTCATCAATCTCTCGGGGTGCTAGGTCTTGTAAGATCTAAGCTGAGATAGCTCAAAAGCTTGACCCGTTGAACTTGAACTGGGTAATACCAGCGTAGGGAAGAGAATCGTATATAAACTCCTTCGATACCTCATGTATCACTTTTTATCTACTTTTTCTCCCTTTTTTTCATATACATATTTTAAGGGGAATACAATGAAAACAAAAATTTTAACTGGTTCGATGATCACAGTATATGCATTATTGAATACACCTGCATTTGCAGAAGAAGTAACACTTGATCCGATTGTTGTAAGTGCTGATTTTAGGGAAGAAAAACTTTCAGAAACGACTAATAGTGTAACGGTTATTGGTGAGGAAGAAATATACGATAAGGCATCAGCTCCATTTGAGGAAGTAATTGGAAAAGCTCCAAATGTTAACTTCACAGGTGTAGGTTCAAGAGCACACCATATTCAAATCCGTGGTATTGGAGAAAGATCACAATTCAAATATCCATTGAATCCTTCAGTGGGTATTACTATTGACGGAATGGATTTTAGTGATACAACACTTGCAGTTACACTATTTGATGTTAACCAAATTGAAGTTTTAAAAGGTCCACAAGGTACAACATTTGGTTCAAATGGTATGGCTGGGGTTATTAATGTACAAAGTAATGAACCAACAAGAGAAACAGAGGGGCATGTTGAAGCAACTGTGGGTAATTACAATACTAAAGCTTTTGGTTTGGCAGTTGGTGGGGAAATAAGTGAAAATCTTCTTGGTAGATTCTCTATCCATAAAAACACAAGTGATGGATTTATGGAAAATATTTATTTAGGACGAGATGATACAAATAATATTGATGAATTAGCGGCAAAGATGCAGTTACGTTGGTTCGCTGCAGATAACCATACAATTGATTTTAAATTCATGCATCTAGATATTGACAATGGATACAATGCATTTACTCTTGATAACTCAAGAAAATCAATTGCTGATGTACCAGGAAATGATGAACAAAAAACAAATGCATTATTGTTGAAATCTACTTATGACTTCGGAAAATCAAAATTAATCAGTTCAATTAATTGGAGTGATAATGATACACTATATGTTACGGATTACGATTGGGCATATCCTGGGTACAATATCAATGGTGGTGAGCAATATGATGGTTATGATTCATTTGATAGAAACAGAAAAAATCTAAGTATTGATGTTAGATTTGTTTCAGATGAAAAAGGAAAAATATTTAATAATACAACAGACTGGACAATCGGAGCATATTATCAAGATAGAAAACATACTTTAGATAATTTTTATTACTATAGTGAACCTGGATATGCAGAATACAAAGAATTATCGACTAAATATGATACAAAAGCAACTGCACTCTATGGTCAACTTGACACAGTATTAACAGATAAACTGACACTTATTACTGGATTAAGAGTTGAAAAATGGGATGCACAATATTCTGATCATAAATTATATGTAGCTGACTATTCACCAGATACAATTACTGAAGTAAGTAGAGATTACGACGATACACTCTATGGAGGTAAAATAGGTCTTAATTATCAAGTTGATAAAAACACACTTATTTATACAGCACTTTCAAAAGGTTATAAGCCTGGTGGGGTAAATGTTGATCCATCAGTAACTGATGATTTAAAAACATATGAAACAGAAGAGCTATGGAATCTTGAGGCAGGAATTAATTCTAGTCATTTTGATAATAAATTATACAGTAGATTAAATGTTTTTTATGCAAAAAGAAGAGATCAACAAGTTGATACAAGTGATCAAATTGGTGCAGATTATGTTGAATATCTTGTCAACGCTGGTAAAAGTTATAATTATGGTTTAGAGTCAGAAATAGATTACTATCCTAAGGATTCACTACATTTATACTCACGTATAGGACTATTACAAACTGAATATGATGAATTTCCTACCGATCCTTCTTTAGAAGGGAGAGGACAACCTCAGGCTCCTAATTATCAATACAATATAGGATTAAACTATAATTTTGCAGAAAACTGGGCATTTAATACAAATATAGAAGGAAAAGACAGCTACTACTTTACAAATAGTACGAATCAAAAAATTAATGGTTATGATATAGTAAATGCTTCTCTTCTATATACTAGAGGAAATTGGTCAGCAAACATATGGGTAAAGAATATCACAGATGAAGATTATCCAATCAAGGCATTTTATTGGGATAATACCAGTGCAGATGGTTGGGATGATCCTCAAGTATATGTTCAATATGGTTCACCAAGAACATTTGGTTTAACAGTATCATATGATTTCTAATGAGGACTGATAGATGGAAATCTCTGTAGACATCAGTATGTACCCGCTTCAAAAAGAATTTGAAGCGCCTATTTTAGCCTTTATAGCTGAACTTGAAAAAGAGCAGAGTGTTGAAGTCGTTCGTAATGAACTCAGCACTCAGGTGCATGGTGACTATAAGGTGATCATGGCACTTCTGGAAAAAGAGATGTTCTCGGTTTTTACAGAGATTCCGGATTCTATTTTTGTCATAAAGTTTGTGGGTAATAATAGACAGGGGATATATGGGGTATAATCCTTTATGATTAAAATACTATACACATTTTTGCTCCTTACAGTCATTATACTCAGTAATGAAAAACCCACACTCACTATCTATACCTATGATGCATTCGCTGTCTCCTGGGGTCCTGGACCTAAAATAAAAGAAGCATTTGAGAAAGAATATGACTGTAATGTAAAGTTTGTAGGCATGTCCAGTTCCATAGGTGCGTTAAGAAAGATACAGCTTGAAGGTAAAAACACCAAAGCAGATATTGTACTAGGTCTTGATACTAACATAGCACAAGCTGCAACCAAAACGGGACTGTTTGCAAAACATGATCTGGATACTTCCAGTTTAGACTTGCCTGTTCCCTATACAGATGAGTATTTTGTACCGTATGATTACAGTTACGTGGCTTTTGTCTATGATGAAAATAAGGTGAAAAATCCACCTACTTCTTTTGAAGCACTTGTTGCTATGCCCGAAGATTTTAAGATCGTTATTCAGGATCCCCGTTCATCCACACCTGGGCTTAGTTTGCTTTTATGGGTTAAAGAAGTCTATAAAGAGAAAGCAGGAGAGTATTGGAAAAGACTTGCACCTCATATATTGACCATTACGAAAGGCTGGTCCGAGTCTTATGGTCTGTTTCTAAAAGGGGAGGCAGATATGGTATTGTCCTATACGACTTCACCTGCCTATCACATCATAGAAGAGAACAGAACAAACTTTAAAAGTGCACGTTTTAATGAGGGACATTACGGACAGATAGAAGTTGCAGCGATGCTCAACTCTTCCAAACATAAAGATCTGGCGAAAAAGTTTTTACAATTTATGCATAGTGAAACATTTGCAGAGATCATACCTACAGCAAACTGGGCCTATCCTGTTGTAAAAACAAAACAGGGTTTACCTGAGGTATTTGAGACACTGACTCAGCCATCCAAAATGATCTTACTGGATGGTAAAATAGTTGAAGGCCATAGAAAAGAAATTATCAATGAATGGCTGAGAGCATTGGAAAGATAAAGATGCTACAAGATGTAAAAAGACTGAAACATTCATTACTGCCAGGAGGGTTAGTCTCTCTGTTATTGTTAGGGTTTGCTTTTGTGCTGTTTTTTACACTATTCCTCTCACAAGACGATGCCTCTGTAGCACAACTTGACAGTAGAGTCTTTTCACTTCTGAAGTTTACGCTCTACCAAGCTTTTTTATCGACACTTTTATCTCTATTGGTAGGTTTGGCTTTAGCCTGGAGCCTGTCTCACCAGTCAAACTTTAAAGGGCGTTCTCTACTGGTGGCACTCTTCTCCTCCTCTTTGGTCCTTCCGACGCTGATCGTTGTCTTTGGACTCATATCTGTCCTTGGACGTAACGGATGGGTAAACCAACTGAGCCTCTACCTTTTTGATCACTCTTTTAGTTCTTACCTATATGGACTGACAGGTATCTTGGTAGCACATGTCTATCTGAATGCTTCTTTTGCTTCACGGTCTTTGCTGCATGTGTTTGAATCTATTCCCAAAGAGAAATACAAACTTGCAAAAAGTTTGAACTTTACTGCGTTTCAACGGTTTATCTATGTCGAGTGGCCGGCTTTAAGAACGACACTTTTAAGCATCGCATCAACCATATTTCTTTTATGTTTTACTTCCTTTGCCATCGTACTTGTATTGGGTGGTTCACCTGCCTATAATACCTTGGAAGTGGCTATCTATGAGGCAGTGAAACTTGAATTTGATATTGCTATGGCTTTAAAACTTGCATTGATACAAATTGTAATGACGACGTTTCTGGTACTCTTTTCATCGAACTTCAGAACCAGTGTTGGCAATGTAAGAACAAGTGCACTCTATATTCCCTGGGCTGAGTCAAAATATATCAAGCGATTGCAGGTAGCCATAATCAGTCTGTTTTCCCTGTTTTTTATCTTACCTCTGGGTGCGATCATTGTTGACGGATCGGGTGCAGAATTTACGCGGATAGTTACAGAACCTCTGTTTATAAAATCTTTTTTTACCAGTATGGGCCTTGCTACAGTGTCAAGTGTAGTGACGGTACTCTTCGCACTCTTCTTAAGTGATACAAAAAGAAATTTTACACTGAAATATCGTTTAGAGGATAGCACTCTCTCAAAAATACTAAATACTATCGTTTCCTTTTCCGGAAACCTCTATCTTGCTGTGCCTTCATTGATCATGGGTCTAGGATTTTTTCTTCTGTCCCAAACCTATGAAGCCCCGATAGCAGTATGGTCAACCATCGCACTTCTCACCGCAAACGTACTGATGTCATTACCGTTTGCCTTGGCCATTTTAGCTCCTGTGATGCAAAAGACCGGTCAAAGATATGACAAACTTGTCTTTTCGTTGAACTTGAGTTCATTGCAAAGATGGGTTTATTGTGAATACCCGTACTTAAAGTCATCTATCGGTTATGTTTTTGCCTTGTCTTTTTGTTTTTCACTGGGAGATTTGGGTATTATTGCATTGTTTGGATCGGACGACTTTTTAACCTTGCCCTGGTATTTGTATCAGCTCATGGGATCGTACCGAACAAGTGATGCTGCTGGAGTTGCTTTGATACTCTTGGCCATCACATTATGTGTATTTATTTTATTACCACGACTGTTTAGGAGTAGCGTTGCTAAAGATAACTGATGTAAAGTACCAGCATAAAAATGCAGAAGATATGTATACATATACGATGGTGGTAAAACCTAAAGAGATCGTAGCGATAGTTGGTCAAAGCGGAAGTGGGAAATCCACACTTCTTGATCTTCTGGCAGGTTTCCTGCCTGCAACAAGCGGTAGTATCAAGTTAGATGAAGATGAGTTGATAGATGAGACGGTTGAAGCACGCCCTATCAGCATTTTATTTCAACATCATAACCTCTTTGAACACTTATCCGTACAAAAGAATATACTTTTAGGTATAAGTAAAACACTGAAAAGCACACATGAAGAGTTGAAAAAAGTAAAAACCATACTCAAAGAAGTAGGTCTTGAAAAATATGAACATACTATCGTTTCATCTCTTTCAGGTGGACAACAGCAGCGTGTTGCACTTGCACGGGTATTATTACGACGTGAGCCTATATTGCTTCTGGATGAACCCTTTACAGGATTGGATGCCGATACAAGAATGCAGATGCTTGATCTGGTCAAACAGATCACAGTTGAAAATAACCTGCATACCATTATGATCACACATGAGATAGAAGATAGTGAACGTATTGCTAACAGGGTGTATAAAGTAGAGAATCAAAAGCTTGTGGAACAATGATAGATCGACTGAAACAATACACACTTTTTGAAAACAAAGAAATCGACTCCTATCAGCTTTTGGAAAAGCAGGGCTACAACAATGAAAACTATCTGATCCATAGCGAAGAAAAAAAATATATTTTACGAAAGTTCATTCGAACAGATGTAGACAGAAAATTTGAATTTGAAGTACAAAAATTGGCATTTGAAAAAGGTGTGGCATCAGAGCCTTTACTTCTGGATGAAGAGAATGCATTGGCACTCTCAGCATATGTAGAGGGCAGACATAAAGAGAGTCTAGAAAAAAATGATCTGTTTCAGTTTGCAGAAGTGTTGAAAAAAGTCCATACTTTAACAATAGAAAGGAAACCTCTACTGTTAGAACCACTGCTTCAGACAAAATCAAAAGCAGTACAGGATGCATTTGAAACTCTAAAAGATTCTCCCTCTGAATGGGTATTGTGTCACAATGACCTCAATCCTCGTAATGTACTTTTTTCAGAAACGATCCACTTGATAGACTGGGAAGATGCAGCGATAAACGACAGGTATTTTGATCTGGCATCGGTATGTGTTGAATTCAACCTGGATCAAGAAAACGAAGCCTATTTTTTAAGACGTTATTTCACCGAAGAAAATGAAATCAATGTGCAAAAGCTCAAGGCGTATAAGATCATCTACAAAGCCTTATGTACACAATGGTTTGAGAATTTAGAACGTCAAAGACCAGTTTAGCAGTCTCATCCTCCGCATGCTGACTGACCTGTCGCAAAAAATCGGGCAGTTACGGTATCCATCGTTGAGATATGATTGTGAAGCCAGGCTGGTAATGTCTCTATAAAATAGATCTTAAGTACCTTGATATCTCTATACTGCTGCCAGTGGGTAAACAGATCGCGCATCTCTTGAAGTGCCCTGTCATGTTCCCCTTTATGTGCAAGGTAAGGAGGGAAATGCATCTCCTGCATTTTAATCTCTTCATTTTGAAAATGAATAACCGTGTGATCTATCCATTGAGTATAGAGATTATCTATAGTGGCAGCACTCTTTTCACTTCCGTCATAGGCAAGTATATGTTCAAAAATAGCGTTGATGAGATCAACATCTTCTTTATGGACCTCATTCATAAAGTCCATTGCTACCTGTGGTATCTCATCATACTCTATAAGCATAGGTTTTCTATTCCACTGTCACAGATTTAGCCAGGTTTCTAGGCATATCTACATCATTTCCAAGTCTTACAGAAATTTCCAATGCAAGCAGTTGTGTCACCACCATCATTTCAAAAAATTCTAACATCGGATGAGCATCGTAGGTTGTTTGTATGAAGTCATCTGCGAGATCAAAAGGTATTGGAGAGATGGCACAGATCGTTGCATCTCTGGCACTGAGCTCTTCAACATTTGATTTGATCTTATCATAGTGCATCGTTTTTGGCATCAGTGCAATGGTGAAAAGTTCACTGTCCGCCAGTGCGATAGGCCCATGCTTCATCTCACCTGCAGGATATCCTTCAGCATGTCTATAACTTATCTCTTTGAGTTTCAATGCACCTTCTAGTGCAAGAGGGTAGAATATATCTCGACCTATGAAGAAGAAACCGTGTCCATGCAAATAACGTTTGGAGAGTCTATTGAGTTTGGCATGCAAGGTATCAGTGACGATCAATGCTTTTGGGGTCTGCAGCATCGCAGTGATCTCATTCTTAAGTGTCTCTTTTGAAATGGTGCTTTTTTCTTGACCTGCATATAGTGCCAGCATCCACAGTACCATGGTCTGTGTTGCAAATGCTTTAGTACTTGCCACCCCTTTTTCTATACCGGCCCTTGTGAGGATGGCAGTGTCACTTTCACGAACGATAGAAGAGTTATCCACGTTACAGATACTCAGACTCTTCAATCCTGCACGTTTTGCCATTTTGAGGGCTTCGAGTGTATCTGCAGTCTCACCGCTTTGTGAAATCGTAATGAAGAGTGTATCTTTTGTCAGTAAGGGCTCTTTATATCTGAATTCAGAAGCGATCTCTACATCACATCTTACTTTGGCGATACGTTCAAAAAGATAGGCTGAAGCCAGGGCAGAGTGGTAGCTGGTACCGCAAGCACAGATCTTGATAGAAGATATCCCTTCGAAGAAGTTTTCATCCAGTTCATCAAAAGCAATGGCTTCATCCAGTACACGTCCCATCATCGTTTCGCTCATCACACGACTCTGTTCATAGATCTCTTTTTCCATGAAGAAACGGTACCCGTCTTTTTGGGCAAGTATCTTATCCGCACTCAGTGCTTGTGTAGTGAAACTCGTACTTCCATCCTTGTCAAATAGATGTACCTTACCATCCTGGACATACCCATACTCACCATCTTCAAGATAATAGACCTCTTTGGCTTTACCTATCACAGGGGTATCAGAAGAAGCAAAATAGATCTCCTTATCATCAAATCCTATCAGCATAGGAGAACCATTCTTTGCAAAGAAAATAGTATCAGGGGCTGCCTTGGTGATAAGCAGTGTTGCATAGGCACCTTCCAGTCTTTTGATCATTTTTTCAAAAGCGCTAAAAGCTTCATTGCTTGCATTATAATATTTTTCAAAAAGATGTACGATCGTTTCAGTATCGGTTTGACTAAGAAATTTTACACCTTCATTTTGCAGTTCATTTTTCAACTCTTGATAATTTTCGATGATCCCATTATGTACCACATACGAGTAGGCACCTAAGTGTGGATGTGCATTGAGTTCCGTTGGTTTACCATGGGTAGCCCATCTGGTATGGCCTATAGAGATACCAAAACCTTCACTTTCATACTTTTTGGTCTTTTCACGCAAATTGTCCAATTTACCTATAGCTTTATACTCAGAAAGTTTATCTCCTTCAATGACAGCGATACCTGCAGAGTCATATCCTCTGTATTCAAGCTCCTGTAGGCCTTCAAGCAAGATCTCTTTTTTCTCTTTGGGTCCTATATATCCAACAATTCCACACATCTTATCTATTTCCTGTAAGTTTATCTATTATCGTATCGACATTATGACAAAACTTTCCATTCTTTTCGATGAGGAACATGTCTCTTACACGGCTTTTCAGTGTATGAATTTTTGCAGTGGCAATGTCAATACCCATCTCATCAAAGATATGGATGATATAGGCAAGTAAACCTTTTTGATCTTTACAGTTTAGGTACATTACTGCATAGGTTTTAGAGTGTTCACAATCGATCTGAAGTTCATCTTCTTCTATATCAGGTAACGTAAGGGTGCTCTTTTTTGTCTCATCAAATGAATCATGAAGAATTTCTTTAATACGTGGTATCTCTTCAGCATTCACTTTGGTAGAAAAGTCGATTTTAAAATATTTAAGATCATCAAACAGTTTACATATATCCATATGCACCACACCCAATGTGGAGAGTTTCCCTAAAAGATAAGAGATATTAAATGGTTTTCTACGCGTTACTTCAATCGTCAAGTAGTTTATGTTGCTTATTTTAAATGTATAATCCTCGGTGTGAAACGCTTTTTGTGTAATGGAAACGATTTTTTGTGGACTATAACGTAAAAAAAGTAGATCTGAAGGAATCTGTAATACTTTTTTCTGCTGTATTGGGGTAAATAGTTTGAATGCTGCATTCCGTTTGAGTGTCTGTTCTTTTTTAAGCCGTTTGGCCGCTTCGTCGAGCATGCTTTTGTTATCCAAAATTTCGATTGATTGCTCATAAAGTGTTCGGATCAATTTTGCATTAAATGAGTTGTAGATGTCTTTACCCACACCATTCATATCAGCATATGTCAGGATATAGATGAGATCCAAAAGTTTCTTGGTTTGAAAATGTGAGGCAAAATGTATAATTGTTTTTTCATTATAAATATCTTCACGTTGGGCTACTTTACTCATCAATGTATGATATAAAATGAGTGTCTCACCTATGGCTATATGTGCCGGATCCAAATGTAGCTTCTCTGCAAAAACTTTAAAGAGCGATGTACCTACAGCGTGATGGTCCCTTTCCCGTCCTTTTCCTGCATCATGTAAAAAAGTGACAATTTTTAGCATGACCTTCTCTTCATCATTCAGTGCGTCAAAAAGTTTTTTAATAAAAGGATCCTCTATATGTTCCAAGTGGTACATACAACGTATCGAATGCATATCGACTGCAAATTGATGGTATCCGTCAAATTGAGGAAGATCGATCACTTTTTTAATGGGTGGAATCGTATAGCCCAGGAGTCTTGCATAGGATAGCACCTTGAGAATGGAGTGACTTTCCGGCTGGTGGAATATACTCTTGATCGTCTGATAGAGTGCTCCATCAGGACGTTCAGGTTTTTCTGAGCTAATTAACTTTTGTATAAAAGTAGGGTGGGCATAAAAAGGTTTTTTTGCATGTGCAGTGAGCTGTTGAAGGAGCCCATTAAAGTTTTGCTTACCTTTTTTTGGATAAAGATAGTTTTTTTCAGGGTTGTCAGTGATGTAGTCCTGGGTCAGAATATTGAGCCAGATCGTACTGTAAAGTCTGATGATCTTTAAACTTTCAGTCACTTTTTTAGCACATTTCATTTGACCTTTCTTACCCTCTTTGTAACCAAGAAAATGGGCAATGTCCGGGATAAGTTCAAGACGTAACTTATCTTCTTTTTTCCCTGCAGTTAAGTGTAAAGCGGAACGTACACGGAAGAGGAATTCCAGGGCGATACGGAAGGCACGATACTCTTTCTCATCTACTACACTGTCAGGCAGATTTTTAATATTATCCACGTTATAGAGTATCTTTCCTATCCAAAAAACGAGGTTGGCATCACGAAAACCACCTGATCCGTCTTTAAGATTCGGTTCCATGGTAAGGGGGAACCTACGGTGTTGTAGTTCTCGTTCTTCCAGTTTAAGCTGTATGAACTCTTTTATATGGTCATGACGAATTTGGGAGATCGCATTTTGTGTCTCTGTCCAAATGAAAATAGAGCCTTCGATCATACGTGATTCGATCAATGCTGTTTTGATCGTGATATCGGTTTTAGATACGTCATAGAGTTCATCAATAGTGTGTACCCTGTGTCCCAGTTTTAAACCTGTATCCCAAAGTATATAGAGTATTTTTTCAATGATCCCTTTTACGTTGTACGCAGGAATATCCTTATAGACAAGCATGAGATCTATATCGGAATGTACGCAGAGTTGCTCTCTGCCGTAACTTCCCAATGCGACGAGACCCAGAGGGATGGAGTTTTTCATAGGAAGATAATCACCGAACATATCCCTGGTAGCAACCTTGTAGACAATCTTTAGGATACTGTCTATTTTTTTTGTATGCTTCACAAGAAAGTCTTTACCCCCTGAATTTACAAAAGTCTCTTCAAGTGTATCAAAGTAGCTTTTTATATCCTTTTTAAGCACTTTGGCGATCTCGAAATCTGCTGCTTTAGTATAAAGTAATTCCTCTATTTGGGTTTCAAGCGTATTCAATTATTCTCTCCATAATGTTATATTGGTATAATACCCAAAAATAACTATGGATGTTCTCAGAATGGATTTGATACAAAAGGTACGCAACAAAGAGAGACTCACTCAAGAAGAGGGTGAAGCACTCTATGACTTAGATCTCTATACGCTCGGTGAACTCGCCGATGAAATTCGTAGAGAGAAATACGGCAACAAAAGCTACTTTAATATCAACCGGCACATCAACCCTACCAATGTCTGTGCAGATATCTGTAAATTCTGTGCATATTCTGCAAGTAGAAAAAATCCCAACCAATATACTATGACCCACGAAGAGATCCTGGATATTGTAAAAAAATCCGTTCAAAATGGTGCAAAAGAGATGCATATCGTCTCAGCACATAACCCTAATGATGGTGTCGAGTGGTATATGGGTGCATTCAGAAAGATCAAAGAAGCATTTCCCGAGTTACATGTGAAGGCGATGACAGCAGCGGAAGTAGATTTTCTGACAAGAGAGTATGGATACAGCTACGATGAAGTGTTGGATATGATGATCGAAAATGGTGTAGATTCCATGCCCGGCGGTGGGGCTGAGATCTTTGATGAAGAGGTACGTGAATATCTGTGTAAAGGGAAAGTCACTTCAGACCAGTGGATAGAGATACACCAAAAATGGCATGAAAGAGGTAAAGAAAGCAATGCTACCATGCTTTTTGGACATGTAGAGACACGTGCACACCGTATAGACCATATGATAAGACTACGTGATCTTCAAGACAAGACAGGCGGATTTAATGCCTTTATCCCCTTGGTCTACCAAAGAGACAACAACTTTCTCAAAGTGAAAGATTTCCCTACAGGGCAGGAGATACTCAAAACCTATGCCATCAGCCGCATTATGCTGGATAACATTCCTCATATCAAAGCCTATTGGGTCACGGCATCGGTCAATCTCGCACTGATCGCTCAGGAGTTTGGCTGTGACGACCTGGATGGCACGATAGAAAAAGAGTCCATTCAATCTGCAGCAGGTGCACAGAGCAGTCATGGAATGGACCTGAATGATTTTGTAGCCTTGATCAAGAACTCCGGCTTCCAACCCATAGAACGTGACAGTCTTTATCATGAATTAAAAGCCTATTAGTATGGAAAAGCGCTATTATCCTTATGAAGATTTTTTAGCTGATACAAGATCTTTGGCTCAAATGATCGACTGGGAATTTGACACGATTATTCCTATTGCCAGAGGAGGTCTCTCTTTAGGCCACCTGCTTGGTGAATTTTATGATATCCGGGAAGTCTACAGTATCAATACCATTGGGTACGAAGATACGCTAAAACTGGATAGTGTGAAGGTGTTTAATATCCCGGAATTGACGGAGGCCAAAAATGTACTCGTTGTGGATGATATTGTAGATAGCGGTGATACGATGATAGAAGTGTTGAAGGTCTTGCACAAAGCGTATCCTGCCGTGAACTTTAAAACAGCTTCGCTTTTTTATAAGAAAAGTGCTAAAATAGCTCCAGATTGGTCTGTACAAGAAGCAGACAGATGGATTGAATTCTTTTGGTCTGTAGATTTAACTAGGAAGAAATAAATGGTATTAATGATAGACAATTACGACAGCTTTACTTACAATGTCGTGCAGTACTGTAGAGAACTGGGTGCAGACTTGAAGGTCATACGTAATGATGAAATGACGATTGATGAGATCAAAGCATTACATCCAGACAAGATCATTCTTTCACCAGGTCCTTCCACCCCTGATGATGCAGGAGTGACACTGGATGTGATCAAAGAATTTGCAGACACTACGCCTATTTTTGGTATCTGTCTAGGCCATCAGAGTATTGCTCAGGCATTTGGCGGAGATGTGATCAGAGCCAAAAATATGATGCATGGTAAAACGTCCCAAATTGTTGTGGATGCCCAAACACCTATTTTTAAAGATCTTCCATCTGAATTCAGGGCTACACGTTATCACTCTTTAACCGTGAAAAAAGAGACGCTTCCAGAGAACGTTATCGCAACATCCCACAGCAAAGATGATGGAGAGATCATGTCACTGCAGATCAAAGACAAACCTATTTATGGTGTACAGTTCCATCCTGAGTCTATAATGAGTGAATATGGGCATGAAATGTTAGATAACTTTTTGAAACTCTAAGATCCCAGAATGAAAAGACAGCATTTCTTTTTAGCATTCTTCTTTTATGCTATCGCTGTTTTTTATCTTGCTTCAACCACACCTATTAGCCCGCATGAGGCAAAGATACTCTATACTTCAAATGATATTGTCGGTCATTTGATGAGGTGGGGTGAAAGTCTTGATGCAGGCTTTTTAGGCTTAAGGGCTTTTTTCCTTTTTTTTGGATTTTTGACCATTGGGCTTTTTTTTGCACTCAGCCGACAGCATTTTCAAAAAAGTAAAGATGTCTATCTCTCGACATTGATCTTTATGCTACTGCCTGGTATCCTCACTGCAACCACCTTGGCTAACGTCGCAATTATTGTATTGTCGCTAGTGTTACTTTTTGTATTACTTTATGAAAAGGGCTATTATCTTTTACTTCCACCGATCATGCTGGCCCTCTTTTTTATTCATGAAGCCTCTATCATTTTCTTTGTTGCCGTTTTATTTTATGCCGTGATGCATAAAGAGAAACACTTGGCTATTTTTTCCCTGAGTTTTCTTTTGGCTTTTATTTATTTGGCTAAAGGTATAGAGGTAAGCGGAAGACCCTCTGGGCACTTTGTGGAGATCTTCGGGTTATATGCTACCGTTTTTTCACCTTTACTGTTTCTCTATTTTTTCTTTGCCATGTACAGAATTTTGCTAAGAGGGGAAAAAACTCTTATTTGGTACATCTCTTTTACTGCCTTGGTTTTCTCTTTACTTCTTTCTATCAGACAGCGTGTATATATCACTGATTTCGCTCCCTATGTAATGATCGCCATTGTACTTATGTTGGATGTTTTTAACCATGCGATAGGTGTACGTTTACCCCAGTTTCAGAAACGATATAAACAAGGTTTTATCGTGGTAGTGTCATTTCTTCTCTTAAGTGTCATTTTCATTGTAGGGCATAAAATGCTCTATTTGGTCTTGAAGGATCCCAAACATCATTTTGCAGATCGTATCTACAGACCGTATCTTTTGGCAGAGAATTTAAAGTCTCAGGGTATCAAGTGTTACGATGGGGCACATGGAAGAGAACGTTATCAGTTAAGATATTATGGCATACTACCCTGTTCACCAATAACTGCTCAAGACCCCTAAGAACTGTTTCTATACTACACAATATTTTTTTTATACTTATAGTTTATATTACTTTTACGAAATTTAAATTTATCTAATGCTAGACTATCAAGAACTAAATTAAAGGAGAACTCGATGGCTCAAAAGGCGATTAGAGAGTATGACGCAAAGTCAATTCTAGCAAAACATTGGGATAAGTATTTCCCAGATTTTACTTATGCATACCAAACAGTAATGGTTCAAAATGGATCGGAACTAGCAGAAGCTGCAAAAGAGAACACATGGTTAAATGAAAAAGCATTGGTTGCAAAACCGGATATGCTTTTCGGTAAAAGAGGTAAAAACGATTTAGTACTTTTCAAAGATGCTAAACCAGGTGATGTTTCATTAGCAAAAGCTATCAGCTGGATCGATGAAAAGTCAAGCGGTGAGCAATCAGTATATTTCTCATTTGACGGTGACACACCAACAGGTGAACCATCAGTTGATAAATTGACACACTTTATTGTTGAACCGTTTACTCCACACTCACAAGAAGAAGAGTATTATATCTCTGCGACATGTGTAGGTGATGATGATATGCTTTATATGTCTGCTGAAGGTGGAATGGAAGTTGAAGAGGGTTGGGAAGAGAAAGTAACTGAAGTTGCATTCAAGATCACTGACACTGAAGAGCAGATCGCTGAGAGAATCAGAGCAAATGTACCTGCAGATGTTGCTGACAAAGATAAAGCAGCATTCGCAGAATTTGCTATCGGTTTCTTCAAAGCATACAGAGAGTTAAACTTCGCATACCTTGAGATCAACCCGTTTGTAATGCAAGGTAATAAGATCGAGCTTCTTGACATGGTTGCAAAACTAGATGACACTGCTGGATTCATGATGGTAGATCAGTGGGGTGATGTTGAGTACCCAACTGCATTCGGTATGGAAGAGAAATCCCCAGAAGTATTGGCTGTTGAAGAAGCAGATGCTAAAACAGGTGCATCACTTAAATTGACACTCTTAAAGCCAGAAGCTAGAATCTGGACAATGGTTGCCGGTGGTGGTGCTTCAGTTGTTTATGCTGATACTATTGCCGATCTTGCTGGTATCGATGACCTTGCTAACTATGGTGAGTACTCAGGTGGACCAACAACAGGTGAGACTAAATTCTATGCAGAGACACTTCTTGATCTTATGACAAGAGAAAAAGATGCACAGGGTAGAGACAAGATCCTTATCATTGGTGGTGCGATCGCTAACTTTACAGATGTTGCTAAAACATTTACAGGTATCATCCAGGCATTTGAAGAGTATGCAGACAAGATGAAAGAAATTGGTATAAAGATCTATGTGAGACGTGGTGGACCAAACTACGAAAAAGGTCTTAAAGATATTAAAGAAGCAGCAGATAGACTTGGTCTATGGATCGATGTATACGGACCAGAGACACACGTAACTGATATCGTTAGAATGGCAGTAGAGGCATAAGGAGAGAAGATGGCACAATTATTTACTAGAGATACACAGGCTATTTTTTGGAACAACAACAAAACAGCGATCCAAAGAATGTTAGACTATGATTACACAATTAAAAGAGAAAAACCTTCAGTAGCAGCGATCGTTGCTCCAACTGCATCTGGAAAATTTGAGAAATTCTTCTATGGTGCTGACGAGGTGATGATCCCTACATTTAAAACGACTGCAGAAGCAAAAGCTGCTCAGCCTCAAGCTGACGTTCTTTTGAACTTTGCATCATTCAGAACTGCTTATGATGTAACAATGGAAGCATTGGAGATCGGTGGATTTAAAACGATCATGATCACAGCAGAAGGTATCCCTGAGAGACTTGCGCGTGGTATGAACCAAGCTGCACGTGATGCAGGTGTTGTTGTTATCGGGCCTGCTACAGTTGGTGGTATCGCTCCTGGTGCATTCAAGATCGCTAACGTTGGTGGTACGATCGAGAACATCGTGAACTCTAAACTTCACAGAGCAGGTTCATGTGGTCTTGTAACAAGATCAGGTGGTCTTTTCAACGAACTTTCTAACATCATCGCTATCAATGCTGATGGTATCGCAGAAGGTGTTGCGATCGGTGGAGACAGATTCGTTGGTTCTGTATTTATCGACAACCTTCTTAGAATGGAAGAGAACCCGGATGTAAAATATATGATCCTTCTTGGTGAAGTAGGTGGTACAGAAGAGTACAAAGTGATCGATGCGGTTAAAGCAGGTAAGATCACAAAACCGATCATCGCATGGTGTATCGGTACGATCGCTAAATACTATGATTCAGGTGTTCAATTCGGTCACGCAGGTGCATCTGCAAATGCTGAACGTGAAACAGCTGAAGCGAAAAACAAAGCGATGGCTGAAGCAGGTATTCATGTACCGGCAACATTCAATGACCTTCCTGCAAAGATCAGAGAAGTATTTGAATCTCTTAACATCCCAGCGATCCCTGAGCCAGAGATCAATATCGTACCTAAAGTAAGAAGAAGCAAGCAGTTCATTTGTACTATCTCTGATGACAGAGGTGACGAAGCTACTTACGCTGGATTCCCTATCTCTTCAGTGGCAACACCTGATACAGGTAAAGGAATCGGTGATGTTGTATCACTTCTATGGTTCAAAAAACAGTATCCGAAATGGGCAACTGACTTTATCGAGACTGTAATGAAAACTGTTGCGGATCATGGTCCGGCAGTATCTGGTGCACACAATGCTAAAGTAACTGCAAGAGCAGGTAAATCAGTGGTTGAATCACTGGTAACTGGTCTTCTTACTATCGGACCAAGATTCGGTGGTGCGATTGATGGTGCAGCACAGTACTTCAAACATGCAGATGACAACAACATGTCTCCAAAAGAGTTCTTGAACTACATGAAAGGTGAGGGTGTGCCAATTCCAGGAATCGGTCACAGAATCAAATCTCTTAAAAACCCTGACCTAAGAGTAAAAGGTTTGATGGATTATGCAGCGGCACATTTCCCTGCAACACCACTTCTTGACTATGCAAGAACAGTTGAAGCATTGACAACATCTAAAAAAGAGAACCTTATCCTTAACGTTGATGGTACTATCGGTATCCTTATGGTTGATATGTGGAGAGCACTTGGTTACTCTGAAGAAGAGATCAATGAGTTTATCGCTTCAGGTACGCTCAATGCATTCTTCATCGTAGGTAGATCTATTGGATTCATCGGTCACATTCTTGATGAGAAGAGACTTGCTATGCCTATGTATAGACACCCAATGGATGACATCCTTTATGATGTACCAATGGCAGAAAAGATCTAATTTCTTTTTAGCATACCAGGCACAACTTTACAGTTGTGCCAATTTCTACATTTTATTTACTACCAAACACTTAATTTTCTAACATATCTTATTGTTTCATATTAGAGATCTACCCTCTTTCAGTCACTATATATACTACAAATATAAGCACAACAAAATTAACAAAATAATATGGCTAGGGGTCTATATTTTTTTAAATAAATAAAACAATTTTTAAGCTATTTTTGCATATATAATGTAAGTAAAAATGGATAAAAAAATTTTTTTTAACAAATTTCAAATAAAACGCAAAAAACCCTTGACAAGGGATTCATTTTTGTCTATAATTCC
>NZ_AJLE01000011.1 GCF_000296775.1 Sulfurovum sp. AR | reverse complement strand
CACTTCCTCCCTTTTTAAATTCCCTTAGGCTCTTCATCTATTTCTTGCCTTTTTTAATATACTTTTTATAACATTTATAACGTAATATTAACTAACTACAAAATATTTTAAAAATTTACTTTTTTAAGTCTAAAATCAGTCTAGATGGTCTAAACTAACCGTTACATGTTTTGGACAAACATAAATTAAAGGAGTAAAACATGAAGAAAATTATAACAGCATCACTTGTTGCAGCATTAGCAGTAACTAGCGTTCAAGCGGAATCTACGTCAGATAGAATAGATTCATTAGAGAAAAAGCTTAAAAAGCTAAACAAAAAGATCAATGAAGTAAAAGCACACGATGCGGGTGATAACATCAAATGGGGTGTTGACATGAGAACATCTTATGACAACATTAATTATGATTTGGCAGATGGTACTACTGCAGGGAAATCTAACCTTTATAGCATGAGACTTTGGTTAAATATGGCGTATGCTCCAGATGCAAACAATGTATTTAAAGGTCAACTTTCTATGAACAAAGCTTTTGGTGCGAGTTTTGACAGCCCTATGAACCGTCCGTATGATGCATTTGACTGGACTACAAATGAAGCATTAAGAGACAGTGCTCTTAGAGTAAGACAAGCATACTGGTTGTATCTAGGTGAAAAAGCATTCGGTCTTGATATGCCTTGGACATTCTCTATCGGTAGAAGACCATCAACAAATGGTTTCCTTTCTAATTTAAGTC
This sequence comes from Sulfurovum sp. AR, assembly GCF_000296775.1. GTDB lineage: Bacteria > Campylobacterota > Campylobacteria > Campylobacterales > Sulfurovaceae > Sulfurovum > Sulfurovum xiamenensis. The sequence continues at coordinate 109,877 of NZ_AJLE01000011.1, read as the reverse complement.
AAGATGATGCAGCTGCGTCTCCACTAGGACACATCATTAACGTTGAATATGACGGTTTAAGCTCTAAGCTTGATCTTTCTAAAGTAACAGGTGTGCCTGGAATGTCGATCAAACTATGTATGGGGAACGGTTCTACAAATGCAGTGCCATTGATCGGTTCTGCAACGCCAAATGCATCTCAAGAGTTCACTACCCTAGGAGAAAATTTGGAGGATATCCAACTTGCTGGGTTCATCGTTGAACCATACAATGATGGTCAGATCATCACAAAAGCACTTTGGTTTAAAGCATTTGATCTTCCTGATCTAGTTAATCCTAATGCACAACCAGGGGATTTTGATTTTGCTCAAATGACGCAAGTTGGGGATATAGAAGGTGGGGCATTCTCAGTTTTAATTGATGGTCTAACTGAGGAAGGCTATTTCGCAGATGCAAAAGTATTCGGTTCAATCGCATATAGTAAAACACACCCAGATGCAGGTCAAGCAATGTTAAACCCTATGGCTCCAGGAGAGAGTGAAACTGGTACATCATACTGGTTTGGTGCGTATCTTCCTGTAACAGATGGTGAGAACAACTACGGAAGACTTGGACTTGAATTTAACCATGGTTCACAGTACTGGAGACCATTTACATATGCTGAAGACACAATGGCTGGTTCGAAGATGGCTACTAGAGGTGATGCATTTGAAGTTAATTATACTTACCAGATCAATGAAGCACTTAGTATGCAAGCTAGATATGTAAGAATGGACTATGACTATACAAATAGTAACGGGTTCTTTGGTGGTACCACAGGTACATCTATGAAGATTGATGACGTTAAAGCGGCTGCTGCTGGTGGCCATGTTCCTTCACAAATGTGGTTACCAAATATTGTTGAAACTGCAGAAGATTTCAGATTCTACGTCAGATATAGATTCTAAAATCATTTAACAAAGGGTTTTCCCCCTTTGTTAACCCCTCATTTTTTTAAACCTCCTTACACAATAATCCCACTTTTTTTCTTTATCTTATGACACATAACATTATTAATTGAAATTAAATGAAGTTCAGTTATAATAATGGCCATGTATAAAACACACACGAAAAGGACTACAATGAAACACTTCACAAAATTGCTACTTGCAATGGTTGTTGCTATGGGAATGGTAACGGGAACTGTTGCAAATGACACGAATACAGCTACACACAATGTAACGATCTTGACGGCAGATAACAGCGATGGTAAGATCACACCTAAAACGATCGCAGCGGCATTTGAAAAAGCAGGATTTTTCATCAATGACAACAGAGATATGACAGCACCATGGAAAAAGCAGATCAAAGACGGTACAAAAAACTTTGATACACTTGACTTTGATGTCTATAACCTCTTTACAATCTTTAAAAAAGATGTAGTGGTAAAATTGGGTCAGAAATATCCTAACATCGGTCTTTTCTCTCCAATGAGTATGTCTATCTGGACAAAAAAAGGGTCAAAAACAATTTCTGTCTCTTCTTTGAGTGCTGCGGCAATGGCAGAGATCATGGGAGTTCCTGCGGATGATGCAGAGTTGATTGCTTACGGTAAGCTTGTAGAAGAGACGCTTAGAGCAGCACTTCCAAATGCAAAAGTGGAAACAGTAACATATGAGATGAAACAGCCGGAAGGTCCACTTGTTTCAACAGCACAATTCGCTATGGATCCTGATGGAGACTGGGAAGAGATCAAAGAAGAGTTCCAAGCTGCTTTTGAGCAAGAATTGATCCCGGCTATGTTCATCAATGCAGGATTTAATGACCTTAACTATGATATGGAAGAGAGTGGTTTTGAAGGGTATACTTTTTATGACGTTTACTCTATCTGTTACCTAGAAGTGATCTATACTGTGGCTAAAACACATCCTGAAGCAGGAGCATTCGCACCTTGTTCAATGTATATGTATCAAAAAAGAGGAACACATACAATGGAGATCGGATTCCCTTCAGTATATAACTGGATAGCATCATTAGCGATCGAAGATAAAGCGTCTCATGACATTCTACTCATGGCACAGAAGAAAATGGAAGATATACTTAAAAAGCTTACAGCTAAGTAATCAAGATATTTCTAGAGGGCAACTGCCCTCTAACTACATGATAAAACATACCTCTTAACTTAAAAGAGTTATTTCATCACCTTTTTTAATCATACCACCCTCAATCACTTTAGCAAAAATACCTCTGTCATTTTTAAGCAGTGTAGGCAGATTCTCATCAATTTTTGAAAGATGGTCACACATCGTGCAGTTTTGGCTTATTTCCAAGAGAACTTCACCGATACGGAGTTGATCTCCTGGCATAAGCTGGTAAGGATTGTAGTCCATCAAGATGTTCTCTCCCAATGAACCAAAAGGAAAAGTGATGTTATGTTTGCTGGCTAAGGCATAACTCGCTTCTGATGTAAGCAGTACGGATCTGTTGATATTTGTATCATAATACTTATCTTCTATGATACCCTTTGGATCCAGGTTAACTAACTCTTTTTCAATGCGAGTAGAAGAGCCTTGTACAGATATAAAAAGAGTTGTTACTTTTCCTACATTTTTCATAAACGTGCTCCTCTTTAGTTTTTTAGAATTGTACCATAAAGATTTTATAGAGGCTGAACTGATGGTTTGTGTCAGAAAACTTAAAGCTCTTTTATATTATCTTTAATCAATATTTGATTTTTAGGGGTTTCAGTGAGTATAAGCAGTGAAGAGAGAATAGAACAGTTTTATCGCATGGTGGAAGAGAATATAGAGAATGGTATGCACTACAGGGATGCCATAGAGTTGGCAGCAGTGACGGTAGGCGGTCTTATAACGGCTAAAGTCTCCCAGGCGATGGCCAAGTATCAAGAGGCGATTCACCCGCAGTCTCATCTGTCCCAAGAGGAAGATAAAGATGCCTTGGCACTCTTAAGCATGGGAGTACTTTGGGATAATACCTATTTTAATCCTATAGAGCCGGATACTTCGACACCTTTGGAAAACACTCTGGCCGAGTCGATCTATTTTATCATGAAGTACGGGAAAGAAGAAGATGGATTGAACAAGGCATTAGAGGCAAATGAGAAATGTGAAGGTGATGTGGAATCACGTGCCAAGGCTATACAGAGAGTTTTGGAAAAAGTATGAATCGACGTCATTTTTTAGTTTTTGGTTTTTGTATTTTCCCTTATGCAGCAGAGGTGTTCGCGGTAGATTACAGAAAGCGTAATCCCCTCGCATGGAAAGCCTCTTCGATCAATGATGCAGCTATGGAACTGTATGGAAGAGAAAAATTTGCAACGATTCAAAAAAGTACAGCGATAGAACTTATTGTCCCTCGAGGTATCGTTAGGGATCCAGAAAACATCCCGATCACCATACGTTCATCACTCAAAGCAAAAAACCTTGCTATTTTCCAGGATGCTAATCCTAAGAGTCTGGTCGCCGTCTTTGATATCAATGAAGAGAGTGTGATCGAGTATGAGCTTCCTATAAGAATGGAGTTTAAGGGAACTGTTTTTGCGGTACTTGAAGGGTTGGATGGGAAACTCTATTACACACGTGAATATATTGAAGTACTCCACTTAAGCTGTATGGGTTCCGGAGAGTAAAAAGGTTGCTTGATGTGCTTACAATAATCACTTATTCAGTACTTTAGATCTGTTTTGCAAACCCTATATATAATATTTATGATAATTATATAGTTTTTTTATGTTTGTGGTGCATTTTTGTTACAGAGAGAAGATAATTACATAGTTTCTAAGTAGAGATTAATCATTTTAATCCCTAACTTTTATTTTATTTGAATATAATCTATGGCATATGACGAAATTAAGGGATACATCCTTAGTCATTTTAAAATTAATCAAGGAGGACAAATGAATAAGATAACTAAAGAAGAGTTTGACGTTGTTTCTGAAGTATCAGAGCAAACATCAAGAAGAAACTTTTTCAAGAAAACAGCAACTTATTCTATGGGCGCATTAGCTGCAGCTAGTGTTGTCGCACCCGTCACAATAGATGCGAGTGAGCATATTAAAGCAAACCCTGAGGATGATCTAAACATCATGGAAGAGAAACCATGGAGTCTTAAGTTTGGTGCACCTGTAACAGAGAACCTATACGGTCAGCCATCACCATATGAGCATCAGGTAACAAGAAGAACAACACCAATTTTGTCTTCTGGTAACTATAGAGCATCAATTGCGGTAACACCTATTCAGGATCTGAATGGAATTATCACACCAAATGGTCTTTTCTTTAACAGAAATCACGGTGGTACACCAACAATCGATCCAAACCAGCATAGACTAATGATTCACGGTCTTGTTGAGAAGCCGATCGTTTTAACAATGGATCAGTTGAAGAGATATCCAAATGTAAGTAGAGTTCACTTCCTTGAGTGTCCAGCGAACGGTGGACCAGAGTGGAGAGGACCTCAGTTTAACTCTATCCAATTTGCAAAAGGATTTATGTCTTGTGCTGAGTGGACTGGTGTTTACATCAAAGATATTCTTAAAGACCTTGGTCTTAAGCCAGAGGCACAATGGATGCTTGCAGAGGGTATAGATAACTCTCATATGGGTAGAACTATCCCTGTAGATAAAGTACTTGATGATGCAATGATCGTTTGGGGACAAAATGGTGAAGCATTACGTCCAGAGCAAGGGTACCCGATCAGAATCGTTGTTCCAGGTTGGGAAGCAAACTTATGTGTAAAATGGTTGGCTAGACTTGAGTTCGCAGCAGAGCCATTCTTTGCGAAAGAAGAGACATCTAAATATACAGCATTGAAACATACTGGTAAAGCGATACAACACTTCTACGCAAACGAAGTGAACTCTGTTATTACTTCACCATGTCCTGAGAAGCCATGGACAGACCTTAAAAAAGGTGATATGGTAGAGATCGAAGGACTTGCATGGTCTGGTATGGGAACAATCTCAACAGTTGATGTATCATTCGATGGCGGTAAAAACTGGGTAGAAGCATCATTGAAAGGTCTAGTACTTGATAGAGCTTGGACTAGATTCTCTATTATGCATGAATATACAGGTGAGCCTATGCTCCTTAGTTCACGTGCTTCAGATGACGCAGGACACATTCAGCCAACAGTGAAAAATGAAAGAGCTGCGGTAGGAATCGAAGGTGTTTACCATAGAAATGGTATCCATACATGGGAAATAGATGCAAAAGGAGAGGTTACAAATGTACAAATCTTATCATAAAAAAATTGTTGCAAGTACACTGCTTGCATCAGTAGTATTTTTAGGAACAGCTTGTAATGCATCTAACGGTACAAAAGATACAGCTGGAGCAAATCCTGCAACTGAAACAAAAAGTGCAGCAGCAAATACTACAATGAATACAGAAGGTTTCACTCAAAGAGAAATAGATGCTGTAGGTCCAGCAAACGCTTTAGTCTCTGACAGTGTTAAGAAAACATATGAGCATAATAATAAACTTGTTGTGGACGGTGGGGTAACTTATCCAAGTGTAAATGGTAAAAGAGGTGCGTATTATGTCAATGATGCAGCACACGCAACGCCATTCAACAAAGGTAAAGTAGCGACTGCGAATGAGCAAAAAGCTTGGGATATCGATGTAATGCCAGACGGTACAGGTCTTCCTGAAGGTTCAGGTACTGTAGAAGAAGGTGATGAACTGTATGAAGAAAAATGTGCATCTTGTCACGGTGACTTCGGTGCAGGTTCTGGACTTTACCCGAAACTTACTTTGGGTAATGCATATGCATTACAGAAAACAATGAAGAATCAAAGAGTTAATCCGGATTCTGAAGGTCCTCAGCGTGCATTCGGTCCATACTGGCCATATGCAAGTACATTATGGTGGTACATCAAAACAGGTATGCCTCACCAAGCACCAATGTCTTTAACTACGGATGAAGTCTATGCATTATCTGCATATATCCTTTACATTAACGAGATGAAGATCGATGGTGAGCTTGTGGATGATGAGTATGAACTTGACAGAGAGAAGTTCTTAAAGATCGTTATGCCAAACGTTGATGGTTTTGAGCCAAAGATCACTGGACCAGAAGGTCAAGACTATGCACGTAAATACTTCAATAACCCATTGAACTACGGTAACGGTGTAAGATGTATGAAAGACTGTTTTGAAGGTGAGCCTGAAGTGCAGAGAATCGGATTTGAACTTACTGACTTTAACCCACCGTTAAGCTCAGAAAAATCATTGCCTGAAGTAGAAGAAGCAGCGCCAGCAGCACCTGGTAAAGATACTTATGAAGCAAGCTGTGCAGTATGTCATGCTACAGATGCAATGGGTGCACCTGCAGTAGGTGATAAAGCAGCTTGGGCAGCAGCACTTGAAAAAGGGTTAGACCAAGTATATCATAACGCGATCGTTGGAAAAGGTGGTATGCCTCCAAAAGGTGGTGCTATGGACCTTTCAGATGAAAAAATAAAAGAAGTAGTCGATTATATGATCGGAGCAAGTAAATAATTGTGACTTATCACAATTATTTCACAATAGAATAGTAAAATAAAATATCAGGTTGGTTCATCCAGCCTTTTATCTAAATTTTTTATACAAAGGAAATAAAATGGATAGAAGAAAATTTATGAGTTTAAGTATGGCTGCAGCAGCTGTATTGCCAGCAAGCTTATCTGCAATTGATTTCAGAGCTACAAAGCCTGATACATGGACTGCACACACTGTAGCAGACGCAGTTAAAGCACTTTATGGTGATATCAAACCAGAAGAAAAAGGTGTAAAAGTAAAAGCACCAAAAGTAGCAAGTAACGGTGGAGCGATCCCTGTAACTGTAGAATCTGACATCGCTGCTAAAACTGTAGCTCTTTTCCAAGATGTAAACCCTGAAGCAGCAGTATGTGTATGGGATGTACAAGAGGGTGGGATCGTTGATTTCATGACTAAGATCAAGATGAAAGAATCTGGTACAATCACTGCAATCGTAGAAGGTACTGATGGTAAATTCTATTCAGGTAAAGTATCACTTGAAGTTGCTCTTGGTGGATGTGAAGGTTAATCATCCTTCAAGCCGTTGGTTTAGAGAGTAAAATCTAATTAAGTATAAACAGAAATAGAAAGAAAAAGGAATATTATGGCTAATATGAAAATTAAAGCAAAGCTTAAAGGCGATGTTGTAGAAGTAAAAGTAATGGCAAAACATGACATGCTTACTTATGATCAAGCAAAGAAAAAAGGTGTTGAAGCAAACTTCATCACTCACATTAGTGCAAATGTAAACGGTAAAGTAGTATTTGATGTATCTACAAGCCAGTTCTGGTCTAAAAATCCACAGTTCAAATTTTCCTTCAGAGATGCAGGATTGAAAAAAGGTGACAAGATCGAGATCACTTGGACAGACCTTAGCGGTAAAACTGTTACTGAAGACAAAAAGATCAAAGGTATTAAATAATACCTCTTCTGACCGTCTTCGGTCAGATAGCATAAAGAGTTAATCCATAGACTTTAGATAGAGTTTATGGATTAATTCTATTACAACTTAAAGTGTATACTTCACATTTTATGACAATACTTCTTCTATCTCTTTTATCTAACTATTATTATATTACATGATATTCAAATAACGACATTGATCCGATTTTTATTCTGAGAAAAAGTGAAAAGATATATTGGTTTATGGGTGTGGTTTTTTATCTAAGTACGGACGTTATCGTGTAGAGTGTCATCAGATATAGAGAAACCCCTGTTTTTATTCTATTTACTATGGTGAATTTAGAGTGGTGGAGTAAAAGAGTTTAAAAGTAAAGATGAGGGTTAAAGTACTTGATGCACTTCAAACCAATAGACTTCACTTCTTGTGATCGTAGCTTTTTTTCGTTGATCAAAGTGTTCTGTGATATCAAAGTCTTCTTTGCCCAATCCTTCTTTATATGCATTGATAAATGCAGTATAGGTCTCTTCTTTCATGGCAGTGATCTCATAGGTCACTTTGTCATAGAGTAGTCCATCAACCTGTTTTTGTTCTCTCTCTATTTCATTAAGATTGATGCTTCCATAACGCTCCTCTTTGGGAAGGGTCATATTCATCTCTATATAGGTACGCATAGAGGCAAGCATATGCTCGAGTTGTTTGACTGGTACTTCAGAGGATTCAATGATCGTAGAAAGCTCTTGTGTATAGCCCCAGGCACCGGAGACGGAAAGATCTGCATCAAAAGCTGCTTTGATAACCTCTTTTAGATCATTATCGCTTTTGAGTTGTTCAAATTCTAACATGGATCAGAGTCCTGCCTCTTGGATAGCTTCTGTTTGCGCATGGGCGATAAGCGGATCGATGACCAATTTTAAGTTACCGTTGTTCATGACATCATCCAAAGCATAGAGGGTCAATCCGATACGGTGATCGATCAACCTGTTTTGAGGGTAGTTATATGTTCTGATCTTCTCTGAGCGATCCCCTGAGCCCACTTGAAGTTTTCTTTGACTTGATGTTTCATCAAGTTGTTTCTGTAGTTCCGCTTCGTAAACTCTTGCTTTTAGTACCTTCATGGCTTTGTCTCTGTTCTTGTGCTGAGACTTTTCATCTTGTATGGCGACGACAATGCCTGTAGGAATATGTGTCAAACGTACGGCAGAGTCAGTGGTATTGACCGATTGACCCCCACAACCGCTTGAACGGTAGACATCCATTTTAATTTCATTGGGTTTGATGTCTATCTCAACGTCATCTACTTCAGGTATGACCGCTACCGTAATTGCAGACGTATGTACACGTCCCTGTGTTTCGGTATCTGGGACACGTTGTACACGGTGTGTACCTGCTTCGTATTTAAGCTTGGAGTAGACACTATCACCTTTGATCTGTGCGATAAGCTCTTTATATCCTCCTGAGGTACCTTCATTGGTGCTGACGATCTCTATTTTCCATCCCATCTGTTCTGCATAGCGTGAGTACATTTTAAAAACATCAGCCACAAAAAGTGCACTTTCATCTCCTCCTGCACCTGCACGTAGCTCAAGGAAGATATTTTTGTCATCATTTTTGTCTTTGGGTATCATAAGCACTTTGATCTCTTCTTCCAAGACAGGCAGCATCGGCTCTAACTCACTTAGCTCTTCTTTTGCAAGATCACCAAGCTCTGCATCCCCTAAAAGCTCTTTATTTTCGTCTATAGCTTCGGAAGTCTCAACGTAAAGATTTGCTTTTTCTACTAATGCACTAAGGTCAGATTGCTCTTTACTGAGTTCTGTCATACGCTTAATATCACTAGCGATATCCGGAGAGCTTAAAAGTTGACTGATTTCGTTGTATCTGTCGATGAAAGGTTGAAGTTTTTCTTTGAACATAGGCGTTCTTTGTGTTAGATTGTGATTTTAATGAGGGTGTATCGAGACTGCTTATGCAGCTTCGATAGCATTTACCATTTTATGAAGACGGCTTACTTTTCTAGCAGCAGTTGTTTTCTTGATGAAACCTTTGCTTACTAGTGAGTGGATTTGTTTGTTCGCTGTTGCGAATGCTGCCGTTGCCGCTGCTTTATCAGCTGCTGCTACTGCTTCATGTACAGCTTTTGTGATGTTTTTAATTCTTGTTCTGTAATATCTGTTTCTTTCAGTTTTTACAGCAGTTTGCAAAATACGTTTTTTTGCTGATTTATGGTGTGCCATGTTGTTTCCTTTATTAGGTATGTTGTTATTACTCAATTCATAGAGTGAAAATAGTTCGCGAATAATAGCTAAAAAAAGATTAAAGATTTATTAATGTAATCTTATAGTTGATGAATTGTATGAAGATGTAGAGGGTGTTTGTTATAGAGAAAGGTTAATCATATTTGCGTTAAAATGTTGCCAATAGAATGAAGGGCTAGTGTAAACCCCTATAAACAAGGAAATAATTTTGGAACTTTTCGGAACAGATGGTGTACGTGGGAAAGCAGGGAAAAAAGTTAGTGCAGTCAATGCAATGCGTTTAGCTATGGCCACGGGTATCTATTTTAAGCAATTTGCCAGAACCAATAAAATATTAGTGGGAAAAGATACCAGACGCAGTGGGTATATGATCGAAAATGCTATGGTCTCAGGCCTTACTGCTGTAGGGTTTGATGTGATACAGATCGGACCTATGCCTACACCGGCCATCGCATTTTTAACATCCAATATGCGTTGTGATGCAGGGATCATGATCTCTGCAAGCCATAATCCCTATTATGATAACGGTATTAAGTTCTTTGACTGGCATGGAAACAAACTGAACCGTGAAAGAGAGAAGGAAATTGAAGCAATTTATGAGGATGATGCACGGATAGAAGAAGCACAGGTAACTGGCAAAGAGATAGGAAAGTCAAAAAGAATAGATGATGTGATCGGCCGCTATATTGTGCATATCAAAAACTCTTTCCCCGGAACTGCAACATTATCGGGTAAACGTGTGGTGATTGACTGTGCGAACGGAGCGGGGTACATTGTAGGACCTACGATACTGCAAGAGCTTGGTGCAGAAGTTGTGGTATTAGGGGATAAACCTAACGGATTTAATATCAATGAAGGATGCGGGGCAATGCATCCGGAGTATTTGGCAAAAGCAGTACTTGAATATCGTGCAGATATTGGTATCGCTTTGGATGGCGATGCAGATCGACTTGTGATAGTCGACGAGAAAGGTGACGTCGTCGATGGAGATAAGTTGATGGGTGTGCTTGCTGTACATCTTAAAAATCAAGGGACTCTCAAAGGTGATGGGATGGTTGCTACGGTGATGAGCAATCAGGGACTTGATGAGTATCTTGCTTCACAGGGGCTTAAGCTCTATCGTTCTGCAGTCGGGGATAAAAATGTTGTAGAAATGATGCAAGCGCATGGTATGAACTTTGGTGGAGAACAGAGTGGGCATATCATTTTCTCAGATTATGCCAAGACGGGAGATGGTATCTCCAGCGCACTACAGGCTTTGGCATACCTGGTAGAAACTGGGCAAAAGGCGAGTAAAGCATTTAATCCCTATGAGTCGTACCCGCAACTTTTAGTGAACCTTTTGGTCCATGAAAAAAGAGATTTTGATACGATCGAAGGGTTAGATGCCCTCAAAGAAAAAATTGAAGGGTTAGGCATACGTCATCTTTTCCGTTACTCCGGGACAGAAAATAAAATACGCCTTTTGCTCGAGGGAAAAGATGAGAAAAAGCTTGAAGCGATTATGGAAGAGTGTGTAGCATTCTTTAAAAGGGCGTTAGCTTAATGAGAGCTTTTGCTGTCTTTTTCCTGGTCCTTTTAGGGACTTTCATTATAGACCAGAATATCAAATCGCTTTTTATTGAGGGGTACTATCGACCGGGACAATGTATAGACCTTGAGCTGCACTATAATAAAGGTGTGGCTTTCTCTATGCTGTCATTTCTTGGACCTTACCTTAAATGGATACAGGCGCTCCTTGTAGTTGCGATCCTGTTCTTTGTATTTAAAGAAGGGTATATCAAGCGTTATGCCTTTCCTGTAGGGCTGCTGATAGGCGGTGCACTAGGGAATGTCTATGATCGTTTCGTGCATGGGGGTGTCGTGGATTATGTTGCCTGGCATTGTGGCTTTAACTTTGCCGTATTTAACTTTGCAGATGTGGCTATAGATCTTGCTGTTGTGTGGATCTTGGTGATGATCTACTTCTTTCCTCAAAAATCAGAAAGTAAATAAAACGGGGCTGATACACTATTTAGATCTTTTCTAAATAGTGTATCAGCTGTTGATGTACTTTGCCATTGCTTGCGACAATACTTTTATCATTAAAATCAAATGGTTGGTTATCTACATTGCTGATCTTGCCACCTGCCTCTTGTACGATCAAAATCCCTGCAGCCACATCCCACGGTTTAAGATCGATCTCATAGAAAGCTTCTACTTTTCCTTGTGCAAGATAGCACAGATCGATCGCTGCTGCACCCAGCCTTCGGATATCCTGGATATGCGGCAGCAGGTTGGTCATACAGTTGATCACCCACTGGTACTCAATACCGGCATTGACCTTGGCATAGGGGAAGCCTGTGGCGATCAGTGCGTTTTGAAGCTTGTTTTGTGGGCTAACCTCAAGTCTTTTCCCATTACAATAGGCACCTTCGCCCTGTACTGCCCAGAACAGTTCTTCCAAAATAGGGTTATAGACAACAGCAAGTGTCGGCCTTCCTTGTTCCCAAACACCAAGTGAGATCGCAAGGTGGGGGATACCATGAACGAAGTTAGTCGTACCATCGATGGGGTCAATGTAGATGGCCTTCTCATAGTGGTAACTTCCATGGTGACTCTCTTCTCCTATCAGGGTATACTCAGGAAACGTTTTTTTGAGTTGATCGATGATAAAGGCTTCAGTTTTGACATCAAATTCGGTGACAAGATCTACCACGCCTTTATGGGAGACGCCTTTGTGATGAGAGGCATATCCCTCTTTAACAATCTTCCCTGCTTCTAGTGCTATCTGTTTTAATGTATCTATATTCATAGGAATGATTATAGTATAATCTCTCTATGAAGAAAAAGATAATGATACTGTTATTATCCTCATTAGTGATCATCATGGGGTATTTTGGACTGCAGGCTTACTCGCAGGCAAAAAAGTATGAGCAGAGTACTCAAACACTTGTCATGGATAAAGAGATTTCAGCACAGGCTGAATATCAGGCAAAAAGTTGGGCGGAGCAATTCAGTTTGGGATACTATGAGAATGATAAACGGCTTTTACGAGAAGCAATTATCCATGCACAAAAAGAGCATCAATTAGAAGCAAAGCGTTATACCTTCTATGTGATGGGGATGCTTCTTGTGATTTTGATCAGTGCTTTTTTGATAGACTTGAGGCTCTTCACATTTTTTGGCGGTTTGACGGCATTGGTTGTGTTAATATTTGGTCTTTTTGCTCCCTTACTGACAGTGACGATCCATAAAGAGTTTGAGTATATAGGTGATGTGATACTCTCTTTTGAGTCCAAAAGTCTCTTGGGGTCAGTTGTGAAGTTGTGGGAGGGTGGTGAAATAACGGTAGCTTTGGTCATCCTTCTCTTTTCGGTATTCATACCGCTCTTCAAGACGCTCTCTTTAATGTTTGTTGCGATAGTCATAGAGAGTAGGTTCGCCCATAGTATCGTACAGTTTTTCAAATGGGTTGGGAAATGGTCAATGCTGGATGTTTTTGTGGTGGCTACATTGTTGGTGTATCTTACAAGCAGTGGTTCTGATGTTAGTCATGCTGAGATACAAGTAGGGCTATATTTCTTTTTAGCCTATGTGATCGTCTCTATGCTGGTGAGTTTGGGTGCTGATAAAATGTTGCACAGGAGAAGGGATCTATAGCGCTTCAGAAGCGCAGGGTGATTTAAATCACCATGTCCACGTCGTCATGATCCTGACAGTATTTAAAGATACGGTTTCTCTCTTCTTCTGTATCTACAACACAGCTGGCGTTGTAAGTATGGAATTTCCCTGTTCTTGAGGAATTCCCTAGAGAACAAAGATGTTCTTTATCTCCCATTGCTTCCTTGATACACCGTAAAAGGGCTTCCTTATCTCTGCCTATAAGTTTAAAGCCCCATTGTGTCGGATACTCGATTTGTGGTCTTTGAGGTGTTTTATCATCTAAGATCATGGATTCTCCTTTTTAGACTTATGCACGATTAAAATCGCCGCTCTTGCCACCGGATTTATGTTCCAGTTGTACATTTCTAATAACCATCCCTTTGTCTATGGCTTTGAGCATATCGTAGATCGTGAGCAGTCCTACACTGACTCCGGTAAGCGCTTCCATCTCTACGCCTGTCTGTCCATTGAGTTTTGCGGTGACCGTGAGTTTGAATCCCGGGAGCTCAGGAAGCTCTTCAATGTCCGTTTTTACCGATGTGAGCATGAGCGGATGGCACATAGGGATAAGCGTTGAGGTCTGCTTCGTCCCTTGGATGGCAGCAATGACCGCGGTTTGCAGAACGGGCCCTTTTTTGGCTGTATTTTCCAGTACGGCATCAAAAGCAGCCTGTCCTACTTCTATGATACCGCTTGCCGTGGCGATACGGGTAGTATTGTCTTTGTCTGAGACATCGACCATTTTGGGTTTGTTTTGTTCATCTAGGTGTGTAAGGTTCACTTTTTATCCTCATGCTTGTTTCTCTAGACGTATTTTAACATAAAATAGGTGCAAGGAAGAAAAAATGACGAGGATAGTGTTAAAAATGACGAAAATAGTCTGAAATTACTTGACTTTTATCATCACATAAGATAATATAATAAAAATTATCAAAAGGAATAATATGGTTTATGCATATATGAGGCAGGTGCCAGGTTTTCCGCATTTGACCACACAGCAGAGCGATATTCTTGCATTTTCTCTGAGAAATGAACTGAATATTGATCAAGAAGTGGTGGAATACGCGACGAAAAATCTTCTTTTGGATGAGAGAAAGGATTTTGAAGCATTTTTGCAAACCATGCAAGATGGGTATACCGTTATCGTCTCTTCTTTGTTTGTATTGAGCGACAAAGTTGAAGAATTGATAAAGGTGATAAATTGTATGCTTAGTCATAATGTGAATCTTTGGATCGTAGACTCAAATATGCTCATGAACAAAGAAACCAGCATGGTAGAGATCTTCCCTTTATTAAATGCATTAAGAGAGGAAGAAAAAGAGAAGACAAATCAGATAGGACGTCCAAAAGGGAGCAAATCAAGCTCTAAATTTGATATCTATCAGAGAGAGATCATCTCTTTTTTGAGAGAGGGAATGAATGTTAGTGCGATAGCCAGAGAGTTGGACGTAAGCCGTAGTTCACTGAAAGACTATATCGAGTCACGGGGGATCAGAGAGTTAGTAGAAGGGGCATGGATGGAGCTGAACCCATCAGAAGGTGCCAGAGATATGGACAATATCGTGCTGATATGTCCGTTTGAAAAAGAGAAAGAAGCAAAAGAACGAAAGGTATCATAAATGGAATCTACAATAACAACAGAAAAACCAAAGAAAAATCAGGCAAAAGAGTATTTAAAAGGTTGGGTACCTTATCGTATCAAAAGATATTGGTTCTATGCAGCCGCAACGGTCATCGCCATGGTTATGCCATGGATCACGATCAATGGTAACCATCTCTTTTTATTGAGTTTTGATCAGAAAAAACTGCATTTGGCAGGGATCGCTTTTGATATGCAAGAGCTCTACTTAATGCCGTTTCTGCTGATGCTTCTTTTCCTGGGTATCTTTGCCGTCACAGCGGTGGGAGGTAGAGCATGGTGTGGTTGGGCCTGTCCTCAGACCATTTTCAGGGTGATCTATAGAGATGGTATAGAGACAAAACTTTTAGGGCTGAGAAAAAAGATCAAAAACAAGCAAAAAGAACCGGATATGAGTAAAATGGAGAACAAAGTAAAAAGTGTGATCGCTATCTTGCTCTGGTCTGTGTTGGCATTTGTAGCTTCTGCCAACTTTTTATGGTACTTTGTACCTCCTGAAGACTTCTTCAGGTATTTGAGCGATCCTGCTGAACATATGGTGTTGGTAGGTGTGTTGGTGAGTACGGCACTCTTTATCATACTTGATGTGGTATTCATCAAAGAGAACTTTTGTGTCTATGTCTGTCCTTATAGCCGTGTGCAGTCTGTACTGTATGATGATGACACGATTATGGCTGTTTATGATCCTATAAGAGGTGGTGACATTTACGAAGGACATGGGTATGAGAGAGAAAAGAAATTTACGAAACAAAAAGATCTTTTAAGTATCGAACCGAATGCCGAGTGTACCACATGTGAAAGTTGTGTGACCGTGTGTCCGACACATATCGATATCCGTAAAGGACTTCAGCTTGAGTGTATCAACTGTCTGGAGTGTGTAGATGCTTGTACTTCAGTGATGGGCGCATTAGGTAAACCAAGTCTGGTGCAGTGGTCAAGTGAAAAAGAGACCCTTCGTCATGAAGGTAAAACGAACTACTTTAGAGGCAAGGTCATTGCATACTTTGCTGTGCTTTTGATCGTACTGGTAACACTGTTCGTGATGGGAAGCAAAAAAGAGCATATGCTTCTAAATATCAACAAGAGCCAAAGACTCTATAAAGTGTTGGACAACGGTATAGTTCAGAATGACTATATTTTCATGTTTGCCAATACAGACAGCCAAGATCATACTTACTACTTTGAGATCGTAGGGAATGACAAGATCACCATAAGGAGACCTTCTGAGCCATTTGAACTTGGTGCAGGTCAGAAAAAGAAAAAAGTGGTGGTCCTGGAAACAAAAGAGCAACTGGCAAACAATACAAGAAAAGATGTACCTGTCCCTATAGTGATAAGAGCCTATGCTACAGATGACAAAGAGAAGATCATGGTGGAAAGAGAACAGGTCTTTTTCTACCCTCGTGCAGACTTAGTGAATAAATAGGAGAAACGATGCATAGTACAGAACCAACACTTGAAAACATTGAAGATTACAACGCTAAAGGCAGTACGGAAAAAAGATTAACGGTATGGATCGTGATCCTATCAGGCCTCTTGGTAGGCGCAATCTATGGTATTTTGATTGCAAATTCAAGTGTATCAGACCGTTTGGAAACACAAGAAGCCATTAGTATATTCAAGTAACAGGAGGGCAGATGGATAAAGTATTGGTATTGGGTGGCGGCTTTGCAGGTGTTGAAGCAGCGATCTATCTGAAAAAGCAAGACTTGGATGTCACACTGGTGAGTGACAGGGATTATTTTTATATCTATCCTACTTCCATCTGGATACCCACGGGTGAAGCAACGCGGGAAGATGTCTCTGTCCCTCTCGACAAGCTTGCGATGAAACATGGATTCCAGCTTATCATAGACCCCGTACTTCAATTTGACGCGGAAGCCAAAAAAGTCACTTTAGAGAGTGGGCGTATCTTGGAGGGTTACCCTTATATCGTTGTTGCACTCGGACAGGACAAGATGCAGTTGAAGGGGTTGGAGCATACACTTTCAATCTGCGGTAAGCCAGAAGAGGCTACGGCACTTTATGAACGTTTGGAGACATTAATTCAGAAAAAACAGGGAAGAATTGCCATGGGCTTTGGCGGTAATCCCAAAGATACCTCTGCTGTTCGCGGAGGGCCTGCATTTGAAGTACTTTTTAATGTGGATACCTATCTGAAGAAAAAAGGGGTACGTGAGAATTTTGAACTTACCTTTTTTGCCCCTATGGAAAAACCTGGACAAAAGATGGGTGAAAAAGCATTAGTGATGATGGATAAGATGTTCGAGATGACGAATATTCATCGAAAAACAGGGACAAGGATCACACATTTTGAAGAAGATGGTATCTGTTTTGCAGATGGAACGAAACTGGAATCGGACCTGACGATGTTTATCTCGGCAGGGATGGGACATCATATACTCAAAGCGTCTGGACTGCCACTCAGCGATGCGGGGTACATTGTTACCAATGAGTATAATGAAATAGAAGGCTTTGATGGCGTGTATGCCATTGGTGATTCTGCCTCTCTTATGGGGCCTGAGTGGAGAGCCAAACAAGGACATGTTGCTGAGGTCATGGCTAAAAATGTAGCCTATAATATTATGAATCGTATACAAAACATTGATTCCAAACGAAGTTATATGGGACATTTGAATATTTTGTGCGTGATGGACACGGGTAATGGTGCAGCCTTTGTCTATCGTAGTGACAAGGGTGGGAAAATGATCCCTATGCCTATCGTGGGTCACTGGATGAAAAAGATGTGGGGATTGTACTGCCGTTATTCCAAACTAGGAAGAATCCCTAGGCTGCCTGGGATGTAATTGTGGTACAGCTTAGTTTTTTAAATCGATTTTTTGACTTTTTCTTATAAATAAGAGTATTTTTGTCCTACTTAAGATTGTATTTATATCTTTTAAGAGATAATGCATGTACAAAAATTATTTTAAGGAAATTAAATGGCAACAGTAACATTTAAAAACGACATCGTATGTAACCTAGCAGGTACAGAAATCAATGTAGGTGACACAGCGCCAGTAACAACAGTAGTAAACTGTGATCCAATGCTTCAAGACGAAACAATTGGTGGTGAAGGTAAAGTTCAATTGGTCATTGCTGTACCATCACTTGACACAGGTGTATGTGATGCAGAGACTAGAAGATTTAATACTGAAGCTGCTGGTCTTGACGGTGTAGAAGTCATTACAGTCTCTATGGACCTTCCATTTGCTGCAGCTAGATGGTGTGGTGCTGCAGGGATCGATAACATTAAAGTATGTTCAGACTTTAGAAACAAAGATTTTGCTAACAATTATGGTGTTCTTTTGGCAGATGGTCCTTTAGCAGGTATCATGGCTAGAGTTATCTTTGTGATCGGTAAAGATGGTAAAGTTGCTTATAAGCAAGTGGTTCCAGAAATTACAGAAGAGCCTAACTATGAAGAAGCATTGGCAGCAGCTAAGGCAGCTTGTTAATTTGCTTACTCCTTTTCGATAAACCTCTTCTTTTGAAGAGTGTTTATCTCTACCTACTCTTTTTCTCTTGCCGTTGACTCTTTTTTATTTACCGTTAGTTATCTAACTTGTGCTAAAATTTCCTCATTATACGCTTCAAGGACAGTAAACAATATGCGATATCTTTATGGATTTATAATGCTTTTATGGTTGACAGGATGTAAGCAACCTCTTGAACCTAGGGTAGTGAATAACCACTATACTTTAGAAGAGTGCAAAGAAGAGTTACTAGAGGCTGAAGATTATTCTCAGGGTGAAAGTATCGATAAGATCGTTGTGGTCAAGAAAGAGCGTAAAATGTATTTGTATAAAGAGGGTAAAGTACAAAATACACTTCCTGTCTCTTTAGGGAAAAATCCGATAGGGCACAAGCAGCAGCAAGGCGACAATAGAACACCTGAAGGTGAATTTTGGATCTCCAGAAAACTATGTTCTCCTCAATACTTTCGTTCTCTTTGTATCTCATACCCACGTCCTGAAGACAAAGTAAGTGCTGCTAGAAGGGGCGTTAATCCAGGTGGAGCGGTGACGCTTCATGGACAGCCTACCTGGAATGCGGATGGTAAGGGAGATAGCTATACGTTATCTAAAAATTGGACGCAAGGGTGTGTGGCTGTGACAAACTCTGCCATGAAAGAGTTGTGGTATGCTGTGCGTGAAGGTGTCCCTATTATTATACGATAAAGGTGGCTTGTGAGATATACGCAAAAACAGATCGACAAATTTAATCGTCAGAAATATATAGTAGAACTCGAAAAGATCAGTAAAAACCTTTTTCGTATGTTCAGAGATGAGCATGTGACTGCTGAGAATTTTGTTAAAAAATTTGGGCAGCTAAAAAGTAAGTTTGATGAAAAAGAAGAGGTGCAGTTAGAATCTGAGTATCATCAACAACTTAAAGAGTATATCACGCGTATCTATCAAAGTACATGCCTGGTTGAGGAGTTTTCGGATAAAAATCTTTCCGATATACGTGAGGCAGAGATGAGTAATTTAAATCGGTTGCAGAAGTTAAAGAACGGTACCTCTTACAAAAAAGATAAACATAAATCCAAACGCCAAAATGAGGATTGGGGTTGATTGTTCTTATGAAAGGAAAGCTATGAAGATAAAATGGGGTATGCTAGGCCTGCTTGTTGTACTCTTCATCGTTGGGTGTGGAGAAACACCTTACTATGGAAAGGTGGATAATACACCTTATGCAACAAAAGAGTGTATAAAGGAATTAGCAAGTGGGGCAGAGATAGACCACAAGAATAAAATAGATAAGATCGTTGTCTATAAGAAAAAAAGAGTGTTGTATGCCTATAAAGATGGTAAAGTGGTTGAAACGTTCCGTATCTCTCTAGGTGCAAATGGTGGCGCTGACGCTGGGAACAAAGTAAAGGCGGGAGATTATAGAACGCCGGAGGGTACCTATAGCATTGTGAGAAAGAAATGTGATGCAAGACTCTATAGGTCGCTTATGATCTCTTACCCGAGTGAGGCTGATAAGGCAAGAGCAAGGAAAAGAGGTGTAAATCCGGGTGGGTATATCACGATCCATGGACAACCTAAGTGGAATGCAGATGGACGAGGGGATGAGTATACCCTTTCACGTGATTGGACAGAGGGATGTATGGCAGTCCCAAACCTTGCTATGGATAGACTTTGGGCGGCTGTTGAAAAAGGTGTAGAAATAGAAATACATGCATGATTCGTTATATAATATTAGATTATTTCAGATTATATGTAAAATTTAGCTTGGTTTGATGTATCTTATATTATCATATTGAATAATATTGGGTAACCAAAGGAGAAAAATATGAAAAAAGTACTGATATCGGCATGTTTATCTATGTTCACAACTTTACTGATGGCAGGGGGAGATGCAACCGAAACGCTTGCACCTGTAGCTGAAGTATCACAAACACCTTGCAAGACCAATAAGGTCTACATTGAATCGGATGCAGGCCTTATGTGGCAGGATGCAGCCTATACAGATGGAGAAGATGGTGCGTACAAACGTGGACATTCAGTAGGTAAAGCTGGGAAGCATAGACATGCGATGAATTACTGTCGTACATTGAACTATGCAGGATATAATGACTGGAGATTGCCTACAGCAGATGAATTATCACATGTACATGAGGCACCAGGTAATCCCTTTGCATACTATCGTGGTTCAGACTTTTGGTCGACTACACCTAGTACAGAGAACAGATATTATGTGGTATTCACAGCAGATGCAATGCAGTATGCAAGAAAACCTAGTGAGTCTAATTATATTAGATGTGTCCGTTGTTTAGGTGAAGGGTATGTATTTTCTAGATCAAAAGATGTAAAATAGGTTTTTTAGAGAAGCTTTATCTCTTCGATTAATACTATATTAAATCGATTTAACACTTTACTTTTTGCCAGGTCTATAAGTGACTTGGCTTCCTCATACGTTCCTCCTCCTAAATTGACCAAGAAATTGGCATGCACCGTACTCCATTGCATTTGACCTTTGCGTACGCCTTTTAATCCCACAGCTTCTATTAGACGTCCGGCATAATCACCTTCAGGGTTTTTAAATGCAGAACCTGCACTTGGTTCAAGCGGTTGATTGGATCGTAGGTTGAGCAGTTCATCTAGGAGTTTTTGGTCAAAACCATGCTGTATCTCAAACTTTGCATGGGTTACGATACCTCCCAGTTTAGCGAAACGATAGCCGTGTTCTATCTCATCTGCTAAAACCCATTTTCCATTGATCTTTACGGAGTGTAAAATATTAAATATCTCATATGCTTTGACACCTGCATTCATAGCAAGCATGCCACCTAGTGTTCCTGGAAGTTTGGAGCAAAACTCAAAACCGCCAATATCATGTTTCTTCGCATAAGAGACGATGCGTCCTGTGGGCATCGCTGCACCAATCACCAGCATATTATCTTCTTGGGTGATAGTAGCAAAATCTTTAGAGAGCATCATAAGCGGAGGAGGTGTAGGCGAGACAAGCAGGTTGTTCGCACCTCCGATGAGGTACCTGTTCTCAGGTATGGTATCACCCTCTTCTATCATTAGGACTTGTGTGGGCTGCCCCACTTTGATACTGGAGTATTTGGAAAAGTCTATGGTCTTAAAAAACATTTAGCTGTTCCGGAGGGTTTCATACTCTTTGGGGATCAAATACTCTTCCGTTTTGATAGGTGTTTCCCATAACCCATGCTGAAAGCCCAATTCATAGAGTCTGTCAAGTGCTTTTATTTGAAGCGTAGAGAGTTCGACCGATGTATCAGAGGCATACATATCAAGATATTTTTTAAGCATTTTATCTGAGATGCGTACAAGGTGTTCTGCTTCCAGTTTGGCACAGAGTTCCTCTTTTCGCTCATTAGCCACTTTCACACCCTCAATGAGAATATTTTCTATATCGATAGCACGGTTCAATGGTAGACTTCTTCGTATCGCCATACCGCCAAGGGGTAGGGGGAGACCTTCTCCTGCCAACTCTACCCAAATATCCCATACCTCTTTTTCAACTTCCAGACTTGTATCAAAATCCAAGATGGACTCATGGATCAGTACACCTGCATCGACCTTTCCTGAAACGACAGCCTCTTCTATCTCAAGGAAATCCATATAGACAGGTCTTGCATCAGGATAATAGATCCTGAACAGCATGGCATTGGTCGTGTATTTTCCAGAAAGCGCCACTTTAAAATTGCGTTTGAGCTTTTTATCTTTGCGGCGTATGAGCTTGGGACCATACCCCTCACCGAAACTTACTGCGGTACGAAGCAACGCATACTCATCTTTAATGAGCGGATACATCCCAAAACTGATGGCAGAGACATCATAGGTTCCTTTTAGTGCTTCTACATTGAGCGTTTCAATGTCAAGACCAATGTTCTCAAACGTATAGCCTTTGGTATCAACCCATCCGAATTTAATGGCAAAATACATAAAAATATCATCTGCATCTGGAGAATGGGCTAATTGTATAGGATTCATGGATAGGGTACTCTCTTTGTTAGGATAGATGTATTTTATCATTGTTTGTATTTGTGGCAACTTTTGAGAAAATTTTATAAAAAACATGTCAATTTGACATATTTTTGAAACTCGCATGGGAAACGTAATAGAATGGTGCTAGAATTCAACATTAAGGTTAAGGATATGACAATGGCAATGGATGCAAATAAACAAAAAGCACTGGATATGGCGATCAAGCAGATCGATAAGACGTTTGGTAAAGGTACGCTGATGAGACTTGGAGATAAAGAGTTCGAACCTATCGAATCTATCTCAACAGGCTCACTCGGTTTAGACATGGCATTAGGGATCGGCGGTATACCTCAAGGGCGTATCATAGAGATCTATGGTCCTGAGTCATCTGGTAAAACCACACTTGCCTTACAGACCATTGCTTCAGCACAGAAAAAAAATATGGTGTGTGCATTCATCGATGCAGAACATGCACTGGATGTGGTGTATGCCAGAAATCTGGGTGTGGATACGGATAATCTTTTGGTTTCTCAACCGGATTTTGGTGAGCAGGCACTGGATGTACTTGAAACCTTGGCAAGATCAGCAGCAGTTGATCTGATCATTGTTGACTCTGTTGCCGCACTTACGCCAAAAAGTGAGATAGAGGGAGATATGGGTGATCAGCATGTGGGACTTCAGGCAAGATTGATGTCACAAGCACTACGTAAACTCACTGCAATTTTGCATAAAACGAACACAACAGTGATCTTCATTAACCAAATTCGTATGAAGATCGGTACCATGGGATACGGATCACCAGAAACAACGACAGGGGGGAATGCACTCAAATTTTACTGTTCTGTGAGAATTGATGTGCGTCGTATCGCGACACTCAAACAAGGTGAATCTTCTATAGGTAACCGTGTCAAAGCAAAAGTAGTGAAAAATAAAGTAGCACCTCCATTTAGACAGGCTGAGTTTGACATTATGTTCGGTGAGGGGATATCTTTTGTAGGAGAACTTATTGATTATGGTGTGAAGATGGATATCATTGACAAATCAGGTGCATGGTTCTCTTATGGTAGTGAGAAACTGGGACAAGGGAAGGAGAATGCAAAGATCACCATCAAAGAAAATCCTGAACTGATGGCAGAACTAGAAGGCAAAATCAAAGAAGCACTCGGCTTTGGTGAAGCCTTGGCAGTAGATGAGAGCGAAATGATCGAAGATTAAATCTGAACATCTAACCTAGAACCTCAAATACCCTTGGAGGTTCTGGCATGATTTGATACTCTTCTATAATAACCCAATAAATTAAAATAACTACACCTTACTACTTTTACTCTTCTAAGGGTTCCCTCATATCTTTTAAAATGAGGTTTTTTTAGATGAAGAAGAACAAAACTTCACATTATGCTACACTCTGGCTTCCTAATGATTCTTTGAGATAAATATTTACTTAAGTATTGGGTAAAATTCGATAAAATAATAGATAAATGTAAAATAGCAAATATGTAAAGGATAGAGATGATTTTTATCGATGAGATCGTAGCAACAGAGGTGATGGACAGTAGAGGAAACCCTACAGTAAAAGCAACGGTAAGTTTGAGTGACGGAACAGTGGAGAGCGCTATTGTCCCAAGTGGTGCAAGTACAGGTAAACGTGAAGCACTTGAACTTCGTGACGGTGGTGACAGATACATGGGGAAAGGTGTCCTTCAAGCCTGTGAAAATGTAAATGGTCCTATCAGTGATGCGCTTGTCGGTCTTAGTCCTTTTAACCAGGCAGAAGTAGACCTTGTGATGAAAGAGGTTGATGGTACGAACAATTATGGAAACATGGGTGCCAATGCGGTACTTGGTGTCTCTATGGCGGTAGCTCGTGCAGCTGCAAAAAGCATGGGTATGCCGCTTTACCGTTACCTTGGTGGGGCGAATGCTGTGGTGATGCCTGTACCAATGCTTAATATCATTAACGGTGGGGAACATGCGAACAACTCTGTAGACTTTCAAGAATATATGGTCATGCCGGTAGGATTTGATAGATTTTCAGAAGGACTAAGAGCCTGTGCAGAAGTGTATCATAACCTTAAAAAGATCATTGATGGTATGGGTGAGAGTACAGCGGTTGGAGATGAAGGTGGTTTTGCTCCAAACCTTAAGTCAAACGAAGAGCCAATTCAGGTGATTATGCAAGCAATCGAAAAAGCCGGATACAAACCAGGTGAGCAGATCGCTATTGCCCTTGATGTTGCTGCCTCTGAGCTCATCAATGATGCAGGCAAGTATGTACTTAAGTCAGAAAATAGAGAATTGACATCTGAGGAACTTACTGCATATTATGCTGATATGTGTGCGAAGTACCCTATTGTATCGATCGAAGATGGATTAAGTGAAGATGACTGGGATGGCTGGAAGCATCTTACAGAAGTATTAGGGGATAAAGTACAGCTTGTAGGTGATGACCTCTTTGTGACCAATGTTTCCATCTTGGCAGAGGGGATCGAAAAAGATATCGCAAACTCTATCTTGATCAAACCAAATCAGATAGGAACGGTTTCTGAGACGATGCAAACAGTACGTCTTGCACAAAGAAGCGGGTATACGTGTGTCATGTCTCACCGTTCAGGGGAGAGTGAAGATACATTTATTGCAGACTTTGCTGTCGCTTTGAATACCGGTGAAATAAAGACGGGATCAACGGCAAGAAGCGATAGAATCGCTAAATATAACAGACTGCTTGAGATCGAAGCGGAACTTGGTCAGTTTGAGTATTTGGGTGCGTCAATTTTTACAAAGTAAATGAAGGTATAATATATGGCAGGTCCGAGAGAGGAAGATAGTATAGCCGGACTGTCACTAAAAGCTTTCTTAGTGACAGTCCTGGGTATCCTTCTCTTTGGCATCTATGTTGGTGTCTTGGTCTACGGGGAGAACTCACTAACTGTTTTGAATCAGTTAAAAGAGAAAAAACAAGGCTTGTCTCTTGAAGAGAAAATATTAAAAGTGGAAAATCAAAGACTTCAAAAAGAGTATTTTGAATTAAAACAGTTAGAACCTAAGGAGTAAAGTATGAAAAAGTATCTATGGGCAGTAATGGCGGTATTATTTATGAGTGCAAACGCATCAGGTTTTAGAGATATTGATATAGCAACACATTCATTTCTTTCAGATCTGAGAGATGCAGCAGGTTCAGATGATGAGTTCGCTGATGAGGAAGAAGATACGATTGATACTCCTGAAGCTGGAGAAGAAGATGCAACTGTAGAAGAAGACGCAGCAGGGGAAGAAGAAATCTCAGTAGAAGAGGTCAGCGAGTCTGAAGAGGATAAAGCAGAGGTAATCCGCCAAAAAGCTATGGATGAAGCGAAGAAGAAAGAAGAAGCAGAAAAAGCAGAAGCACTTGAAGCGAAAAAAGCAGAAGAGGCAGAGGCTCAAAAAGAAGAAGTACTATTAGCTGAGATCGCTGCTAAAGAAGAAGAGTTAAAAAAAGCAAAAGCACAAGCGGAACAAGAGCAACGAGAAGTAGAAGCGTACGAAAGAAAAAGAGCTGAGAAGCTTGCCAAAGAAGCACAACAAAAAGCGGAATTAGAAAAGATAGCTGCGGAAGCTAGAGCAGCAGAAAAAGCATTAGCTGAAAAAGAAGCAGCGGCAAAAAAGGTTGCAAGTGCATCGAAGGGTGTAGATATTGATGTGGATGCAGAAAAGAGAGCAGCAAAAGAGGCTGCAGATAAGCAGTATTGGGAAGCAGTACAAGAGATGAGAAAGGCAGATGCTGAGTAAGCTTTTCTGCTCTTTTAATCCTTATTGCTCTCTTTTTCATTAGAACGATTCCTCACCTGTATAGCTTTAATGATCGTCATAGAGATCAATATTTCAAAGATACTGGCTAAGATCAGCTGATAATAGGTCAACTGGTCTAATAACTTTGTGTCATACCCAATGGTTGCAACAGCAACAAGAAGGGTCAATGGCATAGAGAGAGAAAGTCCTATAAGTATAGCATCCTTCGAACTACCATGAATCCCTCTCAATACAATCGCAGCAAATAATCTAGCAACAATCATCAAGACCGTAATTAGCAGAGCGCCGGGAACAACGCCCTCCAGAAGAAGTGCCTTCAGATCAAAGGATGCACCGACATGGATAAAGAAGAGAGGTACCAGGAAACCGAAGCCTAGACTGGACATTTTTTCTTCAAGTTCTTTCTCATGATGGAAGAAGGCAGAGATCGCTATTCCAGCGATAAATGCACCCAAGGCAACTTCCAGTTCGAGCGACAGCATGACAGCGATCATGATAAAGAACAGGGCCATGGAGAGACGTATGTCTTGTGCGGAAGTGTCCAACTTTGGAACCAAAATGCTTTTGAGTTCCGGGTACCACCAAAAGAGCAGGTTGAACATTCTATAGAGTATATAGACAACAAAGATGAACAAAAGAAGGTAACCGACTTTAAGAATAAGTTCTATAGGTGACCCCGTAGTAATGTATGCATCGAAGATGGTCAGTGCGGCAATACTTAAGATCTCTCCCAGAACACCAGCGATAAAAGCTAAACGTATCCATGATTCCTCTTTCCCGTAGACTTTGGATAAAGAAGCTAACAAACCTATGGATATCAGTGGCATAGAGATAATGACAATCGTATTTAGATCAAAGATAAAACCAAAGATCATAGAAAAAACGACCATGAAGAAGAGGAATAGCATGGACCTCTGTATCACACTTTTAGGGCTTTTTGTGATCTGTTTCAGATCGACTTCCATCCCAGCCAAGAACATAAGATAGAGAAATCCGACCTCTGCAATGAGGGTGAAATATGGGTTATGACCCACCAATCCAAAATAGGCAACAATAGAGCCTAATATGATCTCCACAGGAGGCATAGGTAAACGTAAAAACTTGGCAACAAAAGGGCTTCCCCATATGAGCAGTGATAGTGTGAGTATATGGACGATGTTAGTGTGTATCACAGCTTGTTGCTACCTTGTAGCCAAGTCTATCGAGCATCTCTTGATCACTGCTTGCTTCAATACCTTTAGTGGTTAAATAATTCCCTATCACCATCGCATTTGCACCCGATTCGAACATGAGATTTTCTTTTCCGTTAAAGAGAAGTTCACGGCCACCTGCTACCATAAGAAGTTTATCTTCTCCTAGAAGTGCACGTGCTTTTTTGATAATTGCTACAGCTTCATCCAGTTCTATGTTTCTTGTTTTGATAGGAAGTGCAGGATTAGGATGATAGAAGTTGAGCGGTGTTGATTCCGGGCTGAGAGATGCGATTGCATTGAGAAGGGCATCTCTGTCTTCCTTGGTTTCTCCCATACCGAAGATCCCTCCAGAACAGAGTGCCAAACCTACAGATTTTACATTTTCGCAGGTCTCATAACGTTCACTCCAGGCATGGGTGGTACAGATATCCGCATAATAACGTTCAGAGGTTTCAAGGTTATGGTTGTAGCTATCGATACCATGCTGCTTCAGGTAGCGAAGCTGCTCTTTGCTGGCTGTACCATTGCATGCGATAAGGTTGAGGTCTTTGACTGCGGCTTTGACCGCCTGTGCAGCACGTGCAACAAAATCTACTTTTTTATCATCCAGTCCTTTACCGGCAGTAACCAGACAGTAGCCCAAAGCACCATTGGCTTTTGCCGCTTTTGCTTCAGAGACAATTTGTCCTATATCTTTGTAGCTGTAGCGTTCAATATCTGCATGATATCTGACACTTTGGGTACAGAATTTACAGTCTTCTTTACAGGTACCGCTAAGGATGTTGTTGATCGCACATAAAAATATTTGTTGTTTAGGGCTAGACATTACTTTGCCTCCTCTTTATGTTTACATTTAAAGCATTCATAGACATCACCGCTTTTGAGATGTTTGATCCCCATAGTATATCCACACTCCGAACATTTTTTGTCTACAGGCTCAAAATTGGCGATGAATTTACATTTCGGATAGTTCACACAGCCAAAGAATTTACCTCTTTTCCCTTCTCTTTCCTGGAGTTTTCCTCCACATTCCGGGCAGGGAACTGTGAGTTCCCTTGCCGGTTCAAGAGACTTTGCATTTTTACATTTCGGGTAAGCGGAGCAGGCAAGGAATTTTCCTCTTTTAGAGTTTTTGATGACCATCATCGAACCGCATTTTTCACACTTTTCATCCGTCTCTTCCGGCCCTTCTACTTCTGTACCGTCCGGATTTTTGGTGTATTTGCATTTAGGGAAGTTGCTGCATGCAATGAATTCGCCATACCGCCCTTTACGCAGGAGAAGTTCAGAGTCGCATTTAGGACACTTTTCACCTGTAGGCACAGCTACCTTGAGACTTTTGATCTTTTTCTTCCCCTCTTCTACCTTGTGTAAAAAAGGTGTATAGAATGCTTTTAGAACCGTTTGCCAGTCTGTGTTTCCTTCTGCGATCTCATCGAGTGTCTCTTCCATATTTGAAGTAAATCCGCTGTCTACTATCTCGGGGAAGTGCTTTTCAAGCATCTCTGTGACCGTAAAGGCCACCTCTGTAGGGTGGATACGTTTTTTCTCTACTTCAATGTACTTACGTGTTTGAAGTGTGGTCACCGTAGGTGCATAGGTACTTGGACGACCGATACCCAGTGACTCGAGCTTCTTGATGAGACTTGCTTCATTGTATCGTGCAGGAGGTTCTGTAAAATGTTGCTCCTGCTTGATGTTGTCCAGACTTACCGCTTGACCTTTTTCCAGTTCCGGCAAAAGTTTGTCTTTGTCGGTGTATCCTGTGACTTTATAGAACCCGTCAAAAAGGAGTTTTCTGCCACTTGCTTTGAAGGTACATTTATCTCCCTTGAAGAGGAGTGTCTGCGATTCCATCTCTGCTTCTGTCATCTGACAGGCTAAGAAGCGGTTGTAGATCAGTCTATAGAGTTTCAGTTCATCTACAGAGAGGTAGTCAGCCGCAGTCTTGCCGTCAAACTCGATCATGGTCGGACGGATCGCTTCATGGGCTTCTTGTGCACCTTTGGACTTAGTGGCGTAGTTCTTGGCTTTGGCTGGGAGATATTTGTCTCCGTAAGTGTTTTTGATATGTTCTCTCGCAGCAGTTACCGCCTCTTTGGCAAGATTGAGCGAGTCGGTTCTCATATAGGTAATGACCCCCATCGTACCTTTGTCTGTTTTCACCCCTTCATAGAGTTTCTGTGCGACCATCATCGTTTTTTTAGGTGAAAATCCCAGTTGGGTAGAGGCTGTCTGCTGCAAGGTCGATGTCATGAATGGAGGTGGTGTTTTTGTCTTTCTTTTCGTCTTCTCAAGTGAAGCAACGACAAAGGATTCACTCTTAGCTGATGAAACGATCTCTGTGGCATCTGCTTCCGTTTTAACTGTCAGTTTCTCTATTTTCAAACCGTTATAATCATAGATAGAAGCTTCAATGTCTTTTTCAAACAGTGCATCGATGGTCCAATACTCTTCAGGGACGAACGCTTTAATTTCACGCTCTCTATCTACTACCAGTTTCAGTGTCGAACTTTGTACTCTACCGGCACTCAGTCCTTTTTGGATCTTACTGGCAAGCAGAGGTGAAAGTTTGTACCCTACGATACGGTCAAGCAGTCTTCTTGTCTGTTGTGCATCCACCGAGTCCATATCGACTTTACGCGGTGTTTCAAGTGCATGCTGAATAGCATTTTTGGTG
The DNA here is from genome assembly GCF_000296775.1 of Sulfurovum sp. AR. Lineage (GTDB taxonomy): Bacteria > Campylobacterota > Campylobacteria > Campylobacterales > Sulfurovaceae > Sulfurovum > Sulfurovum xiamenensis. The sequence goes on along the minus strand of NZ_AJLE01000011.1, from coordinate 79,812 downwards.
ATCTCATGAAAGACGATACGGGGAAGTTCGGTAGGTTCTCTTCCGATCGCCTTGGCAATATGATACCCGATCGCCTCACCTTCACGGTCCTCATCCGTTGCGATAAATACTGTCTCTGCTTCTTTGGCAAGTTTTTTTAACTCTTTGACAGTGGGGTTCGCATCTCTTGGGATGGAGTATTTAGGAACAAGATCACCGTTTTCATCATCCACAGTTATACCAAAAGTACTTTTTGGAAGGTCACGAATATGCCCTTTAGAGGCGATGACTTTATAGTCTTTATTCAAGAAACTGGTAATGGTACGTGCTTTGGCTGGTGATTCTACGATAATTAGGTTTTTCATATTTCCTTACTTTATAGTGAACAATTTTTGGCATTGTAACACAAAAGAGAGTAAAAGCAAGAGAAGAGTATTATTTTAAGCAAGTATAATTGAGAAAACAAGCGATCAAGAAGGACTTCGATAGGTGTGTGCAATATTTGGGATCATCGGAACCTATGAGGAGGAAAAAGCCATAGAGGCTTTTGATACATTGGCTCATCGGGGGATAGATGCAAAGTATATCATTGCTAAAGATCATTGTTTTCTTGGCGTCCATCGTCTTGCCATTACAAATGTAACGAAAACACTCACACAGATATACGATCAGGATGGACTACAGATACTTTTTAACGGTGAGATTTATAATTATGAAGTCTTGGCGGAGGAACTTCAGCTTCACAAACCCAGTGAGATAGATGTCCTCTATACTGCATATAGGGTATGGGGAGATGATTTTGTCACACATCTTCGTGGGATGTTCGCTATTGCTATCATCGAAGAGGCTCAGGTCAAGTTATTTCGTGATCCTTTTGGAAAGAAACCGATCTATTACACTTTGGATGAGCAACGATTTATCTTTGCCAGTGAAATGAAAGCGATCCATTCTCTCATTCCTCTTACACTTAACAGAGAGATAGTGACACAATACCTCTCGTTTCAAACACCGCTTTCTCCAAAGACCTTTGATAAGAAGATTTATCAAGTAGATGAGGGGGAGATGTTAACCTTTGCTTTAGAAGGGAAAAGGATAGCAAGAAAAAAGTATTACACACCACTTAGAAAAACCCAAGTTATAGAGAACGAAGAGCATGCAGTAGAAGTATTGGAAAAATCACTTCTGGAGTCTGTGGCACTGCGCTTGCCTAAAGAGGTTAAGTTCGCCTGTCTTCTTTCCGGAGGCGTGGACTCTTCGCTTATCTCTGCAATAGCTTCTTTGGAACAAAGGGTAGATACCTTCAGTATAGGGTATGAGGGGTATGAGAAGTATGATGAACGCCCTTTTGCCAAAGTGGTAGCAGAACATATAAAATCCAACCATCATGAAGTCATATTCAGCAAAGCAGATTTCCTGCAAACCATAGAGGAGGTGGTCTCCTCTTTGGACGAGCCTTTAGCTGACCCTGCGATGTTACCCCTTTACTATTTAATGAAAAAAGTCCATAAAGAGGGTTTTAAAGTGGTACTGACCGGGGACGGAAGTGATGAACTCTTTATGGGGTACAGAACCTATAAAGAGTTTTATGCTCTTGAACAGGCTAGTGGACTGGAGTTCAAAGGGTGGTTACAAAACTATTTTAAATCGCATTTTTCCATGCATAAAGAGTGGGAGTGGTACAAACGTATTTTTGAAGAGAGTACACTGTTCCGCTCCACCGCTGAAATATTCACCGACCTTCAGCAAAACAGGCTTTTGCGTATGAATGTGAAAGATAATCGTTCTTTAGCAGCACTTGAGCCTTACAAAGAAGAGTTCGAACAGTATGGCCGTGTCTCACCTATGGAGTGGTATAGTTTTGTAGATCTTAAGGTGATGCTGGGAAATGTCTTTTTGCGTAAGCTTGACCGCATGAGCATGGCACACAGCATCGAGGCAAGAAGTCCATTTTTAGACAAAGAAGTGGTGGCTACAGCATTCTCCTGTACGCCTGATCTTCGTATGATGAAACCTTCCAAGGCCCTAGTGAAAAATGTTGCTAGAAAATATCTTCCTAACGAGATCGTTGATCGTAAGAAAAAAGGGTTTAACTATCCTTACATGGAATGGCTGCAGGAGAGTGGAGAGTTAGAAGTCATACATCGCATACAAGAAAAAATGAACCTTTTTAATGAAAGTGAACTTGAAATGTATTTGGAGAAAGGGAAACAGGGAATGTTCAAGCAACATCTTTTTTCACTCTATATGTTATGTAAGTGGTTGGAAAAGGTAAATCGTAGATCCTAGGTAATAAGTATACCATTACCTAGGGCTTTAATTATTTATTTTTAAGGATTCTTGGGAGGGTGATACCGGTTTGGCTTTGGTATTTCCCGGCTCTGTCACTATACGTTGTTTCGCACTGTTCATCTCCTTGCAAGAAGAGTACCTGTGCGATACCTTCATTGGCATAGATCTTCGCAGGTAGAGGTGTCGTGTTGGAGATCTCTATCGTGATATGCCCTTCAAATCCAGGCTCGAATGGTGTTACATTGACGATGATACCACAACGTGCATAGGTGCTTTTCCCTAGACAGATCGCCAAAGTATCACTCGGCATTTTAAAGTACTCTACGGTTCTTGCAAGGGCAAAAGAGTTCGGAGGTACGATACATACGTCTCCTTTGAAGTCCACGACATTGTTCTCGTTAAAATCTTTTGGATCCACCACTTCTGCATTGATGTTCGTAAAGATCTTAAATTCATCTGTAACTCGAATATCATACCCGTATGAACTCAGCCCGTAACTGACCACTCCTTCTCCTACCAGCCCTTCACAAAAAGGGGTGATCATCTCTTCGTTCAGTGATTTCTCACGTATCCATTTATCGGATTTTAGTCCCATGTTCTTCCTTCGTTTATAAATAAAATGTTATCTGATTACTTGTATATCAGCGTTTGTTTTAATCTTTTCAAAATAGTCTTTCAGCGCTTTGCTTTGCTGTTGTTGTCTCCATTTGGCGGCAACGGCACCTTGGGCTGCTTCAAAAGACATATTTACCTTGCCTTTCTTGGAAAGCACCTTGTAGCTGATATAGCGGTCTCCTGCATTAAAAGGGCGTGTAAATGAACCATTTTGTGTTTGTAAAATACTACCAAGCAAAGCAGGGTTGAGGTCTTTTGTCAATTTGGTCACAGAACGGCTTTTGACACCTTTTGGATTTTTTGTCTGAAGAAATTTCTTTATGTGCTCGTCAGAGGGAGCAGAGTATTCGATCAGACTGACAGAGGCAGGGATGGTAAATTCATCTTGGTGGTTTCTGTAAAAAAGCTTGAGTTCATCTTCACTTGGAGCAGGGATAGAACTGACCACATTCTCCTGAAAGAACTTCTCTTTTTTCATTGCCTCTTTGACGCTTGATCGGTAGCTGTTCCATGTTGTACCCTGTTCTTTCAAGATCTTTTGCATTTTAGGGACAGTAAGATTGTTTTGCTCGGCGATCGCTGATATTTTTGCATCGACATCTGCTTCGGCGATCTGTACATCTTTCATCGCTGATTTTTGTAAGCGATCCTGGATAAGAAGATCAGTGGCTTGCTCCTTAGAAACCTGCATTTGTTGTTGTACTGCACGTATCTCTGCCGTGGTGATAGGCTCCCCTTCAACAATGATTGCAATGGCATCTACCATTTTAGCCTGTGAGAGTGTCAGTAAAGTAATCAATCCAAATAGAATAAGTTTTTTCATATAGTTTTTCGTTTCCCTAATAAGTTGGAAAATTATAACATAAACATGTAAATATTATATGAATTAGTGCATTTAGGATATAATACTTCTTTATACAAAAAAGGGAACACATATGATTATTTTTATAGAGATTCAGATATGATGTATATTCTATTGAGTGATGTAACCGGCATCATTTTAAATAATAACAAACATTACCAAATTGGGAAAAATTGATATTTTGATCACTAAATTAAAATCTCTCAAAGATCATCAAGGTTTTATGAAGTACTTTAAAAACACTTCATGGCTTTTTGCAGAAAAGATACTACGAATGATCGTGGGGCTTTTTGTTGGTATATGGGTTGCAAGGTATTTAGGTCCCGAACAATTTGGACTTTTGTCTTATTCTATATCTTTTGTAGGACTTTTTACGGCCATCTCTACTTTGGGACTAGATGGAATTGTCATACGGGAACTTGTGAAAGATGACAGTAAACGGGATGTCCTGTTAGGAACAGCTTTTATACTTAAGTTGATGGGTGCTTTTTGTGTTTTGCTTTTCTTGGCTATCGCTGTGAATTTTACTTCAAATGATCATTATACAAATATGTTGATATTTATTATAGCAAGTGCTACTATATTTCAAAGTTTGAATGTAATTGATTTTTATTTTCAGAGCAAAGTACTTTCTAAGTATGTAGTTTATGCAAATGTCATAAGTCTTTTTATCTCTACTATAATCAAAATCATCCTACTGCTTAATGAAGCTTCGGTGATTGCTTTTGCTTGGGTGGTAGTATTTGATAGTTTTGTTTTGGCTATGGGATTTTTGTATTTTTATTTACACAATCATCTTTCTTTAAGATCATGGAAGTTTGAAAAAAATATGACGATTTTGCTTTTAAAGGATTCATCTCCCTTAATTATTGCAGGAGTAATTAATTCAATTCAAATGAAAATTGATCAAACAATGATAAAAGAGATTCTAAATGTTACAGAAGTTGGTTATTATGCAGTTGCTGCACAATTGAGTACCGTGTGGTTTGGTATAGGTGTTATTATATGTAATTCCCTTTTCCCGGCAATAATTAATGCAAAAAAAGTTTCAGAAAAATTTTATTATACAAGAATTCAAAAATTATTTTTATTTTTAACGGCCATTTCTTATATACTTGCAATAAGTGTATATTTTTTGGCGGATCTAATAATTTTAACATTATATGGCAAAGAATTTATAGCTGCATCATCTGTTTTATCAATACATATATTTTCAGTTATATTTGTTTATTTGGGTGTTTCAAGTGGACGGTGGCTTATAAATGAAAATAGATCAATGTTGAATTTTTATAGAAATTTACTAGGGTTGATAATAAATATTGTATTAAATATATTTTTTATTAAGAAATATGGTATTGTCGGTGCTGCATACGCATCATTAATAGCATTTATAATAGCATTTTATGTTTTTGATGTGTTTTTAATGGAAACAAGAAAAATTTTTATACTAAAAAGTAAATCTTTACTACTAATAAGAGAAAACAATGAAAAATAAACTAAAAGAATTGCTAAAGAAAAACAAAAAACTTTTTTTCATAGTAAAAGCATCAAGATTTCTATATACTTCATCTTTGACTAAAATTGATGGAAGTAAGAAAAAATATCCTAAAGTTATACAATTGCCTATTACCTATAACTGTAATGCCAGATGTGTGATGTGTAATATCTGGCAGATGGATCACAGTGGTGAAGCGACTGTCGAAGAATTTGCAGAGTTTATGAAAGATGATGTTTTCAAAGAGGTAGAATCAGTGGGAATCAATGGTGGAGAGCCATCTTTGGTAGCTAATCTTCCTGAGTATGCGAAAGAGATTTTATCACTTCCTAAGATCAAATCGCTCAATATTATCTCACACGGGTTTAGTCAAAAACCACTTTTAAAATCACTTGCAGTGATCTATAAAATGTGTTGTGAAAAGGGTGTTTTTTTTCATGTATCTATATCTCTTGATGGGGTGGGTGAGATTCATAACGTAGTCAGAGGCAAGCCAAATGTATTTGAAAAAACTATTTCAACGATAGATGAAATCATCGCTAATCAGTCAAAATACTGTGACAGTTATGACATTGGATGTACTATCGTTAATCAAAATATTGATTATCTTATTGAATTAGACACTTATGCAAAAAACAAAAATTACAATATCAAATATCGTCTAGGAATTGACAATAAAAGAATAGAGAGTGATAAGTTAAGAGATCAATATTCTGTTATCTATAGCCCACTTCGACAAAGCGCAAAAGAGTTTTTTCACTACAAGATATCGCAAACAAAAGTGCTGGAGGATCGATTTAAATACTATTCTATTTTTAGTTGGCTTAACTCTAAAAATCCAAAAAGAATACTTGGATGTATTTGGAAAGATGAGGGAATCACCCTTGATAGTAGAGGTGAAATTTACTATTGTGCCGTAGCAAGTGACAGTCTTGGGAGTTTGCGAAAAGAAAAAGGTAAAAAGATCTTTTTTGATGATAAAAATATCGAGTATCGGAAAAGTATTATCAAAAATAGCTGTGATGGATGTATTCATGACTATAGTGGACAACCAGAGTTCAAACATGCATGGAAGTTTTTGAGTAATACATTTAAAGATAGATATGCTATGAAATTGTATCAATGGAAGTTGAGGTTCATGTAATGAAAATAACAATTATAGGATGGTATGGAACCGAAACCATAGGAGATAGAGCTATACTTGCTGGGCTTTTTTCTTTTTTTGCAAAAGTATATGATGACTTTGAAATAAATCTTGGAAGCTTGTACCCATTTTTCAGCGAGAGAACTACCAATGAAGATTTTAGTTTTTATAAAGAGCTCACAAAAAAAGATTTTAAGATAGAGATTTTTAATTCTAAAGATTCAAAAGAGTTAATACATGTTATAAAACAGTCAGATGTAGTAGCTATGGGGGGTGGTCCTTTGATGGACATAAGTGAGCTTTTTATGGTTGAGTATGCTTTTAAAAAAGCACGAAAATTAGGTAAAAAAACTGCACTTCTAGGATGTGGGGTCGGACCGCTTTTTCATAAAAAATACCGTAAGTCAGTTTTAGAAATAGTACAGCATAGCGATATTGTTATTTTAAGAGATAGTAAGTCAAAAGAAAATCTGCAAGAGATTTACAAAGAGTTTAATAGGTATTTTGATGAAAGTGCCGTAAATATAAGTTATGATCCAGCCGTTGAATGTGTTTTGCAGTTTAATAAGGAAAATACTCCTACACAACAAGACTATATAGCTATTAATCTAAGAGAGTTTCCAATTGAATATAATAAGCAAAATGATTCTAAAAACATCAATGAAGAGTTGAAAAGATTTATTAAAAATGTAGCACTTAAGTATACAGATAAAGATATACGCCTCATACCTATGCATTATTTTCATATTGGCAATGATGATAGAGTTTTTTTAAATAGTATCGCTATGGATCTAAAATGTGAAAACATAAAAGTACAAAATCCAAATTTAACACTTAAAGAGACTATAGAGGTATATCAAAATGCCTATTTTAATATCGGCATGAGGTTTCATTCCATAGTATTACAGACTATAGCAAGTGCTAAAAACTATATACTTGATTATACAGAACCTAAAAAAGGAAAAATTTATGGGTTTTTAAAAGATATAGACAAAGATAGATTCTATGAAAGTAGATATATCTCTTTACAAGAAGGTGAAATAAGTACTGAAATTCTCCAAAATGAAAGTGAACAATTTGAATTAAATGTAGACGAGATAGATAAACATTTAAAAATATATTTAGAAAAACTAGAAGAAATGAAAAGATGAAAATCCTAATAGTGAATACATATGACATAAAAGGTGGAGCAGCAAGAGCAGCTTATAGGCTACATAAGGCTCTTTTGGCTCAAAATATAGATAGTCAGATGTTGGTGCAAAATAAAAGCAGTGATGATTTTACCGTATTGACAACTAGTAGCACAAAAGTACAAAAAAATTTAAATAAACTTCGACCATTTATTGACAATATCCCTGTTAAGCTTTATAAAGAACGCACGAAAACCCTTTTTAGCTCAGCTTGGCTTGGTTTTAGTGATATTGTAGATCTTATTAATGAGATAGATCCTGATATAGTTCATTTAAATTGGATAAATGAGGGGATGGTTAAGATAGAGGACTTGAAATGTATAAAAGTACCTATAGTTTGGTCTTTACATGATATGTGGCCTTTTACAGGTGGTTGTCACTATGATGAGGGATGCGGGGGCTATGAAAAAGAGTGTGGTAATTGTAAAGTTCTTGGAAGTAATAAAAACAATGATTTAAGTAGAAAAATATTTAATCGAAAACAAAAAACCTTTTCTCAAATAGATAACATGACAATAGTTGGGTTAAGTAAGTGGCTACACACTTATGCACAAAGAAGTAGTTTATTAAAAGACAAACGGCATGTTAATCTGCCGAATCCTATAGATACAAATATATTTAACCCTTTTAATAAAGTAAAAGCAAGAGAACTATGGAATTTACCAAAGGATAAAAAACTTGTTCTTTTCGGGGCTATGGGCGCTACAAGCGACCCACGAAAAGGATTTAAAGAGTTAAGCCAAGCACTGAATCAGCTTACATTCAAAGACATAGAATTTGTTGTCTTTGGCAGCAGCCAACCGCAAAAGGCATCCGACTTTGGATTTAAAACACACTATTTAGGTAATTTACACGATGATGTAAGCTTAGTGACACTTTATAGTGCTGTGGATCTAATGGTGGTGCCCAGTTTGCAAGAGAATCTGTCAAATGCAATCTTGGAAAGTTTGGCATGTGCTACACCTGTAGTTAGCTTTGATATTGGCGGTAATAGTGATATGGTAGTACATCAACAAACTGGATATTTAGTCAAACCTTTTGAAACAGATGATTTAGCATGTGGAATAGAATGGGTTTTAAATGCTTCAAATTATAGTGAGCTTTGTCAAAATGCAAGAGAAAAAGTTTTAAAGGAATTTGACAGTAGTCTGGTTGCGAAAAAATATATTAAATTGTATCAAGAGATATTAAATGACTAAAACAATTTGTCTAGATAAGAAGTATAGTACAACACAACTATTGACAAATGAAAATTCTTTATTAGTAGCAAAACCTGAAGATAAATTCGAAACACTCCTCTTTTTGCCCGAAGGTGAAAGTCGAAATGGTGAAGGTGGTCTTCGTACAAAAGGCTATTTAAAAAAAACTTTTGATAATAAACCACTAATTAGCATTATTACAGTTGTATATAATGGAGAAAAATATTTAGAACAAACAATTCAGAGTGTAATAAATCAAAACTATGATAATGTTGAGTACATTATCATCGATGGTGGGTCAACTGATAGAACCGTTGATTTAATCAAAAAATATGAAGATAAAATTGACTATTGGGTGAGTGAAAAAGATAGCGGAATTTATGATGCTATGAATAAGGGTCTTGAGCTAGTAAGTGGTGAATGGATCAACTTTATGAATGCTGGGGATAGTTTCTGTGATAAGTCTATTTTACAAGAAACAGTAAGTACTTATTTGTTCCAACAAAAATATGATATAGTTTTTGGATATGTAAAAATGATTGATGAAGAACATAACTATTTAGGTTACCGACATCCTTACAAACACTTAGAAGAGTGTGATTTTTTGAAAGATAATTGTGTCGCTCATCAGGCTGCATTTACACATAAAAAAGTTTTTGAACAAATTGGAAAATTTTCATGTGAGTATCAAGTACAAGGTGATTATGACTTTTGGTTAAGAGCAAAAAAAATAATTTTATTTTCTATCATATACCATTTGATATTGCTTGTTTTTTACACGGTGGAATTTCATCTGATCGAAATAACTATCCTAAAGCATTAAAAGAGCAATACCAAGCTTTAGTAAAAAATCAATTTATTACAGATAATGAAGCAAAAAGTCTTTATAAAAAAGCTGCACTTAAATTTCAATTGAAAAATTATATTAGAAAAATAGTAGGGCCATCAGTATCTAATCGTATCTCTTTGATGAAATTTCAAAAATTAAATTCTACTCATACGAAACTTATATATGATATGAGTATTCAGGGAGCAACTCGTGCAGGTGTCTATGTATTTGCATTCCATATACATGAAGAACTAGAAAAAAGTATAGGTAATAAAATGATTACTTTTAAAAATGTTTTTTCTTCAATAGGAAAAGAAAGTTTGTGGAGAAAAATCAATTCTTTTTTAAGACTTATTGTAATGGAATTTATAGTTTTCTATGGGAAAAAAAATGATATATTTTTTTTCCCTGCACCAGAAGTACCTTTTTCAATACTTTTAAGTAAAAGAAAATATATAGTGACCATTCATGATCTATATAGTTGGAAAAATAGTAATAAGACAACTGTATTTGCACGTTTTAAAAATAAGTTATTACCATTAATAGTTCAAAAGGCTATGTATGTCGCAACAGTATCACAGTTTAGTAAAGAGGAGATTATAAAATATTTGAATGTTAAAGCATCTGATATTGTGATCTTACCAAATGGATTGGATAGAAGGTACACAATGAATGATGATAAGCATGTGATATCAGGTTTGAAAAATAAAAAATACATATTAAATGTTGGGTCATTAGAACCTAGAAAAAATATTGAATTTTTAATAGATATTTTTGACCTATTGAAAGATAAATATTATAAGGATTTAAAACTAGTCTTAACAGGGGGAGAATCTTGGTGCACAACCAATATACTTCATAAGATAAATATGTCTAGTTACAAAAAAGATATTATTATTTTAGGCAACGTTGAATTGGAGGCTTTACCTTGGCTATATGAACAAGCTCAAGTAATGGTATTCCCTTCAAAAGAGGAAGGATTTGGTATCCCTATAATTGAATCTTTATCACAAGGAACACCAGCCCTAGTACAAAATAATTCAGCAGTAAAAAATTTTAAAGAGTTTGGTGCGATTGTTATGGAAGATTATGATGTTTTATCATGGGTTAATACAATACACGAGATTATAGATAATGAAGTTCGTATAGATAAAGATTTAGTTTTTAAGGTAAAGGAACATTTTAATTGGGAAAAAAGTGCAAAAGTTTTAGTAGAAACTATATGGACAAGAAAATAAATATCGTATATGATAATATAATTTTTTCTCTTCAAAAAGCTGGTGGTATATCTATATATTGGTATGAGCTTATGAAAAGATTATTAACAAAGCATGATACTAGTGTCTTTTATGAATCAGATAATCAAAATATTTTTCGTAAAGAACTTGCATTAGAAACAAATAAAGAGAGTAATTTACCTTTAAAAATTTTGAGATATTTTCCTTTTGTAAACAAACTACCTGAAAAATCAATTTTTCATAGCAGCTATTATAGAATTTGTTTACAAAATGATGTTGTTAATATTACTACTGTTCATGACTTCACGTACGAATATTTTCGAAGTGCTTTAGCAAAGTTTATTCATAAATGGCAAAAAGGATTTGCTATTAGAAATAGTGATGGAATTATCTGTGTATCAAATAATACAAAACAAGATTTACTCAAGTTTTATCCTCAGATTGAAGAATCTAAAATCAAAGTTATATATAACGGCGTTGGAAATGAATTTCAACCCTTAAGTGATTCAAGACAATATCTTAATAAACACTTTGAAGTTTTAAAAGATCAAAAATATTTTTTATATATTGGAGATCGTAGTAAATACAAAAATTTTGACATAGTTTTAGATGTATTACAAGAACTACCAGGTTATCATTTGGTTGTAGTAGGTGGAAAAGAACTTCATCAAACTGAGTATAATAAAAATATAAGTGAGCGAGTAATCCATTTTCAAGGTATTTCTGGAGATGAGTTAAATATACTATACAATAATGCTTTGTGTTTGCTTTACCCCTCTAGTTATGAAGGGTTTGGGATACCTATAGTGGAGGCAATGAAAGCTGGATGTCCAGTTATTAGTACTAATATGTCTTCTATCCCAGAGGTTGCTGGAGAAGCTGGACTTTTGGTAGATGATATAAAAGTAAATAATTTTATAAAAGAGATTAAGAAATTAGAAAATGATAATTTTAGAAATAACTTAATTAACAAAGGTTTAGAGCAATCAAAACAATTTAGTTGGGATAAATGTTTTGATGAAACATATAGTTTTTATCAGGAAGTTTGGAGTAAAAAGTTTGGAGATTAGATTTTGAAAATATCCATCATAACAGTTGTATGGAATAATAAAGATACTATTAAAGATGCTATAGATTCAGTTTTGAATCAAACTTATAAAAATATAGAATATATTATAGTCGATGGTGCTAGTACAGATGGAACTGTTGAGGTTGTAAAAAGTTATGGAAATAAAATTACTAAATTTATTTCAGAAGCAGATGATGGACTTTATGATGCTATGAATAAAGGTATAAAATTAGCAACTGGGGATGTTGTAGGTATACTGAATAGTGATGATTTTTATATAGATGAATTTGTAATAGAGAAGATTGTCAAAATATTTGAAGAGAAAGAAGTAGATAGTGTATTTACTGATTTGGTCTATGTTAAAGCTGATAATCTGGAGAATATTGTACGTTATTATGATAGTGGTAATGGTTTCCCAAATAAATTTCAATATGCTCTATACCCAGCGCATCCAACATTTTTTGTTAAAAGATGGGTGTATGATAAATATGGGTTATTTAAAACAGATTATAAAATAGCAGCAGATTTTGATATTATGGCTAGATTTTTATATACATGGAAGATTTCATTTAGCTATTTAAAAGAGCCTATTATTAAAATGAGAGTGGGTGGGGTTAGTACATCGTTAAGCAGCATATGGATCAATAGTTTAGAGCAACTGAGAGTATGTAGAGAAAATAATATAAGAACCAATATATTTAAGATATTGCTTAAGTATCCAATTAAAATATTGGGTTTATTTAAAAAGAGATAGTACTAACTTTTTTCTCACCGACATTAAATAGATATCATGTATAATGCAAAGATAAAATTGTGAAGGTTGATAATAGAATGAATAGTAAAAATGGATATGGAACTAAAGAGATTTTGTGGATGATAATTGTCGCATATGCATTTAGTTTTGCAATACGTATGATTTGGGTCTATCAATTTCAAGACAATCCAAACTTTTTTTGGAACAATCAACTGATGATCAACACCAATGATGGATATACTTGGGCGGCAAGTGTTCAGAATATCCTTTATGGTATGCATAAAACCAATCCACTTATACGTGATATATGGGCTAATGGCATTATATTCTTTACCGTCCTTTTTGCAAAGATTACACCATTTAGCTTAGAAACCGTCATTCTTTATATGCCTGCATTAATATCTAGTCTAGTGGTAATACCTATTATACTTATTGCAAGGCTGTATAATCAAGCACTTTGGGGATTTTTTGCTGCGCTGCTAGGTTCAATCGCATGGAGTTACTATAATCGTACGATGATTGGTTATTATGATACCGATATGTTCTCAGCTATGGCTCCAATGTTCATTCTTTATTTTTTAATGAAAAGTACAATGGATTTTAATTTACGGAGTGCATTATATGCAGCTGTTGCAATAGCACTTTATCCATTCTTGTATGATGCTGGACAATCTATAGTTTATGCTATGGGGATCATTTATACTTTGTATATGATCTTTTATCATCGTAATGATAATACTACGTATCTATCTTTAATATTAGTGTTTATAGCCCTCATTCCCTTTCCTTTAGTGGACCCATTTAGTTACATTTCAAAAGTAGTTGTACTTATTACCCTATACTTTATATTAAAAAAATTATCTATAGAACAGAAAATATTGATGATTGTCTCAAGTATATTATTTATTTTGTTTATGTATTATGGAGATGTCTTCGGATTAATACTTCGTAAAGTAATGGCTTATCTTGCTACGGGAACGTCGAGTGAAGGTTTGCACTTTTACTCGGTAGTGCAAACCATTAGAGAAGCAGGCCAAATTCCATTTTCTACTTTTGCAAATAGAATTTCAGGTTCACAAATTGGGGTCATTCTTTCTTTTGTGGGATACATAGTGTTGGTCGCAAGACACAGGGCATTTATCTTAGCACTACCACTTATAGGCATAGGTGCTTTTGCTTTATGGGGCGGACTTAGATTTACTGTGTATGCCGTACCCATAGCGGCAATGTCTGCTATTTATCTGTTTCATGTCATTGTTACAACAATTTCAGATAAAAAGAGTATCTACATAACTGCAATGACTATATTGACTACGAGTATGTTGTACCCGAATATTGCACATATCATCGAATATAAAGTGCCTACGGTTTTAAATAAAGCAGAAGTTGAAGATCTTGATGTATTAAATAAAATTGTTAACGATAAAGACTATACTTTGGCATGGTGGGATTACGGATATCCTATCTGGTTTTATGCCAATACAAATACAATTATAGATGGAGGGAAACATCAGAATGACAACTTCATCATATCGAAGATCATGCAGACAGCTTCTCCTGAGTTAGCAGCAAACTTAAGCCGTTTGGCTGTAGAAACTTATGTTGATTCAGGTTATAAAAATATTGCAGACACACTATTTAAAAACAAACAAGAAGATCAGCTGGATCCTAACCTTCTTTTATCTGAATTAGAAAGCGGCACATATACACTTCCTAAAAAAACAAGAGATATCTATCTCTATCTCCCATACAGGATGATGAGGATTTTCCCTACTGTAGCTGTTTTTGGTAATTTGGACTTGACAACAGGAAAAGAAGAACGAAAGATCGCTTTTTATCCTACACAGGCGGTAAGTAACAAAGAGGGGTTACTTACTTTCAGTAATGGCATTGTGTTTGATATAAAGAGAGGGGTGATCAAGTTAGGTCAGCAAGAAAAAGATGTGAAGCAATTTATTGTCACGCAAAACACAAAAGATGGTAAATTACAGCTACAGTCACAGATCTATCATGCTGATGGTGAATATGTAGTGGTCTATATGAAAAGCTATGGACAGTTTGTGGTCATGGACCATGAGACATTCAATTCTATGTATGTGCAAATGTTTATGTTGGAGAAGTATGATAGAGATCTCTTTGAACTAGTGGTCTCCTCACCTTACAGTAAAATTTATAAACTTAAGATATAAGGCAAAGACTACTTTTATAATGACATTTCTTTTTTGTAAAGATATTGGTAGAGAAGGGTATAGCAACCGATAAAACACAAGACGATTAGAAGATTTGCTTGAGAATTATGGGCATAGAGGGTGGCATAAAAAATAAAAGGTGCCGTACCTAAAACAATAAACACTGATGTGAGCGGGTTGTTATGGGTGATATGTTTATAGATAAGCATATGTAGATGATACTCGTCTGGTTCCATAGGAGAACGTTTGGCTTTCCTTTTTCTGTAGATAGAAAAAAGTACTTCCCAGACAGGGTAGATCAATACTGCAAGAATGTACCATGGGCTGACTGTAGCATAATTACTTGCAAGGAAAATCCCTATCAGTGCTGTAATGAACCCAAGTAAATAAGCACCGCCATCCCCAAGAAAGATCTTCCCTTTAGGAAAATTGACCACAAAGAAGGCGAGTACTGCTGAAGTAACGATCATAGATATTTGTAGGATTTCATGACTTTCTACTTGTACAGCTATAGTACTGAATGAAAGAAGGATCAATAATATAATACCTGAGGCAAGTCCATTGAAGCCATCAATAATATTGACAGCATTCATTAAGCCTACAATACTAAAAATACTGAATAATACCCCGCCCCAATACGGTATATGAATATCAAGACCCAGATAGGTAATGACAGAACCGGTTAATAAAACAGCACTTGTGGCAGCAATGAACTGTAATAAAAGTCGTCTTCTTGGACTTAATGAATTATGAAAGTCTTCAAAGATACCGCTTAGGAAGGCAAGGATTATGGAAAATAGAAGTTTCCATCCTAAGGGTGTTAGAAGAAGAAAACACATACCTACGATAATACCAATCCCTCCTGCCCTTGGCGTAGAGAAATGATGAAAGTTTTGAGGCTTTTCCTCTGTATGGGAATCAATAAAGAAGTCATGTCTATGAGAAAAATGGATTACCAAAAATTGTAAAGTAAAAGATAGGATAAATGCACCTAGGATGGACCATTCCAGTTGATTCATGGTTGACCTTTTTGGGCTAATTCTATCACAATCGACATTAAAAATATTTTTTGTATAAAATACCTCTTTTTTAACCATATAAGTATAGTTCATACTGTAATATAACTAAAAATAAATTTATCAAGGGAACTACATGATTAGAAAATTCATAGCAGGATTTTTAATTTTTGCGACAACAGCACTGTTTGGAATGAGTCTGGATGAACTTAACAAAGCATCCAAAGAAGAGTTAATGGAAGTGAAAGGCATCGGTGCTGCTAAAGCAGAGGCTATTATCGCAGAGAGACAAAACGGTAAATTTACTTCTTTTGATGATTTTCAACGCGTCAAAGGAGTTGGTGAAAAGGCTGCATTTAATGTAAAAGAGCATGTTAAGTAAAGCTCAAACATTGAAAAATACAAATGATTAGTCAGAAGTGCTTTAGCCCTTCGGCTTCTCCTCCTCGTTAAAAATATAATCCGCTTTAACCACATTTTCGCTACAATTCACTAATTTATTTTAGACTTTATTTAAGGCATGATCATGACAGTTACACGTTTTGCACCTTCTCCTACAGGTTATCTTCACATCGGTGGGCTTAGAACAGCACTTTTTTCCTGGCTTACTGCACAGCACAACAAGGGACAGTTTTTACTCCGTATAGAAGATACCGATATGGCACGTAATTCTGAAGAGGCTACAGAAGCGATACTCAAGGCATTTGAATGGGTCGGTCTGAGCCATGATGGGGAAGTGGTCTATCAGTCTAAAAGATTTGATCTTTATAAAAAATACATTGATCAGCTTCTTGAAGAGGGCAAAGCCTATAAATGTTATATGAGTAAAGAGGAGCTTGATGCTCTGCGTGAAGAGCAAATGGCGAAAAAAGAACGTACACGTTATGATGGGCGTTACCGTGATTTTACCGGTACACCACCAGAAGGTGTTGAACCGGTGATCCGTATCAAAGCTCCGCAAGAGGGGACCATCTCTTTTGTGGATGGTGTAAAAGGTGAGATGAACATTGCCGCATCTGAAGTCGATGATTTTGTCATTGCGAGAGCAGACGGGTCACCAACGTACAATTTTGTCGTTGCCATAGATGATGCATTGATGGGGCTGACAGATGTGATCCGTGGGGATGATCACCTTTACAATACGCCTAAACAGATCGTAGTCTACAATGCTTTGGGGTTCCCGATTCCAAAGTTTAACCATGTTGCGATGATCAACAATGAACAAGGTAAAAAACTCTCTAAAAGAGATGGGGCTACGGATGTCATGGATTATAAAACAATGGGATATCTCCCTGAAGCACTTTTGAATTTTTTGGTCCGTCTTGGCTGGAGTCATGGAGACCAGGAAATTTTTAGTATTGAAGAGATGATAGCGCTATTTGATCCTAAAAATATTAACAAGAGTGCATCCAACTATAATCTAGATAAACTGCTTTGGTTGAATTCTCACTATATTAAAAATACGCCAAACGAGGAACTTGCCATACTGCTTAAAGATTTTGGTGTGGATATCCATGGACACGATAAGCTCGAACTGCTTCTTGATGCAACCAAAGAGAGAGGGAAAACACTGGTAGAACTTTCAGAGCAGATCAATCTCATACTTACAACACCTACGCAGTATGATGAGAAGGCTTCCAAAAAAGCCTTTAAGGGTGAAGCCAAAGAGATATTGAGTGATTTTGCTTCGATGCTGAAAAGTTGGGATAAGACACTGCATCTTCCATGTGACTACCATGAAGTGATGGAAAAAATTGTTGAGACAAAAGAGATCGGTTTTGGGAAGATCGGTATGCCGCTTCGTGTGAGTCTACTTGGTTCGATGACAGGGTCTGGTCTTGATGAGATCATGGCTATTTTAGGTGTGGATGAAACGGTATCGCGTATAGAAAGAGCGATTCAGACTATAGAGTAGTTTGTAAGGTATAACCTACAAACGTTTGGTTTTACCTAAAAACAACTTCAAAGATCTCTTTGCTTTATTATCCATTTCATAATGGATATGACCCAAATACCAGGTAAGCTGCTTGGGTGTGATACCTCTTTTTTTTGCTTCTTTTTTGAGGATGTATTGTGGGATCTTTACTTTGGTTTGTGAAAATGCACGCGCCATTTTTTGTATAGCTTCTTCATGTTTATTGTAGCAGAGCCTGGCAAAGACAAAAGGAAGTCCGGTCTCTTTGTACCAGGCTTCAGCCAAGTCAATACCTTCTCCCTCATGTAGATAGTGTTTGAGGGCAGCATCCCCTATAAGCACTTTTCCTTTAAGACCTAACAGGTGTGCAAGTTGATTGGAAGTGGCGGATGCCGGATCCATTTCACTTTCTCCTTCTAAAAGTAGAACACTATAGACTTTTTGATTTGCGATGATACCAAGATCCGTGCATTTGCATCTCGCGGATTCTACAGAAGAGATAAATGCCGCATTGATCTCTCTTCTTTTGAGTGCTTTATTGATCTGTGAAGGTACAGCACGTTTGTAGCGAAAGGTCATTTTAGAGGCATTGTTAGAGATATAGCGTTTTAAGAAGACTTGAAAAGGCAGGAGATTAAGATAGCTGATAGACCCGAATAACACAGTGCAAAGCTCCTCTCAAAATCCTGTTTAAGCGTAATTATAGCAAACAACTTTTATAATCGCGTCATTATTGGGGATGAAATAATCCTTATTTTGAAAGAGTTTTTTATGATAAAAGTAGAATTTTTAGGTCCTATCGGTAAAGCACCAATGGAGATGGAAGCTTCGACATTGGCAGAGGTTTCGGCACAACTCAAAACAGATAGCAGTTTGATCCAATGGCTGGATAAATGCGCAGTAGCACTGAACGATACGATGGTGAACGATCTGGCAACTGAACTTAAAGATGGTGATAGAATTTCTATTCTGCCTCCAGTGTGTGGTGGATAAGCGTGGAACTTTATCATGGCCCCTTAGATGTCAAAGAGATCTTTGGCCGTTGGCTTGATGAGCAGGCAGAGTCAAACTATGGTGCCTATATTCCTTTTGTGGGAACAATACGTGCAGAAGATGATATAGAAGCACTCAGTTTTGATATCTATGAACCTGTACTGCAAAAATGGTTTGATACATGGCAGGAGAAAGCAGCTGCTCTAGGCGCAGTGGTTAAAATGGCACACTCCATTGGAGATGTCCCTGTGCATACTTCTTCTTATATCTCTGCGGTATTTTCTCCTAAACGTAGAGTAGCATTAGAGCTTATCGATGAGTTTGTGGAAGATTTTAAAGCGAACGCGCCTATATGGAAGTATGATGTGAAAAATGGCAAGCGTATTTATGCTGCTGATAGAAGCACCCCTATGGATGGTGCTGGATTGTTAGGATAAGGATAGAAATGGCATTTATGCACTTTGATGAATCGATGCAGATGATAGACGATCTTGCAATCGAAAATTATAAAACAAAACAACTCCCTTTAATGGAATCACAAGGATATATACTTGCACAGGATATTGTAGCAGATCATAACTCTCCTGAGTTCCCCACTTCTGCAATGGATGGATATGCGGTTATCCATAAAGATCTCAGTCTTGGTAGACTACATATCGGAAGCATTAATCCTGCTGGATCTGACTTGAAAGAAGAAGTGGTAAGCGGTATGTGTATCAAGACGTTTACCGGTTCATTGATGCCACATGGTGCTGATACGCTCATCCCGATAGAAAATGTAGAAGTGGATGGGGATGAGATCATCATCAAGACAGAAGTTCCACAAGGGTTCTCTGTACGTGAACCGGGAGAGAACTATGCGAAAGGACAGATGCTTATCCCCAAAGGGACGAAAATCGACTTTCCACAGATAGGGGTGATGGCAAGCTTGAATATACCACAAGTCACAGTCTATGAGAAGCCAACAGTGGCGATTATCTCTACAGGGTCAGAGTTACTTGAACTTGGTGAAGAACAGACAAGTGATGCACAGATACGCTCATCCAACAATTATATCCTCGAAGCTATTGTCAAGAAATATGATGGTGTACCTTTGCAGTTAGGGTGTATCAAGGATGATAAAGAGACGATCACAAAAAATATTTTTGATGCATTAAATAAAGCTGATATTGTGGTAACCACTGGTGGTGTGAGTGTAGGTGATTTTGACTTTGTGAAAGATGTCATCTATGAGCTTGGGTGTGATGTTGTGTTTAAAGGTGTACGTGTCAAGCCTGGACAGCATATTATGGTTGCACGTAAAGAGGATAAATTTATCATCGGACTCCCGGGATTTGCATACTCTTCTACTGTGACAGCACTGCTTTACCTTGTTCCGCTCATTGAGAAGTTGCAGCAAGGTCAGAGTGCGATGCACAGGGTCAAAGCAACACTCAAAGAACCATTTATCAAACGTGCCAAAAAAGCAGAATTTACTGCATGCAACGTCTCTTTAGAAAAGGGAAGATACTATGTTGACTTTGAAGGTAAAAAAGTAGGATCCTCAGCCATTCTTACTAACATGCTTGGCAATGTAGCCTTGCTTGTGACCTCTGAAGATGATACTTCTAAAGAGGTAGGTGACGAGGTGAGCGTTTTACTTTTCGGGTAAGGGCTCTTCCTACCTAAATATTATAGAGAGAGGATAGACTCTCTTGCTTTTAAAAACATAGCAAATTCCGCTGCTGTTGTACATCCCATTTTGATCGCATAGCTTAGTAATTCTTTATTTTTTGAGTAGATCATTTTCACTCCTTTGTTTTTAAATATGTCAAATTGTATAAATAAACTGTAAAATATTTAAAAAATATGTCAAATTGTCATACTTTTAAGAAAAATATCTTATAATTTGTCATATATAATAAAAAAGGAGTGAAAATGTTAGTACTCAGTGAAATTATAGAAAAGTTAAAAGATGTGCTCTCTGAGAGTACAATAGGAAAAAAAGTATTTGATAAAGATGTGGCACAGGCACTGAATATCCCTCAGGCTACATTTGCGACCATGAAAAAAAGAAATTCCATTCCTTATGAAGAGATACTGGAGTTTTGTGCGCTTAAGAAGATCTCTGTGAACTGGCTCTTTTTTGACCAGGCGGTGGATATGCTCAAAGAGGAGACTGAGAAGTTTTTTCAGGTACACTACTTTTCAGATATCCGTGCCAGTGCGGGAGGGGGTGCAGAGGTCTTTGATGAGAACTATGAAGTGATCAATATCGATGAGAAGATCATGCGTAATATGGTAGGGCTGGGAAATACTGAACTAGAGGCCATTCATGTGGACGGTGAATCCATGGAGCCCACTTTGCAGGATGGAAGTATCGTTTTCATCGATAGAACACAAACCAATATCAATAAAAGCGGCATCTTCATCGCATCAACTACGGGAGGGCTGTTCATCAAACGTATCCAGCAGCGTGCAGATGGAATGATAGAGCTTATCTCTGATAACAGTATGTATCCACCTCAGGCGATCGCCCCTGATGAAGTGATGATTGTAGGTAAAGTCGTAGGGAATATCGAAAGCCTATAGTTTTCGATATTGCAAAGCAATCAAGAGCAACCAGTTTCGAGAGCCTACTGCTGACAAGCAACTAAATTGCAGTGCAAGTGAGGCACTAAATGCTGAATCGTAAGTAGTCTCAGCGACAAGCGTAGCTTTTAGGACTTTGTTCTAAAAGTGTACTTTATGATGAAGTCTATAATAGATTTGCACACTCGACACATCATACACTCTCAGGGCGTATACGCATACGTTCTATCTGGATAGGTTCTTCACACTCGATACAGATACCAAACATAGGTTTGTCTATACGTAAAAGGGCATTGGTGAGCCTTGTAAGACGCAGTTTTGATTCATCCATGATCTTGTTGTTGACATGCTGCTCTCCCATGGCTTCCAGACGTGTGAGTCTCCCCAATGAACAGTCCGGAGCAATGGGTTTTACCTTCTCTTCAAGTATGGCGATCTGTTCTTTAAGCGTATGGATACTTGTCTCTATACGTACTTTGATCTCATCTCTTTCTTCTTGCGTCATATCTGGCTACTTTATGCTATATTGGATCTATTATACACGAAATGGAACAAAATATGAAAAGAATCCATTTGTTTTAAGCAAATCCGAAGAGAGAGGCAAGTATCTTGCCTCTAAGGTCAATAGGTGTTTTACTTGACGATAGAAATGTCATGGCACCGACAAATATAGATAGAAAAAGAGTTAAAATACATTATGTTAACAATGAATGATGATCTAGAAGGTGCACTCAAAACGTACCTTGAATTGCTTGATAAAGAAGAATATTTTGAGGCACATGAAGTGCTGGAAGAGGCCTGGCATCCTTTGAGGCTCGGTGGACATCCCTTGGCGAACCTGGCAAAGGGGTTGATCAATGGGGCGATTACATTTGAACATATTAAACGTAACCGCAAAGATATGAAAAAGAAAGCGAAAACAGTCATAGCCTCTTATGAACGACATAAACATTTGTGCACAGAGAGTATTGCGCATGCAGCACTTTTCAAGAAAGCCTGTCAAAAGATCGAGTCTTTGAAGATCAGACATGCTGAGGTTTTTGATGTTTTGGTACCATAGTACAACCAAACACTCCTACAATTCTGTACGCACCAATCCTAACAGGCTCTCTTGGGAGGATCAACCCAGTACCTATAAAAACTATCCAGTACAGTATGAAAAACGAAAATTGGATCTGGAAAAAGAAGCAGACCATTTTCTATACCATATTGCAGGATTGACTGCAAAGAAAAGTTATCCAAGCGGAGAGTATTACCTGCGCATCAACCCTTCTGCAGGTGCGCTCTACCCTAATGAACTCTATTTTCAGGCACGAGGGGTAGAAGGTATAGAAGATGGTATATACCATTATGAAGTACGTTCCTCCTCTTTGACACTGCTACAACGTATTACCAAACAGGAGGGATTAGAACCTTATTTGGGATATAGCACCGCTATGCAAGGGTACCTGTTTTTGGTCTCTGCTGTTTATTATCGTTCTTCGTGGAAATATAAGAACCGTGCCTTCAGATATTGTCTTCTGGATGCGGGACACCTTTTAGGGAGCATAGAAGCATCCGCATTGCTTCAATCGAATGCAGTGGAAGTGCGGTATGATATAGACAGAGAAAAACTTAATCTTATGTTCGGGTTTGGGGAGAGAGAGTGGTTCTTGTCTGGGTGTGCTATGGTGAGACCGATAGAAGGAGAGAAAGTAGACACCATAGAGTTCTCCCTCCCTTATGTTGAAGCCAGTGGAACCTTTGAACGTAATGCACTTATAGAACAGGCGTATCATGAAACGATGCAGTTAAGATCCTGCAGACGGGAAGTGAAAACCCCTACGTTTACCTATAATACGACAAAACTCCAAGAGACGATCTTTACACGTAGATCCCAGCGAGGTTTTCAGGAAGGTGCGATCACCAAGGGACAGTTTAATTATATTATGGAAGCGATACACCAGCCTGTACCCAGTGACTGCGATGAAGAGGTCTCTGTGTATGTCGTCATCAACCGGGTGCTTGATATGCCGTTGGGACTCTATAAAGAAGGTGAGTATATAAAGTATGGAGACTTTGCCAGAAAAGCGGGGTATTTGAGTTTGGAACAGTATAGTCTCTCCATGCAGGCAGCGGTAGCCTTTTTCCTCACTTCCAAAGGAGAGAACTATCAGGCACTTTACCAGAAAGCCGGCATTATAGGACATAGACTTTATATGGCTTCACTCTATATGGGTATAGGGTGTTCTGGTATCGGGGCCTATTATGATGACGAGGTCAATGCATTTGTGGAGAATGAGGAAATGGTACTCTATGCGTTGGCGATAGGCAAGTAAGCCCTATGGGGTTATCTAGTGTTTAAACCGATACCCCAAAGCTTCCAAATAGGTACGCAGCAGTTCAGGGATGTCTCCTTGGAACTCCAAAGTGTCATCTTTGAGCGTACCTCCTGTACCAAGCTTTTTTTTAAGCGTTTTGAGCAGAGCCTGAAGATCTGTTTTATCTAAGTAAAAAGGTTTGACGATGGTAACCACTTTACCTCGTCGTTTCTCTTTTGCAACATGCAATTGATGTTTCTCTGGTGGTCTGATCTCTGTAGAGGTTTTTTGAGAGGGTTTCTTTTTATTGTCCGATGACCATCCCTCTTCAAAATGTGCACCCATTTCAAAAAGATTTTCTTTCATCGCTTTTCCTTAATTATAATCTGTATCAAATAGTATACCCAATACAACCATCAGTACTAAAAGAAAAATAAATACTTTATAGAGTGTTGCATCACTAGGGAGTTTCATCTTTACCCTATCTCATAAATGATTTCAGTTTTATTTTTTTTCGTTTGGATCTCTTGAATACTCAGCCCTTCTATAGGCAGTTTCATGAACGCTTCGAGGGTTTCTATACCCGCTTTGGCGATCTCACGCAGGACGATACCTCTATACGCCTTTGCCCAATGACTAACGACTTTCCCCTCTTTGATGAACTTGAGTGTAGTATAGGGTTTGGTGGGTTTATAGAATTTGTCATAAAAACCTGCACGGAGATCCAGTATCTCATCCTCAGCCAGGTATGCTTCCATCAGTGCTGCAGCGTGTTCATGGTAAAACTTCTCTGTTTTGATGCCACCGACAGCCTCTCCCTGTTTGAGTTTATACTCAGGGATGAGGTCTGAAGAACGGATGGGACCAAACAGGTTTGAAAAGAGGATGACATGGCTGTCGATATATGCTTGTGCCTTCTCATCCAATGCATCATACCCCAGATGGTCAAATGCTACACCTGTATATCTTTGAATGGCTTTCATCGTAAGTTCATGAATGATATCTTTTTTGTGTGCAAGGATATCTGCTTCTTTTTTGAGTCCGAACATTTTTGACAGTGTGGGGATATCCCCTTTTTGCAATACATTAGTATAGGTATGCAGGAGTTTGGTTCTGTAAGGCAAAAGCGCTTCAAAGAGTAATGTACTAGGATCGAAAGAGCGTTCTCCACCTGTTTTTTTGGTTTCACTTGGTGCCAGTAGTATTTTCATTCTATATAGCCTATGATCTTCATTTTATGTGGGTGTATTCTATAGAAATTACCTAAAAAAGAGAAATTTTTACAAATTTACCTAAAACCCTTGACATTAAAAACTTTTTTGTCTATAATTCCCGTCCATTTTAAGTATAACAACTTTTAATGATGGTGCTGGTGTAGCTCAGTTGGCTAGAGCAGCTGATTTGTAATCAGCAGGTCGGGGGTTCGAGTCCCTTCACCAGCTCCATGAAAAAATATAATTATCAGTGTTTGACCAGTAATGATTTAAACATTATGGTGAGTTACTCAAGTGGCCAACGAGGGCAGACTGTAAATCTGCTGACTATGTCTTCGAAGGTTCGAATCCTTCACTCACCACCATATGTTAAATCGCATAAAAGATGCGGGCGTAGCTCAGTGGCTAGAGTTCCTGCCTTCCAAGCAGGCTGTCGAGGGTTCGAATCCCTTCGCCCGCTCCATAAACTGGGAGCTGTGTGAATTATGTATTTAACAGACTAATAACTTCACATATAAAAGCTTTCCTTTTTTATTCATTTATGACTTTGACGCACGCATTTAATTATATACAATAGAGTTGCCCATATGGCTCAGGGGTAGAGCACTTCCTTGGTAAGGAAGAGGTCGTGAGTTCAAGTCTCACTATGGGCTCCACCCTCCATGATGGTATGGACAAAAGTATTACAGCTTTGTAATAGTTCTGTCCATATAGGTATGGGGTCTAAGAAAATTTAGGTATAATACTGCCTTTAAATCATATTACGCTAGGAGAATAGCATGGCTAAAGAAAAATTCGAACGAACGAAACCGCATGTTAACATCGGTACTATCGGTCACGTTGACCACGGTAAAACTACATTGACAGCTGCAATCACAATGTGTTTAGGTCTTAAAACTGGTGCTGCAGCAATGGATTATGATCAAATCGATAACGCACCTGAAGAGAGAGAAAGAGGAATTACAATTGCTACTTCTCACGTAGAGTATGAAACAGAAACTAGACACTATGCTCACGTTGACTGTCCAGGTCACGCGGACTACGTTAAAAACATGATTACTGGTGCTGCTCAAATGGACGGTGCGATCCTTGTTATCGCTGCGACTGATGGTCCAATGGCACAAACTAGAGAGCACATCCTTCTTTCTAAGCAAGTAGGTGTACCTTACATCGTTGTATTCTTGAACAAAGAAGATCAACTTGATGAAGAAGATAAAGAAGAGATGTTAGAGCTTGTAGAGATGGAAGTACGTGAACTTCTTTCTGAGTATGACTTCCCAGGTGACGATACTCCAATCGTATCTGGTTCTGCATTTAAAGCACTTGAAGAAGCTAAAGCTGGTACTGCTGGTGAGTGGTCTGAAAAGATCTATGCACTTATGGACGCTGTAGATGAGTATATTCCTGAGCCAGTAAGAGAAACTGATAAAGATTTCCTAATGGCTATCGAAGATATCTTTACTATCCAAGGTCGTGGTACAGTTGTAACTGGTAAAGTTGATAGAGGTACTGTATGTGTTGGTAACGAAGTTGAGATCGTTGGTCTTAAAGATACTCAAAAAACAACTGTAACTGGTGTTGAAATGTTCCGTAAAGAGATGGATTGTGGTGAAGCTGGTGACAACTGTGGTGTTCTTATCCGTGGTATCGATAAAGAGGCTGTACAAAGAGGTATGGTTCTTTGTAAGCCAGGATCAATCACTCCACACACTCAATTTGAAGCTGAGATCTATGTTCTTACTAAAGAAGAAGGTGGTAGACATACTCCATTCTTTAACAACTATAGACCACAGTTCTACGTTCGTACAACAGACGTAACAGGTTCAGTTCAACTTCAAGAAGGTACTGAAATGGTTATGCCAGGAGACAACGTTAAAATCAATGTTGAGCTTATCGCTCCTGTTGCACTTGATGAAGGTACTAAGTTCGCTATCCGTGAAGGTGGTAGAACAGTTGGTGCCGGTGTTGTTTCTAAGATTATTGCTTAATAACACCATGCAGGAGGCTTGCCTCTTGCGCACTTATCATAGGAGATAACAATGAGAGAAACAGTTCACTTAGGTTGTGAGAAATGTACAAGACGTAACTATCACACCAATAAAAACAAGAAAACGACAACAGAGAAACTTGCTCTTAAAAAGTATTGTAAATGGTGTAAATGCCATACAGTACACAAAGAGATGAAGCTGTAATCGGAGACTTTTGTTTAATACTATCGGGCTTTGTCCCATAGTATCATTTCTAGGCCAATAGCTCAGTTGGTAGAGCACTGGTCTCCAAAACCAGGTGCCGGGGGTTCGAGTCCCTCTTGGCCTGCCACAAGTAAAGGTAATATATATGGGAAAACTTTCAACATTTATAGCACACGCGAAAGCGGAGATTCATAAAGTTATATTTCCAACAAAAGTACAAGTAAGACAAGCATTTTTAGCAGTTGTTCTCGTAGTAACTGTAATATCAATATTTTTAGCATTGGTCGACTTTCTCATGTCATCAATCGTATCATCAGTTTTATAGGATAGACAATGGCTTATCAATGGTATGCAATTCAAACATATTCAGGTTCTGAGCAAGCTGTAAAAAGAGCGATCGAACAACTTGTCAAAGATCATGGGATTGAAGAGAAGCTTGAACGTGTAGTCGTTCCTACAGAAGAAGTGATCGAAGTTAAAAACGGCGTAAAAAAGATTACTGAAAGAACATTGTATTCTGGGTATGCTTTCGCACATATAGACCTGGATACTGACCTCTGGCATAAGATACAATCTTTGCCAAGAGTATCTAGATTTATCGGTGAACAAAAGACACCTACTGCACTTTCAGAGGCAGATATCAAAGTGATTTTAGACAAAATGGAGCAAAAAGCTGCACCAAGACCTAAAGTTGATTTTGAAACAGGCGAAATGGTACGTATTATTGACGGTCCGTTCGCAAACTTTACAGGTATGGTAGAAGAGTATGATCTTGACCATGGTAAGTTAAAGTTGAATGTTTCAATCTTTGGTAGAAATACACCGGTTGAAATACTCTACACACAAGTAGAAAAAATACTATAAGACCTAAAGGTCAATTCAAACAAAGGAAGAACAGATGGCAAAAAAGATAACTGAAAAGTTCAAAATGATGATCCCAGCTGGATCAGCAAATCCATCACCACCGGTAGGTCCTGCACTTGGACAACGTGGTGTAAACATTATGGAGTTTTGTAAAGCTTTTAATGAAAAAACAAAAGATAAAATGGGGTTCAAGATCCCTGTGATCGTTACAGTATATGCAGACAGAAGTTTTACATTTGAAACAAAACAACCGCCTGCAAGTGACCTTATCAAAAAAGCAGCAAATATTAAAAAAGGTACGGATAATCCACTTCTTAACAAAGTTGGAACTATCACTAAAGCAAAATTAGACGAAATTATTGATCAAAAAATTGCTGACCTTAACACAAACGACAGAGAAATGGCAGCGAACATTATTGCTGGTTCTTGTAAAAGTATGGGTGTTGAGATCGTAGACTAGTCTTTTTAAAGACAATCATAACCACATGATTTGAAATGTGGGAGCATATAAAGCGGAGAATAAAATGGCAAAAAAACCAAGTAAAAGAAGAGAAGCGCTACTTAAACTAGTAGATGTGACTAAAACATATAGTGTTGATGAAGCAATGGCTACACTTAAAAACCTTAAATCGGCTAAATTTGATGAAACAGTTGAAGTTGCACTTAACTTGAACGTTGACCCAAGACATGCGGATCAAATGGTTAGAGGATCAGTTGTTCTTCCTAATGGAACTGGTAAAACAGTAAGAGTAGCAGTATTTGCAAAAGACGCTAAAGCTGATGAAGCAAAAGCAGCAGGTGCAGATTTGGTAGGTTCTACAGATCTTATCGAATCAATTCAAGCGGGTAACATTGATTTTGATATCGTTATCTCAACACCAGACATGATGGGTGTTCTTGGTAAAGTAGCAAGAATCCTTGGGCCAAAAGGACTTATGCCAAACCCTAAGACTGGTACAGTAACGATGGATGTGGCTAAAGCAGTTGAGAATGCAAAAGGTGGACAGGTTAACTTTAGAGTAGACAAAAAAGGTAACATCCACGCTGGTATTGGTAAAGTTTCTTTTTCAGAAGAGAAGATCAAAGAAAACTTTGTAACACTTCTTGAAACGATCAATAAAGCAAAACCAGCATCTGCAAAAGGTAGATATATCACGAATGGTGCGATTTCACTTACAATGAGCCCATCTATCACTTTAGATACTGCAGAATTAATGGAGATGAAATAATCCATGCATAAAGAAGGCGTGTGCCTTCTTTATATTATCTTCAAATAAAAATTACGGGTGTAGTTTTTGTTTGAGGGTAATTTTTACTACTCATTAATCTTAGGTCAAAGATAAGAGGGGCGAAAGCTTAATTAATATATTCGAAAGAATATATGGTCCTTTAGGGGAACCCTTTTAGAGGTCGGAAGGAGAATTATATGACTAGAACTAGAAAAGAAGAACTAGTTGCAGAAATGACAGCAGAGTTTAAAGACGCTGGTGCCATTATCGTTTGTGATTACAAAGGTATGACTGTTGAGAATCTTGAAGTTGTAAGAAATCTTGCAAAAGATGAAGAGATCAAAGTCCAAGTTGTAAAAAACAAACTAGCACGTATCGCATTAAAAAATGCTGGGTGTGAAGATGTTGAGTTTACAGAAACAAACCTTGTAATCTGGGGTGATGCACAAGTTACACCTTGTAAAATCGCTGACAAAGCAGCTACTGATTTTAAAAATACTTTTTCAATCAAAACTGGTTTGATCCAGGGTGAAGTTGCTAGCTTGGAAACCATTAATGCAATGGCTAAACTTCCTACTAGAGACGAGCTTATCGGTATGCTTCTTAATGTTTGGAATGCACCGGTACAAAACTTTACAATTGGTTTGAATGCATTAGCAGTAAAAAAAGAAGAAGAGGCGTAGAGTGGTGAGAGCCACGAGGCTCTTTTAATTTGAAACTGTAAAATGTTTCATTTCATATAATTATAATTTAAGGAATTAATTATGGCAACAACTAAAGAAGATGTTCTTGAGTTTATCTCAAACATGTCAGTACTTGAGCTTTCTGAGCTTGTAAAAGAATTTGAAGAAAAATTTGGTGTATCTGCACAAGCTACAGTAGTAGCTGGTGGTGGAGCAGTAGCTGCTGAAGCTGCTGAAGAACAAACAGAGTTTAACGTTGTACTTGTTGATGCAGGTGATAAAAAAATCAACGCTATTAAAGCAGTAAGAGCAATCACTGGTCTTGGTCTTAAAGAAGCGAAAGCTGCTGTTGAAGAGACTCCATCTGTACTTAAAGAAGGTGTTTCTAAAGAAGAAGCAGAAGACTTCAAGAAACAACTTGAAGAAGCTGGCGCTAAATGCGAGCTTAAATAATTTTTATTATTTAGAAGAGCTTAGGCAAATTGCCTAAGCTCAAGTCACAAACCTCATTGGATATAGCGATAAACTATTCGGAGACATTTTCATACCCTCACGGCAATAGTTTTTTTGTATACCCAATATATACACATTAAACACACTACATAAACCAAACTAAACCGAAATAAGGATAACCCATGTTAAATTCTTTACATTCTGGTAACAGACTCCGTGTTGACTTTTCCAAAACACCAAGAGAAATTGAAATCCCAAATTTGCTCCAACTTCAACAAAAAAGTTATGAAAACTTTTTAATGCTAGGTGAAAAAGACAGAAAAAACTCTACATTAGAGAAAGTTTTCAGATCTTCTTTCCCTATCCATGACCAACAAAACAGACTGACACTTACGTATAAAAACTCTGAAATTGTTAAACCAAAATATACCGTTAGAGAGTGTATGGAGAGAGGGTTGACCTACTCTGTATCACTAAAGATGAATATTGCACTGACGATCTGGAACAGAGATGAAAAAACAGGGGAAAAACTTGATCCAAAAGAGATCAAAGAACAAGCTGTTTTCGTACGTGATATTCCATTGATGACAGATAGAACTTCATTTGTTGTTAATGGTGTTGAAAGAGTAATCGTCAATCAACTTCACAGATCTCCGGGTGTTATCTTCAAAGAAGAAGAGGGAACGACTGCAGGAAGCGGTATGCTTTACTCTGCACAGATCATCCCAGATCGTGGTTCATGGTTGTATTTTGAATATGATTCCAAAGATATTCTCTATGCACGTATCAACAAAAGAAGAAAGATCCCTGTGACGATCCTTTTCAGAGCATTGGATTACTCTAAAGATGATATTGTAAAACTCTTCTACGCAACAAAAGAGATCCATATCAAAGACAACAGATTCCTCGTAAGATTTGATGCGAATGATTTTGGCGGTAGAGCAGAGTATGATGTCAAAGACATGGATGGTAATACGGTTGTCAATGCAGGGAAAAGACTGACAAAGAAAAAAGCAGAAAAACTGATCGAAGATGGTTTAGAGTGGATCGAATATCCGCTTGAAGTATTGATGGAAAGACACTTGGCTAAGCCTATCATTGACCAGGAGAGCGGTGAAGTACTTTATGATGTCGTGACTCCTCTGGATGAGAGCAAACTTAAAAAGATGATCGAAGAGGGTATTGATACGATCGAGATCATCAATGACCTTGCTGAGGGTGCGGATATGTCGATCATTAACGCATTTATTGCAGATAACGAAAGTTTAAGACTTTTAAAGCAAACAGAACAGATCGATGATGAAAATGTACTTTCAGCGATCCGTATCTACAAAGTGATGAGACCAGGTGAACCAGTAACACCTGATGCAGCAAAAGCATTCTTGCAGCAACTCTTCTTTGATCCGGAAAGATATGACCTGACTAAAGTCGGTCGTATGAAAATGAACCACAAGTTGGGTCTGGATATTCCTGAGTATGCTACAGTACTGACTGCAGAAGATCTTATCCATACGGTGAAATATCTTATTAAAGTAAAGAATGGTCAAGGTCATATCGATGATAGAGACCACTTAGGTAACAGAAGAATTAGAGCGATCGGTGAGCTTCTTGGTAATGAACTTCACAGTGGTCTTGTGAAGATGCAAAAAGCGATCAAAGACAAGATGACAACAGTATCTGGAACATTGGATGAGTTGATGCCACATGATCTGGTAAACTCTAAAATGATCACCAATACGATTTTGGAGTTCTTCTCATCAGGGCAGCTTTCACAGTTCATGGATCAGACGAACCCACTTTCAGAAGTGACACACAAAAGAAGACTTTCAGCATTGGGTGAAGGTGGTCTTGTTAAAGAGAGAGCTGGATTTGAAGTAAGGGATGTACACCCTACGCATTATGGACGTATCTGTCCTATTGAGACTCCGGAAGGTCAGAACATTGGTCTTATCAATACATTGGCTACCTACTCGAAAGTAAATGAACATGGATTCATTGAAGCGCCCTATAAAGTGGTGAAAGATTGCCAAGTGACAGATGAAATCGTCTACATTACTGCCACACAGGAAGAGGACAAATGTATCGCGCCTGCGTCAACTGTTGTAGATGAGAACGGACGTATCGTTGAAGATCTTATCGAGACCAGACTGAACGGGAATATCGAACTTAATGAGGCAAAAAGAGTTGATCTTATCGATATCTCTCCTTTGATGATCTCTGGTTCTGCAGCGGCATTGATCCCATTCTTGGAGCATGATGATGCGAACCGTGCACTGATGGGATCGAACATGCAACGTCAGGCAGTACCTCTTCTTAAAACAGAGGCACCAGTGGTCGGTACAGGTATGGAAGCGATCGTGAGTCGTGATGCATGGGAATGTGTGAAGGCAGAAAGAGCCGGTACGGTTGAAAAAGTTGATGCGAAGAACATCTATATCATGGGCGAAGATGAGAGTGGTGTATTCATAGACCACTATCCGCTTGAAAAGAACATGAGAACCAATCAGAACACGACGTTCACGCAAACACCTATTGTAAAACTCGGTGACAAGATCGAAGCGAAACAGGTCATTGCCGATGGTGCGAATATGGATCAGGGAGAACTTGCGATCGGTAAGAATATCCGTGTTGCATTTATGCCTTGGTATGGATATAACTATGAGGATGCGATTATTATTTCTGAAAAACTGATCCGTGAAGATACCTTTACGTCAGTGCATACCTATGAAAAAGAAGTGGAAGCAAGAGAACTTAAGCATGGTACGGAAGAGATCACGCGTGATATCCCGAATATCCGTGAAGATGAGTTGTTGCACTTGGATGAGAGTGGTATTGTTCAGATCGGTACCTATGTAAAACCTGGTATGATCCTGGTAGGTAAAGTTTCTCCTAAAGGTGAGATCAAACCAACACCAGAAGAGAGACTCTTAAGAGCGATCTTTGGCGAAAAAGCAGGACACGTGGTCAATAAATCACTCTATTGTCCAGCATCTATGGAAGGTGTGGTTGTCGATATCAAAGTCTTTACGAAAAAAGGGTATGAAAAGGACGCACGTGCGATCCAGGCCTATGAAGAAGAGAAAGCGATCCTGGACAGTGACCACCATGATCAGCTTCTTATGATAGATAGAGAAGAGATCTTGCGTATTGCAAACTACCTTTCAGGACAAGAGTTGGTGAAAGCTGTAACGATCGGTGAAACGGAGTATGCAGCAGGTTCTAAGATCGATGAAGAGACGATCAAGGGTGTAAACAGATTTGCACTAAGAGGCGTAGTTCAGTCTTTCACAGAAGATGTACAAAACGAATATGAGTCACTGAAAAATTACTTCTTGAAACAAAAGAAAAGACTGAAGACAGAGCATGAAGAGAAATTGAGCGTACTTGAAAAAGATGATATTCTTCCTTCAGGTGTCACGAAGCTTGTAAAAATCTATATCGCTACCAAGAGAAAGCTCAAAGTAGGTGATAAAATGGCAGGACGTCACGGAAATAAAGGTATCGTTTCTAATATCGTACCAGAGATCGATATGCCATACCAGGAAGATGGAAGACCGGTAGAAATTATTTTGAACCCACTAGGGGTACCTTCTCGTATGAATATCGGGCAGATCCTTGAAGTACACTTGGGATTGATTGGTAAAAACCTTGGGGAACAGATCGAAGAGATGTTTAACGATCAAAAAGAGACGTTCATTAAAGATCTCAGAGCGAAGATGAGTGAAATTGCAGATGTAGCAAAATTGATGAATGCAAAAGCACTGTTAGAGAGTATGAGCGATGAAGAGTTGATCAAATACGGTAGAGACTGGTCTACAGGTGTAAAATTTGCTGCACCGGTATTTGAAGGAGCGAACCAGGCTGAATTCGACAAACTTTTCGAAATGGCTAAGATGGACAGTGATGGTAAAATGGTTCTGTTTGACGGGAAAACCGGTGAGCAGATGATAGAGAGAGTCAATGTGGGTTATATGTATATGCTTAAACTTCACCACTTGGTTGATGAAAAAGTGCATGCACGTTCAACTGGACCTTACTCACTTGTAACACAACAGCCAGTGGGTGGTAAAGCACTCTTCGGTGGACAGAGATTCGGTGAGATGGAAGTATGGGCACTGGAAGCCTATGGTGCATCACATACACTTAAAGAGATGTTGACCATCAAATCAGATGATGTTGAAGGTAGAGCAAGAGCATACAGAGCGATCACAAAAGGTGAAGCTGTTCCTGAATCAGGTGTACCTGAAACGATGTTCGTATTGACAAAAGAACTTCAAGCATTAGGTCTTGATACAGAATTATATGAGAGTAAAAAAGAAGTGGAGGGTGAAAATGAGTAAGTTTTTAGAGAATTTAACACCAATAGATCTTAACAGCGAAGAGAGACCGAATGATGTCGCAGCACTACAGCTTAGAGTTGCAAGTCCGGAGAAAGTACTCTCATGGAGTTACGGTGAAGTAAAAAAACCAGAGACGATCAACTATAGAACCCTCAAACCGGAAAGAGATGGTCTTTTCTGTGCGAAGATCTTTGGACCTATCAGAGACTATGAGTGTCTTTGCGGTAAATACAAAAAGATGCGTTATAAAGGTGTCGTATGTGAAAAATGTGGGGTTGAAGTCACCACTTCTAAAGTAAGAAGAAACCGTATGGGGCACATTGATCTTATCGCGCCTGTGGCACATATCTGGTATGTCTCTTCACTTCCATCACGTATCGGTACACTTTTGGGTGTAAAGATGAAAGACCTTGAGAGAGTACTTTACTATGAAGCATATATCGTTAAAACACCGGGTGAAGCATCTTATGACAGTGAAGGTTTAACGCCACTGGCAAAATATGATGTATTGAATGAAGAGCAGTATCAACAGATCACTCAACGTTTTGGCGGTACAGACCTTGATGCAAGAATGGGTGGAGAGATCATTCAGGAACTGCTTGCAGAACTTGACCTTGTGGATATGTTCAATCAGTTGAAACTTGATATTGAAGCGACAAAATCTGAAGCAAAAAGAAAGACGATCGTTAAACGTCTGAAGGTGATCGAAGCATTCCTTCACTCAGGAAACAGACCAGAGTGGATGATGTTGACACAACTGCCGGTACTTCCACCGGATCTAAGACCTCTTGTAAGTCTTGATGGCGGTAAATTCGCTGTTTCTGATGTGAATGACCTTTATAGAAGAGTGATCAACAGAAACCAGAGACTTAAAAGATTGGTAGAACTTGATGCCCCTGAAATTATCGTTAGAAATGAAAAGCGTATGCTTCAAGAAGCAGTCGATGCACTTTTTGATAATGGTAGAAGAGGAAATGCAGTTAAGGGTGCAAACAAAAGACCACTGAAGTCACTTTCTGAAGTGATCAAAGGTAAACAAGGTCGTTTTAGACAAAACCTTCTTGGTAAAAGGGTTGACTTTTCGGGTCGTTCTGTTATCGTTGTTGGTCCAGATTTACGTATGGATCAGTGTGGATTGCCTAAGAAAATGGCGATCGAACTCTTTAAGCCACACTTGATGGCAAAGCTTGAAGAAAAAGGGTATGCAACGACACTGAAACAAGCCAAAAAGATGATCGAAAAGCAAGAGAATGAAGTATGGGAGTGTTTGGAAGAGGTAGTTGATAACTATCCTATCTTACTGAACCGTGCACCAACACTTCACAAATTGTCGATCCAAGCGTTCCACCCGAGACTGATCGAGGGTAAAGCGATCCAATTGCACCCACTGGTATGTTCTGCGTTCAACGCCGACTTCGATGGGGACCAAATGGCCGTACACGTACCACTTTCTGATGAAGCGATCGCTGAGGCAAAAGTATTGATGCTTGCATCGATGAACATTTTGCTTCCGGCATCAGGTAAGGCGATCGCCGTACCTTCACAGGATATGATTTTGGGTCTGTATTACCTTACACTTGAAAAAAATGATGTAAAAGGTGAACATAAACTTTTCGCAAATGTTGAAGAAGTGGAGATTGCATTTGAGCAACAGTCACTGGATCTTAATGCACGTATCAGAACAGTGGTCGATGGACATATTACAAAATCAACTGCAGGTAGACTGATCTTGAAATCGATCATTCCGGATTATGTACCGGAAAAATACTGGAACAAAGTGTTGAAGAAAAAAGATATCGGTGCGTTGGTTGACTATATCTATAAAATAGGTGGTGTTTCTGAAGCTGCCGGTTTCCTTGATAATCTTAAGGATATGGGTTTCAAATATGCAACTAAAGTAGGTGTTTCTATCTCTGTGGATGATATCAAGATCCCTGAGATGAAAGCAGAGAACGTTCTTTCTGCCAAAGAAGAAGTAAAAGAGATCCAAAGACAATATGGTGCAGGTCTTTTAACGGATCAAGAGCGGTATAACAAAATTATCGATATCTGGACGGATGCGAACAATGGTATTGCCGAGGGTCTTATGTCTCTTATTAGAGAAGACAAAGACGGGTTTAACTCAGTGCATATGATGGCAGACTCTGGGGCGAGAGGTTCCGCAGCACAGATCAGACAGCTTTCTGGTATGAGGGGTCTTATGGCGAAATCAGATGGGTCTATTATTGAAACACCTATTACGTCGAACTTCCGTGAAGGTCTGAATGTACTTGAGTACTTTATTTCAACGCACGGTGCGAGAAAAGGTCTTGCCGATACAGCACTTAAGACAGCGAATGCGGGTTACTTGACAAGAAAACTGATCGATGTGGCACAAAACGTGAAGATCTCTATGTCAGATTGTGGTACACACGAAGGTGTAGAAGTATCAGATATTGTTGTGGGTAATGAAATGATCGAGCCATTGGCAGACCGTATCTATGGTAGAGTATTGGCTGAAGATGTGATCGATCCTATTACTTCTGAAGTATTGGTCAGTGAAGGTACGATGATAGATGAAGAGACTGCGGCAAGAGTACAAGATGCAGGTGTACGTTCTGTAGTGATGAGAGCACCATCATCATGTAAAGCACCAAAAGGTATCTGTGCAAAATGTTATGGTCTGAACATGGCGGATAACAAAATCGTTAAACGTGGTGAAGCGGTAGGGGTTATCGCCGCACAATCTATCGGTGAGCCAGGTACACAGCTTACACTCCGTACATTCCACACAGGTGGTACGGCAACAGCAGGTAAAGAAGATAGACAAGTCATCGCGAGCAAAGAAGGTTTCATCAGATACTATAACTTGAATGTATACCGTAACAGAGAGGGTAACCTGATCGTTGCAAACAGAAGAAATGCTGGGGTTCTTTTGGTTGAACCGAAGATCAAAGCAACGGTAGATGGTACGATCTCTCTTATTGTGACACATGATGAATATGTGATCTCTGTCAATGCAGGCAGCGCAGATGAGATAAAGTACAACCTTAGAAAATCAGATGTCGCCAAGTCAAATGAACTTGCAGGTGTTGCAGGTAAAGTTGAAGGAAAACTTTTCTTACCGCTTCAAGATGGTGATAAAGTAAAAGAGGGTGACTCTATCGTTGAAGTGATCAATGAGGGTTGGTCTGTACCAAGCCGTGTGCCATTTGCTTCTGAACTGAAAGTGGAAGATGGTGCACCAGTGACACAAAATGTGGTTTCTGAGTCAAAAGGTACAGTGAAGTTCTTCTTACTTAAAGGGGATTACCTTGAAGCACATACAGGGATTACTGAAGGTACAAAAGTAGTAGAAAAAGGTCTCTTTGCTGTAGTTGTTGATGATAACAACAGAGAAGCAGCAAGACATTATATCTCAAGAGGGTCTGTTGTAAAAGTGGACAATGATGCGATGGTACAAAGAGGTGATCTTCTTTCTGCACCAGAGACAGCTTCTCAGGTAGTGATCGCTGAGTGGGATCCATATTCAGAGCCTATTATTGCTGAACAGCAAGGGAAACTGAAGTTTGAAGATATCATCCCGGGTGTGACTGTGGTTGAGCAGTTTGACGAAGTGACAGGTGATACAAGACTTGAGCTGAATGAGTATATCCCTGCTGCTTATAAACCAGCGATCGTGTTGGCAACTGAAAGCGGAGAGTTGATCCGTTATCAATTGGATGCGAAGACGATCCTTTTTGTAAAAGATGGAGACGAAGTAAGTATCGCAGATATCTTGGCAAAAACACCAAAAGCGGCGATCAAATCAAAAGATATTACCGGTGGTCTTCCAAGAGTTTCTGAACTCTTTGAAGCGAGACGTCCTAAAGATATCGCATTAATTGCACAGATTGATGGTGTAGTAAGTTTCGGTAAGCCATTACGTGGTAAAGAGAGACTGATCATTACTGGTGACAATAATCAGGTCACTGAGCAGTTCGTCGATAAGAATAAAGTAGCACTTGTCCATGCGGGTGAATATGTGCATGCGGGTGAAAAACTGACTGACGGTACGATCTCAAGTCATGATATCCTTGCGGCACTTGGTGAAAAAGCATTGTATGAGTACATTGTATCTGAGGTACAGATGGTTTACCGTAGACAAGGGGTTAATATCTCAGATAAGCACATCGAGATCGTGACATCTCAAATGATGAGACAAGTGAAAGTGGTTGAGAGTGGTGACTCTAAGTTTATCGCTGGAGATATTGTCTCTCGTCGTAAGTTCCAAGAAGAGAATGAAAGAGTGATCGCACTGAGCGGTGAACCTGCTATTGCTGAGCCAATGCTTGTAGGTATTACCCGTTCAGCGGTTGGAGCAGACAGTATTATCTCTGCTGCCTCATTCCAGGATACAACAAAAGTACTGACTTCTGCATCGATCGCAGGAACAGTAGATACGCTTGAAGATCTTAAAGAAAACGTTGTTATCGGACGTCTTATCCCAGTAGGTACTGGTATGATAGATAAAGATAGCCTCAAACTCACAGCTGCAGAGTAATCTCTGCAGGCTGTTTCTTGTCTTAAAGAAACAGTTTAACCCTCTTTCTTCTCCCTTATTTTAAGTATAAGAAATTCTAAAGAATTTTTCGATATAATTTGCATCCAATTTTCTCTAGGAACTAGGCTAGATATAAACGTTCACAGTGAATGTTTTTATGTGGTGTAAGAACCCAGATTCAAGAGATAAGATCTCAATTCAAACTAACTAGAAAGGAAACGATTTGCCTACAATTAATCAATTGATTCGTAAAGAACGTAAAAAGCAAGTGAAAAAATCAAAATCACCTGCACTCGTAAAATGTCCTCAGAGAAGAGGCGTATGTACAAGAGTATATACTACAACACCAAAGAAACCTAACTCGGCGCTTAGAAAAGTTGCTAAAGTAAGATTGACAAGTGGTTTTGAAGTAATCTCATACATTGGTGGTGAGGGTCACAACCTTCAAGAGCACTCTATCGTACTTGTAAGAGGCGGAAGAATTAAAGATTTACCTGGTGTTAAGTATCACATTGTACGTGGTGCACTCGATGCTTCAGGTGTAACTGGAAGAACAGTTGCAAGATCTAAATACGGTACTAAAAGACCTAAGTAATCTTAGAGTATTTAAACGCGTATAAAGTAAGAGTTTAGTCTAAAGATAGACTTGAAACAGGTGTTGTCATTTATCCTTAGGGGGCAAGACTTGAGTAAATCAACCATATAAGATTGAAGAAGGAAATAGAATGAGAAGAAGAAAAGCTCCCGTTAGACCGGTATTGCCAGATCCAGTACACGGTTCTAAAGTATTAACAAAGTTCATCAATGCAGTAATGCTTGATGGTAAGAAAAGCACAGCGCAAAGAGTTATGTATGCTGCGTTAGAGAGAATTGAATCAAAATCTGGAGAAAAAGGTATTGACGTATTCAACAAAGCAATGGATAACGTGAAACCTGTAATGGAAGTAAAGTCTAGAAGAGTAGGTGGTGCGACGTACCAAGTGCCTATAGAAGTTAGACCTGCAAGACAACAATCACTGGGAATCAGATGGATCGTTGATGCAGCGAGAAAAAGAAATGAAAGAACAATGATGGAGCGTTTAAGTAATGAACTTATGGACGCTGCAACTGAAAAAGGTTCTGCTTTCAAGAAGAAAGAAGATACGTATAGAATGGCTGAAGCGAACAAAGCGTTTGCTCACTACAGATGGTAAGGAACTAAGTTATGGCAAGAACGCACAAACTTGAAGACGTAAGAAACATCGGTATTGCTGCTCACATTGATGCAGGGAAAACGACAACAACTGAAAGAATCCTTTTCTATACTGGTGTTGAACACAAGATCGGTGAGGTACATGACGGTGCTGCAACGATGGACTGGATGGAGCAAGAGCAGGAGAGAGGTATTACGATTACTTCTGCTGCTACAACTTGTGAGTGGTTAGGTAAGCAGATCAACATTATCGATACTCCGGGTCACGTTGACTTTACTATTGAAGTTGAACGTTCAATGAGAGTACTTGATGGTGCTGTTTCAGTATTCTGTGCAGTTGGTGGGGTTCAACCACAATCAGAAACAGTTTGGAGACAAAGAAACCGTTATGGTGTACCATCACTTGTATTTGTTAACAAAATGGACAGAACGGGTGCAGATTTCTTAGAAGTTGAGAGACAGATCCGTGAAAGACTTAAAGGTAACCCACTGGTTATCCAACTTCCTATCGGTGCTGAAGAGAACTTCGAAGGTGTTGTTGACCTTGTAAAGATGAAAGAAGTTGTATGGGATGCTGATGCTGCAATGGGTTCTGCATACCATGAGCAAGATATCCGTCCTGAGCTTCAAGACCAAGCTGAAGAATACCGTGAAAAAATGATCGAAGAGATCTCTTCCGTAGACGGTAATGAAGCGCTTATGGAAAAATACATGGAGGGTGAAGAGCTTACTCAAGAGGAGATCGTTGCTGGTATTAAAGCTGCGACGATCGGTATGCATGTCGTGCCTATGCTTCCAGGTACAGCATTTAAGAACAAAGGTGTTCAGACACTACTTGATGCTGTTGTTGCATACCTTCCATCTCCAGTAGAAGCGCCTGCAATTAAGGGTACTATGATGGAAGATGAAGATACTGAAGTGACTGTTGATTCAACAGATAACGGTGAATTCGCATCACTTGCATTTAAAATTATGACAGATCCATTTGTAGGAACTTTGACATTTATCCGTGTATACCGTGGTTCTTTAGAGTCAGGTTCTTATGTACTTAACTCTACAAAAGAGAAAAAAGAGCGTATCGGTCGTATCATGAAAATGCATGCGATCAAACGTGAAGAAGTCTCTGAGATCTACGCGGGTGAGATCGGTGCGGTTGTTGGATTGAAGAATACAACTACTGGAGATACACTCTGTTCAGAGAAAGATAAAGTCGTACTTGAAAGAATGGATTTCCCAGAGCCGGTTATCTCTGTTGCAGTTGAACCTAAAACAAAAGCTGACCAGGAAAAAATGGGTATTGCTCTATCAAAACTAGCTGCAGAAGATCCATCTTTCCGTGTTGCTACAGATGAAGAGTCTGGTCAAACGATCATCTCTGGAATGGGTGAACTTCACCTTGAAATCCTTGTAGACAGAATGAAAAGAGAGTTTAAAGTTGAAGCGGAAGTGGGTGCACCACAGGTTGCATACCGTGAGACGATTAGAAAATCTGTAGAAAAAGAATACAAGTACGCTAAACAGTCTGGAGGTCGTGGACAGTTCGGTCACGTATTCCTTAGAATCGAACCACAAGAACCAGGTTTTGGTTACGAGTTTGTTGATGAAGTTAAAGGTGGGGTTATTCCAAAAGAATTTATCCAACCGGTCAATAAAGGTGTACAAGAGGCAATGCAAAGAGGTATCCAAGCAGGTTACCCTGTTGAAGATGTTAAAGTAACAGTATATGATGGTTCTTACCACGATGTTGACTCATCTGAAATGGCGTTTAAACTTGCAGGTTCTATGGGATTCAGAGAGGGTTGTAAAACTGCGAATCCAGTGATCCTTGAGCCATTGATGAAAGTTGAAGTTGAGGTACCTGAAGATTATATGGGTGACGTGATCGGTGACGTTGCTAAAAGACGTGGACAAGTATCAGGTATGGATGACAGAGCTGGTAACAAGATCGTTAACGCATTCGTACCACTTTCTGAAATGTTCGGTTACTCAACTGACCTACGTTCAATGACACAAGGTCGTGCAACGTACGCTATGGAATTTGATCACTATGAAGAAGTTCCAGCGAACGTAGCTAAAGAGATCATCGAAAAGCGTAATAGCTAATTTCGAGTTTCTTTACTAGACATTCGGTCGGATGGAGTTTTCTCCATCCGGCCACTTACTAATTGTAAGCTCTCTCATTACGAAAACACCATCAAACCAAATCTACAGCAAATTAGCTATGAACTTAACTATTTTACCAATATGACGGAAGAGTATTATTCTATTTTAATTTTTGAATTAGCATAGTATAGTATTTAAAGGACACAGTATGAGAGTAATTATAGACCTTATAGAGGATGTAAGAGAGCAGATAGGTAATCATGAAACCTATGAGGTGACGGCCGGCCTGCTTAAAGCAGATGCCCAGAATAGTGAACAGCTTATCTATGCGGGAGAAGCCCCTTTAAACAGTGTGGAACTGGAGAGAGAAAAAAGACAACTGACATTCAAGATAGATGGCAGTGATAAAAAATTGACCATAGGAGAGCTTATCCCATCCATCTTGATACTTGATATGGAAGCGATGCTTTTTGAGCTTAAAATGGATGTCAATGCTCAGTATAAAGATATGGAGATCGTTGGATTTGGTAAAAATGATGAGCAGAAGAGATATATCCTGTTTATCAAGATATAAATCTTCTTTTAGTGCTTATCCATACACTGATTCTTTGCCAAATTCCTTGACAAGAAGTGCATAGAAGAGTGCACGGTATTTATGTCTGTTGGATGTTCCCATCGTTTCACATACTTTTTTGATCGCAGCATCCAACGTAGCATCATCTGCATCAACTCCGAGTTTATTCCCTAGAAAATTCTTTTTTACGGTGTCAAGTTCTGCACTGTCTGAACATGATACCGTTTCAGCATCCTGTTGATAGATAGATGGACCCAGGCCAGCTGTTACTTTGGCAATGAGGTCTTCTGAGAGACCTAAATCTAACTCTTTGGAAGCAGCAATATAGTGTTCAACTTTTTCGTCTAATTTACTCATGATGTCCCTTTAATTAAATTGTATAACGTGTTTTATTATAGCTATAAAGTCGATTTAGGTCAAATACTGAGGTTTTTGTGCCAGAAGTATCCAATTCAGACTGATCTTATGATGCTTACAAAAATGGGCCAGCGATTCATAGGGGATCTTTTTGCGTCTTTTGATGACCGCAAAGTATTGGGGATCAAGTTTCAGAGAGTCTGCTATATCTCTGTCAAGTATTTTTTCTTTTTCGGTCTCTGCAGAGAGGATCTCTTTGACTCTTTGCATCACTTCATGAAAATCTATCATGGGTATCCTTACTGTTCATGTAAGTGTATCATAATAGATTTTTTGAAGAAAATTTAAATGTATGTCAAATTGTAATGTTTTAGTTTTTTGTGCTGTCTATCTCTATAACGGTATGTACATTTCCTCTGGGATTAAAATCTGCGATGAGTTTCATGGATTTAGGCTTGAGCTTACTATAAAGCGCATCATAGATCTCATTGGCAGAGTTTTCATGAGAGATATATCGTCTCATAAAAGAATTGATGTAGAGTT
This sequence comes from Sulfurovum sp. AR, assembly GCF_000296775.1. Classification (GTDB taxonomy): domain Bacteria; phylum Campylobacterota; class Campylobacteria; order Campylobacterales; family Sulfurovaceae; genus Sulfurovum; species Sulfurovum xiamenensis. The sequence continues at coordinate 35,899 of NZ_AJLE01000011.1, read as the reverse complement.
TCAATGCTTTAAGCTCTATCACTTTCTGATCTGGTTGATAGCTGAGTTTGATCGTAGCAAAATCAGGATATCCTGAACGTGGGCACATGCACATGAACTCGGGGAGTTCAATATTGATCGTATAATTTTTTGGATGCTCATTGGGCCAGTAGTTCTCTTCATTGTTAATGTCGAATTCTAGTATCTCTTGTTCACCGTATTTCATTGTCTTTCCTTTAGTTGTATCTATTGATAAGTGTTTCTTCATTGATGGATTTACTTACACCAAATCCTTGTATGTAGTCAATACCCAGCGCTTTGAGTTTATTTTCTTGTATCTCATTGTCGACCCATTTAGCCACCGTCTGTACGTTTAACTCTTTTGCCATATTGATCAAAGAGTGTAGCATAGCATACGTTGTTTCATCTTCTAAGTTCGTTACATAACTTCTATCAAACTGTATCATGTCAAATTTAAAATGCTTCATATACTCCATAGAAGCATTAGAGGAACCAAAGTTATCGATGCAGATCCGTATACTGTGAGATCTGAAACTTTTGAGTGTTCTAAGGTATCCGCTAAGGTCATGGTGTGTTTTGCGTTCATAGAGCTGAATAATGATACGAGACGGGTCAACCTGTTTCTCCTCTAAGTAGGCAAAAAGTTTTGCCTGAAAAGAGCTGTCTCTGAGGGAAAAGGGAGAGAGATTAAAAGTAAATGAGATCGACTCATTGACAAGAGGCAAGAGGTCTATCACGTGTGTGATCAATGTGAAGTCATACTCCCTTCCCAGCCCTAAACGGTTAATGATGGGTAAGAATATGCGCGGTAAAATATCTTTATGGGTGTCTGATTTCAGCTTGACCGATATTTCATAGGTATCTATCTTATGGTTGGATGTGTTCATAAGAGGTCTGAATGATAAAAGCAGTTTTTTCTTCTGAATTGTAGCAATCACCTCTTTTTCTATGTCTGAAAGTTCCTGCGCATCTTTGATCTTAGAGGTATCTTTCTCTTGATTGTTATCTTCAGCTTGACTTGCAAGAATATCTCGAAGTTGCAGGATCGCTTTTTTGAAGTCTCCATTTGGATTTGTGATAATCGCAAATTTTAACTCTACGTCAATATCGTTGATATGTCCATTTTCTTTTATCAGCGTTTCCAAAATCTTCTCTATATGTGTATAGTCATCATTCAGTGCGATCAAAAATTCTGAACCGCGTCCCCGGCCAATAAGCACTTTTTCCAAACCATTTTGTTTAAATATGAGGTTCAATTTTCTGGAAATGGTATAAAGAAGATTATCTATCTGTTCGCTGCTGTAATTTTCACTGAGTAAGGGAAGGTTTTCAACACTCAAGCATGCCAAAGATTTTGGTTTGTACTCTTGTAGTTTTTTGACAAATGTTTTTTTATTAAAACCTTGTGTGGTTGCATCTAAAAAAGTCTCCTGTACACTGAGATTCATTAAAAAATAAATATAATAGATAGCAATAAAAGTAATGGCAGCAAGGAGCATCCCATCTTTCAGGCCGATGGTAAGTGTACTGCTATGATCAAGTGTAGTGTAAAAAACAAGAAAAACAAGAATGAGTATGGGTACCCCTGCTCTAAGAGCCAGGGTAAAACGTCGTTCTCTTTCTTCTTTCTGTGAATAGAGCATTAAACATCCAAGTGTTTTACATCTTTTGCATGGCTTTCAATGTAGTTTCTTCTAGGTTCTACTTCATCACCCATGAAGAGTGTGAATGTATCACTGGCACTCTCATCATCTTCTATGGTCACCTGTAACAGTCTTCTGTTCTCCGGTGTCATCGTTGTTTCCCAAAGCTGTTCAGGGTTCATTTCACCCAAACCTTTATAACGCTGGATATAGGCACCTTTTTTTGCCGAACTCTCTACCTCTGTAAAGAGTGCAAGAAGGTCTTGGTCTTCAAACTCCTCTGTGATGTGGTCTTTGATCTTTTGGTGTATATGGATCGCTTCATTATAGTGAGGGTTTGTAAAGAGTATCTCATCCACGATGAGTTCTTCCAGTCCATCATTGGTTTGTACAAAGAGGTGTATCGTATCATCAGAGATGGTTTTGTTGAGGATGTTATACCCAAGTTCGGCAATATAGGCTTCGATCGTTTTTGCAAGCTCTTGATTGTTGGTCCCTATCACATCTGGGTTTTCGATCATATATCGAAGTACTTCAGGGAGTGCAAAACGTTTTTCTATCTCTTTAAGGGTCATACGGTAGTACGCAACCAGTTTAAAGAGATCCACAAGGTCTGCTTGTCCCATAGTCTCACTTTCAATCGCAGAGATACCGTTTTCTATCAGATAATCATTGAGTGCTTTCTCATCTTTTAAGTAGACCTCATTTTTACCTTTTTTATAACGGTAAAGCGGCGGCTGTGCAAGATAAAGATATCCTTTTTCAATGACCGGCTTCAAGAATCTAAAGAAGAAGGTCATAAGCAGTGTCTGAATGTGAGAACCATCAACGTCGGCATCGGTCATGATAATGATCTTATGGTATCTTAATTTCTCTTCATCAAACTCGTCTCCGATACCGCAACCCAGTGCCGTGATCATATTTTTGATCTCGTCAGATTTGAGGATCTTTTCCAAACGTGCTTTCTCTACATTAAGGATCTTACCTTTGAGCGGTAGGATCGCCTGGAAAACCCTGTCGCGTCCCTGTTTGGCAGAACCACCGGCAGAGTCTCCCTCCACCAGGTAGATCTCAGAGATCTCAGGGTCTTTGCTTTGACAGTCTGCAAGTTTACCCGGGAGTGTCCCGATACTCATAGAGTCTTTACGTTTTACCAGGTCTTTTGCACGTTTTGCTGCATCTCTACCTCTGGCTGCAAGGAGTATTTGTCCCATGATGGCTTTTGCTTCTAACGGGGTCTCTTCAAGGTATTTATTGAAGTGTTCAGAGAAGAATTTTTGTACCAATGGACGTACATAAGAAGAACCGAGTTTACCTTTTGTCTGTCCCTCAAACTGTGGTTCAGGGACACGCACGGAAACGATACATATAAGACCTTCTTTACAGTCATCACCGGTGATTTTGGTGCCTTTTTCTTTTGCATTGGCGTTTTTAGCGATATAGCTTGCCATAGAACGTGTAAGCCCGGCCCTAAAACCTGCTTCATGCGTCCCACCTTCAGCAGTTTTAATGTTGTTTACAAAAGAGAGTGATTTTTCTGAATCCGCATCACAATACATAAGTGCGATATCTATCTCGATATCATCTGCTTTCCCTTGGAAAAACTGTGCCGTTGAAAGCGGTGTCTTCGTATTCATATCTTCAACGAACTGCTTGATACCACCTTCAAAATGATACACCTCTTTTGTCCCGTCACGTTCATCTCTAAAGTCGATCGTGATCTTTGGATTGAGGTAGCAGAGCTCTTTGAAACGTTTCATCAGGATCTCTTTTTGGAAAGTGACACTATCCTTGAAGATCGTCTCATCCGGCCAGAACTCGATCTTGGTTCCGTGTTTTCTTGTACTGTCACCAGATTCTAGCGGGGCATCAGGGATACCTTTTTGGAAACTTTGTGTGTGGATCTCGCCATCTTTGAAGATCGTCATATCCAGTTTTTTTGAAAGTGCATTTACAACAGAGACACCCACACCGTGAAGTCCACCTGAAACCTTGTAGGTATCTTTATCGAATTTACCACCGGCATGAAGTACGGTCAATACGACTGTCGCTGCAGAGATTTTTTCAGTTGGGTGCTCTTTGACAGGGATACCACGACCATTATCTTCAATGATGGCAGATCCCTCTTTTGTAAGTGTGACCTTGATCGTGTCACAGAAACCTGCCATCGCTTCATCGATAGAGTTGTCTACAACTTCGTATACAAGGTGATGAAGACCTTTTATCGATGTATCACCGATGTACATACCAGGTCTTTTTCTTACCGCTTCAAGTCCTTTAAGAACTTTAATATTACTAGCACCATATTCTGCCATGTTTAAACTCCATTTCGTGGGGGTATAAGTCTATATATTCTAGCTAAAACTAGCTTAGATATCTGGCTATAAAGCGGGGATTAAAGTGACAATCAAAGGAGCATGCCATTTTGTTGTTTTTTGTTGCTTACAATATCGATTTCATTGGGGTCAATGAAGAGATTTCTTTTGTAGGCTTCCAGTGCATATCTTCCTATCATGGCCGCATTGTCAGCACAATATTCAAGGGGTGCCACATGCATTGTTTTTCCAAACTCATCACAAAGGTCTTGATACGCATTTCGCAGGTATTTATTTGCGGATGCACCACCTACGATAGCAAAGTCTCTGATCTTCTCTTTTGCAAAGATCTTTTTGCTTTTTTGAAGCAGGTGCAGTTTGACCGCTTTTTGAAAGGATGCAGAGAGATCCGCACGGTCCTGTTCACTCATCCCTTCACTGCCGCCAAGCTCTTCTACATGAAGTCTGACCGCATTTTTAAGCCCTGAGAGAGAAAAGGCGATGAGAGGGGAGTTGCGTAACGGTACAGGAAGGTCGAAACGGCTTTCATCTCCTTTAAGGGCAAGTGCTTCTATGAGTGGTCCTCCAGGATAGCCTAATCCCATCATCTTGGCACATTTATCAAAACTTTCACCTACAGAATCGTCCATACTCGTAGCAAGGATCTCCATATGTTCAAAACTTTCAACCCTTATGACTTGTGTATGCCCTCCTGAGATGAGAAGTACCAGCAGGGGAAGGGTAGCCTCCTTTTCTATAAAAAGTGAGTAAATATGCCCCTTAAGATGATGTACAGGGATCAGAGGTAACTCGAGTAGCGTACTTAGGGTCTTTGCCATAGCGATACCTTCAAGCAGGGTGACCCCTAGTCCTGGTTGATTGGTGACTGCAATGGCTTTGAGTTTTTCAAAGTAGGGCTGGGTCTCTTTCAGTATCTCAGGGAGTGCTACAGCATGCAGTCTGGATGCAAGTTCAGGAACCACACCACCGTAACAGGAGTGTTGTGCTTCCTGAGAGATCTTCTTATGATACAGCACTTTTTTTGTGGCTATTTCAGTGATGGCTATAGAGCTGTCATCGCAGCTTGATTCGATACTTAAGATCATGATCTGTCCAATACAAGTTTTTCTATAAGGGGCCATTTCCCATAGCCGCTGTCAGCATTGATGTGCCCTGCATTTTCAATAATATTCAAGGGGATGTCGTAGCGGCTTGCTATTGTTTGGGCTTCTGGGATTTCGATGTATGGGTCATTGTCCGAGATGATCATTTTTATCTCTTTTGCATAGAGCTTTGGAGGCATCTTGCAAGGGAAGAAGGTTTTGATAGTATCTACATCCGTAGTAAGACTTGGGGGTGATACCATAAAAAGTCTTTTTACCTCAGATATCTCTTGCATGAAATCCTCTTCTTCGCAGAGCCAAAACCACAGCGTATTGGCCAAAGAGTGACACACAACGGTATCTGGTTTAAACGCTTCAAGTATCTCTTTGAGTTGTTTTATCCACCTGTTCTTGCTCGGAAAGTGACAGTTGTCAAGCAGAGGGAAAGAGACAGTGCCATAGTTTTTTGCAACAGCAGCAGCCAATTCCGCCTGCCAGTGCGGTGCATCACTCCCTCCCCAACCATGCAGGATGAGTACTTTATCGTTGTTTGACATAGGCTCGTACCTCTTGATCTATTTGGATAATTTCTTCTATATTTGATGCTTTTACATCTTCAAACTGTTTATAGGCATCTAAAACCATTGTACTCATACCAAAGAAGGAACATTGATCTTTCTGAAATGCCTCTATCGCTTCTTCGTTGGCCGCATTGACCACCACACCTAGATGGGCATGTTCCAAGATATGCTCTTTGATATTCCAGATAGGGTAACGCTCCGCTTCAATGGGGAGAAACTCCAAGGCACCTATGCTGAGCAGATCTGTCGGGGGCAGGATAGGCTCTTCCACTTCTCCTCTTAGTGCGAAGGCAATAGGGAGTTTCATGTCTACACCCGCAAAATGTGCCGTGGTAGAACCGTCTGTGAATTCTGCGAGTGCATGAATGATCGATTTTTTTTCTATCAGAGCATCAACCTTTGTTGTATTAAAGAGCCATTTTGCTTCCAAAAGTTCAAACAGTTTATTGGTCATGGTAGCTGAATCGATAGTGATCTTGTTCCCCATGGACCAGTTAGGGTGTTTGAGTGCATCTGAAAAGGTCGCATCTTTCATTTTGTCCAGTTCCCAGTCTCTAAATGCACCGCCGCTTGCTGTGATATAGAGTTTAGAGACAGGACGTTCATTCATAAGGTACCATAGTCCAAAGTGCTCAGAGTCTATAGGTGTGATGAGGGACATGTCTATGAATTCTCCTGCAACCACCAGAGACTCCTTGTTTGCCAATGCCACTTTTTTACCAAGACCGGTGGCTTTAAGTGTAGGTGCAAGACCGGTATAGCCTACAAGTGCATTTACTACAGTATCACTATGAGACATCTCTATCAGTTCCAAAATACCTTCTGTCCCACAGAGTACATGAGGGTGATCCACTTTTGATCTGTCTGATTCATTGGCGATCGCAACCACTTTGGGTCGGTGCTTTTTGATCTGCTCGTTCAACAGGTCAATATTGTTGCCTGCAACAAGCGCTTCTACAGCAATGTTATAGCGTTCTGCGATGATGAGGGTATTGACCCCGATGGAGCCGGTCGAACCGAGTAAAACGATGCTGGACATAGATTAGAGCAAAGATCTGAGTGCGATGACCATGATGACTGCACCAAAGAGATACCCATCTATTCGGTCCAGTATACCACCATGACCCGGGAGCAAATCTCCAGAGTCTTTTACCCCCGCTTCACGTTTAAGATAAGACTCGAAAAGATCTCCAAACACTGAAGCTACAGAAGTCAAAAGCGTTACAATGATCGCGATCCACCACTCAACGACAAAAAGTCCGGTAAAACTACCTGCAAGAGTTGCGATGATAATACCGCCAAACACACCTTCTAGGGTTTTATTTGGGGAGGTATCTGAAAATTTTGTTTTCCCTATGGTTTTACCTGTAAAAAATGCACCGATATCCGTGAGTGCGACAGTGACAAGAAGCCAGAACATAGATGCGATACCAAAATCCTGGTAGAGGATCAAAAAGAAGAGTATTCCGCTGACCGGGTAAAGGAAAGGAAGGAGCAACCTCTTGTCAAAATTATGGAAATAGGCAAGAGAAGAAGCAAATATAACGGCCATAAAGAAGAAGAGATCATCCGGATTAGGGTAGAAATAGGCAACGAACCATAAGAGAACAGCCCATACATACATAGAGGGACCGGTCAGTTTGAAAAGTTTCATCGCTTCATAAAAGGCGAACATGTAGATAGTACCCAAAAAAGCCCACATCACAAAAAAGTTATCTACCCAACCGATAAATCCAACAAGTGCCAATAGTCCAATACCCGTAAGCCATCGTTCTTGATACTCTGTAAATAGTTTTGTCATGACGCTTCCCTCGTTTTTGAAATGAAGAATATTATAGCATGCTTTGGATTAGAAGGTACTAGACTCTGATCTCCACACCCTCTTTGGTGACAGAAATCGTATCGTATTTGTTGTAAAGAACATTGGAGCCTTCTTGTACTTTGACAAATTTACGCTTGGTGTAATCGACTTCATAATCTCCGGGATTTTTCACAGAAAAATCTACACAGAGCTTTGCGGCAGCTTTGAGTACGGAGTCGGGCAGGTTTTGTTTATCGGTTCTGATGATGACATGGCTTGATGGCACATCACGTATATGCATCCACAGGTCGTTGGCTTTGGCCATTTCCAGAAGCTTTTGGTTTTCGTTACTGTTTCGTCCTACAAGGACTTTATAGTCTTCTATCCAGAAGAGTTCTCCCTCTTTCAGACGCTCTTTTTTACGTTGAGACTTACCGCGTTTGGGGACAAGAAGTTCAAGTTCATACGGATCCTTTGCCTGTTCGATCGCATAATAGATATTCTCATAGAACGTTTTTTTGCTTTCCAGGTTCTCTTTTTCTATATGTACATTCTTGGCTTTGTTCTTAGCCCTTTTGGAGAGGTTAAAAAAGTAGTCACTCATGCGGTTTACCTTCGTATCTTTAGGCAGTTTTATGGTAATCTCATTGCCTTCAAAATCATAGGTTTGAAGCTTCGTGTCATAGGGCTTGATCTGATAGAGATTGGCCAGGATGAGGTTGGCATACTCTTTGTACTTCTGCGCTTCTTCATTCAATTGTGTTTCATCGGGAAGTTTTTTCAAAAGTTGGCTGAGTTTTTGAATCTTTTTATCCGTAAGAGAGAGTTTTTGTTTTTTGAGCTCTGAAAGTTTTTTAGATTGTATATGAAGATATTGTTCTTCAAGGTAGGCATCAATATCTGGGATCTCTTTGCTCTCTTCTGTACGTGTGAATGAGGGTATGGGAAGGAGTTCCATGCCTGGACGGATGACACGGAAAGAGCTGTCAGCATCAATGTGTCTGAGTGCTTCTATGATGACCTCATTGTCATCGATCAGTATGGCATTGGTATTTTTCCCTGTAAATTCCAACTGCAGGGAGATGATCTTGTCCTTGTAAGAACTTTTTGGAGCGAGTGTCAAACGCAAGATACGGTCATTATTGGGTACATCCACAGAGATGATCTTGCTTGCAGACAAGAGTGTATGAAGCAGAGTGTCAAAAGGTGCATTATACCCTTGGATCGGTCTTTGTGACGGGGCTTTGTAGATGAAACTGTGCCCACGCGTCATGTTGAAAAAGTAGCTGTCGGATTTGTCAAATACCAACTCTAAAGTATTATCTTCAACACGTCTGGCACGACTGATAAACGAGAAGTCATTCAGACGTTTGGCGATGGCTTTGAGTTCGTATAATTTCATTTGAGTCTTTCTTCATAATTGTTGTGAAATTCTAGCATAATTTTTTTTTGCTATAATGCGCACAATATTATATACATTATGTGTAAAATGAAGGACAACCTATGGGACAAACTATGACAGAAAAGATCTTCTCAGAACATGCAGGACGTGAAGTGCATGCAGGAGAGATCGTTAGAGTAGATATCGATATGATCATCGGAAATGATATTACGACTCCTATCTCCATTAGAGCGTTTGAAGAGTCAGGTGCTGAGAAATTGGCTAGACCCGACAATTTTTGTATCGTGATGGATCACTATATCCCGGCAAAAGATATTGCTTCGGCAAACCAGGCAAAAATTTCTAGAGATTTTGCCTATAAACATGATTTGAAATACTTTTTCGATGAAAAAGATATGGGTATCGAGCATGCGTTACTTCCGGAAAAAGGACTGGTTGTTCCTGGTGATGTGATCATCGGCGCAGACAGCCACACTTGTACCCATGGTGCACTGGGTGCATTTTCAACGGGTATGGGGAGTACAGACCTTTCATTCGGAATGATCACAGGAGGTAACTGGTTTAAAGTACCTGAAACCATCAAAGTCGAGTTGACAGGTATACCAGGTGAGCATATCTACGGTAAAGATATCATCTTGGAACTGATCCGTCAGATAGGCGTGGATGGTGCCTTATACAAAGCGATTGAATTTACCGGTGAGGCGATCCAGCATCTTGGTATGGCTGACAGATTCTCTATTGCGAATATGGTGATCGAGGCGGGAGCTAAAAACGGTATCTTTGCGGTGGATGATATCACTTTGGCATATCTTGAAGAGCGAAAAGAGATCAACGGTGGGTTAAGAGCTGAACCTAAGATCCATGTATCGGATCCAGATGCCAACTACTGTCAAGTGATCACGATAGATACAGCAGCACTTTCTCCGGTGATCGCGTATCCTTTCTTGCCATCAAACGGTAAGCCTGTAGAACAAGCGGTTGCAGATGACCTCAAAGTAGACCAGGTAATGATCGGGTCTTGTACGAACGGACGTATCGAAGACCTGCGTATCGCAGCGGAGATCATGAAAGGCAAAAGAGTGGCAAAGCATACACGTATGATCGTAACGCCAGCTACGCAAAAGATATTGCTTCAAGCACAGCATGAAGGTTTGATGGATATTCTGATCGAAGCAGGTGCCGTAGTCTCTAACCCTACTTGTGGTGCATGTCTGGGTGGATATATGGGTATTTTGGGTGATGGTGAGCGTTGTGTCGCTACAACCAACCGTAACTTCGTAGGTCGTATGGGTGCCAGAACCTCTGAGATCTACTTGGCGAACTCAGCTGTAGCAGCGGCATCAGCAATCGCTGGGAAGATCGTGGATCCTAGAGACCTCTAAAATCCGGCATTGGGGTCAAACCCAAATCCTCCGCCGCCAAAATCCGGCGTGCCAAAACTCTGTGTTGCAAACGAGGGATCTTGATATCCCTCTTGTACAGAGAGTCCTCTTAACATCGTGATGTCCATTTTGGGGTCTATCCCTTTAGGGCACACAGCGGTACACTCACCGCATAGGGTACAATCCCACACACCATTACTCTGAATGTTATCTATAATGTTCTTTGCACTGCTTTCCCGTTTGTCTGTACTGTAACGATAGGCACGTGTCAACGCAAAAGGGCCAAGGAAGTCAGGGTTTACTGCATAGACAGGACAGACGGAATAGCATGAGTCACAAAGTATGCAGTCTGTTTGTCTTTCAGAGAGTTTTTCATCGCTGTGTGTTAGCGAGGCTTCCTGTGCACTATGCATCCATGCGGTACTTTTTTGAAGCGTCTCTTTGGCTTTGTGTTTATCTACTTTGAGGTCACGCAGTACAGGGTGGTACTGTAGTGGCTCAATAATATCTTCTGGTTTTACTTTATAGGCACAGGCAAGTACTTCTCTTCCATTCACACGTACGGCACATGTACCACAAACCGAAGCACGGCATCCTGCAGAAAAAGTCAGTGAGGCATCCTGTGTCTCTTTGATATAGCTCAGGGCATTTAGAAGAGGAATCTCGCCATCGGGAAGGGTGTAGGATTGATGGGTACCGGTTTCGCTTCGAAAGATCTTTATTTGCATGTTTCTTCCTTTCCCAGTTGGTATATACTGTGTTTTTTCAGTGCTTCATTCTCACTTTCAAATCCGATTTTGAAGTGTGCCCCTCGGCTTTCATCCCTTTCAATAGCCGAAGTGATGATAGTGGGTGCCAAGAGCAGGGCATTTTGAAATTCCAAAAACTCTATGAGATTCTGGTTGTTCGCAGGGCTTTTGTCTGCGATCCCCATCTCTTTTTGACTCTCTTGCATTGCAGTGACTTCAGCAAGAGCTTCATGGAGCTGCTCATTCTCTCTGACAATACCGACCTTATGATAAAAAAGATTCCCCAGCTTCTCTCTGTAAGGGTAAAAATTGACAGCTTCTGCCTGTGACAAGAGTGTTTCTATCTCTTGGGCATCTTTCTGTCGTTGGGTATCATCTGCAGGAGTACCGCTTATATCAAGCGCATATTTGCAAGCATTGGTTCCTGCCAGTTTTCCTAAAGCTGTTATCTCAAGCAGTGAGTTCCCCCCAAGACGGTTGGCACCATGTACTTTGGCATTGGAACATTCACCTACGGCGAAGCATCCTTTGATCCCATTGACCTCCAACATACTGTCTACCTCTATCCCGCCCATTGTGTAGTGCGCGACAGGTTTGATGGGGATGAGCGCTTTTGCAGGGTCCACATGTTCATGCAATTTACAGAGTTCTACCTCTTGGGGAAGGAGCTCCATGAGTTTTTCTTCTCCCAGGTGACGTACATCCAAAAAGACCCGCTGTCCCTCTTGGATCTGGCTAAAGATGGCACGGGCGACTTCATCACGTGGTTTGAGCTCATCTACAAAACGCTCACCCCTCTCATTGACAAGATACCCACCTTCCCCTCTGGCAGATTCAGAGACTAAAATGGAGGAGTGTTTGAGTGCCGTGGGATGGAATTGGATGAACTCCATGTCAGAGACTGCTCCTCCTGCACGCAGTACCGCAGCTATACCGTCTCCTGTAGAGCCATAGGCGTTGGTCGTAAACCCATGATAGAGGGCACCATATCCTCCTGTGGCGATTACAATAGATTTTGCATTGATCTGCTTGACCTCACCTGTACGTATCTCTAAAAAGGTGGCACCTTTGACTGTGCCGTTTTGTGTGATAAGATTGAGAAGATAGTGCTCATCCAAAAAGTTAATCTCTTCTTTCAAACAGGTGTCATACAATGTATGGAGTATTTTCAGCCCGGTATAGTCTTGGGCATAACAGGCACGTTTTGCCGAGGCCCCACCCATTTGACGTTGGGCTATGGTTTGGGTACCGGTCTCTCCGTTGTCCAGCCTTGAAAAAGGCACACCCAAACGCTCTAACCATGCGATGGTCCCAGGAGCCTCTTCGCACATTTGTTTTACCATGGCTTCATCACAAAGTCCCTTTGCTGATTTGATGGTATCTGCAATATGAGAACGTATATGGTCTTCACCGACATTGCCAAGGGCAGCGTTCATGCCTCCCTGTGCCATAGAGGTTTGTGAATTGGTCGGATAGGCTTTACCTGCTACGGTGACAGAAGCCCCGGCATTTTTTGCTGAAAGTGCCGCTGTAAGACCCGCACCACCCGAACCGATGATCAGTACATCTATCATATGCGCTCCATAAACCTTTGAATATTCTCTACAATACCTTCAAGAAGCTTTTTTCTCGCTTCGATACTTGCCCAAGCCATATGCGGCGTGATCAGGAGCCTCTCTTTATGTTTGACTTCATTGAGGCTATTGTCGAGTGTAAGGGGTTCTTTTTCAAGCACGTCCAGACCGGCATAGAGTATGCGTCTGTCCAGTTCAAAGGCCAGATCTCTTTCATTGACGATGCCTCCCCGTCCGAGATTTAAAAGAATAGCACCTTCTTTGATCAAAGAGAGGTTGTTCTCATTGATGAGGTTATAGGTAGCATCATTGAGCGGTGCATGAATAGAGATGATGTCACAGTCTTTGAGCAGTTCTTCTAAACTCTGATGTGGGTAGTCATGATGAAGGTTTTCCCCGCTAGTAGAGTGGTAACTCACTTCGGCCCCAAATGCTGTTGCGACCTTGGCAACCTCTTGGCCTATGGTTCCAAAACCGATGATCCCCCATTTTTTTCCTGATATTTCATAAAAAGGCTGACTGACATCCGTAAAAAGCCCTGATGCACTCCATGATCCATCTTTTACCACACTGTCATAATATGCCATTTTTTCAAGGAGATAGAGTGCCATCGCAAAGGTATGTTGTACCACACTCTTGGTTGAATATCCTGCAACATTTTTGACCTCTATACCTTTGGCTTTGGCAGCCTCCAGGTCTACATTATTCATCCCTGTAGCAGCGATGCAAATGAGTTTCAGAGTAGGTGTTGCTTGCATCATATCCGCAGAGATGATCACTTTATTGGTGATGATGATGTCTGCATTCTGGATGCGTTCAAGTGTCTCTTCTTTAGAAGTGGTCTGGTAGACGGTCAGTGTTCCAAAAGATTCCAGGGCAGTGATGTCCAGGTCACTACCTAATGTTTTAGCGTCTAGTAATACGATATTCATCTATTGCCTTAGTGTTGAAGTATGGGTGTAGCATTATCATCTGCACAAGAAGGTGTTTCTGTGATAGTCAGTGCACAACCTGCCTCTCCTCCTGCAGCTAAAAAATCTGAAGAGAGCCCTAAAGTACTGTTTTGTACCGGCATGGGACTAACTTCTTCTTTATTTTTTGCATCAAAATGTGCAATGATCTTTTGATCACCCTTTAAAATGGTCATCTTTGAGGACTCTTTGATAATGAGTACGGGTATAGTGCTGATATCCACAAATTTTAAAAATCCTCTGGCATTGATCTCTTTTGCAGAGATAGGTGTATAGGCTATATGATGCTCCGAAAAATACGTTTTTACCTTTTTGCAATGGCTGCATGTCTCTGACTGTATGAGATAGAGATCAGGGGCAGTCACAAAAGATCTATTTTGGGGAATGGTCAAGATATTCAATCCGATAAAAATGAAAAGCACGGTAGCCAGAACCACAGCAAACTGCTTCATGTGGCTAAAGAGTGCAATGACCAGCAGAGAGGAGAAGACACTCAGACAGAAGAGACAGGGTTCAGGGTTGGCAATGAACTGGTAGCTAATGATCGTTGTTTCAAAGGCTATACTAGAGTAAAGCAGAACGAAAAAGAGTGCTTCAAAAAAACTGCTTTTGAGTGAACGGTAGCCTGTGATGATCAAAGAGAGTACGCCGGCCAAACCAAAATAATTGAGATACATATGGTCAAATCTAAGGAGTTCTCCTGCAAGTGCGCAACCTACTTCTCCACAAAGAGAAGTATGTTGTAATCTTAGATACGTTTCAATACCAATATACACAAAGAGTAAAAAGGGTAAAAAAACCCTAGCAAAAAAATGCATCAGTGCTCCTCTTAGTGATCTGAAATATTCTCTACGATCTGCGTGGCTCTTCTTTTGGCCTCTTCTACTTCATCCAGTACAAGACTGACTGCCATACGACGGCCTAGGTGGGATTCCGGTTTTCCAAAGACCCTTACAAAACTGTCTTTTGTAAAGGCAGTGTCCGGGACGTCAAGTGTAGGGTTATGGCTTTCATTTTTGGCTTTGTATGCCCCACAAGCACCTGAACCATAGAAGGTAAAGTCAAGAGGCAGTCCTAGTACTGCTCTTACATGCAGGGCAAACTCACTTTGGCTTTGTGTCACGAGTGTAACCATTCCCGTATCATGGGGACGAGGGCTTAGTTCAGAGAAGTAGACTTCATCATCTTTCACGAAGAATTCCACACCGAAGATACCACGGCCACCCAGGCCGTCAGTGACTGATTTTGCGATCTCTTGTGCTTTTGTAAGCGATGCCGGGGTCATTTGCATCGGCTGCCATGAGAGGATGAAATCCCCATCTTTTTGCACATGCCCGATAGGCTCACAGAATGTCGTTCCTGTTTCGTTACGTACGGTTAAAAGGGTGATCTCGTAGTCAAAAGGTATGAACTCTTCTACGATCAGTTCAGAGGCATCCCCGCGTGCCTCTTTTGCCATCTCCCATGATCTTTCTATATCATCCGCTGTTCTTGCGATACTTTGGCCATGGCCGGATGAACTCATCACGGGTTTAATGACACAAGGGAAACCTATGCGCTCACCTGCTTCTTTAAGCCCTTCAAGCGTGGTCACAAACTCATATTTGCTTGTTTTTAATCCCAGTTCTTCTGCTGCAAAAACACGGATGTTCTTACGGTTCATTGTTTTATTGACAGCTTCGGCATTTGGGATTACATGAAAACCTCTGGCTTCTGCTTCAAAAAGGGCTGCAATGCTGATCGCTTCTACTTCAGGTAAGATAAAAGAGGGCTGCTCTTTTTCTATGAGTGCCAGTACGGCTTCCTTGTCCTGCATGTCTATGGCATAAGAGCGGTTAGCTACAAGGTGTGCAGGGGCATTTTCATATTTATCGACTGCGATGACCTCTATCCCAAGTCGTTGTGCTTCAATAGCAACTTCTTTACCAAGTTCACCCGAACCCAGGAGCATGATCTTAATAGCGTCTTTTTGTAATGTGGTCGTAAATGTCATGAGAAAACCTTCGTAAAAATATGAAATTATTTTAGCGAAAAGTTAAATAAGGTGTAATGAGTTAAAGGAAATTTGTGGTGGTTTGAGTAAAAAAGTGAGGTGAGTCGCAGGGCAGATGCCCTACAGCTGTAAAAATTACAGTCTAGACTCGTATCTTCTAAGCATGAAGAGTTTTTTAAGGATTTTCTTGCGAGTTGCAATCTTCTCTTTTTTTCTCTTTTCAGTCTCAGTTTCGTGGTTTTGTCTAGCTCTCGCTTCTGTCACGATAAGGTTTCTGTCGCATTGTCTTTTGAATTTTCTGTAAGCATCATCAAAAGAATCACGTTGTGATAGCATAATTCCTGGCATCGAAAGGCACCCCCTTCCTTATCAAAATTTCCTGGTTCTGGACCAAGATAGATAAATTATGATGGGATTATATCGAGTTAGTATTAATTTGTGATAAAATGGGAGTAGTAGTAAGCAGTCGAAGGAGCCAAGATGCAAAAAGTATTTGAAAATTGTTATGCCTTAGATGAAAGATGTTATGAAAGCTATGGGCTGAGTGAAGATATACTGATGGAGCATGCAGCTGTGGGTATGGCTGATTATATCCGTAAACATTTTCCCAAAGGCACGTCTGTATTGATCGTGGCAGGTACTGGGAACAATGGGGCAGACGGTATCGCATTGGGGCGTCAGCTTCACGGAGATTATGAGATTAAACTACATATCCCTTTTACTTTACATTCGGAAATGGCAAAAAGACAGTTTGAACGTGCCAGGCTTTTAGGCCTAAAAACTGTCGATGAGGTAAGCCAGACGGATATAGTGGTGGATGCTCTTTTTGGTGCAGGTCTCAATAGGAATATAGATGAGGCTACAGAACATCTACTGCATCAGCTTAATGCGATGAAAGCATATAAGATAGCCTGTGATATCCCTACAGGGGTCGGAGTGAAAGGTACACTTATGCCTATGGCATTTCATGCAGATGTGACCTTGACCATGGGAGCCTATAAAGAAGCATTGTTTTTAGATGCCTGTAAAGATGTAGTAGGAGAACTTTTACGTGTTGATCTTGGCGTGAGTTCACTGTTTTATGAAGGAGAGAGTCACACTTGTCTACTCGAGAGGTGTGATCTAAAACTTCCCAGCAGAAGAGAACAGTCCACGCATAAAGGCAGTTTCGGACATGCAGCTGTATTTTGTGGAGAAAAAGAGGGGGCGGGTATCATCTCTGGGATGGCTGCAGCTACATTCGGTGCAGGGCTTACGACACTGGTAGTCCATGAAAAGATCACACCGCCTCCTTATCTGATGCACTCAACGGTCGTTCCTGACAATGCATCGGCCATGGCCATAGGTATGGGACTGGGATGTCACTTTGAGAGTGAATTTTTACAGAAGTATGTGGTAAAGAGCCATTTGCCTATTGTATTGGATGCAGACAGTTTCTATAATGAAGAGATCCTGGCTGTTTTGGAGCAGAAGGACAGGGAGATCGTTATCACCCCGCATCCCAAAGAGTTTGTCGTACTATGGAAGGTATTGACAGGGGAGCAGTTAACGGTGACACAGGTACAAGAGAAACGTTTTGAGATGGTACGAAAGTTCAATGACAGGTATCCGCATATTACGATCCTGCTTAAAGGAGCAAATACCCTTATCATGCAGGAAGAGAGACTTTACATTAACCCTTTAGGATGTTCTAAACTCAGTAAAGGAGGCAGTGGAGATGTACTTTCCGGTCTCATCGTTGCACTACTTGCACAGGGCTATACGGCCATTGATGCGGCCATTCAAGCCTCTTTGGCTTTAGTGATCGCTGCACATCAGTATGAGGGGGCTTCTTATGCGATGCTGCCTACAGACCTGGTAGAGGAGATAGGCAGGTTAGAGTGTACAGTTAAGGGCTAAAACGCTACAATGCGACGATAATAAGCATGACACACCAAGGCAGGGAATCATTGAATGGCAAATGGTAAAAAAATAGCTGTACTTTTTAGCGGTAAAGGAAGCAACTTCGCGTATATCGTCAAGACTTTACATCACAAAGGATTTGAAGTTGTCGTTGCCTTGACAAATAATCCGAATGCTGAAGGTATACACATTGCAAAAGAGGCATCTATCCCTCTTGAGATCATAGATTCAAAAGCCTATGAGAGCAGGGAAGATTTTGATGCTGCAGTGGTAGAGTGCCTACACAAGTACAACCCCGACCTTACTGTACTTGCAGGTTTTATGCGTATCTTGACACCTACCTTTACAGAGCATATCAAAAGTATCAACTTGCACCCCTCTCTGCTCCCAAGACACAAAGGGCTTAATGCTATAGAGAAGAGTTATAAAGATGAACATACCCATGGTGGAGCATCTGTGCATTATGTCACTTCTGAACTTGATGGAGGAGAGGTGATCTTACAAAAAGAGGTTGCTAAAGAGGGCTTGAGTTTTGAAGCTTATGATAAAAAGATACGGAGTATTGAAAAAGAGGCATTGGTGGAAGCCATTCAAAAGGTGCTGGGTTAAGTTTTTTTAACGGTATATCTGCAGCTGTAGTGTGCACCCTCTGAAGAGAGGTTACTCTCATAAAGGTGTATTTCAGGGAGTATCACTCCTAAAGATCTTTCACGATAGGTTTTGAGTTTCTCTTTGTAGGCTTTGTAATCATGTATGGCTTTGATGCGGCAAAGCGTAATATGTGGTTTGAAACGGTAAAGATCAAAGCCTGAATCTCTAAACTCTCTTGCTTTGTCGTACAATGCCGTCTCTTCAGATTTAGCAAAAAAGATTTTTGGCGGCCGTCCGAAATATCCTAACGCTTTGATACTGGTATGATCTTTCATGGGGGATACATCTTGAAGTCTGTCAATGATGGGATTTACTTCTTTCACATCCCCTAGAAAGACCCAAGTCAGATGCAGATTTTGCTCTTCTACCCATTTCCCTTCGATAATATCTTTAAACTCATTTTGTATGGAAGCATAGTCATCCATGATAACGGGTGAACCGATGAAGAATCTCATTTGGATTGCCTTTCTTAACTAATGAAGTATCATATATTGACATACTTTACTAACTTTTTTCTTTAGATCTGAGATGATTTGTTCAAGGAATGGGTTGAATGGGAAAATAAAAAGCCAAGGGTGTAAAAAACCGCTATAATTAAAAGTTCACCCTATCAAAGTTGTAAAGGACTGGCATGTTAAAAAGAAAAATGGCGTTATTTAAACTGCTTGGATTTACAGTCTCGCTAGATGTGAGCTGGGGTATTATCCTTTTTTTGGTGGTATGGTCTCTTTCCAAGGGGTTCTTCCCGAGTTATTTCCCGGGACTTGGCATACAAACCTACTGGGTGATGGGAGTCATCGGAGCCATAGGGCTTTTTGTTTCCATCATCATCCATGAATTCTCACACGCATTGATCGCCCGTAAATATGGTATGAAGATCAAAGGTATTACACTCTTTATCTTTGGAGGTGTGGCTGAGATGCAGGATGAGCCCAGCACGCCTAAAAGTGAATTTTTTATGGCGATCGCAGGGCCGATAGCCAGTTTTACACTCTCTATACTCTTTGGCGGGCTAGCACAAGCCGCAGAGAACATGAAGTTTTCGGTACCCATGATAGCGCTTTTGGGCTATTTGAGTACGATCAATCTCTTGATCGCTATTTTCAATCTGATACCTGCATTTCCAACCGATGGAGGACGGGTGCTTCGTTCATTGTTATGGTGGATGAAGGGGGATATCCATTGGGCAACACAGCTTGCTTCACGTATCAGTCTGATGTTTGCCGTTGTTATTATCTTTATGGGCTTTATGCATATGATTGGAGATGACACTATAGGAGGCTTATGGTGGATACTGATCGGAGCTTTTCTCTTCTTCGCTGCGAATGCTTCGTATCAGAGATTATTGATCAGGGAGTCATTTTCAGGAAAAACCGTACGTCATTTTATGAACCCCTCCCCGGTAAGTGTGCCTTTTGATATCACACTGCAAGCGTTTGTTGAGAAGTATCTCTATCGCTATCACTATAAAATGTTCCCTGTGGTCAAAGAGGGCAAGATCTTTGGACTCATCACGGTTCAGATGCTGAAACTGCATACCCATGAAGAGTGGAAGCATCTTCTTGTCGGAGAGGTCATGGAAGAACCAAGTCCATCCAATACGATCGCATCGTATACGCCTATCGAGGATGCCCTGAACACAATGAATGAACGTGGATCCACACGGTTACTGGTCATAGAACACCATAAAATTGTTGGTATTATTACGCTCAAAGACCTGCTTGAGTATATCGCACTGAAAATGGAGCTGGAAACCATCCCGTAGCAATGCCTGTTTTATAGACACATAGGATTTGCAGGAAGATAAAGAAATCTGCTATAATCAAATCAAAAAGGGAGTCAAGATGGAAGAGATCGAAACGAATGAGCGTGAAAAACCAGGGATCGCAAGGGCAGTCTATATACTTTTATATCTGATCATAGGCAGATTTATCTCTATGGTGCTTTTTGTGGTCGCTATTACCCAATTTATTTACACTTGGTTGTCAGGCGAGCCGAATGAAAAGATCTTACAGTTTACAGAGGGTTTATCAGAGTACGCAAAACAGCTTGTCTCTTACGTGGGATTCAATTCTGATGAAAAACCATGGCCATTTGGTGATTGGCCGGATGTGTAGCAAAACTCTAGTGATTGAAAAATAGTTCGATGTAAGATATTTCCCTCGTTCCACCTCTCCGAAGGTGGAATGCATAGGAAATCATAACGTAATCTCCACTACAAAAAGTCTACCAAAACCTATCGATCTCAATCAACCCCTCTTCTCCATGATAGTCTCTGGCACTAGAATACCTCCAATGTACAGCTTCATCTACATATCCACGTTTTACAGGGTTTTTATGAATATATTCGATCTTACTTTTCAATATAAGATCATTTTGCATGAGTTTTGGCTGGTATCCTTCTTCCCATACTTGGAATGTCTTCTCTTGTCTATGTGCTTTTTTATAAAATGACAATTGATCTAGTAAGGTAGTAGCATTTTCTTTATGTAATAGTTTTAAAATTTCAACTGCTGTAAATTTTTTAAACGATTCCATACTTTTTTGTAAGTCATCACTGCACAATACCATATGCAAGTGGTTTTCAAGTATGACATAAGCGTGTAGTTTTAAATTGTCCTGCTTTTGTAAAAACTTTAGAGACTCAAGTATAATATTGACACTCTCTTTTCTTGTAAATATAGGCAACCAATGTAAGATAGTGCAGGTTACAAAATGTGGATGTGTCGGTTCAAATATCTTATATCTGCTTCTACCCATTTTTACTCTTTTTCATTTATGATAGTAGTTTTGATTAGTGTAGAGCGATTATATGTCAGATTGTAATATTTTTAGTGATATCGTATTTTGGATAATGTTATAGTTGCCTATGCATTCCACCTTCGGAGAGGTGGAACGAGAAAAGAAAAATTAAAGTGGTGTCACACTTAGTAGACTTGCATCGAGACCACCACCAGTCCCATAAAGAGTATTACTATAAGTGCCTATTATGTTTGTTAAGTCTCCCCAAAAGGCAATATACATATCAGAATCAGTCGTTGAAGTCGGTGTAACCGTGGATGCAGGGTTACTACAAGTTGTTCCGATATACGCGTCACCATAAGTGTCACCTACCACTGCCCATTGACCAGAACAAGTACCGTTAGGATTAACCTCGCTGTAAGAACCATCTACTGCAAATGTTGATGTTACTCCGACATTAAACACAAGAACATTTCCTGATACAAAAGTCTCTAATTCTGCAGCTCTTGCAGGGTCTAATATAGGTGTAGTGTTTGCTGTAAAATCAGGGTAGTTAACTGGTTTAGAAAGATACCAAGTAGTTGGTCTAGCTGAACCAGCATCGATAACACCATCTTGAGGGTTTCTGTCATCTTCCATAGTTAGATCCCATGCATCTGTACTTTCAGCATTGAGCGTAAACTGTCCATACCCCTCATTGAATACTGTAAGATCTACCTTTATTTTCCCACCTACAATGATATAGTTGAGAGTAAACTTATCAACAGTTTCTGCTCCTGTATTGACATCTACGTAAACTTCTGTTCTTGTAAGTACGCCATTTGCTAATGTCATCTCTCCATAAATATCAGCAATTTTTACATTATTTTGATCTGTTTCATAATCTTGCTCATAAAAAGTTTTTCCACTTAACAACGCCTCAGTAATTTCAAGTGTAGGCACTGGGGTAGGGACAGATGTATCTTCTGTGAAAGTCACATCCACTGTTTGTACAGGAGTAGTATCTGTTATGTTTAAAGTAACAGTCATTCCATCAACTAGTGCTTCATTAAATGTAATGTTATAACTACAACCACCTGTTACCGTAAGAGTATTGTTAGATACTGTCCATGTACCTGTACAGTTATCGTTATCTGAGTAAGAATAGTCTGATGCATAACTTACAGTAATTCCATTAACCCAAAAATCTTTTCCGGATACAAAAGATTCTATTTCTGCTGCTGTTGGTATAGGGTCTGTTGGTACAGGATCTAATACAGGGAAATTACTTGGTGCATTAAGAAGCCAAGTACTGTAAGGACTAGTTGCATCTCCATTTTTTACCATGTTCCATTGCGTAGTAGTAGCATCTATCAATTTATATGTATTTATATTTCCCCCACCAAAATCAATAACTACATCTCCTGATGCATTAATCGTATAAGGATATGCATTAGCTCCAGTATCAACACTGATAGTACCATCTTGTGCCAATAGTATCTCTCTGAAAATGACTTCTGATGAAGAGATAAATGAAATCATTTCAAAATCGGTACTATTATCTGCATAAAACACTTTTCCAGAGAGCATCGCTGTTGTCATTGGCGTAGTACGTGAATCCAAATCTGCTTGCGCTTTCGCTTCATCAAAATAGAATTTTTCTGTAGTTGAAAGTGTACCATTGACATAACTATCTATTAAAATATACTCAGCTGTTACTTCTTTTACCATATAATAATCATTAGTAGCTAGATGAATTTTATCACCATCTATCCAAAGTGCACCGCCAAAAGCACCGACTCCGTCTATCATAGTATTAAATTCTGTAACTCCCCACATTGCAGTCCACTGCATGATGTGCCACTCATCAACAATATAAAATGGTTTACCATCTAATAGTGATACCAGGAAGTGTTCTTGTGCTTCTAATTCAGTGACAACTGTACCACCATTCGTTTCAATTACTGATTTTAGAGCATCCATTTCTGTTCTATTTGTCGGTAATGATGTAATTCCCTCAGTAGCCAATGCTTCAACAATAGTTGCATTAATAGTAATACCATTTGATGTATCACCATCTTCATCAAGTGATAGAAGAATTTCTCGTATATTATTATCTGTTTCATAGACATCTGTACCATCAACTAATAGTTCAGGCGCTACATCACGAAGTTTTAAGTCGCCCAAGTAAAAAGTACAGCTAGATCCCACTTCAAATGTAAAGCTACCATCAGGCCCTGTAATTCCTTCTTGTGAACCACATACATAATTCACCCCACCTACTGCATTATCTATATAATATGCTTTACCAGTCGAAGTAAGCGGAGTACCACCAGTACTTCCTCCTCCACATCCAACTAATGCTATAGAAGCTGAGATCGCAGCCAAACCAAGTTTATAACTGTTTTTCATCCTTTTCCCTTTCTGTTAATAAATTTAAAAAACAGCTAAGTCTATTTGCTTGTTGTCACATTTATGTCACATTTATGTCATAAAATTATTTTTTGTAATAAAAATATCAAAGAAGGGGAAAAATGAAACATGTATTTTTGAAGAGTTTATCATGAAATAGAGAAGTGAATCATTTGCAATAACCTAGAGGTAATAATAAATATGCAAGGAATGTTTATACTTTGGCAGATTTATCTTTATAATGCTTTTTGTGATGGTTATGATCCAATATATTTACACTTGGTTGGCAGGTGAACCCAATGAGAAGATCTTACAGTTTACTAAGGGATTGTCAGAGTACGCAAAACAGCTTGTCTCTTATGTAGGTTTCAATACAGATGAAAAAGCATGGCCGTTTGGTGATTGGCCGGATGTGTAGTTAGATAAAAATGTTTCATTACATTGACTTATCATTCAGAAAAAAGCTGATTACTGTTTAAGATCTGTATTTTTGATGTTTGATCATGAGATATGAAAAGTAGAATAAAGCAATAGCCTTTAGCTATTGCTTTATGAAATTAGATGAGACCGCTTGCTAAAAGAACTGCTTCAAGGTCTGCTAGGTTATACCACAATTTTTCCGATATACCATCACCTGAAATGGTTATATACTTATCAGAAATCACTGCAGTTACTACGAAACCATTTATAGTAAGTGTCGTACCAGAAAGAGCTAGAGTCATTGTTCCAGAATTAGTGCTGTCTACAGTGGTGGCATCTACGTCTTCAAAATATATTGATGTTAAATCTGCATTAAATGCCCACGATTCATAGGTGCTTTCATTATATAATGTTTTACCTGCAAGTAAATCCCTAAGGGCTGCTTCAGTTGTCGGGGTTGGCAGAGGGTCTGTTACTATTGGGTCTGGTGTTGTAGTATCTACTGATGTAGTGCTTACTGTAAAATCAGGGTAAGTATCTGGTTTAGTAAGATACAACGTAGTTTCACTTGACCAATCTATAGTACCATCTTGATAATTATCTCCTTCATCTAGTATAATCCATGAATCAGCAGTTTCAGACAATAAAGTAACCCATGCATACTCAGATGGATCTCCATCCATAGCAGGAACATCTGCTCTAATTTTACCATCTATGATTTCATATGAAACAGTAATTGTTTCAGGAGCACCACCATTGATAACCTCAGTTCTAGTCACTGTACCATTACTAAATGTCATTTTTGCATAAATTTCTTCATTATATTGCGCATCAAATTCATAGCTATAGAAAGTCTTACCGCTTAACTTCTCTTCTGTAATAACTATGTAACCACCAAATACTGCTTTGGCTGTAACTTCATCAAAATAGAATTTCATTGGTGTTGTAACAGTATTTGCTGTATGATTAAAAAGAAGATAATCAGCTGTTTCTTCTACTAACTCTATATGTCCACTGTTTGAAAGAGATAACCATCCATTTTCTAGTGTAAGTGCAGTTGTATAAGATGTGCCATCCGCTGCAGCACCTGCTGTGTAAGTCATAGTTACTTCAGTCAAGTTCGCATCGAAGACCCACTTGTCAACATAATTATTTTCCTCAGCCAAATATACCGTTTTACCGCCAAGTAATGCTAGAATTCTATTTTCATCCATGCTGTCTTGTGCTGTATTTCCATCAACTAAAATAACTGTTGCTCCTGCCTCTACAGTTAATGCAGCTTCTACTTCACTCTCAAAGTCTATCTCTCCTGGTGTAGCATTTACATCATCTAAAGCTGTATAACCATCAGGAATAGTGATAACCCCGTCACCATCGTCATCAAGTGTTTGAAGTAATTGTGCTACATCAACGGCGGCAGTATCATCAGCTGTAATATTGTAAGGAGTAACAATACCAGAAGTAGATGTAGAGCTACCTATAACATAAGCTCCTATAGAAAATGTTACATTATTATCTGTTGCTTGGCAAGTGAATGTTCCCGTATTGTCTGTAACTCCACTTACTCCTGATGACATACATGTATAGTTTAACCCTTCTACCGCTGCATCGATAAATTTTCCTGAAACAGTTGCCGGATTACTGCTAGAGCTTCCTCCACCACATCCAACTAATGCTAGTGAAGCTGCGATTGAAGCTAAACCAAGTTTATAAGTGTTTTTCATTTTTTTCCCTTTTTTAAATTTAAAAACATTTCAGTCTATTTTCTTGATGTCACATTCATGTCACATTTATGTCATAAAATTATTTTTTGTAATAAAAAATTAAAAGAAGAGAAAAAATGTAACACATTCTTTATAAAGTGCTCATCACGGAACTGGATTGAACAACATGCATCATCATCCATATCAAATAAGATTTCGAAGCAAACGGTGTGCTATAATTCTGCAAAACACCATAGAGGAATACAGATGCAGTACTACAACGATGAAAAAAACAAAGCAGGAGCCAAAGTACTCTTTATGATCGTGCAAATGGTAGTGCTCACTATGGTGTACATCATCATCTATACTTCTTTTGTAGCGGTAGGATACGCTATAGAGGAGTATGGTATAAGTCCGTTGATGTATTTCCCTGTGTTTGTGGCACTGGTCGTTTTCCCTATTCTCCTTTACAAATACAGGCAAATGTTTAATGCAGGCAGAATGATGGGTGCTTTTATATGGACGATGGCTACAGCATCACTGATCATCGTTCTGCTTTATGTCTATGTTGCGCAGATCGTAGGGTAACGGTTTTTCTTGATACGATTTTTTCCTAAAAAACACCAAAAGATACTCAAGCTTTCTCTCCCCGCTGCAGTGAATTCTCTGCTGGATATGCTGCAAGTGATCACGGATCTTATCATGGTGGGGCGTATTTCTGCTTTTGCTGTGGCAGCAGTAGGGCTGGGACTACATTCGCTTATGTTCTTGTTCGCGATGCTTTCTTTGCTTCACATAGGTACTTCAGCACTACTTTCCCGTTTTGTTGGAGCAGGGCAGATGAAGCGGGCTTCTACAGGTCTTTCGACCCTGCTTCATTTTGTACTTTATATCTCCCTACCTCTTATGGCTTTTTGGTACGTCTTTGCCTCAAATATCTATGTATGGTTTGGTACTGAAGCTGAGGTGATTAGATTAGGTGAAGAGTATGTACAAACATTGACATGGATGCTCCCGTTTGTATTTGGGAAACTGGTTTTTGTGACGGCATTGAACTCAGCAGGAGACACAAAGACACCCATGATGATCAAGATAGTCTCCATTGTGCTCAACGTATTTTTAAACTATCTGTTGATCTTCGGTAACCATGGGTTTCCAGAGTTAGGTGTGATGGGTGCAGCGGTAGGTACCGTGATTGTCAATGTCCTGGAACTGATCGTCTATATGGTGCTCTATCTTAGACATAAAACACCTTACATACCTGCATGGCACTACTCTAGATCTCTTTTAAAACGTGCACTCAAAGTGGGTATCCCTGCTTCGTTCGAACGTTCTTTGACATTTGGAAGTTTTATGCTGTTTACGGTGATCATTGCACAATTTGGCACAGAAGTATTGGCAGGTTATCAGATAGGGCTGCGGGTAGAAGGATTGGCTTTCATGCCGGGCATTGGATTTACCATCGCAGCCATGGCACTGATGGGACAGGGTTTAGGGGCTAAAAAGCCTGAACAGTCCAGAGAAGATGTCATACTCGTACTCAAATACACGGTGGGTTTCATGTTCTTCCTCTCTTTCTTTATGATCTTTATGCCTGAGAAGATCGTATGGCTCTTTACCGATGATGCACAGACCATTGAAGAAGCCAGTCTCTATCTGCGTATCGTAGGATTTTCACAGATCCCTTTAGCCTATAATTTTGTGCTTTCCGGTGCCTTGCGCGGAGCAGGAGATACCAAACGGACGTTGAAGATCAACCTTATCTCTGTATGGCTTGTGCGTATCATTCCTGCGTTTGTGTTGAGCTGGTATTTTGAGTCTATATTACTGGTCTATCTTGCAATGATATCCGATACGTTTGTCAAAGCGACATGGCTCTGGAGAACCTTCGATAAAGGTGAATGGCAAAAGATCAAAGTCTAAATGATCCATTGCACAGCATCTTTCATCTTTGAGGCTTTTGAACTAGGTTTACTAGTCCTTCAAGACTCAAAGACAAAATCTACTGCACACTAGATCATTTTTTACGCTTATTTTACATGGTCCTTACATCTAAAAAACTTCCACTCTCATACGCTAGAAGTTTGGGAAAAGTATCGATGAGATTTTCGGCTGCTTGCTCAGGTGTTTGGATAGGATTTTCTTTGAGTCTTTTAGCAGAAGGGAACAGGGCATCATCGACTTCTTCTATGATATGCTCAACCATAGGGGTACGGATAACACCTGGGGCCAGTGCGGTAAAATGGATCTCCGGCAACTCTTTGGCATAGACACTGAGTAGCATATTGAGACCTGCTTTAGAAAGTGAGTAAGCTCCCCAACCTTTAGATCCATTCACTGCAGCACCTGAACTGATGCCTACGATCTGTTTGACCTGTGCATGTGCATGGAGGGTGTCTATAAGCTCCTTGTTTGCCCAGACATTGACTTCCATTACTGCTTTGGCATCCATGAGATCAGTCTGAGAGAGAGTCTTTATATCACCTAAAACCCCTGCATTGAGGATCACTATGTCAAAGGAACGATGTTGTAAAAACTCTTTGAGTGTAGACTGGATCATGAATGTTTCACTCAGATCATAGGGGAAAAAGAAAAAGTGAGGATAATGGTCAAGTTTTTTCGGCAGGGTTTTACCTATGGCATAGACATTGTCACCATGTTCCAAATATTTTTCAGCCAAAGCTTCACCAAGCCCTGAACTCACACCCGTGATCAGTATGTTTTTCATCACTCTCATCCTTTTGTAATAGTTTTGCCATTTTGATATGATATAATTATATCAGAAAGTAAAAGTCCTATAACACATAATGAAAATATGATGCTTGAACGGGATCTATCTAATCAAAAAAAAGGAAAGCAATGAGCAACAAAAGCAATAAAGAAGTCAAAACTCTAGATCAAAGAATTGAGCGTATTTATAAAATGGCAAAAGAACATTTTGGTGAAGTACGTTTTGTTGGGATCAAAAAACATACCAAGATCGGTTGGGTCGCTAAGATACAGTTCGATGAGTTTGAATCTCTTGTTGCTGAAGGTGAAGACGCGGTGGAGGCATTGAAAAATCTGCGTAAACGTCTTTCAAGAATTATAGACCGTTACAATATGGTATAAACTTTGAAAAAGAATATTATTCTCATAGGTTTCATGGGTGTAGGTAAAGGTACCACTGCCCGTGCATTTACTAAAAAATACGGTACCTATATCATAGATACAGATGATCTGATAGAATCCAAAGAGAACAAAGAGGTCAAAAAGATATTTGAGAAAAAGGGTGAAGCGTATTTCAGGGCACAGGAACAGGTCACTGCCGACTGGATAGAGAAATGCGTGACAGGTACGCTTATCTCTTGCGGCGGCGGTTTTTACAAAGTGAACAACCTTAAGAAACTGGGGACGGTGGTGTTGCTTGATGCTTCCTTTGACTGGATCCATAACCGTTTGAAAACAGCAAAAAACGCTAAATCAAAACTTGCGAAACGCCCACTTTTTTCAGATGAAAAAAAGGCTAAGAAACTCTATAATGAACGTGAAAAAGCTTATAGAAAAGTGGCAGATGTGATCATTGATGTAGAGAAGCTTACTTTAGAGGAACAGATTGCGCAAATTGCCAAAAAATGTAAGGTTTAATGCCCTTTTTGATTTAAACTCCAGTGATCCAGACCTTTATAGGCAGCGGTCAGTAAAGCGAAGATAAGCATGGTACTCCCCATGCAGTAGGGTGCCTGTTCTATAAATGGGGCCGGTGATTGTGAAATACTAAAAATAACATATCCCCACACCAAAAAAGCGATAAAACCCAGCAGCCGCTTGGTCCATGTGATAAGTAAGCGTGATGTTTCTTTTTTCATATGCTTATTTTATCCAAATTTGATATAATTTCAACAAATAAACTTCGAAGGTATACATTGCAACGATTTGAAACGTATCTAAACGAAAACTTACCAAAAGTCCCAAGTTTTCATCCTATCTATGAAGAAGCACTGGGTGTGATGCTGACTGCAGGTGGAAAACGTTTTCGTCCTATGTTACTTCTAAATATCGTTGATGCCTATGAACCGATGCTTTATAATGGTGCTTTACCCGTAGCACTAGCACTTGAAATGTTCCATACCTATTCTCTGATACATGATGATCTGCCTGCGATGGATGATGCAGATCTGCGTCGTGGACATGAGACGCTACATAAACGTTTTGATGAAGTGACTGCCATACTTGCGGGAGACGCCCTTAATACGGATGCTTTCTATCTCATTTCCAAAGCACCACTGCGTGCAGATGTGAAAATAAAACTGGTAGAGTTGCTTGCGCGTGATGGAGGCAGCCGTGGTATGGTACTTGGACAAGCCATAGACTGCTATTTTGAAAACACACCGTTGGATATAGAACAGGTCAAAACACTCCATAAGAACAAAACGGCCAAACTCATCGCTACCTCCATGCAGATGGGAGCCGTTATCGTAGGACTTGAGAAGAGGGTACAGGATGCCCTCTATGATTTTGGTATCGATCTGGGACTGCTATTCCAGATACAAGATGACATCATAGATGAGACACAGAGTGAAGAAGAGGCGGGAAAACCCACAGGAAATGACAGCGATAAAAATAGCTTTGTCAATCTTTTAGGACTGGAGAAGAGTATCGAAGAAGCAGACACTCTGGCAAAAGATTTACAAAGACGATTTGAAGACTTTGATGAGAAGTTGCAAATGGCTTTACAACCCTTGATGAACACATACCTATACAGACACAACTAAAGGAATAACTATGGCAATGACAGAGCAGAACAAAATGCGTAAAAAGATGGCAAATACGATCAGATTTTTAGCGGCTGATATGGTCCAAAAAGCAAATTCAGGACACCCGGGTGCACCTATGGGTCTTGCGGATATCGCAGTGGTGTTGAGTGAAAAGCTGAGCCATAACCCTAAAAATCCAAAATGGCTCAATCGTGACCGTTTGGTTTTCTCAGGGGGACATGCTTCGGCACTGATCTACTCTCTTTTACATCTTTGGGGTTACAATGTAACGCTTGATGATTTGAAAAATTTCCGTCAACTAGACTCTAAGACACCGGGACACCCGGAGTATGGCCATACTGAAGGTATAGAGATCACGACAGGTCCTTTGGGACAGGGTATCGCCAATGCGGTAGGTTTTGCTATGGCAGAAGCCTATACTGCCAATCAGGTAAACTCAGAGACCTGTGAACTGATAGACCATAAAGTCTACTGTCTCTGTGGTGACGGTGATTTGCAAGAAGGTATCTCTTATGAAGCGTGTGCACTTGCGGGACACTTGGGGCTTAAAGATATGGTGCTTATCTATGACAACAATGCAATTACGATCGAAGGTGACACAAGCATCGCATGGAGTGAAGATGTTGAAAAACGTTTTGAAGCGCAGAACTGGAACGTGATGAAGATCAATGGACACTGTTATGATGACATTGAAAAAGCCTTGGAAGAAGTAAAAACAGCCACTAAACCTACGATCATCATTGCCAATACGATCATCGGTAAGGGTGCAGGTGATATGGAAGGATCTCATCATACGCACGGGGCACCTCTAGGTGCTGATATTATCGCTGAATCAAAGGCCAAAGAAGGTTTTGATCCTGAAGCATTCTTCCAAATACCGGAAGATGTACTGTTGAGATTCAGATGTGCATTAGAGCAGGGTGAACTTGCAGAGAAAGAGTGGATACACAGACAAAAAGAGGCACCGCTTATCGAGCAGAACGAAGCATTGGCAAGATTGCTTAACCCTGACTTCTCTGCGATCGAATTCCCGGATTTTTCCGGAGATAAAGCGATGGCAACAAGAGACTCAAACGGTAAGATCCTTAATGCTATTGCAACAGCTATTCCATCTTTCATCGGTGGTTCGGCAGACTTGGCACCTTCGAACAAAACAGAGTTGAAAGATCTGGGAGATTTTCCTAAAGGAAGGAACCTGCACTTTGGTATCCGTGAGCACTCAATGGCTGCGATTACCAATGCGATAGCACTCTATGGTACAACGATACCGTTCAATGCAACCTTCTTTGTATTCTCTGATTATCTTAAGCCTGCAGCACGTATCGCAGCATTGACAAAGATCCAAAACTTCTTTGTCTGGACGCATGACAGTATCGGAGTAGGGGAAGATGGCCCTACACATGAGCCTATCGAGCATATGTCACAGTTTAGAGCATTGCCTAACTTCTATGTATGGAGACCGGCAGATGCTACGGAGAATGTGGAAGCATGGAGAACAGCACTGACCATGAAAGCACCACACGGTTTTGTATTGAGTCGTCAAAAGCTTGAAACATTGAAGCCAAAAAGAGATTTCGGTGATGTAAGCAGAGGTGCCTATATTGTCAAGAAAAGAAAAGATGCGAACTTTACGCTGATGGCCTCAGGTTCAGAGTTGATGCCGTGTCTAAAGGCAGCATGCCACCTGGCTGTGCTTGGTATCAAAGCAAACGTGGTTTCCGTACCGTGTCTTGATCTCTTCAATGAGCAGGATGCAGAGTACAAGGCAGCAGTCATTGATCCAAATACAAAAGTGCTTGCCGTTGAAGCAGCAACAGGAACAGAGTATTACCGTTATGCAGATGATGTCCTCGGTATGGAGAGTTTCGGGGCATCCGCACCGGCAGAGCAGCTCTTTGAGAAGTTCGGATTTACGCAAGAAGGCATCATGAAACGTGCATGTAAATTGATGGATGTAGAGTATAGAGAGGTAGAACTTGGGGAGTGTAAGCTCTAATCTCACTCTTTTGGAATGAGGTCATGAGACTTCGTTCGCCTCTCTTTTCTTATTATCCTTGAAAAATATAAGTAAATGTATTTATACCCTCTTGAGAATGGGCATAATAACGAGTACAGTTTTTTTCACAAATCGTTTTCACCATGTTTAATCCCAATCCCAAACTCCGTTTGGCACCATAACACTCTGTATAGTTTTTATCAAATATCCTAGAGACATCATAGATATTTTTCCCCTCAGAGATAAATTGTAAGATGATCTCTGAATTGACCTTTTTCAAAATGACTTTTATTTGACTGTTGTCATTACTGTGCTTAATAGCATTCGATATATTGTTATCGATGAGCCTCTCCAATTCTGTATCATTGATAGTTATGTTTATATTGTTTTGTATATCAGTAGATATGCCTTTATTATTGGCTTGTGCAATGACTTCAAAAAAATGAATTCTTTCTTCAAGAAACTCTGTCAAATTTATTTCCATTGGCGGGTATTCTAGAGTATCATTTGAAATAATATAGGAGAGATCTTCATACGAGTTAGATAGCATATTGATAGCTGAATTGATCTGAGTGATATATGATGATATTTCCGACTCGGAATTCATCTCTATGAGAGAAGCGTTTGTCATAATGACTGATAGAGGGGTTCTTATCTGGTGGACCATGTCAGCGATAAATTGTTTGTTCTCTTTTAATAGAAATTGATTCTTCTTTACTTGGTCCTGAAGTGTTAGATGAAGGGATTTAAGCTCTTCCTCATGCATATGCTCTTTTGTTTTATCATCTATGATTCCTATACCGCCAAGAACCTTATTATTGATATCTTTAAAAGGAAACCATGTTGTTTCGAGCCAAAATGTATTGCCATTGATAGCTTTGTATGATCCTACGTATGATTGTGCCCCTTGGGTAAGGGTATCCTGAAGGATATCTATAAATTTTGTGTCATGAAGCGAGTGAAGGTTCAGTCCCGTTAGCTCGTTCTCTTCATAATTGAATGTCTTAGAGAGATGTTTATTCGCATATAGTACATTTAAATCCTTATCATAGCTGAACATTCCCAAAGGAACCTCTGAAAATAAATTGTTCAGTAGGTTCTGTTCTGCTTTTAATTCTTTGATCTCTTTCTCGTGAGTATAACTGTTAAATATCATCAGTATCTGAGAGAAGTAAAACAAGATCATAAGTACTGGAAGTATAAAGGCTAATGATGTGTGTATCATGGTCATAGAAATGATCAACGGGAGCATGATAATACTGATATACACTATAGCAATACGTAAATCTGAAGATAATGACGTTGTCGCACCGGCAGTAAGACCTAATAATGCGGCTACGATAAAAAGTTGATAATACTCATTAAGACTGTGAATAAATACAGCACCCAGTATTGATACCATTATAGCAGTTAAAAAAGCAAGTATCATAAACGTGTTGTACCATGTTTCAATGGAATGGATTTGAGGCGTTGTTTTAAAAAGGTAGACATGATAGAGTCTTAATAATAAAAATGAAACCAAAATACTGCACCACACTACTATACTATCAGTAAGTTCAGAATATAAGAATATGGTTACGAGTATGGTAAATATAATGGCCGTTAAAAGACTTTTAATTGAAAGAGTATAGAGTGTACTTACTAAAGAGCTATCTATAGGATGTAACTCATTTAATCTGGATGATATTTGGTTCATTTTATGTTTTAGCTTCATAATATTATCCTCTTTGATTGTTAATGTGTATACTATACTTCTTTCTAAACTAACCTTTGAAAATATAAGTAAAGGTATTCATATGATTTATTGAGTTAACAGCATAGTAAATATTATTTTTCTCGCAAATGGTTTTCACCATGTTTAATCCCAACCCTAAACTCCGTTTGGCACCATAAGACTCTGTATAATTTTTATCAAATATCTTAGAGACATCATAAATATGTTTCCCCTCAGAGATAAATTGTAAGAGAACCTCTGAATTGATTTTCTCCAAAATGATCTTGATCTTACTTTTGTCATGACTATGTTTAATAGCATTAGAGAGGTTATTGTCTATAAGCCTCTCTAGCTCTATATCATTCATATAGAGGTGTATATCCATGGCAATATCGGTAACAATGGTTTTCTCATTGGCCTCAGCAATGACTTCAAAAAAATCAATTCTTTCATGAAGCAATTTGCTAATATCAATCTCACTAGGTTTATACTCTATAGTGTCATTGGTTATACCATAAGCGAGGTCCTCATAGGAGTTGGAAAGCATATTAATAGCAGAGTTGATTTGTTTGATATAGGAAGATACCTGGTCTTGGGTTTGCATCTCAATGAGTGATGCATTGGTCATAATAACAGTGAGTGGTGTTCTGATCTGATGGACCATATCAGCGATGAACTGTTTGTTCTCATTCAAAAGGTGTTGGTTATTTTCTACTTGGTTTTGTAGTTTTGAATAGAGGGTGTTATACTCATTTGCCAAAGTCCCAAATTCATCCTTTTTGCTAAGCAAGTCTGGATCATTTATCGTTATATTGTCTTTAAAATTTTGTGTAATTTTGGTGATAGGAAAATAAAAGTGGTTTTTTATAAAATTATATAGGATACCTATCAAAGTAAACAGAACAATACCTAAGAGAATAAAAATATTTTTGTTCTTCTGTTGTTGATTCAAATACTCACTGATATCAATGTCCATTTTCATGATGAAATTACGATCTAGTGATGATCCCTCCTTTTTTTTGCTAAATATTGGTATATAAAACGTCAATAAATTTTTTGCAATATTTTTATCTGATCTTATGATTTTGTTTTGTCGGTTCGCATTGATAATGGCATCATCAGTAACACGGTTTATAGGAAATTTTTTTTGTAAATTAAGATACTCTTCTTTGTTTATGATAGTTTCATCGTTCAGTATGTTTTCATAGTATTCCTCGTTAGAAGGTGTTTTTGTAATGCGAAAAAGATTTATTTTGTTCTGAGTACTCTTGGAAATATTTTCTACAGTCTGACGTAATTTTTTATAGATGAAGGGATCAGCAAAGGACATTTGTAGGTATTTATCATGATTGAGACTTGCACATGAATACACTTTGATACTTTCGTCCATATAGTCTATTAAAAGATCATTCTCAATATGTATATCATTATCTCTTGATATATTATCGAAATACTTCTTTCCACCAAAGATATTTTTAAAATCTAGACCAATATCTTTTTCAAAGGTCGCATCGGTGATTACATACTCTTTATTGATTACATAAATATCCACTTTCACATCGTTTAATTGAAACAGTGACACTATTTTATTTCTCAACTGCACTAAAGAGATGTTTTCATCTTTTTTAAATTCATCTATCGTTTTCTGATGGATGCGCGTAAAAAAAGTTTTTTTCTCTTCAAATGTTTGATAGCTATCATTTACAGCAGAACTTAACAAAAGTCTATTAACATGGATACTTTGAGTGAGCTTATCGTTTAGGTTGTTTTGGTTTTGCTGCTGAAAATTACTATACATTACTCCTGTGAAAACAATCAATGTACTCGTTATCAAAAATAGAATGAGGTAAAGTTTATTTTTGAGTTTCAATCATATACCCCTCTCTAATCTTTGTCTGTATGATATTAAAAGGGAGTTTTTTTCTAAGTTCAACAAGTAATTGTCTTAAAGGATAAGATTCTTTCACCTCACCTTCCCAAACATAATCATAGATCCTATGATTAGGCACAATTCTGTTTACATGTCTTATAAGTAGTTCACAAAATCGTTTTTCTTTATATCTTAATTGAATAGGCGTATTATGATAAAAAAACATGTTTATATCTGAA